>NZ_VOHJ01000014.1 GCF_007923255.1 Vulcaniibacterium thermophilum | reverse complement strand
GCCGCTGCCGCCTCGGCCCGCCCCCGCGCCACGGCCCGCGCCGCGGCCCGCCGCGCCCGATCCGGCGACGCTCGCGCTGCGCGCGGCGCGGCGCTGGCTCACCGAGGGCAACGTGCCGGTCAAGGTCGGCATGCTGGTGCTGTTCGCGGGCGTGGCGGCGCTGCTCAAGTACGCGAGCGACCAGGGCTGGCTGCGGTTGCCGATCGAGCTGCGCCTGGCCGGCGTTGCGTCGGCGGCGCTCGCCGGGTTGGTGTTCGCGTGGCGGCAGCGCGAGCGCCGGCGCAGCTTCGCACTGTCGCTGCAGGGCGGCGCGGTCGGCGTGCTGCTGCTGACCGTATTCGCCGCCGCCAGGCTGTACCGGCTGCTGCCGATGGAGGCGGCGTTCGCGCTGAGCGTGGTGCTGGTCGCCGCGCTCGGCGTGCTGGCGGTGGTGCAGAACGCGCGGGCGCTGGCGGTGTTCGGGTTGCTGGCCGGGTTCCTCGCGCCGCTGTGGCTTTCCACCGGTGAAGGCAACCACGTCGCGTTGTTCGGCTATTACGCGGTGCTCAACCTCGGCATCTTCGCGATCGCCTGGCGCCGCGCATGGCGGCTGCTCAACGTGCTGGGTTTCGCGTTCACGTTCGGCATCGGCGCGCTGTGGGGCGTGCTGCGCTATCGCCCCGAGCATTTCGGCACGACCGAGCCGTACCTGCTGCTGTTCTTCGCGCTCTACCTCGCGTTGCCGCTGCTGTTCGCGCGGCTGCGCGCGCCGGGGCGGCGCGATGCGATCGACGGCTGCCTGCTGTTCGGCACGCCGCTGGTGGCGTTCTCGCTGCAGGCGGGACTGCTCGACGGCGCGCGCCTGCCGCTGGCGTTCAACGCGCTGGGGCTGGCCGCGCTGTACGCGGTGCTGGGCGCGGCGGTGCGCCGCAGCGAGCGACTGGCGCCGTTCGTGCTGCCGTACGCGGTGCTGGCGGTCGGTTTCGCGACGCTGGCGGTGCCGCTGGCGTTGTCGGCCGAGGCGACCGGCGCGGTGTTCGCGCTCGAAGGCGCCGGGTTGGCGTGGCTGGGCGTGCGTCAGGGGCGGCGGCTGCCGCAGGCGTCCGGGGCCCTGCTGCAACTGGCGGCGGCGGTGGCGTTCGCGTTCGCGCTCGACGGCGGCGCGCGCGAGACGGTCGCGGTCGCCAACGGCACGTTCATGGCCGCGCTGCTGCTGGCGCTGGCGGGCTTCGCCAGCGCGTGGACCTACCACCGCGCCGGCGCCGCGGGTGCGGCCGGCGCGTACTACGCCTGGGGCCTGGCGTGGTGGCTGGCGGCGGGCGCGCGCGAGGTGATGCGGTTCGCCGGCGACGACGCGCAACCGGACGCGCTGCTCGCGTTCGCGGCGCTGACCGCGCTGCTGGCCGGCGAGGCGTTCCGGCGCGAGCGCGGCCGCGGTCCGGCATGGACGCTGGCGGCGATGCTGGCCGCGCCGCTGCTGCTGGCCTGGGTGCAGCGCGGGACGCACGGGCATCCGCTCGGCGGCGCGTTCGGCGCGCTGGCGTGGTTCGCCTATGCGCTGGGCGGAATGCGCGCGCTGACGGCGCTGCGGCAGCGCGGCGCCGACGATACGCGGTTCGCCGACGACGAGTCGGATGGCGGCGCGCGGCCGTTCGCGCACGTCGCCTGGCTCGCCGCGCTCGGGCTGGCGCTGTCGCTGACGCTGGAGGCGCTGGCGGGTGAGGCCGCGCTGGGTCAGGGCTGGCGGTTCGCGGCCGGCGCGCTGCCGTGGCTGGCGCTCGCCGCGCTGGTGGAATGGCGCCCGATGCTCGTCGCGGTGCCGTTCGGGGCGCGGTTCGAGGCCTGGCGCGACGCGGTGCGCGGCCTTCTGGCCGTGGGCTTCGCGCTCACCGCGTTCGTCGCGCTGTTCCTGCCGGGCGACTCGGCGCCGCTGCCCTACGCGCCGCTGCTCAATCCGCTCGATCTGGCGCAGATCGCCCTGCTCGGCCTGCTGGCGCGCTGGGCGCACGCGCTGCCGCAGGACCTGCGCGCGCGCCGCGGCGCGCTGCTCGCCGGTGCCGGACTTGCGTTCGTCACCGCGGCGACGTTGCGCGCCGCCCACCACTGGGCCGCGGTGCCGTGGGACGAGGCGATGTTCCGCACCGGCGTCGTGCAGACCGCGTTGACCGTGGTGTGGAGCGCGCTGGGCGTGGCGGGCTGGGTGCTCGGTTCGCGGCGCGGCGCGCGCGACGTCTGGCTCGGCGGCGCGCTGCTGATGGCGGTGGTGCTGGCCAAGCTGGTGCTGCTGGATCGCCAGCATCTGGGCAACCTGCTCGGCATCGTCTCGTTCCTGGCCTATGGCCTGCTGTGCACGGCGGTCGGCTACCTGGCGCCGGTACCGCCGCGTTCTTCCTCCAAGGAGCCTGCGGCATGAAACGCCTGGGATGGATCGTCTGCCTGCTGCTTCCGCTGCTCGCGCACGCGGCGCCGCGGCAGGACTACGCGCGGCAGTGGCCGCTGACGCTGGCGCGCGACGATGCCGGCGCCTACCGGGTCACGCTCGACGACACCGTGTACCGGCAGGCGCGCTCGCCGGCGCTGAAGGACCTCGTGGTGATCGACGCCGACGGCAATCCGGTGCCGACCGCGGTGTTCGCGCCCGAGCAGCCGCTCGCGCGCGCCACGCCCCGGCTGTCGCTGCCGTGGTTCGCGCTGCCGTCCACGCCGGCCGCCGACGGCCGGGCGTGGAGCCTGGTGAGCGAAGCGGATGCCGACGGCCGCCTGCGCCGGGTCGAGGCGCGCATGTCGCCGGGCATGTCCGACGACGCGCCGCGCACGGCGCTGCTGATCGACCTCAGCCGCGTGCGCGAGCCGGTCAACGCGCTGGTGCTGCACTGGGAACCGGTCGAGGCGCTGGACCTCGGCTACCGCATCGAGGCCAGCGACGATCTCGAACACTGGCAGGCGATCGCCGCGCGCGGCCGTCTGGTCGATCTGCAGCGCGAAGGGCGGCGCCTGCTGCAGCGGCGCATCGACCTGTTCGGCCTGATGCCGCATTACCAGCGCGCGCGCTACCTGCGACTGACGCCCGACCGGAGCGATGCGGTGTTCCGCATCACCGGCGTGGAGGCGGAACTCGCCTCGACCGCGCCCGAGACGCCGATGCGGTGGATCGAGCTGACCGCCGCGCCGATGCGGATCGATGAACGCACGGCCTACGCGTACACCCTGGAGGGGCCGTTCCCGGTGCGCGCGGTGGACGTGGCGTTGCCCGGCAACCACGCCGTGCGCTGGCAACTGCACAGCCGCGCCGACGAGCGCGCGCCCTGGCAGGGCCGCATCTACGACGGGATGACCTGGCGGCTGGCGCCCGCGACCCGCTCGCAGGCGCGCGCGCTCGGCACGGTGGTGCGCGACCGCCACTGGCGTCTGGGCACCGACGGCGCCGCGGGCGCGCTGCCGCGCCTGCGGCTGGGATACCGCCCCGAGGTGGTGGTGTTCGTCGCCCAGGGCCGGCCGCCGTATGCGCTCGCCGCCGGCAGTGCGCGCGCGAGCCGCGCCGAGGCGCCGCTGGGCGAACTGGTGGCCGCGGTGCGGCGTCAGCGCGGCGAGGACTGGCAGCCCGCGCCGGCCTACCTCGGCCCGCCGCAGATGCTGGCCGGCGATGCCGCGCTGGAAGCGCCGCGCGACTGGAAGACCTGGCTGCTGTGGGGCGTGCTGGTGCTCGGCGCGCTGCTCGTCGCCGGCTTCGCGCTGAGCCTGCTGCGCCGGCCGCGCGCCGCCGGGTCCGCGGCCTGAGCGGCCGCACGCCGCCGCGCCCGCCTGCACGCGCCCCTGCGCGACCGCCGCTAGAATCCGCACCGCACTCGCAGGCCCCGTCGCGCACGGGGCCTGCGCCTTCATGCCGACCCCTCACAGGAGCCTTCCCATGCCCATCCTGCGGATGACCGATCTCGACCTCACGGGCAAGCGCGTGCTGATCCGCGAGGATCTCAACGTGCCCATCGAGGACGGCCGGATCACCTCCGAGCAGCGCATCGCCGCCGCGCTGCCGACCCTCAGGCTGGCGCTGGAGAAGGGCGCCGCGGTGATGGTCACCTCGCACCTCGGCCGTCCGAAGGAAGGGCAGTGGAGCGAGGCCGACTCGCTGGCGCCGGTGGCGAAGCGGCTGTCGGAACTGCTCGGCCGCGAGGTGCCGCTGGTGCGCGACTGGGTCGACGGCGTCGACGTGCAGCCGGGCCAGCTCGTGCTGCTGGAGAACTGCCGCATGAACGTCGGCGAGGGCAAGGACGACGAGCAGCTCGCGAAGAAGTACGCCGCGCTGTGCGACGTGTTCGTCATGGACGCGTTCGGCACCGCGCACCGCGCGCAGGCCTCGACCCACGGCGTCATCCGCCACGCCAGGGTGGCCTGCGGCGGCCCGCTGCTGATGGCCGAGCTCGACGCGCTGGCGAAGGCGCTCGACAACCCGGCGCGTCCGTTGCTGGCGATCGTCGCCGGCTCCAAGGTCAGCACCAAGCTGGAACTGCTGACCAATCTCGTCGACCGCGTCGACCAGTTGATCGTCGGCGGCGGCATCGCCAACACCTTCATCGCCGCGGCCGGCCACCCGGTCGGGCGCTCGCTGATCGAGAGCGATCTGATCGACACCGCGCGCAGCATCATGGCGCATGCGCGCGAGAACGGCGCGGAGATTCCGCTGCCGACCGACGTGGTGGTCGCGCCCGAGTTCAAGGCCGACGCGCCGGCGATGGTGAAGCCGGTGGAGGAGGTCGGCGGCGAGGACATGATCCTCGACATCGGCCCGCAGACCGCCGCCCGCTACGCCGAGCTGGTGCGCGACGCCGGCACCGTGGTGTGGAACGGACCGGTCGGGGTGTTCGAGTTCGATGCGTTCGGCAAGGGCACCGAGGCGATCGCGCGCGCCATCGCCGGATCGGACGCGTTCTCGATCGCCGGCGGCGGAGACACGCTCGCCGCGGTGGACAAGTACGGCATCGCGGGACAGGTGAGCTACATCTCCACCGGCGGCGGCGCGTTCCTCGAGTTCCTCGAAGGCAAGGAACTGCCGGCGGTGGCCGCGCTGAAGGCGCGCGCGGGCTGAGCCGACCTGCGCGCCTGCGGCGCGCCCCCACCCCAACCCCTCTCCCGCTCGCGGGAGAGGGGCATCTCTGCGTGGCGACGCCAGGGCACGGCTTGTCTCCCTCTCCCCCGACTCGTCGGGGGAGAGGGTTGGGGTGAGGGGAACGCGCCGCAGGCGCGGCCGCATTGGTCGGGCGCGCGTGGGACCACGGCCCTGCGACGTGTCGTCGCTGACGCATGAGATCGCTCGCTGTTTCCCTGCTCCCAGCCGCCCTGGATTCGTATTCACCCGCGTCCCGCAAGCGCGGCGATACCGCCGCGCGAGGCGTGTGCTAGCGTTCCGGCAGGTCGAACGCTCCACTGCCCATGACAGAACGCCGCCGCCGCACCAAGATCCTCGCCACCCTCGGTCCCGCGACCGATCCCCCGGGCGTGCTCGACGCGCTGCTGCGCGCCGGGGTGGATGTGGTGCGGCTGAACTTCTCGCACGGCGATCCGTCCAGCCAGATCGCGCGCGCGCATGCGGTGCGCGAGGCGGCCAAGCGGGTGGGCGTGGAGGTCGGCATCCTCGCCGACCTGCCGGGGCCGAAGATCCGCATCGAGCGCTTCGCCCAGGGCCGCGTGCAGTTGAGCGCGGGACAGCGCTTCGAGCTGATCGCGCGCGCGGACGCGCCGCCGGGCGACGAGACCGCGGTCGGCGTGAGCTACCTCGGTCTGGTGAACGATGTCGTCCCCGGCGACGTGCTGCTGCTCGACGACGGCCTGGTGCAGCTTCGCGTGCAGGCCGTGGAAGGCGAGCGCATCGTCACCGAGGTGATGAACGACGGTCCGCTGTCCGACCGCAAGGGTCTCAACAAGCTCGGCGGCGGGCTGTCGCTCGGCGCGCTGACCGACAAGGATCGCGAACTGATCGGCGTGGCCGCGCGCATCGGCGTGGACTTCATCGCCGTCTCGTTCTGCCGCAACCGCGCCGACATGGAGGAAGCGCGCGCGATCGCGCAGGCGGCCGGCAGCGACGCCGCGCTGGTCGCCAAGATCGAACGCGCCGAAGCCATCGAGAACCTGGCCGAGATCATCGACGCCAGCGACGTGGTGATGGTCGCGCGCGGCGACCTCGGCGTGGAGATCGGCGATGCCGAGTTGCCCGGCCTGCAGAAGAAGATCATCCGCGAGGCGGTCGGCTGCAACCGTGTCGTCATCACCGCCACGCAGATGCTGCAGTCGATGGTCGACAATCCGATTCCGACCCGCGCCGAGGTGCTCGACGTCGCCAACGCGGTGATCGATGGCACCGACGCGGTCATGCTGTCGCAGGAAACCGCCGCCGGCCGCTATCCGATCCGCGCGGTGGAGGCGATGGCGCGCATCTGCCTGGGCGCCGAGCGCCAGTTCGACCACGACACCGACTTCGAGGCCGCGCCGCGCAACCTGCAGCGCGCCGACCAGGCGATCGCGATGGCGGCGATGTTCCTGACCGAGCACATCGGCGTGCGCGCGATCGTCGCGCTGACCGAATCCGGCGGCACCGCGCGCTTCCTGTCGCGCTTCCGTTCGCACGCGCCGATCTATGCGTTCTCCCGCCACGACGGCGCGCGCCGCAAGATGGCGCTGATGCGCGACGTCTACCCGATCGACTTCGACAGCCGCGGCCTTGCCGCCAGCGCGGCGGCCCGCAGCGCCGCCAAACGGCTGTTCGACATGGGCTTCCTCGAGGAAGGCGACCGCCTGATCTTCACCAGCGGCGACACCATGGAGCGCCACGGCGCCACCAATACGCTGCGTCTGTTGCAGATCGGCCCCGACGGCCGCGCCGAGGGCCTCGGCGAGCTGTAGCCCGTTATAGCAGCGGCTTCAGCCGCGACCCTGACCTCAACGGCCGTCTCGTCGCGGCTGAAGCTGCTCTGCGACCGGGTGGGGCAGGATGCCATGCGCAAGTGCCTGATTTTCGGGGATTGAATACGTCTACACGGGCCCGGCGGCTATAATCCCGGGCTTTCCCAGCCGCTCCCGAAGGACACCATGAGCATCGAACAGCTTGCCGAGACCGCCCGCGCGATGGTCGCGCCGGGCAAGGGCATCATCGCGATCGACGAGTCCACCAGCACCATCGCCAAGCGCTTCGCCGCGGTGAACGTGGAGAACACCGAGGAGAACCGCCGCGCCTACCGCGAGCTGCTGCTCACCACGCCGAAGCTCGGCGAGTACATCTCCGGCGCGATCCTGTTCGACGAGACCATCCGCCAGTCGACCCGCGGCGGCGTGCCCTTCACCAAGGTGATGATGGACAACGGCATCATCCCGGGCATCAAGGTCGACAAGGGCCCGCATCCGCTGGCCGGCTTCCCGGGCGAGGTCGTCACCGAGGGCCTCGACGGCCTGCGCGACCGGCTGAAGGAGTACGCCCAACTCGGCGCCCGCTTCGCCAAGTGGCGCGCGGTGATCCACATCGGCGAGGACATGCCGTCGGGCACCTGCATCGAGGCCAACTGCCACGCGCTGGCGCGCTATGCCGCGCTGTGCCAGGAGCAGGGCCTGGTGCCGATGGTGGAGCCGGAAGTGCTGATGGACGGCGACCACGACATCGAGACCTGCTACGAGGTCACCGAGGTCACGCTGCGCTCGCTGTTCGACTCGCTGTACCAGCACAACGTGATGCTGGAAGGCACGATCCTGAAGGCGTCGATGGTGCTGCCGGGCAAGGACTGCACGGAAAAGGCGTCGGTGGAGGAAGTCGCCGAGAGCACGCTGATGTGCCTGAAGTCGTCGGTGCCGGCGATCCTGCCGGGCATCGTGTTCCTGTCCGGCGGCCAAAGCGACGAGGAGGCCACCGCGCACCTCAACGCGATGAACCAGATGGGGCCGAATCCGTGGCCGCTGTCGTTCTCCTACGGTCGCGCGATGCAGCAGGCCGCGCTCAAGCTGTGGGCGCAGGACATGCAGGGCAACTGGGCCAAGGCGCAGGAGACCGTCTACGCCCGCGCCCGCGACAACGGCCTGGCCGCGCTGGGGCAGTGGAAGAAGGCGGCCTGATCGCCGCGACGCGTCGCTCGGAAACGCCGGCCTCGCGCCGGCGTTTTCTTTTGGAGGCCACGCGACCTCGCAAGTGGAAGCCCTCCCCTTCAAGGGGAGGGTTTGGGAGGGGTGGTGTTGGAGCGAGGCTGCGCAGCGAACCCCATCCCCACCCCGGCCCTCCCCTTGAAGGGGAGGGGGGAAGGGGAGGGGAAGCGCCCGCGTCGGTGTCCTGCACGCACCGGGCTCCGCGGACGGCCAGCGGGCCCCGGCTGCGCTGCGCTTAGCCGGGCTACCGGGCCCCGCCCGCGGCCGCGCGCAGGGCGGAGCGTTCGGCGATGCGGCGGTCGACGATGTCGAGCAGCACGTCCGAAGCGGTCTTGAGCAGGGTGAACACCAGCAGCATCCACGGCCCGGTGCTCTGCGCGCCGAGCAGGATCGCCAGGTGCATCGGCACCACGCGCAGGTAGGGCGTGAACATCAGCGCGCCGAGGTTGGGGCGGCCCTTGTGGTCGGACGCGTGCTGCGCGGCATAGGTCGCGCGCTGCGACAGCACGAACGACACGCCGCAGGCGAGCAGGACGGCGGCATCGCGCCATTCGCCTACCGGGTGGCGGTCGAACAGGAACACCAGATAGCCGACGTGGAAGAACCCGTAATGCAGGGCGAAGAAGTTCGCCGTGGAGCGCTTGCCGCTCTCGTCCTCGGGCACGCGGCGGCCGTTGGAGGTGAAGCCTTCGGTGCTGAAGCGCACCAGCGCGAGCATCCGCCTGCGCGCGTACCAGCCGATCACCACGCTCTGGATCCAGTACGGCCACAGCAGCCAGCCCGCGTCCCACTCCAGCAGCAGCGCGGCGGCGAGCGTGGCGCCGTTGGCGAGCAGCAGGTTGCGGACCGGGCGGCTCATCCGCATCCGAGCGCCTCGCGGTACAGGCGCAGCATGTGCGCGTCGAACGCGCAGAAGATGACGCGGTCGAGCCTACGCGCGTTCCAGCGGCGCACGCTGTCCACCGCCAGCGGCACCGCCCGCTGCGGAGGAAAGCCATAGGCCCCGCAGCTGATCGCCGGAAACGCGATCGAGCGCAGGCCGTGGTCCTCGGCGAGCGCCAGGCAGGCCTGGTAGCAGCGCGCCAGCAACGCGTCCTCGTCGTGGCCGCCGCCGCGCCAGACCGGGCCGACGGTGTGGATCACGTGCCGCGCGAGCAGGCGGTGGCCGCCGGTGATGCGCGCCTCGCCGGTGGGACAGCGCACGCCGGGGGCGACTTCGGGGATGCGACGGCATTCGGCCAGCAGGCCGGGGCCGGCGGCGCGGTGGATGGCGCCGTCGACGCCGGCGCCGCCCAGCAGGGTTTCGTTGGCCGCGTTGACCAGCGCATCCACCGCGAGGGTGGTGATGTCCGCGTGCAAGGTCTCCAGCCGCATACGCGCGTCAGTCCGGATGCGTCGCCGGTTCGACCGGCCCCACGTCCATGCCGTCGTAGGCCTCCAGCCCGTGCGTCTCGGCGAAGCGGTGCAGCGCGCGGTTGCGCGCGTCGAGCGAGTCGACGCTGTGGCGCTCGTCGCGCTCCACGTGCAGCCACCAGCTCTCGGCGCCGTCGGGCGTCTCCGGCTCCGCCGGGAACAGGGCGACGACACGGTAGCCGTCGGCCTCCAGCAGCGGCGCCACGCGCTCGAGCCGCTGGCGGTCCGGATCGGTGAAGTAATAGCCCCAGCGCATCGGGCCGGCGAGATCCCAGTCGGTGTTCTCGCCGATGCTGTCGAACAGGTCGACGAGCTGTTCCCGGGTGATCATGCGGCCTCCTCGCGACGGGGAGGCCGCACGATAGCATCGTGACCGCGGTCGCGGATTGCCGCGCTTCGGCGCGCGCGCCGGTCAGGGCAGCCCGGCCTCCACCTGCTGCAGCCATTCGTCGTCCGAGCCTTCGCCGACGCCTTCGAACAGGAAGGTGCTCAGGTAGCGCTCGCCGGTGTCCGGCAGCATGGCCAGGATCACCGCGCCCGGCCGCGCGCGACGCGCGACGTCGAGCGCCGCTGCCACCGTGGCGCCGGCCGAAATGCCGACGAACAGGCCTTCCTCCTGCGCCAGCCGGCGCGCGGTGTCGCGCGCCAGCACGTCGTCGACCGGCACCACCTCGTCGGCGACGTCGCGGTTGAGCACCTCGGGAACGAAGTCCGGCGTCCAACCCTGGATCTTGTGCGGCTGCCATTCGCTGCCGGACAGCAGCGCGGCGCCCGCGGGCTCGGAGGCGGTGATCCGCACCTCCGGACGCGCCAGCCGGAGCATCTCGCCGACGCCGGTCAGGGTGCCGCCGGTGCCCCAGCCGGTGACGAAGTGATCGAGCCGGCGGCCGGCGAAGTCCTGCAGGATCTCCGCCGCGGTGGTGCTGCGATGGAACGCCGGATTGGCGGGATTGACGAACTGGCGCGCCAGGAACCAGCCGTGCTTCCTCGCCAGTTCCTCCGCCTTGCGCACCATGCCGCTGCCGCGTTCCGCCGCCGGGGTGAGGATCACCTTCGCGCCGTAGGCGCGCATCAGCTTGCGGCGCTCGATCGAGAAGGTCTCGCTCATCACCGCCACGAAGCGGTAGCCGCGCGCCGCGCACACCATCGCCAGCGCCACGCCGGTGTTGCCCGAGGTCGCTTCGACCACGGTGTCGCCGGGTTTCAGCAGGCCTTGCGCCTCGGCATCGAGCACGATCGCCAGCGCCAGGCGGTCCTTGACCGAGCCGCCGGGGTTGAACGCTTCGACCTTGGCGTAAAGCGTGACGTGATCTGGCGCGATGCGATGCAGGCGCACGATCGGGGTGCGGCCGATGGTATCGAGGATGCTGTCGTGGATCATGGCGGGGCCTGCGTCGGCGCGTGGGGGAGCGGCATACCGTGCAACATGGCACTGGTCGCGTCGAGGCCGGGCGGATGACCATCGGTTGGGGCGTCATACCGGCCGGTTCTATGGTCGTGCCGGCCGCCCGCAGCCACGGTGCCGTCGCCCCCGCTGGCTATCATCCCCGGGCCCGCCCCTCGGAAGGATCCGAAGGTCCAGCACCCACCCCTCTTCTGTGGAGCCGCATGCGAGTCCTCACGCGTCTTTTCCTGTCGTGCGCGTTTCTGATCGTCGCCGCCGCCTGCCAGCGCGAGGGCAGCGGGCAGGCGCGCGAAGGCGAGCGCCCGATCCCGGTCACCCTGCGGACGCTGCAGCCGCAGCCCTGGACCGACACCCTGGTCGCGCTGGGCACGGTGAAGGCGCGCGAGTCGGTGACCGTGACCGCCAAGGTCAGCGAGACGGTGCAGCAGGTGCACTTCGACAGCGGCGACTACGTGCGCGCCGGCGCGCCGCTGGTGACGCTGAGCGGTCAGGCGCAGCGCGCGCAGCTCGCCGAGGCGGAAGCGGCCGCCGCCGAGGCCGAGCAGCAGTATCGCCGGCTGAGCGAGCTGGCGCGCGGGCAACTGGTGGCCCGCTCGCAACTGGACACCCAGCGCGCCGCGCGCGACGCCGCCCGCGCGCGGGTGGCCGAGGTGCGCGCGGCGATCGGCGATCGCGTGATCCGCGCGCCGTTCGCCGGCGTGCTCGGCATCCGCCAGGTCAGCCCCGGCGCGCTGGTGACGCCGGGCACGGCGATCGCCACGCTCGACGCCATCGACCGCGTGTACGCCGACTTCCCCGTGCCCGAGACCGCGCTGGCCAGCGTCGCCGTGGGCCAGCGCCTGGTGGCGCGCGGCGCGGTGTATCCGGGGCGCGAGTTCGAAGGCCGCGTGAGCGTGGTCGACGCGCGGGTGGATCCGGCCACGCGTTCGATCGTCGTGCGCGGCGAGTTCGACAACCCCGACCGCGCGCTGCGCAGCGGCATGCTGCTGGAAGTCACCCTGCTGCTGCCCGAGCGACGCGCGCTGGTGGCGCCGGAGATCGCGCTGGTGCAGGTCGGCACCGACACGTTCGTCTACCGCGCGCGCCCCGACGGCAGCGTGGAGCGGGTCGGCGTGAAGGTGGGCGCCCGTCGCGACGGGCGGGCCGAGATCGTGTCGGGCCTGAAGGCGGGCGACCGCATCGTGGTCGACGGCACCGGCAAGCTGCGCGACGGCGCCCGCATCGTCGAGGCGAAGGCGCCCGCGGCCGGCGCCGCACGGAGCTGAGGCCATGACGCTGTCCGATCTCTCCATCCGCCGCCCGGTGGTCGCCACCGTGATGAGCCTGCTGCTCATCGTGCTCGGCTTCATGGCGTTCACCCGCCTGACGCTGCGCGAGCTGCCGGCGATCGATCCGCCGGTGGTCTCGGTGGACGTCACCTACCCCGGCGCCTCCGCGGGCGTGGTGGAAACGCGCGTGACCCAGATCCTGGAGGACGCGCTCGCCGGCATCGAGGGCATCGAGACGATCGAGTCGCGCAGCGTCAACGGACGCGCGTCGATCACCATCGAGTTCACGCCCCACCGCGAGATCGAGGCCGCCGCGAACGACGTGCGCGACGCCGTCAGCCGCGTGGCCAACCGGATGCCGGAAGAGGCCGATCCGCCGCAGGTGGAGAAGGTCGAGAGCGACGCCGAGGTGATCCTCTGGCTCAACATGAGCTCGACCGCGATGGACACGCTGCAGCTCACCGACTACGCCGAACGCTACGTGGTCGACCGGCTGTCCGCGATCGACGGCGTGGCGCAGGTGCGCGTCGGAGGCCAGCAGCGCTATGCGATGCGCATCTGGCTCGACCGCGACGCGCTGGCCGCGCGCGGGCTGACCGTCAACGAGGTCGAGAGCGCGCTGCGCGCGCAGAACGTCGAACTGCCGGCGGGGCGGCTGGAATCCGACGCGCGCGACTTCACCCTGCGCGTGGCGCGCGGCTACGAGACACCGGAGGACTTCGCGCAGATGCCGATCGGCAAGGGCGCCGACGGCTACGTGATCCGGCTGGGCGACGTGGCGCGCGTGGAGCTCGCCTCCGCCGAGCGGCGCGCGTACTTCCGCAGCAACGGCGAGCCCAACATCGGCCTCGGCATCGTCAAGACCTCGACCGCCAACAGTCTCGACGTCGCACGCGCCGTGCGCGAGGAGGCCGAACGTATCCGCGAGACGCTGCCGAAGGGCACCAACATCTTCGTCGCCTTCGACACCACCGTGTTCATCGAGAACGCGGTCGAGCGCGTCTATGCGACGCTGTTCGAGGCGATCGTGCTCGTGCTGATCGTGATCTGGCTGTTCCTCGGCAGCTTCCGCGCCGCGCTGATCCCGGCGGTGACCGTGCCGGTGTGCCTGGTGGCGGCGTTCATCCCGCTGCTGCTGTTCGGCTTCTCGATCAATCTGCTGACGCTGCTGGCGCTGGTGCTGTGCATCGGCCTGGTGGTGGACGATGCGATCGTGGTGCTGGAGAACATCCAGCGCCGCGCCGACCTCGGCGAGCCGCCGCTGGTGGCCGCCGCGCGCGGCACGCGCCAGGTGGCGTTCGCGGTGATCGCCACCACCGCGGTGCTGGTGGCGGTGTTTCTGCCGGTCGGCTTCATGGAGGGCAACACCGGGCGGCTGTTCCGCGAACTGGCCGTGGCGCTGGCCGGCGCGGTGGCGATCTCGGCGTTCGTCGCGCTCTCGCTCACGCCGATGATGTCCTCCAAACTGGTGCGGCCGCACGCCGAGCAGAAGAGCAACCGCGTGGCGCGCTGGGTCAACGCGCGCCTGGACGCGTTCACCGCGCGCTATCGGCGCTGGCTGGATCGCAGCGTGGAGCGCCCGTGGCTGTTCGGCGCGCTGATGCTGGCCGCGCTGGCGGCGAGCGCGCTGCTGTTCCGCCTGGTGCCGAGCGAACTGGCGCCGACCGAGGACCGCGGCGCGTTCTTCGTCTCGATCGTGGGACCGGAAGGCGCGGGTTTCGATTACACGGTCGGCCAGATCCATCAGGTCGAGAACATCCTGCTCAGACACGTGGGCGAGAACGGCCCGATCCAGCGCGTCAACACCCGCGTGCCCGGCGGCTTCGGCGCCAGCGAGGAGATGCACACCGGCCAGGCGATCGTGTTCCTGCGCGAGTGGAGCGAGCGCGACGTGAGCACGGACGAGGTCGTCACCTCGCTGCGCCGCGAACTCGGCGCGCTGCCCGGCGTGCGCGCCAATCCGCAGGTGCGCACGGGCCTCGTGCGCAGCCGCGGGCAGCCGCTGCAGATCGTGCTCGGCGGTCCGGAATACGCCGAGCTCGCGCAGTGGCGCGACCGTCTGCTGGCGCGCATGGAGCGCAACCCGAGGCTGTTCTCGGTCGATTCCGATTACAAGGAGACCCGTCCGCAGATGCGCGTGCAGATCGACCGCCAGCGCGCGGCCGATCTCGGCATCGCGGTGGCCGACATCGGTCGCGCGCTGGAGACGCTGATGGGCTCGCGACGGGTGACCACGTTCGTGCAGAACGGCGAGGAGTACGACGTGATCCTGCAGGCCGGCCGCGAGACGCGGATGACGCCGGCCGATCTCGGCGCGATCCAGTTGCGCGCCGCCGGCGGCGAACTGGTGCCGCTGTCGAATCTGGTCACGCTGCACGAGCTGGCCGAGCCCGGCAGCCTCAACCGCTTCAATCGCCTGCGCGCGATCACCATCAGCGCCGGCCTGGCGCCGGGCTACAGCATGGGCGAGGCGATCGAGTGGGCGCGCCAGGTCGTGCGCGAGGAGCTGCCGGAGCACGCCCAGATCGACTGGAAGGGCGATTCGCGCGAATACCTCAAGGCCGGCGGCACGGTGCTGCTGACGTTCGCGCTGGCGCTGCTGATCGTCTATCTGGTGCTCGCCGCGCAGTTCGAGAGCTTCATCCACCCGTTCGTGATCATGCTGACGGTGCCGCTGGGCGTGCTCGGCGCGCTGATCGGTCTGGCCGTCACCGGCGGTTCGCTCAACCTGTTCAGCCAGATCGGCATCGTGATGCTGGTCGGCCTGGCGGCGAAGAACGGCATCCTGATCGTCGAGTTCGCCAATCAGCTCCGCGACGAGGGCCGCAGCATCCATCAGGCGATCGTCGAGGCCTCGGCGGTGCGCCTGCGGCCGATCCTGATGACCTCGGTCGCCACCATCGCCGGCGCTGTGCCGCTGGTGCTCGCCGGCGGGCCGGGTTCGGCCAGCCGGGCGGCGATCGGCATCGTGGTGATCTTCGGCGTGGCGTTCTCGACCCTGCTGTCGCTGTTCGTGGTGCCGGCGTTCTACGTGCTGCTGGCGCGCTACACCCGCTCGCCGCAGGCGCTGGCGCACGAGCTGGAGCGGCTGGAGACGACCACGCCGCAGGCGGGCGGCCATGCCTGACGCGCCCTTCGCTCACCCCATCGCGGTCGATGCGCGCACGCGGCTGCGTCCGTGGCGCGCGGACGACCGCGCGGCGCTGCTGCGTCATGCCGACGATCCGCAGGTGTCGCTCGGACTGCGCGACCGCTTCCCGTACCCGTACACCGCGCAGGACGCCGAACGCTTCCTCGGCGGCCAGGTGCTCGATCCGCGCGAACCGGCGTTCGCGATCGAGATCGACGGCGAGGCCTGCGGCGGCGTCGGCCTGCATCCCGGGCAGGACGTCGAGCGCCACAGCGCCGAGATCGGCTACTGGCTGGGCCGCGCGCATTGGGGGCAGGGACACATGACGCGCGTGCTCGGCGCCTTGGTGCCGTGGGCGATGCGGACGCTGGCGCTGTACCGCGTATGGGCGAAGGTGTACGCCAACAATCCGGCCTCGGCGCGGGTGCTGGAGAAGGCCGGGTTCGCGTTCGAGGGCCGCATGCGCTGCGCGATCGTCAAGCGCGGCGAGCTGCTCGATGCGCTGCTGTACGCGCGGACGCGGAGGTCGCTCGATGAGACGCTCTAGACCGCCGGGGTCCGTGCCGCCTTCGCGCAGTCGGCCGGAGCCGGCGCCGCGCGAATCCCGCGCGCCGGCGGGCGAGGCGCGCGAGCTGCGGCTGTACGGCCTCAACGCCGTGCGTGCGGTGTTCGCCCGCCGTCCCGAGGCGATCCGCAAGCTCTATCTGACCGAGGCGCGCATTCCCGCGCTGCAGCCGCTGCTGAAGTGGTGCGTCGCGCACCGCGTCGGTTATCGCGTGGTCGAGGAGCAGGATCTGCAGCGGCTCGCCGCCAGCGCGCACCACGAAGGCGTCGTCGCCGACGTGCTGCGCGAGGAGCCGCAGCCGCTTTCGGCGTGGTTGCGCGATCTGCCGGAAGGCCCGTCGCTGGCGCTGTGGCTGGACGGCGTGGGCAATCCGCACAACTTCGGCGCCATCCTGCGCTCGGCGGCGCACTTCGGCGTCGCCGCCGTGCTGCTGCCGAAGCATTCGACCCTGGCGCTGTCCGGCGCCGCCGCGCGAGTGGCCGAGGGCGGCGCCGAAGCGGTGCCGCTGGTGCGCCTGGGACGCAGCGACAACGCCCTCGCCCAACTGCGCGGGGCGGGCTTCGCGCTGGCGGCGACCGTGGTGGAAGGCGGCGCCGACCTGTTCCGCACGCCGCTGCCGGAGCGGCTGGTCTACGTGCTCGGCGCGGAGGGCGAGGGCATGGACCGCGACTTCGCCGCCGCCTGCGACCTGCGCCTGTCGATCCCCGGCACCGGCGCGGTGGAAAGCCTCAACGTGGCCGCCGCTACGGCCGTGCTACTCGCGCAGTGGGCGCGAAGCCGGTAGCCCGGGAAGGGCGAAGCCCGCACCCGGGTGTGAAAGGCCGGCTACCGGAAGCCCTCCCCTTCAAGGGGAGGGTTTGGGAGGGGATGGTGTTGGAGCGGGCTACGGAACGAACACCATCCCCACCCCGGCCCTCCCTTGAAGGGGAGGGAGAAAGACGCGCCGCGCCGGCGACCCCGGTCGTCGGTAGCCCGGGCAAGGGCGAAGCCCGCACCCGGGTGCGAAAGGCCGACTACCGGAAGCCCTCCCCTTCAAGGGGAGGGTTTGGGAGGGGATGGTGTTGGAGCGGGCTACGGAACGAACACCACCTCCACCCCGGCCCTCCCCTTGAAGGGGAGGGAGAAAGGCGCGCTCGCGTCGGCGACGTCGGTAGCCCTGTTCTGGAGCCGCTGCCGCTTGGACCGGCTACTTCGCGCCCGCCTCATCGGAGGCCAGCTTCGGCGCGCTGCCGAAGTCCCCCTCCGCCGACGCCGCCAGATACGCGAACACCGCATACGCCGCCAAGTTCTGCGCCAGCGCCCGGGGGTCGATCTTGTCGAGCGTGTCGTCGGCGGTGTGGTGGTAATCGAAGTAGTCGGTGCCGTCCTGCGCCAGCCGCGCCCACGCCAGCCCCTTCTCGGCGAACGGGCTGATGTCCGGACCCGGCCCGCCGGTGCCGGGCGCATGCGCGATGCCCAGCGGCGCGAGCGCCTCGGCGATGCGCTTCTCCGCCGCTTTCGCATGCTCGGGCGCCGAGGTCGAGAAGGCGTACACGCGGCCGGCGCCGAAGTCGCTCTCGGCGGCGATCTGGTGCCGCGTCAGCGCCTGCTCGTGCGCGGCGGCGTAGGCCTTGCCGCCCCACAGGCCCTGCTCCTCGTTGGCGAAGGCGACCACGCGGATGCTGCGCGCCGGGCGCTCGCGCCGGCTCATCTCGCCGATCAGCTTGCCGGCGGCCATGGTGATGGCGACGCCGGCGGCGTCGTCGATCGCGCCGGTGCCCTGGTCCCACGAATCGAGATGGCCGCCGATCAGCACCACCTCGTCCGGCCGGCTGCGTCCGCGGATCTCGCCGATCACGTTGTAAGAGGTCGCCTGGCCGGTCCAGCCGCAGTCCAGCGCCATCCGCACGCGGACCGGTCCGCGCGCGAGCAGGCGCGCGAGCTGGTCGGCGTCCGGCGCGGCCAGCGCGGCCGACGGGATCGGGGTCAGCCCCTCGTCGAAGCGGGTGATGCCGGTGTGCGGAAAGCGGTGCGAATCGGTGCCGGCCGAGCGCATCAGGAAGCCCGCCGCGCCCTTGCGGATCGCCGCCGACGGGCCGCGGCTGCGCAGGCGCGAGCCCTGGCCGTAGCCGGCGCCGTCCTTCGCGCGGGCCATGCGGTAGTCGACGAACGCGATCCGGCCGGCCAGCGAACCGTCCGGCGCCGCCTCCAGCGAAGCGAGGTCGGCAAAGCGCACGATCTCCGCTTCCACCGTGCCGCCGGGACTGCCGCCGAGGGCCGCGATCGCCAGCGGCTGCGCGGCGCTGCCGAGCACTTCGGCGCGCTCGCTGCGGCGTTCCCACTTCGGGAACGTCACCGGCTCCTTCCACACGCGGTCGAAGCCCAGCTCGCGGAACTTCGCCTCCGCCCACGCCACCGCCCGCGCGTCGGCCTCGCTGCCGGCCAGGCGCGGACCGACCTCGGTGGTCAACGACTCGGTGATGCGCCAGGCCAGATCGCTCTGCAGGGCGCGTTCGCGCAACGTGGCCGCGGTCGCCATCGCGCCGTCGGGAATGCGCGTCTCGCGCGACGCGGCGAGGGCGGAAGCGGTGAACAGGCACGCGGCCGTGACGGCCGCCCACAACGTTGCGCGCATCCGCGAACCCCCTCGGTGGAAAGCGGGCAGGGTAGCAACGGCGCGCGCGCGCCGGGCATGACGCAAGTCATGGTCGCCGCGCGGGTTTTCGTCCGCAGCCGCTCAGGGCTTTTGCGGCTCGCGTTGCGCCCTGAGCAGATCGCGGATCTCGCGCAGCAGCACGATGTCCTCGGCGGGTTTCGGCGGCTCCGCCGCAGCCGGCTGGCGCAGGCGGTTGTAGGCGCGCAGGAACAGGAAGATCACCGCGGCGATCAGCACGAAGTCGATCGCCGACTGCAGCACCGCGCCGTAGCGCAGCGCGACTTCGGCGGCGACTTCCCTGCCGGCCGCGTCGAGTCGTGCCGGCCTGAGCACCACCTTCCAGTCCTCGACGCGGACCCCGCCGCCGAGCACGGCGATCGTCGGCATGATCAGGCCATCGACCAGACTGCTGACGATCCGTCCGAAGGCGGCGCCGATCACCACGCCGACCGCCAGATCGACGACGTTGCCGCGGGCGATGAAGGCCTTGAACTCGTCGAGCAGCTTCATGGGTGCGCGCCTGCGCTCAGGCGTCCAGGATGCGCCCGCGCAGCGCGACGATGCCGTCGAGGAAGGCCTCGAAGCGGTCGCCCGGCTGCAGCGGACCGACGCCCGCCGGCGTGCCCATGAACACCAGATCGCCGGCGCGCAACGCGAACAGCTTCGACAGCTCGTGCAGGATTTCCGGCACGCTCCAGATCAGATCGCGCAGTTCGCCGTGCTGCCGCGTCTGCCCGTTGACCTGCAGCAGCAGGGCGCGCGATTCCAGGCCGGTCACCTGCGCGGCCGGCACGATCTCGCTGATCGGCGCGGAATGATCGAACGCCTTGCCGGTGTCCCACGGCAGGCCCTTCGCCTTCGCCGCCGACTGCAGATCGCGGCGCGTCAGATCCAGTCCGAGCGCATAGCCGAAGACCAGCGACGGCGCGTTCTCGACCGCCAGCACGCCGCTCGGCGCGTCGCGGCCGAGCGCGACCACCAGTTCGATCTCGTGATGCAGCTCGCGCGTGCCGCGCGGGTAGGGCACGGCGCCGTCGGTGACCACCGCGTCGGCGGGCTTGCAGAAGAACACCGGCGTGCCGCGTTCGGCGGGCGAGGCGGGCGCGGTGGCGCCCATCTCGCGCGCGTGTTCGGCGAAATTGCGGCCGACGCAGTAGATGCGGCGCACGGGGAACGTGCCTCCGCCGCGCACCGGCACCCGGGGCGTCGGCGTGGCCTCGATCACGTCCGCCATGTCAGCGCCGGCGGTCGAGCGCCGGAGCGCCCACGATGCGGTATTCGGCCTCGACCACGCGCGCGTCGCGGACGCGCTCCGTCCGCGTGCGCCGCTGGCGCCACAGCCGGTAGCCGAGACCGGCGCCGATCATCGCCGCACCCAGCACCACGCTGAACATCACCAGCAGCGCCAGCACGCCCACCCCCACCAGCCCGACCGCGAAGCGCAGCAGCGGATTGCGCGGCTTGCGCGGCGTGAAGCCGTGACGGAAGCGGAGGCTGTCGAAGCGGAACGCGTGGGCGGCCATGTCGTACGTCTGACACAATGCGGCGGCATCGCCGGGCAGGTGAGTATCGGACCACGCATGACCGAGGGTGTGAGAACTTCGTTAAACGCGGACGGCGCGCCGTTGGCGACGCTGGACCGTTTCGGCGAGGACGGCTTCGCCGAGGTCGAGGCGGTGGTGGACGGCGATGCCGAGTCGCTGATCCTGTATCGCGACGGCGACCGCGTGCGCGCGTGGTTCAACGTCTGCCCGCACGCCGGGCGCCGCCTCGACTGGGCGCCCGGCCGTTTCCTGCGCAGCCGCGACGGTCACCTGGTCTGCGCCGCCCACGGCGCCGCGTTCGAGCTTCCCACCGGCGAGTGCGTCGCCGGCCCCTGCCGCGGCCAAGCCCTGCGCGCGGTGCCGGTCGAGGTGCGCGATGGTGCGGTGTGGCTGGTGAGGGACGGATTCGGGATGGGGGGTTAGGGGAGGCGGGATCCGCGGCCCGAACCCGCTGCCCACCCTCGCGCGTGGTGAGCCTGTCGAACCACGGGCCGCCCGACATTCCTTCCGGATCACCAGCCACGCCCTTCGACAGGCTCAGGCCGAGCGGGCGTCAGCGCAGCGAGATACCCCCGGAAGCGCGATCCCCAATTCCCAATTCCCAATTCCCAATTCCCGATTCCCGAGTCCCGACTCCCGATTCCCGATTCCCGATTCCCGATTCCCGATTCCCGACCCGCGTCAGAACAGCAGATTGACCATCGCCACCGCCACCAGCAGGTACAGCAGCGACAGCGGGGCGCCGACGCGCCACAAGGTCTGCGTGGTGTAGCCGGCGGGGCCGGTGATCATCGCGATCACCGGGTTGGAGGCGGTCATGAAGTTGTTCGACGCCGACAGCGCGACGATCAGCGCGAACGCGGTGGGATTGCCGCCGGCGGCGAGCGCCAGGTTGATCGCCAGCGGCACCATCACGATGGTCGCGCCGACATGGCTGATCACCAGCGAGAACGCGGTCGTCAGCAGGCCGAGCAGCAGGCCGAGCAGCCACGGCGGCGTGCCCTCGGGCAACTGCTCCAGGGTATGGCCGGCGACCCAGGCGGCCGCGCCGCTGGAGTCCATCGCCCAGCCGAGCGGAATCAGGCACGCCATCAGGAACACGGTGCGCCAGTTGATCGCGGCATAGGCCTCGTCGATGTTGAGCACGCCGGCGATCAGCATGCCGGCCACGCCGGTCATCAGCGCGATCGACACCGGCAGACGCGAGGACAGCGCCAGCAGCATCGAGATGGCGAAGATCACCAGCGCGATCTTCAGCTTGTGCGGACGCTGCTCGCCCTTCGGGTAGTCGGTGACCACGACCAGGTCCTTGCTGGCCGCCGCCTCGGCGAGGTCGGTCCAGATGCTGTGCAGCACCAGCATATCGCCCGAGCGCAGCGGGGTGTTGCGCACGTTGTCGCGCAGCACCTGCTTGTCGCGGTTGATCGCCAGCAGGCTCAGGCCGTACTGCTTGCGCAGTTGCAGGTCGGCCTGGGTCTTGCCGATGAAGCGCGACGTCGGCGGCACCACCGCTTCGGAGATGCCGGCGCGGCTCGGGTTGAACAGGTCGCCGAAATGCCGCAGGCGCGTGCTCAGGCGCAGGAAGTGGTTCTGCGCGAAGTCGTTGACCTGCTCGCGGCTCCCCATCGCGCCGAGCACGCTGCCGACCCAGATGCGCGCGTCGGCGGGAGGCGCCAGGCGCGCCTCGTTGCCGGTCTTCAGCGCCAGCAGCAGCGGCGCCCCGCGCAGCGCCTCGGCCTCGCCGAGCGACATGCCCACCAGCGGGCTGTCGGCGGTGACGGTCAGCTCGTAGACGTCGCCCTCGATGCCGTAGGCCTTGGCGAAGTAGCTCTGCGTGCGCGCCGGCGTCACCCCCTTGCCTTCCTCGTCGCCGAGCTGGCGGTAGCCGAAGAAGCGGAAATACAGCAGCGAGGCGGCCAGCAGCGCCAGGCCGATCGGCAGCGGCGCGAACATCTTCAGCGGCTCGAGCGTGGCCGCGCCCGAGGGCAGGTTGCTGTTGGCGGCGACCAGCAGGTCGTTGAGCAGGATCAGCGGCGAGTTGCCGACCATCGTCAGCCCGCCGCCCATCACGATCGCCGCCGCGATCGGCAGCAGGAAGCGCGGCAGCGGAACGCCGGTGCGCGAGGACAGGCGCGAGGCGACCGGCATGTACAGCGCCATCACCGACGGGTTCTGCATGAAAGAGGAGTTGAGCCCGGCGATGCCGGTGGTCAGCAGCAGCAGCCGCTGCTCCAGCCCCTGCGCACGCCGCAGCAGCCAGCCGGCCAGGCGGTTGAGCGCGCCGGTGCGGTCGAGCCCGGCGCCAAGGATCATGGTGGCGATGATGGCGATCACCGCGTTGCCGGAAAAACCGTTGAACAGCTCCTCCGGCTCCACCAGTCCCGACAGCCCGAGCAGCACCAGCACCACCAGCGCCACCACGTCGGCGCGGATGCGCTCGAACACGAACATCACCATCGTGAAGCCCACCAGCCCGAGCACGAGCTTCATGTCGGTGGTGAGCGTCAGCGCGGTTTCCATCTTCAGCGGGAGTCGGGAATCGGGAGTCGGGAATGGTCAGGACCGCGGCTACGTACGGCGGTGCCGGCATCCTGAGGCGGTTGCGCTCGCGAACCGAACGTGGCGATGCGGCTTCTGCTCACGATTCCCCATTCCCGATTCCCGATTCCCGATTCCCGGCTTTCTCGTAAAGCAGATCCCACACGCCATGCCCCAGCCGCAGGCCGCGCGCCTCGAAGTGGGTCTGCGGGCGCCACTCGGGACGCGGCACGTGGCCGCGCGGGCCGGCGACGTTGCGCAGACCGGGCGTGGCGTCGAGCACGTCCCACATCTGTTCCGCATAGTCCTGCCAATCGGTGGCGAGGTGCAAGCGTCCGCCGGGCCGCAGTTTGCGCACCAGCAGGGCGGCGAATGCGGGCTGGATCAGGCGCCGCTTGTGGTGGCGCTTCTTGTGCCAGGGGTCGGGGAAGTAGATGCGGATCTCGTCGAGCGCGCCGTCGGCGATCTCGCGCTCCAGCACCTCCACGGCGTCGTGGTGGTAGACGCGCACGTGGTCGCTGCCGTCCTCGGCCAGACCGTTGAGCAGACGGCCGACGCCGGGCGCGTGCACCTCGATGCCGAGGTAATCGCGTGCGCGGTCGTTCGCCGCCGCGAAGCGCAGCGCCTCGCCGTTGCCGAAGCCGATCTCCAGCACGCGCGGCGCGTGGCGCCCGAAAACCGCGTCGAAATCGCGCGGCTGCCCGCCGTAGTCGAGGCCGAAGCGCGGCCACAAGGCATCGAACGCGCGCTGCTGCGCCGGCGTGAAGCGGCCCTGGCGCAGCACGAAGCTGCGCACCTTGCGGCGGCCTTCCTCGACGGTGAACGGCTTCGGCGGCAGCTTGCCGATGTCAGTCATGGACAAGCGCCCGTAGGGCGGGTCTTGACCCGCCGGTCGAAAGTCGGCCGGTGGTGGCGGGTCGGGATCCGCCGGTCGAAAGCTTGCCGGCGATGGCGGATCCAGACCCCCCCTGCGACACGCGCGATCACCCGATCAGCCCCTCCACCGGCGAGGAGGCGCTGGCGTAGCGCTTGCGCGGGATGCGGCCGGCCTTGAACGCGGCGCGTCCGGCCTCGACCGCGAGCTTCATCGCGTGCGCCATCAGCACCGGGTCCTTCGCACCGGCGATCGCGGTGTTCATCAGCACGCCGTCGCAGCCGAGCTCCATCGCGATCGAGGCGTCCGAGGCGGTGCCGACGCCGGCGTCGACCAGGATCGGCACCTTCGCGTTCTCGACGATCTCCAGCAGGTTGTAGCGGTTCTGCACGCCGAGACCCGAACCGATCGGCGCCGCCAGCGGCATCACCGCGACGCAGCCGATCTCCTCCAGCCGCTTGGCCAGGATCGGGTCGTCGCTGGTGTAGACCATCACCTGGAAGCCTTCGGCGACCAGCGTCTCGGCGGCCTTCAGCGTCTGCACCACGTCGGGGTAGAGCGTCTTCTGGTCGCCGAGCACCTCGAGCTTCACCAGCGCATGGCCGTCGAGCAGCTCGCGCGCCAGCCGGCAGGTGCGCACCGCGTCCTCGGCGGTGTAGCAGCCGGCCGTGTTCGGTAGGATGGTGTAGCGGTCCGGCGGCAGCACGTCGAGCAGGTTCGGCTCGCCCGGGTTCTGGCCGATGTTGGTGCGGCGGATGGCGACGGTGACGATCTCGGCGCCGGCGGCCTCGGTGGCGCGGCGCGTTTCGTCGAGATCCTTGAACTTGCCGGTGCCGGTCAGCAGCCGCGAGCGGTAGGTCTTGCCCGCGATGATCAGCGGGTCGTCGTGCGGGAAGTCGGTGGTCATCGCGCGATTATCGCACCCGGCCGGCGCGCCGGCCCGATTCGCGGCGGAACGGCGCGCGCGGCGATGCTCACCCTCCACCGAGCGCATGCACGATCTCGACGCGGTCGCCATCGGCGAGCATGTGATGCTCGTGCCGGCCGCGCGGCACGATCTCGCCGTTGACCTCGACGGCGACGCGCCGTGCGGCCAGCCCTTCCGCCTCGAGCAGGGCGCGCACGCTCAGCGCGCCGGGAAACGTGCGGGGTTCGCCATTGAGCAGGATGTCCATGGCGTCATTGTCCCGCCCCGCGCGGTGCCCGGCCAGTCATGACGCATTGCCGCTTGAGTGCGCGGCGACGGCGTGCTTCGATGCGCCGTCCACCGCCGTATGGATGGCGGAGGCCCCCTTCCGGTCGAACTTCAAAAGGACAGCATGAAGACGCTTGCCCGTTCGGCGCTCGCCGCCGCCCTCGCCCTGGCCGCCGCTCCGGCGCTGGCCCAGACCTATTCGCAGACCATCTTCTTCGGCGACAGCCTGACCGACGCCGGCGCGTTCCGGCCCGGCCTGATCCAGGTCGGCGGCCCGACCGCGGCGCTGGTCGGCCGTTTCACCACCAACCCGGGGCTGGTGTGGTCGGAGTACCTCGCCAACTACTACGGCACCGGGGCGACGCCATCGAACCAGGGCGGCACCAACTACGCGGTCGGCGGCGCGCGCGGCGGCGTCAACGGCACCAGCCCGTTCGGGCCGATCCCGTCGGTGTCGGCGCAGGTGAGCGGGTATCTGGCGGCCAACGGCGGCCGCGCCGACCCCAACGCGCTGTACACGGTCTGGAGCGGTGCCAACGACATCTTCGCGGTCGCCGCCGGCGCGCCGGCGCAGACCACGATCGCCACCGCGGTCGGCGCGCACGTCACCGCGGTCGCCTCGCTGCGCAGCGCGGGCGCCCGCTACATCCTGGTGCCGACCGTGCCCGATACCGGCCTGACGCCGTCGGCGCGCGCGCAGGGCCCGGCCGCGCAGGCGGCGCTGACGCAACTGGCCGTCACCTACAACAGCAGCCTGTTCGCCGGGCTCAGCGGCGCCGGGTTGCGCGTGATCCCGCTCAACACCTTCTCGCTGTTCCAGGAAGTGGTCGCCAATCCGGGCGCCTACGGGTTCGCCAACATCACCGGCACCGCCTGTCAGCCGCAGATCACCGCCAATTCGCTGACCTGCACCCCGAACACGCTGGTGAGCCCCGGTGCCGCCGACAGCTACCTGTTCGCCGACGGCGTGCATCCGACCTCGCGCGCGCACCAGCTTCTGTCCGAGTTCGCGGTGTCGGTGCTGGAAGCGCCGCGCCAGGTCGCGGTGCTGCCGTACAGCGCGAAGGTGGTCGGGCGCTCGCGCGCCGACCGCGTCTCCGAACACGCCGATCTGGCGGCCGATGCGGAAGGCGAGGGCATGCGCTGGTGGGTGGACGCGCGTGGCGATTCGCTGCGCTACGACACCGGTATCGGCTTCGACGGCGTGGCGCCGGGCCTTACCGGCGGCGTCGACTGGACGCGCGGCGGCATGGTCTACGGCGTGTTCGGCGGCATCGGCCGCAGCTACGTCGATTTCGGCGAGCGCCGCGGCGATTTCGAGCAGCTCGACGGCACGCTCGGCGGCTTCTTCGCCTGGCGCGGCGAATCGGTATGGCTGAACGCGCAGGCCAGCTACACCTGGTTGCGCTACGACGTCGACCGCGAGATCTGGCTCGGCCCGTCCAAGCGCAGCCACGAGGGCTCGCCGGACGGCCGCAACCTCACGGTGGGGGTGAACGCCGGCTTCGAGTTCGGCGACGAGGGCTTCCGTCACGGCCCGGTGGTGGGCGTGCTGGCGCAGCGCATCGAGGTCGACGGCTTCGCCGAGAGCGATCCGGCGCTGTCCACCTCGCTGGCCTACCCCGATCAGGAGTACGACTCGCTGATCGGCCGCGTCGGCTGGCGCGCGCGCCTTACCGGCGGCGGGCACCTGCAGCCGTACGCCCAGCTCACCTACGAGCGCGAGTTCGAGGACGAGCAGGACGAGGCGTTCGCCCGCGTGCAGTCGCTGCCGGCCACCGGCGAGTACGCGGTGCCGGGCCTGCGCTTCGACGACAGCTACGGGATGCTGCTGCTCGGCGCGCGCACGCAGGCGTTCGGGCTCGACGCCAACGTCGGCGTCAGCGCGACCGTGGGGCACGAAGGCGGCAACGACGCGACCGTGTTCGCCACCGTCGGGGCCCGCTTCTGAGCCTTGCCGGATGCGCCGGCGGGCGCATCCGGCGCGCGTTGCGCCTTGCGGCCGGCGCCGCGTAGACTTCGGCGCACGCGGGTGTAGTTCAATGGTAGAACCTCAGCTTCCCAAGCTGATGACGTGGGTTCGATTCCCATCACCCGCTCCAGACCGCGACGGCGGCGTTCCCCGGAACGCCGCCGTTTTTCATCCGCTGCCGCACCGCCGTCCGGCACGCTGGCCAGGGTTCGTCGGAGAATGCGATGGCCAAACGGATCACGCTCGGCTGGCGGGAATGGGTGGCGCTGCCGGCGTTCGGCATCGAGGCGGTGCGCGCCAAGATCGACACCGGCGCCCGCAGTTCGGCGCTGCACGTGGACGACCATTGGCGCTTCACCGAGCGCGGCGCGCCGTGGGTCGGCTTCCGCCTGCGCTGCGGCGCGCACGACCTGCGCGTGGTGGAGGCCTGCGCGCCGGTGATCGACGAGCGCGACGTGGTGGATTCCGGCGGGCGCTGCACGCGCCGGGTGTTCGTGCGCACCACGCTCGTGCTCGCCGGCTGCGCGCGCGAGGTCGAGGTCAATCTCACCACGCGTCACGGCATGCTGTTCCCGATGCTGGTCGGCCGCACGGCGATCTCGCGCGCCTTCACGGTCGATCCGTCACGCTCCTTCCTGCACGGCCGCCAACCGCCCGCGTCGCCTGCGATCGCCGATGAAACTCGCCATCCTCTCGCGTAACGGCAAGCTCTATTCGACCCGCCGGCTGGTGGAGGCGGCGCGCGCGCGCGGGCACAGCGCGCGCGTGCTCGACCCGCTGCGCTGCTACATGCGCATCGCCGAAGGGCAGTTCGAGATGCACTACAAGGGCCGCGAGATCGACGGCTACCACGCGGTGATACCGCGCGTGGGCGCGTCGATCACCCGCTACGGCACCGCGGTGGTGCGCCAGTTCGAACTGATGGGCACCTTCACGCCGAACGGCTCGGATGCCATCCTGCGCGCGCGCGACAAGCTGCGCTGCCACCAGATGCTGGCCGCCGACGGCATCGGCATGCCGGTGACGGTGTTCGGCGACAACCCGGACGACACCCAGGACCTGCTGTCGATGCTGGGCCCACCGCCGCACGTGATCAAACTCAACGAAGGCACCCAGGGCGCGGGCGTGCTGCTGGCGGAGAAGCTGTCGGCCTCGCGCGGCGTGATCGAGGCGCTGCGCGGGTTGTACGCGGACTTCCTGGTGCAGGAGTTCATCGCCGAGGCGAAGGGCGCGGACCTGCGCTGCTTCGTGGTCGGCGGGCGGGTGATCGCGGCCATGCGGCGGCAGGCGCCGAAGGGCGATTTCCGGTCGAATCTGCACCGCGGCGGCATCGCCCGGCCGGTGCGTCCGAGCGAGGCGGAGCAGGAGGTCGCGGCGCGCGCGGCGGAAGTGGTCGGGCTCGGCGTGGCGGGCGTGGATCTGATCCGCTCCGCGCGCGGGCCGCTGGTGCTGGAGGTGAACGCCTCGCCCGGGCTGGAAGGCATCGAGCAGGCGACCGGGGTGGACGTGGCCGGGGCCATCGTCGAGTACATCGAGGCGCGGGTCCGCGAGGGGGGCTGAACCCGGCCGTCGAGCCGACGGGCGGCAACTGCTTGGCCGGCAGGCACTTACGGCGGTTTTCACTATTTTTTAACGAAAACCTAACGAAGCGGTTAACGACCGTTTAATCGCCCCGGGGGTAGCGTACCCCTACCGCAGCTTGCTTCCGCCTTCCGGTCCGGTTCCTCCTCGACCGGCCGGCGTCGGGTCGGCGCAGGTTACGGTATCGGGGCAACACCCTTCTTGGCCCAGGCGCGGCGGCCCCGCGTCTGGGCCCTTTCTTTTGGGGCCGCCGCGCGCATGCATCGGGCGACGGCCGGGGCTGGCACAATCGTGGCCCGCCATGGAACCGCGCCGCGCCGGCCGGGTCGAAGTGCGTGGTTCCCACAGGACGACTCAATGCGAATCCTCGTCATCGAAGACAACCAGGACATCGCCGCCAACCTCGGCGACTTCCTCGAAGACCGCGGCCACACCGTGGACTTCGCCGCCGACGGCATCACCGGGCTGCATCTGGCGGTGGTCAACGACTTCGACGCGATCGTGCTCGACCTCAACCTGCCCGGCCTCGACGGCCTGGAGGTCTGCCGCAAGCTGCGCAACGAGGCGCGCAAGCAGACCCCGGTGCTGATGCTGACCGCGCGCGATTCGCTGGAGAACAAGCTGGCCGGGTTCGATTCCGGCGCCGACGACTACCTGATCAAGCCGTTCGCGCTGCAGGAGGTCGAAGTGCGCCTCAACGCGCTGGCGCGCCGCGGCCGCGGCGTGCAGACGCGGGTGCTGAGCGTGGGCGATCTGGAATACAACCTCGACACGCTGGAAGTGCGCCGGCAGGGCAAGCTGCTGCAGCTCAATCCGACCGCGCTGAAGATCCTGCAGGCGCTGATGGAGGCCTCGCCCGCGGTGGTGACCCGGCAGGACCTCGAAACCCGCGTCTGGGGCGAGGAGCTGCCGGATTCGGACAGCCTGCGCGTGCACATCCACGGCCTGCGCGCGGTGGTCGACAAGCCGTTCGACGTGCCGCTGATCCAGACCCGACATGGCATCGGTTACCGCATCGCCGCGCCCGACAACGCCTGAGCAGGTGAGCGCCGCGGCCGCCTCCCGTCGCCGGCCCCGGCGCACGCGCTACCGCCGGCGGCTGCGCAGCCGGCTCATCCTGGCGTTCGCGCTGCTCGGCTTCAGCCTCACGCTGTTGCTGGCGTACTCGGCCAACTGGGTACGCAACCGCGTCGAGGACGAACTCGTCCTGGACGTGATGAACCGCAACATCTCGCTCTACCAGCAGCGCTACTTCCGTAGCGAGGGACGCCAGCGCGATCTGCCGGTCGAACAGATGCGGGCGTTCGTGTTCACGCCGGACAAGTTCGAGCAACTGCGGGTGGAGGAGCCGGACTGGTACGAGCTGCCGGACGGCATCCACTCGCTGTCGGGCACCAATGCGGACGGCTCGCCGTTCTCCTACCGGCTGGCGGTACGCAAGACGCCGGACGCCTGGTTCTTCCTGGCCTACGACATGACCCAGGCGACGCGCGGCGAGCAGCGCTTCTACCGCGCGTTGGTCGTGGTGGTGGTGGTGTTCACCGCGCTGTCGCTGCTGATCGGCTGGTGGTCGGCCTCGCGGGTGATGAGCCCGGTATCGGAGCTGGCGCAGCGGCTTCGCCGCTCGGGGCGGACCGCGGAGCCGGAGGCGCTGGCCGCCGGTTTCGCCGACGACGAGGTCGGCGAGCTGGCCAAGGCGCTCGACGATTACGCCGCGCGCCTGACCCAGGTGGTGCAGCGCGACCGCGAGTTCAATGCCGACGTCAGCCACGAGCTGCGCACGCCGCTGGCGGTGATCAAGGGCGCGGTCGAGCTGTTGCTGGCCAAGCCGGATCTCGACGAGAAGACGCGCGGCCGGTTGCTTCGCATCCAGCGCGCCGAGCAGCAGTGCACCGATCTCATCAGCGCGTTGCTGCTGCTGTCGCGCAGCGAGCGCGGGCACGGCGCCACCGACGTGGCGCGGGTGGCCGAGCAACTGCTCGACGCCCATCGCGCGCAGCTCGGCGGCAAACCGGTGGAGCTGCGCATCGAGGGCGAGCGTGGCCTGATCGCCGATGCGCCGGAAGCGGCGGTGACGGTCGCGCTCAACAACCTGATCGGCAATGCGGTGAAGTACACGCAGGAGGGCAGCGTGGTCGTGCGCCTGCATCCGCATGCGGTCGAGGTGATCGACTCCGGGCCCGGCCTGAGCGAGGAGGACGCCAAGCGCCTGTTCGAGCGCGGCTACCGCGGCACCCATGCGGGCCATTCGCAGGGCGGCGGCATCGGGCTGTCGATCGTGCGCCGGCTGTGCGAGTTGTACGGCTGGGACGTGCGCGTGCGGCCGGGCCCCGAGCGCGGGGTGGTGGCGATGCTTCGGTTCGCACCGCCGAGCGGCGCGCCGGTGAGTGCGCAGCGCGGGCAGTAGGCGCGGTCATCGCGGCGAAGGCCGCGGTCTATTTGTCGGCCGGGCGTCGTGTCACCGGGAAATGGGCCCCGGCTTTCGGCGGGGCGACGGTGGCAGCGTTGGGCTTCGCCTGCGGCTCAGCCCAACCTACGCCACTGAGGCGCCTGTGCCGTCATCGCGGCGAAGGCCGCGATCCATTTGTCGGCCGGGCGTCGTGTCACCGGAAATGGGCCCCGGCTTTCGGCGGGGCGACGGGAGCTTGCGGCGTCACGCATTCGCGCCGTCATCGCGGCGAAGGCCGCGATCCATTTGTCGGCCGGGCGTCGTGTCACCGGGAAATGGGCCCCGGCTTTCGCCGGGGCGACGGGGGCAGCGTTGGGCTTCGCCTGCGGCTCAGCCCAACCTACGCCACTGAGGCGCCTGTGCCGTCATCGCGGCGAAGGCCGCGATCCATTTGTCGGCCGGGCGTCGTGTCACCGGGAAATGGGCCCCGGCTTTCGGCGGGGCGACGGTGGCAGCGTTGGGCTTCGCCTGCGGCTCAGCCCAACCTACGCCACGCTCGCCCCGATTCCCGATTCCCGATTCCCGATTCCCGATTCCCGATTCCCGATTCCCCGTTCCCCGTTCCCCGTTCCCCGTTCCCCGTTCCCCGTTCCCCGCTCAGCCCACGTACTCGAGCCAGCCGTAGCGATCGGGCGTGCGGCCATCGAACAGGCCGAAGAACAGCTCCTGCATGCGCCGCGTCAGCGGGCCGGGCTTGCCGGTGCCGACCGGGCGGCCGTCGACCGAGCGGATGGGGGTGATCTCCGCCGCGGTGCCGCACATGAACAGCTCGTCGCACAGGTACAGGTATTCGCGCGGGATGTCGCGTTCGATCACCGGGATGCCGGCATCGCGCGCCAGCGTCATCAGCGTGTTGCGGGTGATGCCGTTGAGCAGTGCGGCGCTGACCGGCGTGGTGTGCAGCGCGCCGTCGAACACGAGGAACAGGTTCTCGCCGGCGCCTTCGCTGAGCAGGCCGGTGGAGGCCAGCGCGATGCCTTCGCCGAAACCGAGCCGGCGCGCCTCGCGCGCGACGAGCTGGCCGGACAGGTAATTGCCGCCGGCCTTGGCGCCGGCCGGGATGGTGTTGGGCGCGAAGCGCTGCCAGCTCGAGACGCAGGCGTCGATGCCTTCCTCGAGCACGCCGTCGCCGAGATAGGCGCCCATCTTCCACGCCGCCACCGCGACGTCGGTCGGCGTCTCGGCCGACAGCCCGAAGCCGCCGAGGCCGCGGTAGGCGAGCGGTCGCAGGTAGGCGCGGGTCAGGCCGTTGGCCTTGATCACCTCGCGGCAGGCGGCGTTGATCTGCTCCAGCGAATAGGGCATCGCCATCTCGTAGATCTTCGCCGAGGCGAACAGGCGCCGATTGTGGTCGGTGAGGCGGAAGATCGCCGGGCCGTTGGGGGTCTCGTAGCTGCGGATGCCCTCGAACACCGAGGAGCCGTAGTGCAGCGCATGCGACATGACGTGCGTGGTGGCTTCGGCCCACGGCTTGATGCGGCCGTTGTGCCAGATCCAATCCGGGTATTGCATCGTCATGCGCGCGTCTCGAAGGGAACCGCCGCCAAGTGTACCGGCTGCTCCCGCGCGCCTGCCCGGGACGGATGGCCTATGGACGCCCGGCGCGTACCCTCGTCAGAGCCGGATCCACCAGCAGCCCAGCCGCTTGTGCAGACCGAGCACGGTGCTGGCGACGCTGCTGCCGTCGCGGCCGACCTGCTGCAGGCGCAGGGCCACCGGCGGCCGGCGCGCGGTGGTGAGGAACTGGCCGTCGTCCGGCGTGGCGCTGTCGGGCGCGATCGCGGAGATGCCGATCAGCGGGCGCTCGGCGAGCGCGGCCAGGCGTTCGGCAATGCGATAGCCGCGGTCGCCGTCGACGCCGTCCCAGTCGTAGAGACGCACGAGCCCGTCCGGGTTGCCGTTGTCGATGGCGCTGGTGATCTCGAACGCGAGATCGCGCACGGTGCGCGCGCAGGTCCAGGTGGCGCGGGCGGTGGCGGGGCGGGCGGGCGCGCGGTATTCGGTGCCGCCGACCGCCTCGCAACTGCGGTCGGTGTAGATGGCTTCGCCGGACGGCCCCTGGCAGCGTCGCACCTGCGCTTCGGCGCGACCGCCGGCGGCCAGCAGAAGGACGGCGAACAGGAGCGGCGTGAGCCGGCGCATGGCCGACAAGGTAGCGGCCGGTCGGCGATGCGCCCAGCCCGCGCCCATGCGGCGTTCAGCGCCGGGCGGGCGTCAGGCCAGGCGGTCGAGCACGCTCAGGGTCGGGCGCGACAGGTTGAGGGTGTAGAAGTGCAGCCCCGGCGCGCCGCCCTCGATCAGCCGGCGGCACAGGTGCGCGACCGCGTCGGCGGCGAACTCGCGGATGCTGTGGACGTCGTCGCCGAACGCCTGCATGCGCTGCGCCATCCAGCGCGGGATCTCGGCGCCGCACAGCTCGGAGAAGCGGCGGATCTGGCTGAAGTTGGCGATCGGCATCACGCCCGGCACGACCGGGATGTCGACCCCGCGCGCGCGCAGGTCGTCGATGAAGCGGAAGTAGGCGTCGGCGTTGTAGAAGTACTGCGTGATCGCGCCGTTGGCCCCGGCGCGCACCTTGCGCACGAAGTGGTCCAGATCGCTGAGCGCATCGCGCGCCTGCGGATGCGTCTCCGGATAGGCCGCCACTTCGATGTGGAAGTGCTCGCCGGTCTCCTCGCGGATGAAGCTCACCAGTTCCTCGGCGTAACGCAGCTCGCCGGCCTTGACCATGCCGGAGGGCAGGTCGCCGCGCAGCGCCACGAGCCGGCGCGCGCCGAGCGCGCGGTACAGCTTGAGCAGGCTGCGGATCTCCTCGCGCGAACCGCCCATGCAGGTGATGTGCGGCGCGGCCTGGAAGCCGTGCTCGCTGTGCAGGCGCTGCACCGCCTCGGGCGTGTGGCTGAGCGTCGAGCCGCCGGCGCCGAAGGTGACGCTGACGTACTCGGGCGCCTTCGCCTTCAGCCGGGCCGCCGTCTTGTCCAGTTGCGCGCGCTGCTCGTCGGTCTTGGGCGGATAGAACTCGAAGCTGATGGGGACCATGAGACCGGCCGGGTGCGGGGTGCCGGCAGTCTATCGCTTCATCGCGATGGAAGGAATCAGCGCGGGTTCGGGATCGGGATTCGAGAGGTCCGCGGGCGGGCTGCGCGACGCGGAAGACGGCGCTCTCCGGACGGCGCGAGCGGCGTCCGCGACCGCTCATGGACGCGCGCGGCCGCTCGTCATCTTTTCCGCCCGGCGTGCGCGGACGGCGGCCACGCTGGCGCCACCTTCCACACGCCAACGGAGTTCGCCATGAAGCGCCTGCTGTCCCGCAGCCCCCGTGTCCTGATCGCCGCCGCCGCCCTGCTGCTCGCCGGGGCCGCCGCCGGGCCCGCCGCCGCGCGCGGCAAGGGCAAGGTCGAACAGTTCCAGGGCCTGGCGGTCGAAGTGATCGGCAGCGGCCGGCCGGTGCTGATGATCCCGGGCCTCAACAGCCACGGCGACACCTGGCGCGAGACCTGCGCCGCGCTGCAGCCTGCGCGCGTGCAGTGCCACATCGTCACCCTGCCGGGCTTCGCCGGCCAGCCGGCGGTCGAGACCGGCGCGTTCCTGCCGGCGATGCGCGACCGCCTGCTGGCCTACGTCGCCGGCAAACGCCTGAAGCGGCCGGTGCTGATGGGCCACAGCCTTGGCGGCGTGCTGGCGCTGCAGATGGCGGCGGCCCGGCCCGATGTGGCCGAGCGCCTGATCATCGTGGATGCGCTGCCGTTCCTGCCGGCGGCGCAGAACCCGGCGGCGACCGTCGACAACGTGCGGCCGATGGCCGAGCAGATGCGCCAGGGCATGGAGGCCAGCGACGATGCCACCTTCCGCGCCCGCGCCGCAGCGGCGATCCGGAACATGGCGCACGATGCGCAGCGCACCGAGCAGATCAGGGCCTGGGGCGCGGCCAGCGACCGCCGCACCACCACCCAGGCGATGTTCGAGCTGATGACCACCGACCTGCGCGGCGAGGTCGCGAGGATCCGCGTGCCGACGCTGGTGCTCGGCGCCTGGGCCGGCTTCAAGCCGTACGGCGCCACCAAGGAATCGACCGCGGCGATCTTCAAGGCGCAGTTCGCGAAACTGGACGGCGTGCGGATCGAGATGAGCGAGGCCGGCTACCACTTCCTGATGTGGGACGACCCGCAGTGGCTGGTGGCGCAGGTGCGCGACTTCATCGCCGAGTGAGCGTCGGCGCGGAGGCCCTCCCGCGGGAGGGCCTTCGTCGTGCACGGACCACGCTAATCTTCGACGAGGGGAGGACACATGGACCACGCGCCGTCGCGCCGCTTCGCCTGGATCAATGCGGCCGTCTGGTCGCTGTACGGCGCGTTCAACCTGTGGATGGGCGCGGCGTTCGTCGGCCTGACTTCGGGCATCGTGCTCGTTTCGGCGCTGCTCGCGGTGTTCGACGCACTGGCGAGCGCCACGCTGCGCGCGCTGGTGCTGCGGCGCGGCTGGCTCGACCGCGAGCCGGGCGCGCTGGTGGCGAAACTGTTGCTGGCGGTGCCGCTGGCGGCGCTCGCGGTGCAGGTCGCCGTCGCCGCGGTGGTCGCGCCGGCCAGCGCGCTCGGCTGGATCGAGATGCCGGGCGGCCGCGCCGACTACCGGCTCGGTTCCGCGCTCACCTACTGGGCCAACACCGCGATCGTGCTCGGCCTGTGGACCGCCGGCTGGGTCGGCGCACGCGCGCTGCAGCGCGCACGCCAGAGCCGGCTGGCGCAGGCGCGCGCCGAGGCCGAGCGCCACGCGATGGAGCTGGAAGCGCTGCGCGCGCGCCTCAACCCGCACTTCGTGTTCAACGCGCTCAACAACCTGCGCGCGCTGATCCTCGAGGACCCGCAGCGTGCGCGCGAGCTGGTCACGCGGCTGTCCAGCACGCTGCGTCACGCGCTCGAATACAGCCAGGGCGAGGCCACCACGCTGGCCGAGGAGCTGGCGGTGGTGGAGGACTACCTGGCGGTGGAGGCCGTGCATTACGAGCAGCGCCTGCGCGTCGAGCGCGCGATCGACCCCGCCGCACTCGACGCGCGCGTGCCGCCGATGGCGGTGCAGTTGCTGGTCGAGAACGCGATCAAGCACGGCATCGCGCGCACGCCCGGCGGCGGGGCGCTGCACCTGCGCGCCGGATGCGAAGGCGGCCGCCTGTCGCTTGAAGTACGCAATCCGGGCCGGCTCGGCGGCGGCAGCGATGGCGCGGGCGTCGGCCTGCGCTACCTGCGCCGGCGGCTGGAGCCCCACGGCGGCCGCATCGTGCTCGAACAGGAGGGCGGGGACGTGGTCGCCCGCATGGAGATTCCGCAATGACGCTGCGCGTGCTGCTCGTCGACGACACCCGGCTGGCGCGTCAGGAGCTGCGCACGCTGCTGGCCGCGCACCGCGACGTCGAGATCGTCGGCGAGGCCGACGACGTGCCGGCGGCGACGCGGGCGATCGAAGCGCTGCAGCCGGACCTGGTGCTGCTCGACATCCAGATGCCGTCCGGCACCGGCTTCGACGTGCTCGATGCGCTCGAACGGGCGCCGGCGGTGGTGTTCACCACCGCGTACGACCACTACGCCGTGCGCGCATTCGAGGCCAGCGCGCTCGACTACCTGGTCAAGCCGGTGGACCCGCAGCGGCTGGCCGCCGCGCTCGACCGCGCCCGTGCGCGGCGGGCGCAGACGCATGCGCCGGAATCGCGCGGCGTGCTGGGCGCCGACGACCAGGTGTTCCTGCGCGACGGCGAACGCTGCTGGTTCGTGACGCTGGCCGAGATCAGCCGCATCGACGTCGACGGCAACTACGCCAGCGTCCGCTTCCGCGGCGAGCGCGCGATGCTCACCCGCAGCCTGAGCGCGCTGGAGTCGCGCCTGGATCCGGCGCTGTTCTTCCGCGCCAACCGCAACACCCTGGTCAACCTGCGCCACATCAGGGCGGTCGAGCTGAACGTCGGCGACGGCTACGACCTCACGCTCAAGGACGGCAGCACGGTGGAGGTCTCGCGCCGCCAGGCGCGCGAGCTGCGCGAGCGCCTCGCGCTGTAGGAGCGGCGTCGGCCGCGACCGGTGTCCAGCGCAGGCGCCCGATCGCGGCTGAAACCCTGCAGCAGAAGCCGCGGGCGCGTCATCGCCCACGCGCCTCGCTGGCCTCGCTGCTCGCGTACGCGCCGGGCGTTGCGATGGCGGCGGAATCCCGCATCACGAACGGCACCCCCTCGCGCTGCAGTTCCGTGGCCGAGAACCAGCTCATCGACCATGCCGGCGTGTCGGCGCCGAGCGCGACGATCCGCTCCGGGAAGCCGGCCGCGCGCAGCACCGCGTCGGTCTCGCGGTCGTTGCGGCGCATCAGGTCCGCGCGCATCGCGGGCGGTAGTGGAAAGTCGGTCGGGAGGCTGCTGCGGTGCAGCCCGATTCGCGCGCCCGCGTCCAGCTCGCGCGAGCGCGCCAGCGCCCACAGCAGCACGCACGCGCTGGCGCAGTGGCGCTCCACGCGCACCGTCACCCCGCGCGCGTTCACCAGCCGCGCCACCTTGAACGCCTGCGCGCGCAGCCCGCCGGGACTTTCGATCACCAGTTCGCGGATGCCGCGATGCCGCCGCAGCGCCTTGCGCACGTCGCGCTCGAAGCGCGGACCGATCACGCCGACGACGTACAGTGCCCGGCCGTCGACCGATGCGGTCACCACGGCGTCCGCCGCTGTCGCGCGGGCGCCCGTTGCCGTCGCAAGCATGAGCGCCGCGCCGCACACGACACGGCTGAGCCACCCCTTCATGACCGCCCCCGATCATGCTCCCCTTCGCGCCATCTTCACCCATCGCGGGCCCGGCGGCGCAAGGACGCGCACGGTTGCGCACGACTTCGCTGAACGAGCCAGACAGGCGCGTGCCCGACACGGTTCGCGTGGCGCGACCGGGTCGGCTCGAGGACACCCGGCGCTCAGTCGTGCACCTCGGCGTCGGCGGATGACGTTGGGCACCAACGCACCGTCGCCAGCGTGCGATCGGCGGCGTGACGCACATCGACCGACCAGCGCAGGCGGGTCGCAATCCGTTCGACCAGCCGCAGACCCATGCCGAACCCGCCCGCGCCGTGTCCGCCGCTGCGATTGCGAACGCGAAGCTCGCGATCGTTGGCCGCTACCGTGATGGGTCCTGCGGCGCCATGGCGGATGGCATTGGCCAGCAGGTTGGCGAGAATCGCCTCGACCGCCTCGGCAGGCGCAGACACCGCGAGCGATGGTGGCACGCGTGCGCGAAGGCGCTGGCCGCGGGCCTCCGCCAATGGACCGAGTTCCTGCAGCAGGGCGGCAACGCACGGCGCCAGACGCGTCCGCTCGGCGCCATCGGGGGTGTCGCGAGCGGCGAGCCAGAGGACGGCGGCGCTGGCCCGCGCGAGGCGCGAGACCGCGCGTTCCAGCCGGCCCAGTGCGGCCGCATCGTCGGACCGCTCGCGAAGCAGCGCGAGGCTGGTACGCGCGGATTGCAGCGGCGTGCGCAGTTCGTGTCCAAGATAGGCGAGCATTTCCCGTTCGCTCTCCACCGCGGTCCGCTGCGCCTGCCACGCGTCGGCCTGCATCGCGATCAGGGTGCCGAACTCGCGAATGCGCTGGCTCGCGGCGAGCCGACGGAGCGCCTCAGGATCGGGGCTGCGCAGCGCGTCGGCAACGACGTCGCGCGCCGCACGCTCGATCCGCTGCATGAAAGCGCGCGCCAGAAGCGCAGCGCACAGCAGGAGCAAGCCCGTCAGCGCGGTCGCATACCCGATGCCACGGCCAAGCCCCGGGTTTACGGTCAGCTCGTCCGTCGCGTCGAAGGCGACGACGTACGCGCGGCCATCGGCGCCACGGATCCGCATCGCGTGGACGTAACGGCCGTTGGAACGGCGGAACTCGGCCAGCGCGCCGTCGCCTCGGCCCTCGAACCGCGCGCGCAGATCTCCGGGCGCCTGTTCGATCGGCCAAGCGGCGAAGGCGGGCGGAAGCCGCCGTTCGGTCGGCCGCGCCGCCACGGTGGACGCCACCGACCGCAGCCTGCGATCCAGGAAACTGTCCTCGAGGATGTACAGCAGCAGCACCGTGGCGCCGAGGAACAGCGCGCACAGCGCCAGGGTGTAGGCCATCCACTGGCGGGCGAGCAGACGGGCCAGCGTTCTAGGACGGGTCATCGCAGTCGGTCACGAACCGGTAGCCGACGCCTCGCACGGTCTCGATCGGCGCGGTGCCGAAATGCTCGGCGATCGCGCGCCGCAGCTCGTATACGTGCATGCGCAACGGATCGCTGTCCGGGAGTGCGTTGCCCCACAGCAGATCGCACAGCGTGCGTCGGTCGACGCTGCCCGGACTGGCCGACATCAGGCAACGCAACAGGGAAAAACCGGTCGCGTGCAGCGCCAGTCGCTTGTCGCCGTACTCCAGGAGTCGCCCGTGCAGATCCAGCGTGTAACCACCCGCGCGCAGCCGCGGACCGCCCGCGGCGGGGACGTGGGCGGTCAGGGCGCGGATACGCGCGAACAGCTCCGCCGGTGCGAACGGTTTCACCATGTAATCGATCGCCCCGGCGTCGAACGCCTCCAGCTTGTCTTCCAGCGCACCGCGGGCGGTCAGGAACAGTACGGGCGCGGCGACGCCGGCCCGCTTGAGGGTACGGCACAGACGAATCCCGTCTTCGTCCGGCAACTGCGCGTCCAGAATGAGCAGGTCGAACGCGGCGTCGGCGAGACGCGCATGGGCTTGCGCCGAGGTGTAGGCGAAGTCGACGCGCACGCCGCGCATCTCGAGGTAGGCGCAGATGCCCGCCGCCACGTCGGGATCGTCCTCGACCAACAGCACTCGAAGGGGAGGGGCGTGCTGCATCGGATCGGTCGGTCAGCAGTCGGCGTTCGCGGCTACGGCGGGGACGAGCGGCATCGCGGGTTTCCGTATGGCGGGACGTCGGCGCGGGAGGGCGCCGGGAAACCGTAGCAGAGGCCGACCGTCACGGCGCGTCCTCATTGGCGCGCGAGTCCTTGCAGGCGCCAGGCCTCGACGAACTGGCCGTCCATCGCGGCGATCACCGCATGAAGCAGCAGCAGGCGCTTGTCGGCGTCCGGCAACCGGGCGCGCAGACGTCGCGCAGCATCCGGCCCCTGCGCGTGGTACGCCTGCAGCACGCGCACCGCAAGCTCCTCGCCGGTGGGCGTCCGAGGGAGGGGGCGATGCCCGAGCGCGCGGATCATGGCTTCAGCGACCGACCAGGTGGACCACGGGTTCTGTCCGGTGACCAGGCGGCCATCGGTGACGGTGTTATCCAGATAGCGAGGTGCCTCCACGAACCGCGCGCCTTGTGCGCGCATCGCATCCTGCAGCAGGAAGGGAAGCGCGCTGCGGGCGTCCTTCATCAGGAAGAGTTCTTCGGCGTTGGTAAAGCCCGTGACGCGACGGCCGGCGAGAAGGGGCCGGCCGTCGGCGAGGGAAACATCGAGCAGCGCCGCAGGTCCGTGGCATACCGCACCGATTACGCCGCCGCGCTCGTACACCTGCCTGACCACCCGCGCGATGGCGGGATTGCCCCGGAAATCGAACATGGTGCCTTTGCCGCCCACGAAGTAGACCGCCGAATATCGCGTCGGATCCACCTGCTGCAGCGGCAGCGTCGCACGTACCTTGCGCCGGGCCTCCGGGTCGTTGAGGAAGGCGTAGTCGGCGGCTACGAGTTCGTCGTCCAGTCGCATCGGCGGCTCTCCGCCGCGCGGGCTTGCGATGTCCACCTCGAAGCCGTTGGCCACGAAGACCCAGTAGGCGCGGGCGAGCTCGGTAAGTTCGTAGCCGGCCTTGCGCGCGTCCGGACCGAAGGTCGCGGTGCTCGTCACCACGGCGAGGATCCGGCCGCGCGTGCGCGGTACGGCATGCTCGAGGTAGGCCAGATCCTGCGGTCGGGTCGCGGGGTCGGGCAGGGGCTGGCTGTCGAGGTCGAGCGTCCACACGTACACGAACGCCGCCACGACGAGCATGAGGGCGGTCGTGCCGAGTCCGAACAACACCTTGCGCAGTCGCTTTCCCATCGGAACCTCCGGTGCGGCGGTGGATGGGCGTGACCGTAGCGTCCCGATGTCAGCCGAATGTCAGTCGCCACCAACGACAAGGGCCGCTTTCGCGGCCCTTGGGTGGACAGCGCCTTACGCGCGTCAGTAGCGATAATGCTCCGGCTTGTACGGCCCGTCCACCGGCACGCCGATGTAGGCGGCCTGCTCGGGCGTCAGTTGGGTCAGCTTCACGCCGATCTTCTCCAGGTGCAGGCGCGCGACTTCCTCGTCGAGCTTCTTCGGCAGGCGGTACACCGTCTTCTCGTAGACGTCGCGGTTCTTCCACAGATCGATCTGCGCGAGCGTCTGGTTGGAGAACGAGTTGGACATCACGAAGCTCGGATGGCCGGTCGCGCAGCCCAGGTTCACCAGGCGGCCTTCGGCCAGCAGGAAGATCTCGCGGCCGTTCGGCAGCACGAACTTGTCGACCTGCGGCTTGATGTTGACCTTGCGCACGCCGTCCAGCGCGTAGAGCGCGTCGACCTGGATCTCGTTGTCGAAGTGGCCGATGTTGCAGACGATCGCCTGGTCCTTCATCCGCAGCATGTGATCCAGCGTGATCACGTCGCGGTTGCCGGTGGCGGTGACGTAGATGTCGGCGATGCCGAGCGTCTCCTCGATCGTGGTGACCTGGAAGCCCTCCATCGCCGCCTGCAGCGCGTTGATCGGGTCGATCTCGGTGACGATCACGCGGCAGCCGTAGGCGCGCAGCGAGTGCGCCGAGCCCTTGCCGACGTCGCCGTAGCCGCACACCACCGCGACCTTGCCCGCCAGCATCACGTCCATCGCGCGCTTCAGGCCGTCGGCCAACGACTCGCGGCAGCCGTACAGGTTGTCGAACTTGCTCTTGGTGACCGAGTCGTTGACGTTGATCGCCGGCACCAGCAGCTTCCCGGCCTCGGCGAGCTGGTACAGGCGGTGCACGCCGGTGGTGGTTTCCTCGGACACGCCGCGCCACTCCTTCACGACGCCGGTCCAGAAGCCCGGACGTTCCTTGGCCACGCGCTTGAGCAGGTTCTTGATGATCTGCTCCTCCTGGCTGGAAGAAGGCGTGTCCACCCAGTCGCTGCCGTGCTCGAGCTCGTAGCCCTTGTGGATCAGCAGGGTGACGTCGCCGCCGTCGTCCACCACCAGCTCCGGACCCTTCATGCCCGGGTGGGTGAGCGCGTCGAGCGTGCACTCCCAGTACTCCTCCAGCGTCTCGCCCTTCCAGGCGAACACCGGGATGCCGGCGGCGGCGATCGCGGCGGCGGCGTGATCCTGGGTGGAGAAAATGTTGCAGCTCGCCCAGCGCACCGAGGCGCCGAGATCCACCAGCGTCTCGATCAGCACCGCGGTCTGGATGGTCATGTGCAGCGAACCGGTCACGCGCACGCCCGCCAGCGGCTTCTCGGCGGCGTACTTGCGGCGGATCGACATCAGGCCGGGCATCTCGTGCTCGGCGATCTCGATCTCCTTGCGGCCCCAGTCGGCGAGGGAAATGTCGGCGACCTTGTAGTCGTGGCCGGCGGAATTCTTGGGAACAGCGTTCATCTGTTGAGCTCCGATAGGAAGGCGCGGAAGACCGCGCGGTCATCGGGCGCCGTTGTCGCACTGACGTTCCCCGAGCCTGGCTGTCGGCGTTCGCGTGGCGAACGCGCGGACCTCGTCCGCGTCACAGTCGCAGCGCCCCTCGGGGAACGCGGGAATTCTACCGCCCGCGGTCGCGGCGCCGGTGAACGACGCCGCAGACGCGAGCGGGGCCTCGCGGCCCCGTCCGGCAGGCTGGCGGTGCCTGCTTACTTCTTCCTGCCGCCGAGGCCCGCGGCCGCGCGAAGCTGCTCGGCCTTGTCGGTCTTCTCCCACGAGAACGCGGTGGCGGTCTGGGTCTTGCCGGCGCCGTCGACGTAGCTGACCTGCTCGGGCTTGCGGCCGAAGTGGCCGTAGGCGGCGGTGGACTGGTAGATCGGGTGCACCAGGTCGAGCATCTGGATGATGCCGTACGGGCGCAGGTCGAAATGCTTGCGGATCAGCGCCTCGATCTTGGCGTCGGGGATCTTGCCGGTGCCGAAGGTGGTGACCGAGATCGAAGTCGGCTGGGCGACGCCGATCGCGTAGCTCACCTGCACCTCGCAGCGGTCGGCGAGACCCGCGGCGACCACGTTCTTGGCGACGTAACGCGCCGCGTAGGCGGCCGAGCGGTCGACCTTCGACGGGTCCTTGCCGGAGAACGCGCCGCCGCCGTGGCGGGCCATGCCGCCGTAGGTGTCGACGATGATCTTGCGGCCGGTCAGGCCGCAGTCGCCGACCGGGCCGCCGATCACGAAGATGCCGGTCGGATTGATGTGCAGCTTGTTCTTCGGCAGGTTCTGCAGCCACGCCTTCGGCAGCACCGGCTTGAGGATGTGCTCGTACACGCCCTCGACGATGTCCTTGTGCTTGATGCCGGGGTCGTGCTGGGTCGACAGCACCACCGCATCAAGGCCCACGACCTTGTCGTTCTCGTAGCGCAGCGTGACCTGGCTCTTGGCGTCCGGGCGCAGCCACGGCAGCGGCGAGTTCTTCTTTTTGCGGATCTTCGCCTGCTGCTCGACCAGGCGGTGGCTGTAGTAGATCGGCGCCGGCATGAACTCGGGCGCCTCGTTGCAGGCGTAGCCGAACATCAGGCCCTGGTCGCCCGCGCCCTGTTCCTCCGGCTTCTTGCGGTCCACGCCGGCGGCGATGTCGGGCGACTGCTTGCCGAGCATGTTGATGATCGCGCAGGTGTGGCCGTCGAAGCCGACCGACGAGTTGTCGTAGCCGATCTGGTTGATGATCCGGCGCGCCAGCGCCTCGATGTCGACCCACGCGGTGGTGGTGACTTCGCCCGCGACGATCGCTGCGCCGGTCTTCACCAGCGTCTCGCAGGCCACACGCGCGCGCTTGTCCTGGGCCAGGATCGCGTCGAGGACGGCATCGGAGATCTGGTCGGCGATCTTGTCCGGATGGCCTTCGGAGACGGACTCGGAGGTGAAGAGGTAGCTGGACATCGGGGCTTTTATCCCTGCATTCGGATGAAAGGATGGCCGCGCATGATACCGCCTGCGGGGACCCCGCGCATTGTGCGGCCCCGACGCGATGGCGGCGTGGGCGGGACGCTGCGTGCCGGGCCGGTGGCCATCGGCGGGGGCGGCGCTCTTGACCGGACTCGTCCCGCCGCGGGTGCGAAGCCCTGCATCGCGTTGCGGGGGGCCGACGTTGGGCTTCGCCTTCGGCTCAACCCAACCTACCGATCAACCCCTTGCGTAGGGCGGGACTTGTCCCGCCGCGGGTCGGAGCCCTGCATCGCGTTGCGGGGGGGGGGCCGACGTTGGGCTTCGCCTTCGGCTCAGCCCAACCTACCGATCAACCCCTTGCGTAGGGCGGGACTTGTCCCGCCGCGGGGTCGGAGCCCTGCATCGCGTTGCGGGGGGGCCGACGTTGGGCTTCGCCTTCGGCTCAGCCCAACCTACCGATCAAGCCTTGCGCGCCGCGGTTTTCAGTAGACGGTCGCGCGCGCCTGCACGAACGCGTAGAAGAACACCGCGTTGGGGTCGTTCTGCACCGCGGTCATCTCGCGGTGCATGCCGTCGACCGTCTCGCGGTCGACCTTGCCGGCCTCGATGAGCTGGTCGGCGGCGGACATCAGCAGCTCCTCCCAGAACGCGATCATCTGCTTGCGGCGGGCCGGCTCGCGGTTGTCGAAGTAGAACGTCTTGATCTCGGTGGCGACGTCGCGATAGCCGTTGGCGAGCAGCAGGTTGCCGAGCTTGGCGCCGATGAACGGATCGCCGCCCATGTCGATCTGGTAGTCGTTGAACGCCATCCAGTAACGCCACGTGTTGGGCGAGTACGGATCGAGCAGGAACGAGGCGTTCATCACTTCGGTGATGTAGATCGTAGAGCCCGGCGCGAGCACGCGGCGCACTTCGCTCAGCACCCGCGCGGGCGAGGGGACGTGCTCCAGCACCCAGCACAGGAACGCCGAATCGAAGCTGCGCGGCTCGAACGGCAGATCGGTGGCGTCGGCCTGCTGCAGGGTGTAGCGGCCGTCGAACCAGGGCATCGCGCCCAGGTTGCGGCGCGCCGCCTCGATCTGGCGCTCGGACAGCTCCACGCAGGTGACGTGCAGCTCGGGAAAGCGGCGCAGCAGGATCTCGGTCTGCGCGCCGACGCCGCTGCCGATCTCCAGCAGCCGACGCGCGCCGGCGTAGTCGATGTTGCGGAAGATGGTCGATTCGGCCAGCCGCGCCTGTTTCACCAGACGGGCCTGTTCGGTTTCGGAGAAGCCGTGCAGGTAGGGGAAGTCCTTGGACATGGGCGAAGTCGAACCCGGATGCCGTGTGCGGCGATCGCCACAGGATATGCCGGGACGGCGCGGCGGCGCGTGGTGGCACGACGGTCGGCGTCGCCGTGCGGCCGCGTCAGCGCGCGCAGGCCGGGTCGAGCTTCAGCGCGCGCGCCACTTCGCCCAGATCGAACGCGGCGACCGACTCGTCCTCGTGGACCGCGAACAGCGCCCCGTGCGGAAACGCGCGCGTGGGCGCCGCGTGCAAGGCGATGCCGTCGGTCTGCGAGGCGATGCGGCCGGCGAAGCTCGCCACCGGCGCCAGCGTGGCGCGCTCGAACAGGTGGAAGTGCGTGCGCGGGGCAAGCTGGTCGACGGTGATCCAGTAGCCGCCCTCGCCGCAGCGCCAGAGCACGACGCCCTCGGCTTCGGCGGCGAAACTGTCCGGCGGCAGGCTGCGGCCGGTGGCGCGGCCGTCGAAGCGGTATTCGCGCAGGGTGGAGGCGGGGCGGTACTCGTCGGCAATCAGCAGGCGGTCGTGCGCCGGATCGCCGGCGATCGATTCGACGATGCGAAGCGCGTGTTCGCCGGTTTCGCCGAACGAACCGGCATAGCGCGCGTGCAGCGTGTCGTCGGGGTCGAAACGCACGCGGTAGCGGCGCACGCGCTGGTCCATCTCCGCGGCGGGCGGCACGCGGTCGTAGCGTTCGCCGTACATGAAACTGTCGGTGACGTAGGCCGTCAGCTCGCCCGGTTCGGTCGCATCCAGCCAGATCCCGTAGGGGCTGCGCAGCTCCGCGCCGAACGTGCCGAGCGGGCGGAACTGCGGGAGCTTGAGCACCTGCACCCGGCGGTTGTCGCGCTCCACCACGAACAGGCGGTCGCCGTCGACCGCGATGCCGTTGGGCCGGCGGAAGCGGCCGGGCTCGGCGCCTTCCTCGCCGACCTCGCGCAGACGCTCGCCGGTGTCGGCGTCGTACACCACCAGGCGATGGCTGCTCTTGCCGGTGACGATCAGCCAGGTGCGGCCGTCGGGCGCGGTCCAGGTGGCGAGCGAGTCGAGTTCGTCGCGCGGGTCGGCGGCGGAGACGTAGCGTTCGGCCACTTCGAGCGGTGCGGGCAGCGGCGGCCGCGCGTGTGCGGGCGCGAACGCGAGGGCGAGGCAGAGCGCGGCAAGGCGCGGGACGGGCATCGGCATGGCGCGAGTCTACGCCGCCATCACGCCCCCGCCAGCCCCGGCTTATTCCATCGCTTCATCTGCATGAAGCGATTGACAGGCGCGGATCCGCTCGGCAGACTGCGCGCATCCATCGAGACCGGCTGAGGGACAGGCCCGACGACGCCGGGGCAACCAGCGCATCCGCGCCAGGTGCCAATTCCTGCGGTGCCGCGCACGCGGCAGCCGGCAGATGGTTGCGATCGCACGCGGCATGCCCGCGGGCGTCGGCAGCGCAGGCTCGAGGGTTTCGTTCACGACCGGAGACCCGCTGCCATGAGCCTTGCCCCATCCCGTCCGCGTTCCCGTCCGCGCGCGCCGCTGCCGGCGCGCGCCTCCGTACTGTCCGCCGTTCCCGACGCGCCGGTGCCGGTGGTGCGCGGCGAAGTGCGCGTGCGGCTGGCGATGCGGCATGCGGGCGCGCGCGAGGTGACGCTGCGTTACGAAGTGCAGGGCGATGCGGCGCTGCCGGCGGTGTTCGTCGCCGGCGGCATCTCCGCCGACCGCCACCTGGCCGCGAGCGATGCGTTTCCCGAGCCGGGCTGGTGGGAGGCGCAGGTCGGCCCGCGGCGCGCGCTCGATCCGCGCGAGCACCGGCTGCTGGCGTTCGACTGGCTCGGCGCCGACGGCGGACTCGATGCGCCGATCGATCCGGCCGACCAGGCCGACGCGGTCGCGGCGCTGCTCGACCATCTGTGCATCGCGCGGCTGAAGGCGTTCGTCGGCTGCTCGTATGGCGCGATGGTGGCGTTGCAGTTCGCCGCGCTGCATGGCGCGCGGGTGGGGCATGCGATCGCCGTCAGCGGCACCCATCGCGCGCACCCCTATGCCAGCGCGTGGCGCGCGCTGCAGCGGCAGGCGGTGGCGCTGGGCGCGCTGCAGGGCGATCTGCAGCACGGGCTGTCGCTGGCGCGGCAGCTCGCGATCCTGAGCTACCGCACGCCGGAGGAGTTCGAAGGCCGCTTCGGCGAGGCGACGGTGGCGGCCGGGCGGGTGCGGGTGGACGCCGAGGATTACCTCGCGCACTGCGGCGCGCGCTACGCGGTGCGCACGCCGGCCGCCGCGTTCGTGCGGCTGAGCGAGTCGATCGATCTGCAGCGCGTGCAGCCGGAGCGCATCACCGCGGCGGTGACCGTGGTCGCGGTCGCCGAGGACCGGCTGGTGCCGATCGCCGACGCCTGCGCGCTGGCCGAGCGCCTGCGCGGCGAAACGCGCCTGCGCGTGCTGCGATCGAAGTACGGCCACGATGCGTTCCTGAAGGAGACCGAGGCGGTCGCCGCGGTGCTGCGCGAGGCGCTGGCCGACTGCGCGGAGGTGGCGGCATGAGCGCGCCGTGCACGCGCGCGGTGCGCGCCGGCATCGACCGGGATGCCGCCTTCGGCGCGGTGACGCCGCCGATCGTGCTGTCGTCCAACTTCAGCTTCGCCGGCTTCGGCGAGAAGCGCGCCTACGACTACACGCGCAGCGGCAATCCCACCCGCGATCTGCTGGGCGAGGCGCTGGCCGATCTGGAGGGCGGCGCGGGCGGCGTGGTCACCGCCACCGGCATGGCGGCGGTGGCGCTGGTGCTGCACGCGCTGCTCGCGCCCGGCGAGCGGCTGGTGGTGCCGCACGATGCCTACGGCGGGAGCTGGCGGCTGTTCAACGCGCTGGCCGCGAAGGGCGCGTTCGAGCTGGTCACCTGCGACCTCACCGATCCGCGCGCGCTGGCCGCGGCGCTGGCGCGCGCGCCGGCGCTGGTGTGGATCGAAACGCCCTCCAACCCGCTGCTGCGCATCACCGACCTGCGCTTCGTCACCGAGGCGGCGCACGCGGCCGGCGCGCGGGTGGCGGTGGACAACACCTTCCTCTCGCCCGCGTTGCAGCGGCCGCTCGAGTTCGGCGCCGATCTCGTGGTGCACTCGACCACCAAGTACATCAACGGCCACAGCGACGTGGTCGGCGGCGCGGTGATCGCGCGCGATCCGGAGCTGCACGCGCAGCTGACGTGGTGGGCCAACGCGCTCGGGCTGACCGGCGCGCCGTTCGACAGCTTCCTCACCCTGCGCGGCCTGCGCACGCTGGATGCGCGCCTGCGCGTGCACCAGCACAACGCGCAGGCGCTGGTGGCGCTGCTCGACGGCCATCCGGCGGTGCGCGCGCTGCACTGGCCGGGGCTGCCGCGCCATCCCGGCCATGCGCTGGCGGCGCGCCAGCAGCGCGGCTTCGGCGCGATGCTGAGCGTGGAACTGCACGGCGGCGAGCGCGCGGTGCGCGCGTTCCTCGACGGCCTGCGGTGGTTCACCCTGGCCGAGTCGCTGGGCGGCGTGGAGAGCCTGATCGCGCATCCGGCGACGATGACGCACGCGGCGATGAGCGCCGAGGCGCGCGCGGCGGCCGGCATCGGCGACGGTCTGCTGCGGCTGTCGGTGGGCATCGAGGCGGCCGAGGATCTGTGCGCGGACGTGGCGGCGGGGCTCGAGCGCGCGCTCGCCGCACAGGACCGCGCGCGGGCGGCGCCATGAACGCGCCGGCCCGGATCGCACCGCGCGCGCAGGTGCAAGCGCGCATCGCCGTGCTCGGCGTGGGCACCGTCGGACGTGCGTTCCTGCAGCGCTGGCGTACGCTGCACGGCGAGGGGCTGGTGCACGTGGCCAACTCGCGCGGCGCGTTCGCGCCGGAGGACGCGGGCACGGCGGAAGCGCGTTGTCGCGAGCGCTTCGGCTCGCTCGAGGACGGCTTCGCCGCCGCCGAGCACGCGCTGGGCGAGGCGGGGATGCGGATCGTGGTCGACGCCACCGCGAGCGAGGCGGTCGCCGCGCGCCATGCGCACTGGCTGGCGCGGGGCATCCACGTGGTGACCGCGTGCAAGCTGGGGCAGGGCGCGGAGCTTGCGCGCTGGCGTGCGATCCGCGCGGCGTGCGCGGCAAGCGGCGCCTGCTACGGCGATGCCGCCACGGTCGGCGCCGGGCTGCCGCTGCTGCGCACGCTGCGCGCGCTGCGTGCGGGCGGCGACCGCATCCACGCCATCGCCGGCGTGCTGTCGGGCTCGCTGGCCTGGCTGTTCGACCGCTTCGACGGCCTGCGCCCGTTCTCGCGTTTCGTGCGCGAGGCGCGCGCGGCCGGCTACACCGAGCCGGACCCGCGCGACGACCTGTCCGGCGAGGACGTGCGCCGCAAGCTGCTGATCCTGGCGCGCACCGCCGGCGTGGAGCTGGAGAGCGCGGACGTGGACGTGGAATCGCTGGTGTCGCCGGCGCTGGCGGCGCTGCCCGCGGCGGCGGTGGACGGCGCGCTGGACGCGCTCGATGCGCCGCTGCGCGCGCGCTTCGCCGAGGCGTACCGCAACGGCGAGCGGCTGCGCTTCGTGGCGCGGCTGGAGCAGGGCCGCGCGCGGGTGGGGCTGGCCTCGTTGCCGGCGGACGATCCGCTCGCCGGCGGCGCGGGCACCGACAATCGCGTGGCGATCTGGTGCGACCGCTACCGCGAGCGGCCGCTGGTGATCCAGGGCCCCGGTGCGGGCGCCGAGGTCACCGCGGCCGCGTTGCTGGACGACGTGCGCGCGATCCTGTGCGAGGCCGGTCAGTGGAAGGCGTCGTCGTCCTCGTCGTCGTCCGCGGGACGGACGAGATGCAGTCCGGGGTAGTCGGGATCGGGGGTGTCGATCTGCATCGCCAGCGCTTCGTGGCCGATGATGACGGTCACGCCGGCGCCCGGCGGCAATACCGAGGAGAACACCGTCCCCGCTTCGGTGACGAGCTGGATGCGCTGCGCGACGTTGCCCTGGTTCTGCACCTGCACGCCGTCGCCCGGCTGAAGCAGCTTCTGCTCGACGAACTCGTTCATGTCGCGCCTCGCTCGCATCGGGCCTCCGAGTCTGCGCGCGGCAGACCGAACGCGGCGCGAATGCCGGCGCGGTGCGTCGACGTCGCCTTCACCGCACCTGCGCCGCCTGCTCGGCGCCGAAGGCGTGGCCTGCGATCTCGCCGAGCACGCACAACCGTCCGTCGGCGAGCAGGCCGTCCAGGTCCTGGTGCATTTCCGCCAGCACGGTCGCAAGATCGGTGCGGTCGGTCGGCCGGAACGCGGCCCAGCCGTCGCGGCCGCGGCTCTTGACGTAGTACAGCGCGAGGTCCGCCAGCTCGACCAGCGATTCCCAGTTGAACTGCATGCGCGCGTTGCGGAACAGCGGGTATTCGGCGAAGCCGATCGAGCAGGTGATGCGCAGCGTGGTGCCGTCGGCCAGCGTGAACGCGTGCCGCGCCACCGCATCGCGCAGGCGGCGGCCGATCATCGGCAGCCGCTCGCGGTCCATCGGGCGGAACACCAGCAGGAACTCCTCGCCGCCCCAGCGCGCCACGTAGTCGCCGCTGCGCACCTGCCGGGTGAGGATGTCGGCGAACTGCTGCAGGACCATGTCGCCGGAGCGGTGGCCGTAGCGGTCGTTGATCGACTTGAAATGGTCGATGTCCACCAGCGCCAGCACGATGACCTGGTCCTGATGCACGCCCAGCTCGAGCTGGCGGTCGTAGTAGGCCAGGTCGGTGGCGATCTGGTCGCTGACGTAGCGGCGGTTGCGCAGGCCGGTGAGCGGATCGGTGCGGCTGACGTCCTCCAGCCGCTGCCGCGCTTCCTCCAGCGCCTGCGTGCGCTGCCGCACCAGCGCCTCCAGCACCGCGCTCTGCTGGCGATGGCGGTGCAGCAGCCAGCGGTAGCCGGCGAACACCAGCGCCAGCAGCGCCAGCCCCAGCAGCGCGAAGAACGCGCGCGTCTCGTGGAAGTGCGGGCGGATCGCGAACGGCAGCGACGCCGCCAGCGCCGGCACGCCGGCGTTGTTGGCGCCGGTCACCTCGAACACGTAATCGCCGGGCGGCAGGTTGGTGTAGCGGGTGGCGCGCACGAACGGATCGGCCTGCCGCCAGGTGCGGTCGTAGCCGCGCAGCCGGTAGCGCAGGACCACGCTCTGCGGATCCTGCAGGCTCAGAACGGTGAACTCGAAGCCGACATCGCGCGCATCGGCCGGCAGCTCGGCGCCCGCCAGCGCGTGCGCGGGCACCCAGCGCTCGCCGTGCTGCACGCGCTCGATCGCGCTGCGCGGCGCGACCGCGTTCTTGACGATGTCGCGCGGGTCCAGCACCACCACGCCGTCGCGGCTGGGCAGCCACAGCGCGCCGTCGCGCACGAAGCCCTTGCCGGTGCCGGCGCCGTTGCAGCAGTAGCCCTGCTGGCCGCTGCGCGGGTCGCCGCGCTCGTTGAGCACCATCTCGCCGCGCACGCGGCCGATGCGGCCGCGCGCGAAGGCGTCGAGATCGGCCAGCGGCACGCGCACGATGCCGCGCAGGCCGGCGGTCCACAGGTGGCCGTCCTGCTCGGCGAGGAAGAACGCCGAGTTGGCCGGCAGGCCCTGTTCCGGGCCGAGGCGCAGCCAGCGCCGGCCGTCGGTCAGCCAGGTGTGCTCGAGCAGGGTGCCCACCACCAGCCGACCGTCGGGCAGTTCGTGCAGCGAGGTGACGTCGCTGGCGCGCTGGCGGCCGTCGCCGAACGGCGCGAAGCGGCCGTCGCGCCACTCGAACACGCCGCTGCGGCTGCCGACCAGGATGCGGCCGGCGCGCGTGCGCAGCAGGAACATGGTGCGCGGATCGTCGAGGCCCTCGGCCTGCGCGTAGCGTTCGGTGCGGCCGTCCTTGAGACGGAACACGCCCTCGTTGGTGGGCATCCACAGCGCATCGCCGTCGCGCACGAAGCCGTGGATCTGCACGCCGTCGAGCGCGCGCAGCTCCGGCAGGCGGCGCACGGGGCCGGGCCGGCCGTCCTGGTCGAGATCGATCACCGCCGCGCCGCGGCGGGTGCCGATCCACAGGCGGTCGCGCTCGGCGAACAGGTTGTAGGCGTGCGGATGGGGCAGCGCGTCGCCGCGCGCGACCAGGCGGAAGCGGCCGTCCTCGAACAGCGCGATGCCGTCGTTGGTGCCCACCCAACTGCGCGCGCGCGCGGGATCCGGCGCGACCGACCACACGATCGGCTCGTGCAGGCCTTCGGCCGCGCTGAGCCGGCGCGTCCAGGCATCGGTGACGCGGATCAGGCCGGCCCACTGGCTGCCGATCCAGAGGTTGCCTTCGCGATCCTCCAGCGCGGTGCGCGCGCCGGGGATGCCGCCGTGGCTGCGGGCCGGCACGAACTCGGCGAGCCGGCCGTCGCGGATGCGCGCAAGGCCCGCATCGCCGCCCGCCCACAGGTTGCCGTCGCGGTCGGCGTAGAGCAGCTCCACCGGCGCGCCGCGCAGCGCGGCGGCGTCCGCGAACTCGCTCCAGCGGCCGTCCGGCGTCAGCGCGTACAGGCCGGTCGCGGTCGCGGCCCACAGGCGCCCCTGCGCGGCGTGCAGACGATGGACCGCGGCCGCGGCGGCCGCGTCCGGCAGCGGGAAGGCGTCCCAGCGGCCGTCGCGGGAGCGCCGCAGCACCCGCCCGCGGGTGCCCACCCACAGGCCGTCGGGACGCCACACCAGGGCGGTCGCGGGCACCGGCGCCTGCGGCAGCGGCGCCAGGCGTCCGTCCGGCTGCAGGCCGAACACGCCCTCGCCGGCGGCCACCCACAGCCGGCCGTCGCGGTCCTCGGCGAACGCGCGCGCGTCCAGCGCCGGCCAGCGGCGCGGATCGCGCGTGGCGACGACGGAAAACCGCCGCCCGTCGTAGACCGCCACGCCCTTGTAGGTGCCCACCCACAGCCGGCCGTCGCGGGCCGGGTGCAGGGCGTGGATCCAGATGCCCGGTATGCCGGGCTCGTTCTCGGGCGTGAAGGTCGTGAAGCGCACGCCGTCGAAGCGCGCGAGCCCGGCCTGGGTGCCGATCCACAGATAGCCGGTCGGATCCTGCGCGAGCGCCGCCACCGTGATCTGCGGCAGCCCGGCCTCGATCGACCACTCCTGGCGCAGGTGGTGATGGAACGCCTTGTCCGGCTGCAGGGCGGACGCCGCCCCCGGCCACAGGCCGGACAGCAGGCCGAGCAATCCAAGAAGTATCCGCACCCGTCGCCCCTCACGCAGACCGAACCGTCGCCCGCGGCGCGGCCGCGGGGACGTGACGTGCGGGTGCCTGCAAGACCCGGGCCAGTCGATGCCGGCGGCGCCGCGACGGGCCGCCGGCGCGTTCAGCATTCGATGACGTTGACCGCCAGCCCGCCGCGCGAGGTTTCCTTGTACTTGTCCTGCATGTCGCGGCCGGTGTCGCGCATGGTCTTGATGACCTTGTCGAGCGAGACCTTGTGCTTGCCGTCGCCGCGCAGCGCCATGCGGCTGGCGTTGATCGCCTTCACCGCGCCCATCGCGTTGCGCTCGATGCACGGGATCTGCACCAGCCCGCCGATCGGGTCGCAGGTGAGGCCCAGGTTGTGCTCCATGCCGATCTCGGCGGCGTTCTCGATCTGCCCCGGCGTGCCGCCGAGCGCGGCGGTCAGGCCCGCCGCCGCCATCGAGCAGGCCACGCCGACCTCGCCCTGGCAGCCGACCTCGGCGCCGCTGATCGAGGCGTTCTCCTTGTAGAGGATGCCGACCGCGGCCGCGGTGAGCAGGAACTCGCGCACCCCGTGGAGGGTGGCGCCGGGGCAGAAGCGGTCGTAGTAGTGCAGCACGGCCGGGATGATGCCGGCCGCGCCGTTGGTGGGCGCGGTCACCACGCGGCCGCCGGCGGCGTTCTCCTCGTTCACCGCGAGCGCGTACAGGTTCACCCAGTCGAGCACGGTCAGCGGATCGCGCATCGCCGCCTCCGGCCGCCCGGACAGCTCGGCGTACAGCGCCGGCGCGCGTCGCGGCACGTGCAGGCCGCCCGGCAGCGTGCCGGCCGAACGGATGCCGCGCGCCACGCAGGCCTGCATCGCCGCCCAGATCTCGTCCAGCCCGGCCTCGATCTGCTGCGGTGCGCGCCAGACCTGTTCGTTCTGGAACATCAACTGGCCGATCGTGAGGCCAGTCTGCGCGCAGCGCGCCAGCAGCTCCTCCGCCGAATGGAACGGATGCGGCAGCTCGGTGGTGTCGGCGACGATGCGGTCCTCCGCCGCTTCGTCCTGGTTGACCACGAAACCGCCGCCGACGCTGTAGTAGTCGCGCGTGGCGATCACGCCGCCGGCGGCATCGAACGCGGTGAAGCGCATGCCGTTGGTGTGGAACGGCAGCTTCTGGCGCTTGTTCATGATGAGGTCGTGCTTCTCGTCGAAGCCGATCTCGTGCTGCCCGAACAGGCGGATGCGCCGGGTGCCGCGGATGCGTTCCAGCGCCGGCGGGATGATGTCGGGGTCGATCTCGTTCGGCCAATGGCCTTCCAGGCCCATCAGCACCGCCTTGTCGGTGCCGTGGCCGCGGCCGGTGAGCGCCAGCGAGCCGAACACCTCGGCGCGCACGCGCGCGGTGCGTTCGAGATCGCCGTTCTCGATCAGCCAGCGCTGCACGAAGCGCGCGGCCGCGCGCATCGGACCCACGGTGTGCGAGGAGCTGGGACCGATGCCGATCTTGAACAGGTCGAAAGTGGAGACGGCCACGCGCGCAGGCCCGGGCGGGGAAGGGGCAGGTATTCTACGGCGCCCGTCCCACGCGGCCTCCCATACGCGGGCGCACCGAATGAGCCGGTTCATCCTGTTCCAGCGCGACGATTGCCATCTCTGCGACCTGGCGCTCGAGGTGCTGGCGCAGGCGCGCCTGCCCGAGTTCGACAGCGTGTTCATCGACGACGACGCGACGCTGGAAGCGCGCTACGGCATCCGCGTCCCCGTGCTGCGCGACGCGCAGCGCGGGCTGGAGCTGGACTGGCCGTTCGACGCCGACGCGGTACGCGCGCTGGCCGGCGCGTAGCGGCTGCCGTCAGTCGGCCGGCTGCAGCACGACGCGCGTGCTGACGGCGACGTCGTCCGGGATGAGCGAGGTATCGGCCCAATCGCCGCCGCCGACGCCGAACTGCAGCCGTTTCACCGTCGCCTTGCCGGCGAGCACCGGCTGCGCGCCCGGCGTCCAGGTGAACGTCAGCGCGACCGGCTTTTCGATACCGCGCAGCGTCAGCGTGCCCTCGGCGACGTAGCGGCCCGCGCCCAGGCTGCGGAAGCGGGTGGCGGTGTAGCGCGCTTCCGGAAAGCGCGCGATATCGAAGAAGTCGGCGCCCTTCAGCGTGTCGTCGCGCTCGTCGTTGTCGGTGCCGACGCCGGCCAGCGGAATCGTCACCTCCAGCCGCGCCTGCGCCAGATGCGCCGGATCGAAGCGCAGGTGCACCGCGAAGCCGGGGAAGCGGCCGGTGAAGGTCTCGCCCTGGTACTGCGTGGCGAACGCCAGCGTGGACCCGGGCGCCTGCACGTAATCCGCCGCCCGCGCGGGCGCGGCGATCGCCAGCAGGCCGGCGAGCAGCAGCGTCGGCAGCGCGCGCATCACGCCCCTCCCGGGCGGCGGGGCGGGCGAGCCCGCGGCAGCATGCGCCGCAGCGTGTCGTCGCCCACGAACAGGTGGTGGTAGAGCGCGGCCGCGGCATGCAGCACGACCAGCAGCGCCAGCAACCAGAACGCGTTCTCGTGGATCTCCTCGGCCAGTTCGTGCAGCCCTTCGTCGCGGCCGGCGAGGCTCGGCAGCTTCACCAGACCGAACCACTGCAGCGGAAAACCCGCGGCCGAGTTCAGCACCCAGCCGCTGAGCGGCATCACCAGCAGCAGCGCGTACAGCGCGAGGTGGGTGAGCGATGCGAGCCGGCGCTGCCAGCCCGGACCCGGCAGCGGCCGCGGCGCGCCGGCATACAGCCGCCACGCGATGCGCGCCACTGCCAGCGCCAGCACGGTGATGCCGAGCGACTTGTGCAGCGCGTAGATGCGGATCTTGCCGGGGCCGTTGGGCAGCTCGCCCATCGTCAGGCCGATCGCGGCGAGAGCCAGGATCAGCAGCACGATCAGCCAGTGCAGCGACTGGCTGACCGGGCCCCAGCGGTCGACGTTCTTCCAGTTCAAGGCGTGTCCTCCCGGGCGGCGGAGCGGTCGAGCGTGGCCTCGACCTCGATGCGCATCTCGACCGTATGCCCGACCACCGTGGGCCAGGCGTCGATGCCGTACTCGGTGCGGTCGAGCGTGGCGGTGGCGGAGAAGCCGGCCGTGCGGCGGAACGGCGGCAGCGGATGACGCTTGAGCGCGTTCAGCCGCACGTCCAGGCACAGCGGACGGGTGACGCCGCGCAGCGTGAGCTCGCCGCACACGCGCGCCTGGTTGTCGGCGGTCGCCTCGGTGCCGGTGCCGACGAAGCGCGCTTGCGGATGACGCCCGGCGTCGAGGAAGCCGCGCCCGAGCACCGCCCGGGTGATCGCCTCGGCGCCGAAGTCGAGGCCGGCGAGCGGCACCTCGACCTCGACGCGGCTGGCGCCCCAGTCGATGCCGGTCGGTTCGGTCGCGATCACGATCGTCCCGCGCGCGCCGGAGACCGCGCCGAGCGCCCTGGAGAAGCCGGCGTGGTCGACGGCGACCACCACCCGCGTGTGGTCGGGGTCGATCGCGTAGGTCTCGACCTCGCGCGCGGCGGCGGGCGCGGCGAGCAGCAGCGCGCACAGCATGGCGGGGGGGCGGAGGCGGAACGGCACGATGCGGGCCATGCGGGGGATTCTAGGCGGCCCAGCCTGCGCCGCCGGTGTCCGCGCCGCAACCGTCCGTTGCGCGGCGCTTGCCCGGCGCGCGCGGATGGCCCAGCCTGTGCCGCGCGCGAGGACGGGGAGAGGGGCGCATGGAGATCCGCAGGATCGTGGCGATGGCCGCGCTGGCGGCGTGGATGGCGCTGGCGGCGGCGCACGGCGCCGTGCCGGAGCGGCCGCGGCCGCGGCACATCGGCGTCAACGAGGGATTGCCTTCGAGCACCGTCAACGGCATCGCCGAGGACCGCCAGGGCTACCTCTGGTTCGCCACCACCGACGGGCTGGCGCGTTACGACGGCGTCGGCATGCGGGTGTGGCGGCACGACCCCGACGATCCCGCCTCGCTGCCCGGCAACTCGCACACGACGGCGGTGCACGTGGACGCGCACGACCGGCTGTGGGTAGCGGTCGAGGGCCGGGGCCTGGCGATGCTGGATCCGGCGCGCAGGCGCTTCACCCATTTCCAGCGCGGCACGCACCCGGCGATGGGCAGCGACGACGTGTTCGCGATCGCCAGTCGCGGCGGGGAGGTGTGGTTCGGCACCTACGGCGGCGGCGTGCACCGCATCGACGCGCGCGGCCGGATCGCGCGCTTCGGCGCCGCGCAGGGCCTGCCCGACGACACCGTGATCTCGCTCGCCTTCGATGCGCGCGGGCGCCTGTGGGTGGCCACGCCCGGCGGCCTGGCGCGCTGGTCCGGGCGGGGCTTCGAGGCGGTGCCGCTGCCCGGTCCGCAGCCGCGGCCGATGGTGCTGTCGGTGAGTCCGGTGGGCGGTTCGCTGTGGGTCGGCACCGACATCGGCGTGTTCGAGCGCCTCGCGGACGGACGCTGGCGGCAGCCGGCGTGGTCGCCGATGTTCGAACGGCCCAACGCGGTGGTCTCGCTGGTCGCCGACGGCGCCGGCGGGCTGTGGATCGGCAGTCAGCGCGAGGTCTGGCGCGTGCCGCCCGGCGGCACCCCGGTCCCGGTCGGCGGCGGCGTGCCGCGCGCGGTGCTGCAACTGGTGCGTCAGGCCAACGGTGCGATGTGGTTTCCCGTCTCCGGCGCCGGCGTGGGCTATCTGCGTCCCGACTGGAAGCGGCTGGCGGCGTTTCCGCCGGGGTTCGGCGAAGCCGAGCGCACCCGCTATCCGGCGCTGGCGCCCGCGCGTGCGGGCGGGGTGTGGCTGGCCGGGCTGCGCGGCGATGTGTTCCGGCTCGCGCCCGACGGCGGGCTCCACCGTATCGCCGCCGACGCGCAGGAAGCGCTGGAGGGCACGCGCCCGATCGCGCTGCTCGAGGACGGCGACGGGCGCCTGTGGCTGGGGATGAACAGCGGCCTGGTGCGGATCGACACCGACGGCCGCGTGCGGCGCTGGGGGCCCGAGGGCGACGATGCGGCGCTGCCGGGCCCGACCATCGCCGTGCTCGGCGCGGCCGACGGCACCGTCTGGACGGTCGTCAACGATGCCGGCCTGCAGCAGCGCGAGGCCGCCACCGGGCGCGTGCTGCGCACCCTCGAGCCGGGCGTCGCGAGCGGCCTGCCCGGCGCCGATTTCGAGCAGGCGCGCGTCGGCCCCGACGGCATGCCCTGGCTGGCGACCGGCGCCGGGCTGTTGCGCTGGGACGCGCGCGCCGGCCGCTTCCGCGCGCCGGCGGGATTGCCCGCCGGGCGCGTGTTCGCGTTCGCCTTCGACGGCCCCGACCGCCTCTGGCTGCATCGCTTCGCGGGCCTTGCGCGTTTCGTCCGCGACGGCGACCGCTGGCGGCAGGACGCGCAGGTCGGCCTCGCGCAGGGCCTTCCGGCGCTGGAAGGCGGCGCGCTGGCGGTCGACCCCCGCGGCCGCGTCTGGCTGGGCAGCCAGCGCGGCCTGTACCGCTGGGATCCGGTGCGCGCCCAGGTGCGGCGCTTCGGCCTGCAGGACGGGCTCAGCAGCCAGGAAGTGATCGACCGCGCGCTGGTGCTGGGCGAGGACGGCGTGCTGACCGCCTCGCTCGAGGACGGCGGCCTGGTGCGCATCGACACCGGTTTCGCGGAACCGCGCGCCGTGCCGCCGCGCCTGGTGTGGGACGCGATCGAAGTGCGTCGCGGCGGCCGCTGGCTGCCGCTGCCGCGCGGCGCCGCGCTCGCGCCGGAGGACCGCGAGCTGCGCGTGCGGCTGCGCCTGCTCGCCTTCGAGGACCCGACGCAGAACCGCTACGCCACCTGGCTGGTCGGCGACGACGGCGGCTGGACGCCGACGCCGAACGGCGAACGCGTGTTCGCCGGCCTGCCGCCGGGCGAGTACGTGCTGCGCGCGCGCGCGACCGATGCGACCGGCACCCCCGCGCGCGAGCAGGTGCTGCGCTTCCGGGTGCTGCCGCCGTGGTGGCGCACCGGCTGGGCGCTGGGCGCGTTCGCGCTGCTGGCGGTGGCCGCGCTGGTCGGCGCCGCGCTCGCCTACCGCCGCCGCGTGCAGCGGCGCGCGGCGTGGCTGCAGAGCCAGCGCGAGCGCGAACTGGCGCATCGCGCCTCGCTGGCGAAGACGCGCTTCCTCGCCACGCTCGGCCACGAGGTGCGCACGCCGATGACCGGCGTGCTCGGCATGAGCGAGCTGCTGCTGGGCACCCCGCTGGATCCGCAGCAGCGCCGCTATGCCGAGTCCATCCGCCGCGCCGGCGAGCATCTGCTGCGGCTGGTCAACGACGCGCTCGATCTGGCGCGGATCGAATCCGGCAAGCTCGAACTGGCCGACGCGCCGTTCGAACTGCGACCGCTGGTGGAGGAGGTCGCCGCGCTGATGGCGCCGCTGGCCGAGCGCAAGGGGCTCGCGTTCCGTTCGGAGATCGCCGCCGGCGCGCCCGCCGCGCTGCGCGGCGATCGCAGCCGGGTCTGCCAGATCCTGCTGAACCTGCTCAACAACGCGGTCAAGTTCACCGAACGCGGCGAGGTGACGCTGCGCGTGGAGGCGCTCGCGGCCGGCGTGCGCGTGCACGTCTGCGACACCGGTCCGGGCCTCAACGAGGAGCAGAAGGCGCGGCTGTTCCGGCGCTTCGAGCAGGCCGAGGGCGCGCGCACCGCCGCGCGTTACGGCGGCAGCGGCCTGGGCCTGGCCATCTGCCAGGAACTGGCCGGCGCGATGGGCGGCCGCATCGAGGTCGACAGCACGCCCGGCGTGGGCACCTGTTTCCGCGTCGACCTGCCGCTGCCGGCGGTCGAGGCCGGCTCGCTGCCGGCCGCGGCCGGACCCGAGCCCGGCGCGGGGCGGTACGCGGTGCTGCTGGTCGAGGACGACCCGACCGTCGCCGAGGTGATCGCCGGCCTGCTGCGCGCGCAGGGGCACGCGATCGCGCACGCCCCGCATGGCCTGGCCGCGCTCGCCGAGATCGGCGTACGCCGTTTCGACGCCGCGCTGGTCGATCTCGATCTGCCCGGCATCGACGGCTTCGAGCTCGCCGCGCAGTTGCGCGCGCAGGGATTCGACGCGCCGCTGATCGCGATCACCGCGCGCGCCGACGGCGAGGTCGAAGCCCAGGTGCGCGCGGCCGCGTTCGACGGTTTCCTGCGCAAGCCGATGACGCGGGCGATGCTGGAAGCCGCGCTGGATGCGGCCGTGCGACACACCGCACCCGCCCCGCAACCGGCCTGAATCGCTCCTACAGCGGCAGCAGACCGGGGTGAGCGCGCTGTTAAAGCCCCGCTCCCGCCTGCGGGGTGAGGAGGCGCGCTTGCGAGCCGCAGGCTCGCGCGCCGACGAACGCCCGCCGCGCTGCGGCGGGCTGGACGAGGGGTTGGGGTGAGCGCGCTGTCAGCGCCCCTCTCCCGCCTGCGGGAGAGAGGTCGGGGTAAGGGCCCGCGCGCTCAGCTCGTGCACCGCGCGCACCAGCGCGCCGACGTGCTCGGGGTCCATGTCCGGCGACAGCCCGTGGCCGAGGTTGAACACGTGGCCCTCGCGCGAGCCGCCGTTGCCGGCGGCGTAGTCGTCGAGCAGGCGCGCGACCTCGCCGCGGATCGCCTCCGGCTGCGCGTACAGCACCGCCGGGTCGAGATTGCCCTGCAGCGCCACCCGTCCGCCCGCGCGGCGCGCGGCCTCGCCGAGGCCGATCGTCCAATCCACGCCGACGCCCTCGGCGCCGGTGGCGGCCAGTTCCTCGACATAGGCGCCGTTGCCCTTGCCGAACAGGATCAGCGGCGTGCCGTCGCGCTCCAGTTCGGCGGCGATGCGCGCCAGGTACCGCAGCGAGAATTCGCGGTACATCGCCGGCGCCAGCACGCCGCCCCAGGTGTCGAACACCTGCAGCGCCTGCGCGCCGGCCTGACGCTGCGCATCGAGATACGCGATCACCGCGTCGGTCACCACCGACAGCAGCCGGTGCATCGCGGCCGGATCGTTGAGCGCCAGCGACTTCACCCGGGCGAAGTTCTCGCTGCCGCCGCCTTCGACCATGTAGCAGGCGAGCGTCCACGGGCTGCCGGAGAAGCCGATCAGCGGCACGCGGCCGTCGAGCTCCCGGCGGATCAGGCTGACCGCGTCGGTGACGTAGCGCAGCTCGGTGCCCATGTCGGGCACCGCGAGCTTCGCGATGTCGGCGGCGCTGCGGACCGGGCGCTCGAACTTCGGGCCTTCGCCTTCGACGAAATACAGCCCCAGCCCCATCGCATCCGGCACGGTCAGGATGTCGGAGAACAGGATCGCCGCATCCAGCGGGAAGCGCTCCAGCGGCTGCAGCGTGACCTCGCACGCCAGCTCCGGCGTCTTCGCCATCGCCAGGAAGCTGCCGGCGCGCTGGCGGGTGGCGCGGTACTCCGGCAGGTAGCGGCCGGCCTGGCGCATCAGCCAGACCGGAGTGCGGTCCACGGGTTCGCGGCGCAGCGCGCGCAGGAAGCGGTCGTTCTTCAGTGCGGTCATCGGGGATCCTGGGCGCGGCGCGCCGGTGGAAGGCATCACTTCGGCGCTTCCGCGCCTTGCACGAACATCAACTGGAACCCCCGCTTGAGCTGCGCGTCGCGCGCCTTCTCCAGCGCGGCGAACGCGGCGTCGCGGTCGAGGAACTGTTCGCGCTTGAGCGTGCTGCGCCCGCCGACCTGACCGGACTCGCGCACGAGCGTCCAGCCGCCGAGCAGGTCCGGCTGCAGCATGAGCTGGACGTAGCGCGGCGGCTCGCGGCCTTCGGGGCGTTGTTGCAGGAACAGGCGCATGGGACGCGCATTGTACGGGCTCGTATGCCGCAGGGCCCGCCAGCGGGATGCAGGGCCCTCACCCGCGGCCGGCCCCCGCGAAGCTTCAGAAGCGGCTTCACCCGCGACCGGCCACGACCGCGCGTCCCCGGTCGCAGGCTGAAGCCGCTGCTACAGCGGGGGATGCGCGGGCAGGGTCGCTTCGCCCAGCACGGCGAGCACCGCCGCCTCCGGCACGCCGCTGGCCACGCGCGCCACGCCCATGCGATCGAGCAGCACGAACCGCAGCCCATGCGCGGCCGCCTTCTTGTCCAGCCGCATGCGGGCCAGCAGCGCCTGCGGATCGAGCCCGTGCGGCAATGCGGTCGGCAGCCCGAACCTCGCCAGCAGCTCGCGCAGCCGTCCGGCGTCGTCGGTCGCGATCATCCCCAGCCGCGCCGACAGACGCGCCGCCAGCACCATCCCGACCGCCACCGCCTCGCCGTGGTTCAGCCCGCCGCGGTAGCCCTGTTCGGCTTCGATGGCATGGCCGAAGGTATGGCCGAAGTTGAGCAGCGCGCGTTCGCCCTGTTCGAACGGGTCGCGCCCGACCACGTCCGCCTTGTAGCGCACGCTGCGCGCGATCGCTTCGGCGAGCGCGGCATCGTCGCGGGCGAGCAGCGCATCGACGTGACGGTCGAGCCAGTCCAGGAACGCGACGTCGAACGCCGCGCCGTACTTCACCACCTCGGCGAAGCCGGCGCGCAGTTCGCGTTCGGGCAGGGTGCGCAGCGTGCGGGTGTCGGCGAACACCGCCGCCGGCGGGTGGAACGCGCCGACCAGGTTCTTGCCGGCGGGCAGGTCCACCGCGGTCTTGCCGCCGACCGACGAATCCACCATCGCCAGCAGCGTGGTCGGCACCTGCACGCAGTCGATGCCGCGCATCCAGCAGGCGGCGGCGAAGCCGGCGAGATCGCCGACCACGCCGCCGCCCAGCGCGTACACCGCCGCGTCGCGGGTGGCGCCGAGCGCGGCCAGTGCGTCGAGACACTCGGCGAAGCGCGCCAGCGTCTTTTCCTGCTCGCCCGGCGGAATCACGAAGCGCGCGACCGCCAGCTCGCCGCGCGCGGCGCACAGCGAGGCCTGCAGCGTGTCCGCATACAGCGGGGCGACGTGGGCGTCGCTTGCGATCAGCACGTGGCGGCCGCGCAGCGGCGCGGCCAGATGTCCGCTGTCGCCCAGCAGGCCCGGGCCGATCAGCACGTCGTACGGGCGGTCGCCGCCCACGTGCACGGTATGCAGCGACTTCATGCCGTCACCTCGCCTCGTTGCCAGCTGCGCAGCAGCGCGTCGGTCAGCCGCGCCGCCGCGTCGGCCGCGTTCATGCGGCCGGTGTCGAAGCGCAGATCGGCGACTTCGGCGTACAGCGGCGCGCGCGCGGCGGCCAGTTCGCGCAGCACCTGTTCGCGGTCGCCGCGGGCCAGCAACGGCCGGCTGCGGTCGCGCGCCAGCCGCGCCAGTTGCTGCTCGACCTCGACGTGCAGATGGACCACGAACCCCCGTGCGCGCAGCAGCGCGCGGGTGCCCGCATCCAGCACGGCGCCGCCGCCGGTGGCGAGCACGATGCCCTCGTCGCGGACGAGGTCGGCCAGCACCGCGCGCTCGCGCGCGCGGAACCCCGCTTCGCCCTCGACCTCGAAGATGGTCGGAATGCCCACGCCCGTGCGCGCCTCCAGCTCGCGGTCGGCATCGACGAAGCGCAGCCCGAACCGCTCGGCCAGGCGGCGGCCGATGCAGCTCTTCCCTGCGCCCATCGGGCCGACCAGGATCAGGTTGCGCGCCGGATTCATGCGGGGATTGTAGGGAGACGGCGCGCCAAGGCGCCGCGCACGCGGTGCGGCGTGCGGCACGCATCCAGCGCGATCGTGCTGTCGGCGATGCCCGGCAGCGTGACGAGCGCATGACGGCTGACCCGTTCGAACAACTGGATGAACCGCAGCACCTGCGGCCGCGTCATCACGCTGCGGCCGGGATTGGCCGCCTGCAGGGTCAGTTCCTGCTGCCAGCGCCATTCGCTGACGATCTCGAATCCCGGACCCTGCAGGAAGGTCAGGCGGTCCAGCCGCTGCCACAGCGGCGGGTAGTCGCGGCCGAGCGCGTCGTTGCACCACGCGCGCCACACGCCCTGCGCATCCTCCTCGCGTTCGAGCGCGTTGACCGCATCGCGCAGCGCCTCGGGCGGCTGCGGCGGCACCTTCTGGAACCAGCCTTCGAACACCACCAGCCCGACCTCGCCCACGGTCGGCCACGTCTCGCGCGGCAGCCGCCGGTCGGCGATCTTGTCGAACCGCGGCAGCGCTGCGGAACGGCCGGCACGCAGCGCGTCGATCACCTCGCACGCCAGCGCGACATCGTGCGTGCCCGGCGGTCCGCGCGTGGCCAGCAGCGGATGCACCGCGCGCCCCAGCGCCTCGCGTTCGGGGCGGTCGAGGTAGAAGTCGTCGATCGACAGCGCCACCGCGCGCACGCCGCGGACGCGGGCCGCTTCGACCATCTGCGCGGCGAGCGTGGATTTCCCGGTGCCCTGCAACCCCGCCAGCGCGTACACGCGCGCGCCATGATCGAGCGCGTCGTCGAGCAGCGCCTCGACCAGCGGCGCGGCATAACCGGGAGCAGGGTGCGGAGCGGGCGTCATCCGCTCACAATAGCGGAATGACGACGCCTCCCGCCCTCCTTGCCGAAGCGCTGGCCACGTTCGACCGTCTGTTCGAGGAAGCGCGCCTGGCCGGCGAGCCCGATCCGACCGCGATGGCGCTCGCCACCGCCGGCCTCGACGCCCGGCCGTCGGCGCGCATGGTGCTGCTGAAGGCGCACGACGCGCGCGGATTCGTGTTCTACACCCACCTGGACGGCCGCAAGGGTCGCGAGCTGCAGGCCAATCCGCACGCCGCGCTGCTGTTCTTCTGGCCGCGCGTGCGCGCCGGCGTGCAGGTGCGCGTCGAAGGCGCGGTGGAGATCGTCGCCGACGCCGAGGCCGACGCCTACTTCGCGAGCCGTCCGCGCGGCAGCCAGCTCGGCGCCTGGGCGTCGAAGCAGTCGGAGACGCTGGAGTCGCGCGAGGCGTTCGACGCCCGCTACGCCCAGGTCGAGCGCGAGTTCGACGGGCGCGAGGTTCCGCGCCCGCCGCGCTGGACCGGCCTGCGCGTGCGCCCGGAGCGGATCGAGTTCTGGTACGGCGCCGAATTCCGCCTGCACGAGCGTCACCTGTACGAGGTCGACCGCGCCGGCGAATGGCACAAGCGGATGCTGTACCCGTGAGTGGCCCGCAACGCATCGTCTGCCTGACCGAGGAGCCGACCGAAGTCCTCTACGCGCTCGGCGAGCAGCATCGCATCGTCGGCATCAGCGGCTTCACCGTGCGCCCGCCGCGGGCGCGGCGCGAGAAGCCGAAGGTCAGCGCGTTCACCAGCGCCAGGATCGACGAGATCCTGAAGCTCGAGCCGGACTTCGTCATCGGTTTCTCCGACATCCAGGCCGACATCGCTTCGGAACTGATCCGGCGCGGCGTGGAGGTGTGGATCAGCAACCACCGCAGCGTCGAGGGCATCCTCGACTACGTGCGCCGGCTCGGCGCGCTGGTGGGCGCGGCGGAACGCGCCAACGCCTACGCCGACGAACTGCGCCGCGGGCTGGACGCGATCGCGCGCGAGGCCGCCGCGTTGCCGCGCCGGCCGCGGGTGTACTTCGAGGAATGGGACGACCCGCCGATCACCGGCATCCGCTGGGTCGCCGAACTCGTGCGCATCGCCGGCGGCGACGACGTGTTCCCCGAGCTGGCCGCCGAACCGCTGGCGAAAGCGCGCATCCTCGCCGACGCCTCGGAAGTGGTGCGGCGCGCGCCGGACATCGTCCTCGGCTCGTGGTGCGGCAAGAAGTTCCGCGCGGAGAAGGTCGCGGCGCGACCCGGCTGGTCGGCGATCCCCGCCGTGCGCGACGGCGAGCTGCACGAGATCAAGTCGCCGATCATCCTCCAGCCCGGCCCCGCCGCGCTGACCGACGGCGTGCGCGAGATCGCCCGCATCGTCCACGCCTGGGCCGCGCGCCGCGCCTGAACGCGGGCGCTGTAGGCGCGGCTTCGCCGCGACCAAAAATCCGACGCAGGCACACGATCGCGTAGGGCGGGTCTCGACCCGCCGCCCGATCCCTGCGCCCCTCCCGCACCTGTAGACCGCGTAGGGCGGGTCTCGACCCGCCGCCCGATCCCTGCCCCCTCCCGCACCTGCAGACCGCGTAGGGCGGGTCTCGACCCGCCACCCGGATTCCTGCGCCCTCCCGCACCTGCAGATCCCGTAGGGCGGGTCTCGCCCCGCCGCCCGATCCCTGCGCCCCTCCCGCACCTGCAGACCGCGTAGGGCGGGTCTCGACCCGCCGCCCGATCCCTGCGCCCCTCCCGCACCTGCAGATCCCGTAGGGCGGGTCTCGACCCGCCGCCCGGATTCCTGCGCCCTCCCGCACCTCCCGCGCCCTGCACGAGCGGTTTCTGCCGCGAACCGCCGCGATCTCCCGTACCCGCCTCAGGGAAAGAAATCGCGCGTGAACTGCAGCCGCTGCGCGGGCGCGCCCTGCGGTACCACCTCGAGATCGAACACCAGCGTCTCCGGCGCATCGACCTCGACCGTCCCGACGTAATCGAGCAACGCGTCCGCGCCGTCGCCCACGTGCAGCTCGCGCAGCGTCAGCGCACGGGAACGCCCCTGCAGGTCGGCGACGCGCGCCACGACGCGCGCCGGCACCGAGGTCTCGCCGGCGCCGCTGCCGCGCCGCGCGGAGACCAGCAGCAGCACCGTCGCGTCGGAGCGCGCGATGCCGTACCGCCGCGCGACCGTCTCCGACAGTCGCGAGGTCGGCAGCACGCTGGCGCGCACCGTGACCCCGCCCGCGCTCGCGATCGCCGGCTCGAACGTGGCGCCCTCGCGCGGCGCCTCGGGGCCGCGGCCGCACGCCGCGAGCGCGGCGAGCAGCAGGGCAAGCGCCGCCCAACGCATGCTCAGGCCATTGCGATGCGTCATGCCCACCTCAGTCGTTGGCCGCCGACAGCTCGCGTCCGCGGCGCGTCGCGGCGTCGATCGCGCGTGCGACGAGTTCGCGGAACCCCCCGGCCTCGAACGTCTCGATCGCCGCCTGCGTGGTGCCGCCGGGCGAGGTCACGCGCGCGCGCAGCACCTCCGGCGGCTCGTCCTGCCGCGTCAGCATCAACGCTGCGCCCAGGACGGTCTGCCGGGCGAGCGCCGAAGCCGCCTCCGAAGGCAGCCCCTGCGCGATGCCCGCCTCGATCATGGCCTCCGCCAGCAGGAACACATACGCCGGGCCGCTGCCGGACACCGCGGTGACCGCATCCATCAGCGCTTCGTCCTCGATCCACACCGTCGGCCCCGCCGCCTCCAGCAGCGCCTGCGCCTGCGCGCGCTGCGCCGCGCTCACGCCGGCGCCCGCGAACAGGCCGGTGATGCCGGCGCCGAGCAGCGCCGGCGTGTTCGGCATCGTGCGCACCACGGTCTGCCCGCCGCCGAGCCAGCGGTCGAGTTGCGACGCGGTGATCCCGGCCGCGATCGAAACCACCAGCGGCCGCCGCGCCTGGGCCAGCGCCGCCAGCCCCTCGCACACGCCGCGCATCACCTGCGGTTTGACCGCCAGCACCCACGTCGAGGCCTGCCCGGCGGCCGCCTGCGCGTCCGCATGCGCCTGCACGCCGAAGTCGCGATGCAGCGCCTCGCGCAGCGCCTCCACCGGCTCGGCGACGTGCACGCGCGCGGCCGGCATGCCGCGCTCGACCAGGCCGCCGATCAGGCTGCGCGCCATGTTGCCGCCGCCGATGAAGGCGACCGCGCCGGACTCGGTGATCGAGGAAACGGACATCGCACCGCTCGTGTCTGGACCGTCGCCGAGGATAGCAACCGCATACCCACGCGAGCGCGGGTGTTCCGGCGGCGCTGGCCCCGTGACGCAGTCCCAGCTCCAAGCCCCTCTCCCGCTTGCGGGGCGAGGAGGCGCGCTTGCGGCCGCAGGCGCGCACGGCTTCGCCGCACCCGGGGCGGGACAAGTCCCGCCCTACGCAAGGCTGACGTAGGTTGGGCTGAACCGAAGGCGAAGCCCAACGTGGGCCCCGCAAATGCGATGTCGGGCTTCGCTGCGCTCAGCCCAACCTACGAAACTCGCACGAACGCCGCCGCGCTGCGGCGGGCCGGACGAGGGGTTGGGGTGAGGGCGCGCGCCGCAGGCGCGCACGGCTTCGCCGCACCGCGGCGGGACAAGTCCCGCCCTACGCAAGGCTGACGTAGGTTGGGCTGAGCCGAAGGCGAAGCCCAACGTCGGCCCCGCAACGCGATGTCGGGCTTCGCTGCGCTCAGCCCAACCTCCGGAACTCGGACGAACGCCCGCCGCATTGCGGGTGGACCGGACGAGGGGTTGGGGCGAGGGCGCGCACGGCTTTGCCGCACCGCGGCGGGACAAGTCCCGCCCTACGCAAGGCTGACGTAGGTTGGGCGGAGCCGAAGGCGAAGCCCAACGTGGGCCCCGCAACGCGATGTTGGCTTGGTTGCGCTCAGCCCGCCTTCCGCACCCGCGCCCCGAACAGCGCGCTGCCCACCCGTACCATCGTCGCGCCTTCCTCGATGGCGATCTCGAAATCGTCGCTCATTCCCATCGACAGCGTGTCGATGCCGTCGAACCGGCACTGCAGGCGCTCGAACAGGCCGGCCATGCGGCGGAACGCCGCGCGTCGCGCCTCCGGTTCGGGATGCGGGAGCGGAATCGCCATCAACCCGCGCAGCCGCAGCCGCGGCTGGGCGGCCACCGCCCCGGCCAGCGCGTCGATCTCCTCCGGCCGGCAGCCGTGCTTGCTGGCCTCATCGTCCACGTTCACCTGGATGAGCACGTTCAGCGGTGCGAGCGTCTGCGGACGATGGCGCGCGAGCGCGTCCACGAGCTTGGGGCGATCCACCGTCTGCACCCAGTCGAACCGCTGCGCCGCCTCGCGCGCCTTGTTGGACTGCAGGTGGCCGATCAGATGCCATTCGGCGGGCACGTTCAGCGAAGTCAGCTCGGCCTGCTTGGCCAGCGCCTCCTGCACGTAGTTTTCGCCGAACGCCGCACGCTCGCCGCGTTCGGCCCACAGCGCGGCCACCTCCGCCATCCTCGCGGCCGGCTGCGTCTTGCTCACCGCGACCAGCCTCGGCCGTGGCCGCCCGGCTGCGGCCGAGGCCGCGTCCAATCGCCGCATCACGTCATGGAAAGAGTGTGGAAGCACGCCGGAAAAACCGTTCATCGGGGCTGGATTGACCGCAAGGTTCGAGGGCTATACTGCCCGGCAGGGGATAGCGCAGCCAGCGCAGGGGAGTACGCATGGATATCGCCGAGCTTCTGGCGTTCTCGGTCAAGAACAAGGCTTCCGACCTGCACCTGTCGGCCGGATTGCCGCCGATGATCCGCGTCGACGGCGACGTCCGCCGGATCAACATCCCGGCGCTGGACCACAAGCAGGTGCACGCGCTCGTGTACGACATCATGTCGGACAAGCAGCGCCGCGACTACGAGGAGTTCCTCGAAGTCGACTTCTCGTTCGAGATTCCGGGCCTTGCGCGCTTCCGCGTCAACGCCTTCAACCAGAACCGCGGCGCCGGCGCGGTGTTCCGCACCATTCCGTCCGAGGTGCTCTCGCTCGACGCGCTCGGCTGCCCGCCGATCTTCCGCGAGCTGATCCAGCAGCCGCAGGGCCTGATCCTGGTCACCGGCCCGACCGGCTCGGGCAAGTCGACCACGCTGGCGGCGATGATCGACCACATCAACAAGAACGAGTACGGGCACATCCTCACCGTCGAGGACCCGATCGAGTTCGTCCACACCTCGCAGAAGTGCCTCATCAACCAGCGCGAGGTGCACCGCGACACCCACGGCTTCAACGAAGCCCTGCGCTCGGCGCTGCGCGAGGACCCGGACTACATCCTGGTCGGCGAAATGCGCGACCTGGAAACCATCCGCCTGGCGCTCACCGCCGCGGAAACCGGCCACCTGGTGTTCGGCACCCTGCACACCAGCTCGGCGGCCAAGACCATCGACCGCATCATCGACGTGTTCCCGGCCGGCGAGAAGCCGATGGTGCGCTCGATGCTGTCCGAATCGCTGCGCGCGGTGATCTCGCAGGCGCTGCTGAAGAAGGTCGGCGGCGGCCGCACCGCGGCGTGGGAAATCATGGTCGGCATTCCCGCCATCCGTAACCTGATCCGCGAGGACAAGGTCGCGCAGATGTACTCGGCCATCCAGACCGGCCAGCAGTACGGCATGATGACCCTCGACCAGCACCTGCAGGACCTCGTCAAGCGCGGTCTCGTCACCCGTCACCACGCCCGCGAGTACGCCAAGGACAAGCGGTTGTTCGACTGAGCCCTGCATCGGCAATCGGGAATCGGCAATCGCTTCAAAGCAGGAGAACTAGGCATCGGGGGCTGCGGATCGGAACATCGCGCAAGGCAGGTTCGCTCTTGACGACTCCCGATTCCCGATACCCGATTCCCGGACTCCACAGGAGTCAACCCATGAGCACCATCGATTTCACCTCCTTCCTCAAGCTGATGGCGCACGAGAAGGCGTCCGACCTGTTCATCACGGCCGGCGTGCCGCCGTCGATGAAGGTGCACGGCAAGCTGGTGCCGATCACGCAGACGCCGCTCACGCCGCAGCAGAGCCGCGACCTGGTGCTCAACGTGATGACGCCGGGCCAGCGCGAGGAGTTCGAGAAGACGCACGAGTGCAACTTCGCCATCGGCGTGGCGAACGTCGGCCGCTTCCGCGTGAGCTGCTTCTACCAGCGCAACCAGGTCGGCATGGTGCTGCGGCGGATCGAGACCAAGATCCCGACGATCGAGGAGCTGAACCTGCCGCCGATCATCAAGACGCTGGCGATGACCAAGCGCGGCATCATCATCTTCGTCGGCGCCACCGGTACCGGCAAGTCGACCTCGCTGGCGGCGATGATCGGCTACCGCAACAAGAACTCCAGCGGCCACATCATCACGATCGAGGACCCGATCGAGTTCGTGCACAAGCACGAAGGCTGCATCGTCACCCAACGCGAGGTCGGCATCGACACCGACAGTTGGGAGAACGCGCTCAAGAACACCCTGCGCCAGGCGCCCGACGTCATCATGATCGGCGAGGTGCGCACGCGCGAAGGCATGGACTACGCGATCGCCTTCGCCGAAACCGGCCACCTGGTGCTGTGCACCCTGCACGCCAACAACGCCAACCAGGCGCTCGACCGCATCATCAACTTCTTCCCCGAGGACCGCCGCCAGCAACTGCTGATGGACCTCTCGCTCAACCTCAAGGGCATCGTCGCCCAGCAGCTGATCCCGACCGTGGACGGCAAGGGCCGCCGCGTGGCGATGGAGATCCTGCTCGGCACCCCGCTGGTGCAGGACTACATCCGCGACGGCGAGATCCACAAGATCAAGGAAGTGATGAAGGAGTCGACCAACCTCGGCATGAAGACCTTCGACCAGAGCCTGTTCGAGCTGTACCAGGCCGGCGAGATCAGCTACGAGGACGCCCTGCGCTACGCCGACTCGCAGAACGAGGTGCGCCTGCGCATCAAGCTCGCCCAGGGCGGCGACGCCCGCACCCTGTCGGCCGGCCTCGACGGTGTCGAGGTGGCGGAGATTCGATAAACGGTCCCGCCACGCTCGCCAACCAGGCTCGATCACTCAAGACTTAGCAAGGATGCTCTTATGAAGAACTGTTGCCGCGCACTTCTGGCGCTTGTCCTCATCTTGGTTGTTCCGGCTTGGGCGCAGAACGCTCCTCAAGCCTGGACAACAAACGTTGTAGCCGGCTCGCACTCATCCAAGCAGGCCGCACTGGCCGCCGTCCATGCGCTGGGGCGCCCGTATTCACTGGCAACCGAGGTCGAGCGGGTAGTTCCCGAGCGAGGCCACACGACCTATGTTCTTGGCGCGCGGCCGACTTCACCGGATGTCGGCTCGTGGACCTACAACCTGGAAGGTAGTAGCGCGGAGGGTGCCTCGCCGACCGAGGAGGGCGCAATAGCGGCCAAATTGGCGATCTACAACGCTCGCTACCCGACCTGCAATTTCGTCTCGATCACGCCTACGACTGAGTGGGCGTACTCCAGCAAGTGGTATGACGGAACTCACACGGCCGAGACGCGTCTTTACAACATGCGGGCCGAGCCTTCTGAGGGTAGCTGCTCCCCGAACTGGAAGGTCCAAGGGTGGCGGCGGCGGCCGGTCGCCTGCCCGGTCGACCTCGCATGGAGCAGTACCGAGAAGGCATGCGTTCGGCACGACATCGCGCGCCTGCGCGTGAACCATACCCTTTGCGACCCGTGCGACTACAAGGGCAATCCAATCGGGGTCGCAACAGGCGACAAGAAGCAGGTCGAGCGGGACGTCACCCTTCCATGGATTGCGTTCGAGCGGACATACCACAGCGTCGCCCCGGTGGTGCAGAGCGGCTTAGGTGCCCACTGGACTCATAACTTCAACTTCAGGCTGTTCTTCGGACGGTCTGATTACTCCGTGCAGTTGGCAGACGGTAGCCTGCTTCCCTTTCGCTCGGTGGCGGGTGGCTACGAGTCGATCGACGGCGCGAACAGTCGTTTCGTCCTCAAGGACAACAAGTACGTTCTGTACCACAACGGGGACGTGATTGTTTTCAGCGGAGGGCGCGCGGAGCAAATAGAGAGGAGAGACGGGACACGCCTTGCGCTTATCTACGACCAATTCGATCGTCTCTCCAGAATCGACCATTCAGGTGGGCGCTCGCTTGAGTTCGCCTATGAAGGGCCCTCTCCATCGGAACGGTCGAGGATAAAGAGACTGTCGTCCGGCGGCGCGATCTTGGCCGAGTACATGTACGACGAGCATGGCCGCTTGACGGCCGTGATCTTCCCTGATGGAACTTCTCGACAGTATCGGTACGACAACACCAGCTTTTTCGATCATCTGACTGCCATCGAGGGCGAGGGCGGCAACGGTTCGACGGAATACGTCTACGACTCGAACGGTTCTGCGGTCAGTACCCGCCGGGGAGGGCTGCTCGTCGGACACGTCGATCGATACCCGGATGGCAGAGCTGGATTCACTGATTCGAATGGGATGACGACCCTGTTCGAGTACACCGGGGGCCAGGAATATCGGAAACCGGTTGCTTCGACTGATGCCTCCGGGACCCAGACATACGAGTACGCGCCTGCCAGTAGCGACTTCAGGCGGCGGCTGATTCGAACGGTCGACAGGCGGGGCACAGAAACGCGCTACCAATACTCCGAGCATGCGGTGGATGGCGTGTCCCTTCGGGTCAAGACCACGGTCGAAGCGTTCGGCACGGCATCTCAGCGTGTCGTCGAGGAAGCTCGCGAACTTCAGACCAACCGGCTGGTCCGCCGCAGGAATGGCGGCGGCTCCGAGCTCCGCTACACCTACAACACAGCCGGACAAGTGCTCGAGAGCGCGCATGTCGATCTGGCAAGCGACACGGCTCGGTCGGTGCGCTATGCGTACTGCGACCAAGCCGGAGTCGATGCCGGCACCTGCCCCTTGGTGGGCCTGCTGACATCCATCGACGGCCCGTGCACCGACGTCAGCGACGTCACCACCTACACCTACTACCCCAGCGACCACCCCGACTGCGCCAGCGCGCCTACCACCTGCCCGTACCGCAAGGGCGACCTGTGGAAAGTCACAAATGCGCTCGGCCACGTCACCGAGACGCTGCGCTACGACGGCGCCGGCCGCGTGCTATCGGTCAAGGACGCCAATGGTGTCGTCACCAACTTCGAGTACCACCCGCGCGGCTGGCTCACCGCCCGCAAGGTGCGTGGCGCGAACGACGCTTCCGAGGCGGACGATGCCATTACCCGCATCGAGTACTGGCCCACAGGTCTGGTGCAGAAGGTCACCCAGCCCGACGGCAGCTTCACCGCCTACGCCTACGATGCCGCGCACCGGCTGACCGACATCAGCGACAACCTCGGCAACAAGATCCACTACACGCTGGACAACGCCGGCAACCGCATCAAGGAAGAAACCCTCGACGCCGACGGCCAACTGCTGCGCACGCTGTCGCGCGTCTACAACCAGCTCGGCCAATTGCAGACGGCCAAGGACGCTTACGAGCGTCCGACCGGCTTCACCTATGACGCCAACGGCAATCTCGATAAGGCCACCGACGCCAAGGGGGTGGTGACCGACAACGACTACGACCCGCTCAACCGTCTCGTACGCACGTTGCAGGACGTGGCCGGCATCAAGGCGGAGACCAAATTCGAGTACGACGCGCTCGACAATCTCACCAGGGTCATCGACCCGAAGGGCCTGGTCACCACGTACACCTACAACGGGCTGGGCGACCTTACCCAGCTCGCCAGCCCCGACACCGGCACCACCACCTACACCTACGACGGCGCTGGCAACCGCAAGACGCAGACCGATGCGCGCGGCGTGACGTCGACGTACCACTACGATGCGCTCAACCGCCTGACCGCTATCACCTACGCCGACAGCACTCACGACGTGACGTACCACTACGACACGCCGTCCAGCGCCTGCGACGGAGACGAGCGCTTCCACGCGGGGCGCCTGGCTCGCATGGTCGATGCGAGCGGCAGCACCGCCTACTGCTACGACAGCTTCGGCAACCTGACGCGCAAGGTGCAGACCACCAACGGCAGGGCATTCACCACCCGCTACGGCCACGACCTGGCCGGCAAGCCGCTGTGGATGATCTACCCCAGTGGCCTGCGTGTGGACTACGTGTACAACGTCAACGGCCAGGCCTCGGGCATCGCCGTCACCCGACCGGGCGCAGCGCGGGAGGTGCTGCTCTCGAGCGTCACCTACTACCCGTTCGGACCGGTCTCCGAGTTGCGCTACGGCGACGGCCGCGCTCTGCGCCGCACCCTCGACCGCAACTACCAGCCGGGCATCGTGCAGGATGTCGGGCCGGACGGGCTGTCGCTCGGCTTCGAGTTCGACGAAGTCGGCAACCTGGCCGTGCTGCGCACCGGCGACCAGACCGAGCCGCCGCTGCGCCGCTTCGGCTACGACGCGCTGGGCCGGGTGACGGAGAGCAAGGACGGCGCGACCGACGCGCTGCTGCACGCCTACGGCTACGACGCCACCGGCAACCGCACCTCGAAGATGGCGGGCGGCGCGGCGACGGCTTACACATACCCTGCCACCAGCCACCGTCTCAGCCGGGTGGGCAGCATCAACCGCTGGTACGACGCCACCGGCAACACGACGTCCATCGGCGGCACCGCGCGCGAGTTCGTGTACGACGCCACCAACCGCCTGAGCCAAACCAAGGCCAATGGCGTGGCGACGATGAACTACCGCTACAACGGCAAGGGCGAGCGTGTCCGTCGCTGGGTGGGCACCACCCACACCTACAGCGTCTACGACGAAGCCGGCCGCTGGCTGGGCGACTACGACACCAACGGCGCCCGCGTGCAGGAGGTGATCTGGCTGGACGATCTGCCCGTCGGCCTGATCGTCAAGGACGAGACCGCCGCCAACGACCGGCTGTACTACATCGAACCCGACCACCTCGGCAGCCCGCGGGTGGTCATCGACCCGATCCGCGAAAAGGCCGTCTGGACCTGGCCCCTGACCGGCGAAGCGTTCGGCGCGGATCAACCCAACCCGGACCCCGACGCCGACGGCATCGCCTTCGTGTTCGACATGCGCTTCCCGGGCCAGCGCTACGACAGTGCGAGCGGGCTGAACTACAACTACTTCCGTGACTACGAGCCGGCTACCGGGCGTTATGTGCAGAGTGATCCGATTGGATTAGAGGGAGGGCCCTCCACATACGGATACGTTGGGGGCACTCCGCTGCAATGGATTGATCGTCACGGTTTAGTCCGATGGACCGGCAAGGTTCTTCCGGGCACGATCGGCGCCTTGGGAGCAGTTGGTCTGTTCGTGTTCGATCTTGAATCGCAGTGTGTAAAAGGACGCCGCGCACGAGTTCTTGTGAAAGCCGAGTCAGGCGGTGTTGGTGCGGGCTTTAAGTGGATGCCGCTCGCAAATGCCACGTCTGGCGCCATGACATTAGAGGACTACTTGCCCGACATATACCCAGAGAATTTCAACGGCTTGTTTGGCACCTACGGGGCAGGTATAAGTATTGGCCCGTGGGGATATGGGTGCAATGCCTTCCAATTGGGAAGCCACTGGACTCCCGCCGTTAGCAGGCTCCTCGATTGCGGGGCTGGAGGGGCAGGGCTAGATGTGAGTGCCAGTCTCTTGATCGGTAAGTCGCAACTCGTGAAGGTTATCTGGTCGACGTGTAACGAGTGTGAGCCTGTTAAAACACCTCTTTAGGCCCAAATGATGAGCTGTTCGATTGCAAGAGCTGCTAGTTTGTGCGGAGCACTTCTAGGGGCTGCTATGGCTGCCTCGTGTGATGGTCACACTTCTCCAGATGGGCATGAATACCCTGGTCACAATAACGTTGTGCTTCTTTCTTCGTCTGCCACAATTACATCGAATCCTATCACCTTAACTGTAAGGCAACCTGTTCCTGTTCAGGGTGATGACAGGATTTGCTTAGTATTGCTTGATAATGTTGAGTACGATAATCGGAAGCGCGTAGACGAGTTGTATGAGCAGGCTCTCGGTGGGGCTATTTTGAGGGCGGCAGTCTATGGCAAGGATGGCCGGGTAATCGAGTTTGATCAAAACAATCAGGGTTGGACAAAGCAAGGTCTTGTGGCGTCGGGCGAAGAGCTATCGGTGTGTCTCTCTTGCGCCCGGGGGACGCTGCCTGCGTCGTTCAGCGCGGTAAGGATTGCTATTTCTTCCGACAAGCCAGTTCGAGTGATTGGCGTTTATTGGATGTCGATGGCAGAGATGTGATGAAATCAGCGTAGCCCGGGTAAGGCCGAAGGCCGCACCCGGGTTTTTCATGGAGGCGGGAAGGCGGATGAGGACGTCGAGGATTGACCACCGGCCGCTCGGCTTCGAGTTCGACGAAGTCGGCAACCTGGCCGTGCTGCGTACCGGCGACCAGACCGAACCGCCGCTGCGCCGCTTCGGCTACGACGCGCTGGGCCGGCTGACGGAGAGCAAGGACGGCGCGACCGACGCGCTGCTGCACGCCTACGGCTACGACGCCACCGGCAACCGCACCTCGAAGATGGCGGGCGGCGCGGCGACGGCTTACACATACCCTGCC
>NZ_VOHJ01000013.1 GCF_007923255.1 Vulcaniibacterium thermophilum | reverse complement strand
CAGCGCCGCGAGGCGCTGCAGGACTGGCTGCATCACTACAACTGTCACCGCCCACACAGCGCACTCGGCGGTCAGCCACCCATCACCCGCTTGGCGCTCCGCCGAAACAACCTATTGAAGCTTCACACCTAGTGTGCGGCGGCGGCCAGCGCGCGCCGGTAGGCGGCCTCGGTGAGCTCGACGAAGCGCGCAAGGCCGAACTCGCGCTCGGCATGCGCGCGCGCCGCCGCGCCCATGGCCGCAAGCCGCTCGCGCTGCGCCAGCATCGCGCGTATCGCGGCGGCGATCGCGCCGCGGTCGCGTACCGGCACGATCCAGCCGTCGCGGCCCGGCTCGACGTTCTCGGGCAGACCCGCGTAGTCGGACACCAGCACCGGCTTGCCCATCGCCATCATCTCGCGGCACGCGAACGAGATCGTCTCCACGTCCCACGACAGCACGAAGCCGGCATCGAGCGCGGCGATGAACGGACGCACGTCGTCCAGCAGGCCGACGAACCGCACCTGCGCGGCCAGGCCGAGCGCCTCGACGCGGGCGCTTGCCTCCGCCGACGGCGGTTTGCCGGCGAGAAGCACCCGCACCTGCGCGCGCTCGTGCGGCTCCAGCAACGCCAGCGCCTCGACCAGATCCAGCCAGCCCTTGTAATCGGCGGTGCCGGCATTGCTGCCCAGCGCCAGCGCGTCGTCGCGCTCCACCCATTGCCGACGCGCGGCGCGCGCGGCTTCCGGCGGCCACGGCGCGAAGCGTTGCAGGTCGACGCCGTTGGGAACGGTGTCGATCGCGCAGCAGCCGTACGGCGAGGCGGCGAGCTGGCGCGCGGTATGCGCGCTGACCGCGAGCACGCGGTCGGTGCGGCGCGCGCGCAGACGGTGGCCAAGGCTGCGCACCGGCTTGGAGTTGTGCTTGGTCCACACCAGCGCCGGACGTGGATGCAGCCCGCGCAGCGCGGCGATCGCGAGACGGTGATCGGCGGTGCCGTTGACGTGGACCAGTTCGATGCCGTGCGCCTGCAGCAGCGCGCGCAGCCGCCGCCTCGCCGCCGGCCAGCGCGGCAGCCCGCGCAGGCCGTTCGGATAGGTCTGCGCGTGCACCCGGAGCCCTGCGATCGCCTGCCCTTCGCGATGCAGGCGACTGCCCGCCGGCACCGCCAGATGCACCGCATGCCCGCGCGCGAGAAGCCCGCGCGCGAGCGCCAGCAGATAGGTCGTGTGGCCGCCGCCGTCGCCGCCGTGGAAGTTGGTCAGCAGCAGCCGCATGTCAGCGGCGCCGGCGTCCGCGCAACGGCGTGCTCAGCACGCGCGCGGCGCGTTCGAGCCGCTTCCATACCGGCGCCGGCGCGCGCCACATCAGGCCGGCGTAGCGCTTGAGCTCGGCCCAGTCGGGTTCGGGCTTGGTCTTGAACTCGAAACGCGCGAGGTCGGGCGCGAACACCGGATCGAATCCCACGCGCTGTCCGTAGACGTTGATCAGCGCGCGCGAGCGCATCCGGTTGAAATAGGTGCTGACCGCGCCGCGGCTGGACCACCAGCCGTTGTTGCCGTGGATCCGATAGCCGACCTGCCCGGTCGGCAGGTAGTACTTGCGCGCGCCGAGCACGCTGGCGCCGAACACCAGACAGTTGTCGGCCGACAGCCGCCAGCTCGCCATCGCCTCGGCCGGCAGATCGAGGCAGCGTGCGGCCCACGGCGTGCGCAGCGACAGCGCCGAGGTCGGCGCGCCGTACCAGTAGCCGTACACGTAGGTGCTGACCGCGGTGTAGCCCAGATCCTGCGCGCGCTTCGCGTAGGCCACGTGGCCGGTTTCGTTGCCAAACAGATGCAGGTCGGAGAACACGAAGTCGACGTCGCGGCGTGCGTCGTACACTGCGCCGATGCGTGCGAGGTACTCCGGCCCCCAGCGGTCGTCGGCGTCGAGAAAGCACACCACGTCGGCGCGCACCCGCTCCAGTCCGCGCCGGAATGCGATCAGTTGGCCGCCGTTGGGGCCGCACACCAGCTCCACGCGCCGATCATCGCCGTAGCGCTCGCGCAGCAGCTCGGGCGAACCGTCGGTGGAACCGTCGTCGACCACGATCACCTGCAGCGGCGCGCGCGTCTGCGCCAGCGCGCTGTCCACCGCTTCGATCACGAACGCGCGGTAGTTGTAGCAGGTGACGACGACCGCGAAGGTGGTCGATGCTGCGCTCATGCCGGCAGGCCCTCCTCCTCGTGCAGGCGGCGGAAGTAGGCGATGGTTTCCTTCAGGCCGTCTTCCAGCGGCACCGTCGGCGTCCAGCCGAGCTTCTCGCGCGCGAGCGCGATGTCCGGCTGCCGCTGGCGCGGATCGTCGGCCGGCAGCGGCTTGAACACCAGCCGGGAGCGGCCGCCGACCAGCCGCAGCACGGTCTCGGCCAGTTGCAGCATGGTGTATTCGCCCGGGTTGCCGATGTTGACCGGACCGGTGAAGCCGGCCGGCGTTTCCATCATCCGCACCATGGCTTCGATGAGATCGTCGACGTAGCAGAAGCTGCGGGTCTGCTGGCCGTCGCCATAGATGGTGATGTCGCGGCCGGTCAACGCCTGCACGATGAAGTTGCTCACCACGCGGCCGTCGTTGGGGTGCATGCGCGGACCGTAGGTGTTGAAGATCCGCACGACCTTGATGTCGAGCCGGTGCTGGCGGTAGTAGTCGAAGAACAGCGTCTCGGCGCAGCGCTTGCCTTCGTCGTAGCAACTGCGCGGGCCGATCGGGTTGACCCGGCCCCAGTAGCTCTCCGGTTGCGGATGCACTTCGGGATCGCCGTACACCTCGCTGGTGGAGGCCTGCAGGATGCGCGCCTTCACCCGCTTGGCGAGGCCCAGCATGTTGATCGCGCCGTGCACGCTGGTCTTGGTGGTCTGCACGGGGTCGAACTGGTAGTGCACCGGCGAGGCGGGGCAGGCCAGGTTGTAGATGCGGTCGACTTCGACGTAGAGCGGGAAGCACACGTCGTGCCGCATCAGCTCGAAGTACGGATGCTCGAGCAGGTGCACGACGTTGCGGCGCCGGCCGGTGAAGAAGTTGTCCACGCACAGCACTTCATGGCCGTCGCGGATCAGGCGCTCGCAGAGGTGGGAACCGAGGAAACCGGCGCCGCCGGTCACGAGGATGCGCTTCATGCGGAGTGGGCCTGCCGGGCACGGCGGTCGAGGCGCGCATTCTCGGCGGTCCAGTGCCGGTTGTCATGTGGGGGTGACCGAGCCCGCTCACGTCGCGCGGTCGCGCGGCGGGTCGTCCACCGGCAGGCCGCGCTGCAGCATCCACAGCATGATCGCCTTCTGCCGCACGTAGTTGGCGCGCACGTAGGCGTACACCAGCCCGTGCCAGCCGTCGAGGAAGCCGAGCCGCAGCACGTAGCCGCGCCAGAAGCGCCAGGCCGGCGACAGCACCAGTTTGGCGAGCGTGGCGCGCTTGCCGCGCGCGAACTCGTGTTCGGCCATCATCCGCGCGTAGCGCTGGGTCTTGGCGAGCTGCTGCGACAGCGAGCGGTACGGGTAGTGGATCAGGTCGCCGCGCAGCGTGCGCACCGGGCCGTCCACGCTCGCGGCCTCGTGCACCTCGCGGCTGCCGCGCCAGCCGCCGCGGCGGCGGTCGAACAGGCGCAGCACACGGTCGGGGTAGGCGTTGCCGTGGCGCAGGAAGCGGCCGAAGTAATTCGACAGCCGCGCGAAGCGGTAACCGGCGGCGCCCTCGAAACCGCGCGCGCGTTCGGCCTCGATCGCCTCGCGCAGCGCATCGCTCACGCGCTCGTCGGCATCCAGGCACAGCACCCAGTCGTGCGCGGCCTGCTCGATCGCGAACTGCTTCTGGCTGCGGAAGCCGGTGAACGTGCGCGCGATCACCCGCGCGCCGCGGTCGCGGGCGATCGCCGCGGTGGCGTCGGTGGAGTGCGAGTCGACCACCACGATCTCGTCGCAGAACGCGAGCGAGTCGAGGCAGTCGCCGATCCGGTCGGCTTCGTTGAACGCGATAATGCAGGCCGAGATCGGAACCCGCGTGCGGGTCGGGGACGCGTTGATGGCGGACTTCCTGTTGTTCGCGACCGAGCGCTACGGACTGCCCATCCTGCAGCCGCTGGCCGAGGCGCTGCAAGCCGCCGGGCACCGCCCGCACGCATTGCTGGTGCGCGGCGCGGCCGGCGCGCGCCTGTCCGGCGTGCCCGCGCTCGACGTGCGCCAGGCGGTGGCGCTGCGTCCGCGCGCGGTGTTCAGCGCCGCCAACGACGTGCCGACGTTCGTCCGCGGCGCCAAGGTGCAACTGTTCCACGGCTTCAACGTCGAAAAGCGCGGCGACGCGCGCGGCCACTTCCGCATCCGTGGCGTGTTCGACCTGTACTGCACGCAGGGGCCGGCGACCACCGCGCCGTTCCGCGAACTGGCGCGCCGGCACGGCCATTTCGCCGTGGTCGAGACCGGATGGCCCAAGCTCGATCCGCTGTTCCAGGCCGACTCGCCGGTGCAGCGCGAAGCACAAGCGTTGCGGGCGTCGGCCCACGGCCGGCCGGTGGTGCTGTTCGCCTCCACCTTCACCGAACGCCTGAGCGCGGCGCCGCATCTGCACGATGCGATCGCCGCGGAGATCGCGCGTGGCGAGCGCTACTGGCTGCTCACCCTGCATCCCAAGTGCGTACCGGCGCTGTTCGAGCGCTACCGCGCGCTCGCTGGCCCGAACGCGGCGTTCGTCGAGACCGAGCAGCTGATCGTCGCCCAGCGTGCGGCCGACGTGCTGGTGGCCGACACCACTTCGGTCGTGTCGGAGTTCGTGGTGCAGCGCAAGCCGGTGGTGACGTTCCGCAACCGCGCGCCGAAGCCGCACATGCTCGATTTCGACGATCCGGCGCGGCTGCCGGAAATGCTGGCGCGCGCGTTCGCGCCCGACCGCAGCTTGCGCGAAGCGATCGCCGCCTACGCGGACGCCATCCACCCCTGGCGCGATGGCCGCAGCTCGGAGCGCGTCATCGCTGCCACCGAAGCCCTCCTGCGCGGCGAACTCGGCCGCCTGCGCCGCAAGCCGATGACGGCCTGGTGGCGCGCGCTGCAGATCCGCCGCGAGCTCGGCTACTGGGGCTTCTGACTGCAGCCCGTCACCAGCGCATCGGCCGCGCCGCCATGCGCGCGGCGAGGGCGTCGTAGAGGGCGCGCGCTTCGGCCGCGGGCAGGAAGCGGATCCGCAGCGGCGGCGAGAACGGGCCGGCGCCGGCGGTGTCGAGCCACAGCGTCGCCGTGCCGCAGCGACGGTCGAGCGGGTTCTGCGCCAGGCGCAGGGCCTGCAGCTTGTCGACTTCGGCACAGCGCCAGTGCCGGCTCCACCAGCCTTCGCGCACCGCGATCACGTGCTCGTCGAGCGTGTACCCGGCATGGCGCAGATGGCGCCGGGCGACCAGCGCCGACCACGGCAGCCACAGCAGGACGAGCGCGCCCGGCGCGCCGAACCGCCATCCGAGCGCCGCCGCCAGCGCGCCCGCGACCAGCAGCGATGGCCACCACAGCCGCCACCAGTGGCGGGTGGCGAGCGGCTGCCACGCCAGCTCGCGCCAGCGCGCGCGCGGCAGCAGGTGCTCGATCAGCGCATCGCACGCGGCCGGCGTGGCGACCGGCGCCAGCTCGCGCAGCGCGCGGCCTTCGCCCTGCTGGCCGTTTTCCGTCACCGCGGTGTCCACGCTCAGCGTGCGGCGCCCGAACAGGCGGTGCAGCACGCTCTCGCGCAGCGTCCACGCCTGGATCCGGCGCCGCGCGGCGCTGGTGCGCAGGCGCGCCAGCAGGCCGCGCTCGACGGTGAGCCGCGCGCCGTCCTCGCTGAGGGTGAAACCGTGGTACTGCAGCAGCGCCAGCGCCACCGAGAACATGCGCAGCGCCGCCACCGCCGCCACGATCAGCGCCAGCGCGCCGAGCACGTAATCGCGCGGGCCGAAATGCGCCAGATCGACCGACCCGGCGATCCGGCGCCCGAGCCACTCCATGCCGTCGCCGAGCAGACGCTCGTCGAACTGCGCGACGGCGGCGAAACCGGCGCCGACGACGATCATGCCGCGGTTGGAGATCAGGCCCAGCCGCACCACTTCCGCCAGCGGCATCGACAGCAGCGCGCGCGGCGTCCCGGCGGATGCGCCCTCGGCGGTGGCCGCTTCCGCGCCGCGACGGCGGATCAGCGATTCGAGCGCGAGCGCGTCCTGCAGCTTGAGCACGCGCATCTCCGCTTCCGGCCGCGTGCCGCCGGCCGATTCCAGCCGCACCTCGGCCACGCCGAACAGCCGGTGCAGCAGGCTCTGGCGCAGCGCGACGTTGTGGATGCGCGCGAACGGAATCACCCGCAGGCTGCGTTCCAGCAGGCCGCTGCGCACGACCAGCCGGTCGCCGGCCACGCCGTAGCGATAGGTGAAGTACTGCCACACCGACACCAGCGCCAGCACGCCGACGCCGATCAGCCCCCACAGCTCGTTGCGGTCGCCGCGGCCGAACACGAACAGCACCACCAGCGGCAGCACGAAGTGGCGCAACTGCTGCAGCAGCACGAACAGCCACGACATCGGATGCAGCCGGTGCTCGGCCGCGCCCGCCGCGATCACCGGATCGAGCGCCGCGCCCGCCGCGGGCTCAGGCGTCGTCGTCATGGTCGATCTGCTCGCCGAGCACGTCGCGCAGGCGGCGCGCGTCCTCCGCGTCGAGATTCGGCAGATGCACCGCGCTGTGGCGGGTGCCGGCGGTGTAGACCACCAGGGTCGCCAGGTCGCGCGCGCGCTGCAGCGGACCCTGCTTCAGATCGAGGTGCTGCACGCGGTTGAGCGGCACGCGCGTCTCGCGCAGCCAGGAGCGCCCGCGCCGGATCGCGAGCCCCTGCGCATCCAGCCGCCAGCGCGCGTAGCGGTGGCTGCGCAGACCGAAGCCGACCGCGAACGCGAGCCCCGCCAGCAGCGCGAGCCCCACCAGCAGCAGGCGCGGCAGGTCGAACAGCGCCGACAGCGCGAACGCGGGCGCCGCCACCGCCAGCGCCAGCGGCAGCGCACCGAGCACGAACAGCGGCCGCGCGCGCGCCGGCAGCATCTGCCAGCCGCCGTCGGCGGGCGCCAGCGGCGCCGCGGCGTCGATCGCATCCGACGGCAGGCTCATCGCGCGGGCCCTCCGGTCAGGTCGAAGTCGCGGTCGACGTAGGGACGGCCGCGGCGGTACAGCGCCAGGCGGGCGCGCATGCCCTTGGCCACCGGCGCCGGCGCGTCGGCCGGCAGACGCGCGATCGCGTCCTGCTGCCAGGCGACGGCCTGGGCGAAGTCGCCGTTGGCGGCGTAAGCGGCGGCGACGGTGTCGAGTTCGCTGCTGTGCAGTTCGGCGCGCCGCTCGATCAGGTGCCGCGCGAGCTCCAGCGCCCGCGGCGGGTCGCGCTGGCCGTCGACCGGACAGGTCGCCAGCAGCCACACGCGATTGTTGCGCGCGACGTCCAGGCCCGCGTCTTCCGCGCGTTCGATCCACTCCACCGCGCGCCGGCAGTCCAGCGGCAGGCCGGCCGCGCCTTCGCTGTAGAAGTTGGACAGCGCCAGCATGGCGTCGCGATCGCCGGCCTCGGCCGCGCGCTGCGCGTGCGGCAGCAGGCGGCGCAGGGTTGCCGCGTCCGGCGGCGCGTCGCCTTCGACCAGCGCCTGCAGCAGCGCGCTGGCGGCCTTGGCGTGGCCGGCTTCGCTGGCGCGTTCGAGCAGCGCGATCGCGCGCTCGCGGTCGCGGCGCACCAGGGGCTCGTGACCGGCGTAGGTGAGCGCGCCGAGCTGCCACAGCGCCAGCGGGTCGCCGTCCTCCGCCTTGCGCTCGAGCGCGGCGAGGCGGCGGCGGAAGGCGGTGTCGTAGGCCGGCCAGCGTTCGTTGAGCCGCGTGCGCTGCGCGGCATCCTCGCGCAGCGGGCCTTCGACCGTGACCAGCGACGGCGGCTCGGCACCCTCGCCGCCCACGGTATCGCCCAGCAGGTGCTCGAGCAGCGCGCGCTCGCCGACCGTGCGCCCCTGTTCGGCGATCAGCGCCGACAGCTCGTTCGACAGCGCCTCCGGTTCGATCCGCCAAGCGCCGTCCTCGCGCACGAAATCGGGCCCGAAGAAGAACTGCTCGCCGTCCGGCGCGCCGACCTCGCCGACCGCGCGGTCGGCGCCGATCAGGGTCACGTGGCTGAGCGCGGCCGGCCGGGCGTCCGCATGCCGCATCCACACCGAGCAGATCCGCTTGCGCCAGCACAGCGTCGCGACCCCGCGCTCGTCGAGCGCGGCCAGCGCATCGGCATCCGCATGCAGGCGCAGCGCCATCACCACCAGCCGGTCCCACGGCGGCAGGCGGCGCACCTGCTCGGCGGAGGCGTACAGCGCGGCATCGCGCAGGAAACCGAAATGCCGCAGATGCGCGCCCGAATACAGCGCGACCACCGCCGGATCCTCCTCCGGCGCCAGTTCCGCATAGCGCCCCCAGGCGGCGCTGACCGCGTTCATCGCATCGAGATCGTCGGCCGCGCGCGCGCCGAGCGCGAACGGCAGGCACAGCAGCAGAAGGAGGCGTCGCGACATGGGCGTCCTGCACGAAGGGTGGCGTCAGCGCTGCCGGTACGGGTTGTCTTCGCCCGAGCCCGGCGGCCGCAGCGTATAGCGTTTGTAGGTCCACTGATACTGCGCCGGATCGCGTCGGGCGATGTGCTCGACCGCCGCGTTGAGCGCCGCGACCGCCCGCTTCGGGTCGGCATCGTCGATGCCCGCAGGCGCCGGTTCGATGCGCAAGGCGAAGACGGGCTCGCCGTGGCGGCCGGTGTCGAGGCGTTCGCAGTAGGCGAACAGCACCACCGCGCCGGTGCGGTGCGCGAGGCGGCCGAGCAGGGTCATGGTCAGCGCCTGCACGCCGAAGAACGGGGCGAACTCGCCGTCGCCGGCTTTCGGCTGCTGATCGGGCAGGATGCCGACCACGCCGCCGGCCCCGAGCCGCCTGTAGACCTGGCGGATCGCGCTGCCCTCGGCGCGGATCTGCGTCACCCGGTCGCCGAATGCGGCGCGCGCGCGTTGCAGGAAGGCCTCGCCGATCGCCGATTCCGGCGGGCGGTAGAGGATCGCCAGCGACGTGCGCGAGGCCAGCCACTGGTTCAGCAGCTCCCAGTTGCCGTAGTGCGGCGCGGCCACGATCACGCCACGCCCGCTCGCCAGCGCGGCGTCGAACAGCGCAAGCCCGGTGGTCTCGTGGATCAGGGCGAGATTGCGCTGCGGCCGCCGCGTCCACAGGCGCAGGGTTTCCAGCGCCTGGTGCGCGGTGGTGCGCAGGATCGCCTCGTGGCGCTCGATGCGTTCGTGTGCCAGCAGCTCGGGGTAGGCCAGGTCGAGGTTCACCCGGGCCACGCGGCTCTCGCGGGCGTCCAGCCGCAGCCACAGCCAGGCGAGCACATCCGCCACCCGCAGCAGCCACGGCCACGGCAGTTGCGCGAACAGGCGCGCGAGCAGGAACAGCAGGCGGGCGGCGAGCGCGGTCATCGCCGGCAGTCTAGCCGGCCGCCCGTGCGGGCAGCGGCTTGCGCGCGTCCGCCGAACCGTCACACTGCCGCTTCCCGCCACCGTCGAGCCGTTCGCATGCTTGCCCTGATCCAGCGCGTCAGCGAAGCCCGCGTCGAGGTCGACGGCGAGCGCGTGGGCGCGATCGGCCCGGGCCTGCTCGCCTTCGTCGGCATCGAACCGGCAGACGGCGAGCGCGAACTGGCGCGGATGACCGAACGCCTGCTGGGCTACCGCGTGTTCGACGACGAAGCCGGGCGCATGAACCGCAGTCTGAACGAGACAGGCGGCGGCCTGCTGCTGGTCAGCCAGTTCACCCTGGCGGCGGACACCCGCAGCGGGATGCGCCCCGGTTTCAGCACGGCGGCGGCGCCGGCGATCGCTGAACCGCTTTTCAACCGGCTTGCGGAGGCCTGCCGGGCGCGGCATCGTGGCCCGGTGGAAACCGGCCGGTTCGGCGCCCATATGAAGGTGAGCCTGGTCAACGATGGCCCGGTCACGTTCCTCTTGCGGGCCTGAGGCCGCCCCGTCTCGGCCGGCCTGCTATACTGGAGCGTTCTCTACCCCTCCTTTCAGCGGTGGCGCAGCCCATGGCCAACGAACGTCCGGCTCCCCAGTCCGACATCAAGCAACTCATCAGCAAGGGCCTGGAGCAGGGCTATCTGACCTATGCCGAGGTCAACGATCACCTGCCCGACGACCTGGTCGACGCCGAGCAGATCGAAGACATCATCGGCATGATCAACGGGATGGGCATCGAGGTCCACGAGGTGGCGCCCGATGTCGAAACCCTGCTGCTCGCCGAAGGCACCACCAGCGGCCGCGAGGTCGACGAGACCGCGGCCGAGGAAGCCGCCGCCGCGCTGACCTCGCTCGACGGCGAGGGCGGCCGCACCACCGACCCGGTGCGCATGTACATGCGCGAGATGGGCACGGTGGAGCTGCTCACCCGCGAGGGCGAGATCGCGATCGCCAAGCGCATCGAGGAAGGCCTGAACCAGGTCCAGGCCTCGCTGGCCTCGTTCCCCGGCACCATCCGCGCCATCCTCGACGACTACGAGCAGCACAAGGCCGGCAAGAAGCGCCTGGCCGAGATCATCGTCGGCTTCAACGACGCCGAGCCCGAACCCGAGCCGCTGCCGGTCGACGAGATGGCCGAGCCGGAGGAGGTCGAGGACGAGGAAGTCGAGGCCGCCGAGGACGAGGTCGAGGCCGGCCCGGTCGGTCCCGATCCGGCGATGGTGGCCGAGCGCATGCAGGCGCTCGCCGACGCCTGGTCGAAGTTCGAGAAGGCCTACGCCAAGCACGGCCCGAGCCACAAGAGCGTGCTCAAGCTGCGCGAGGAAATGGCCGCGATCTTCGTGACCTTCAAGCTGCCGCTCGGCCTCGCCGACCAGCTCACCCGCAACCTGCGCGAAGTGGTCGGCCAGGTGAAGGAGCACGAGCGCCGCATCCTCGATCTCGCCACCCGCGTGGCGAAGATGCCGCGCAAGGACTTCATCCGCGCCTGGGAAGGCAATCAGACCAACCTCGGCTGGGTCGACGACCTGCTCAAGCGCAAGCAGAAGTGGTCCTCGGGGCTGCGCGAGGTCAAGGACCGCATCGTCGCCGAGCAGGAAGCGACGATCGCCATCGAGCAGGCCAACTTCATCACGCTCGCCGATCTCAAGGAGATCAGCCGCGCGCTCGCCTACGGCGAAGCCAAGGCGCGCAAGGCCAAGAAGGAGATGGTCGAGGCCAACCTGCGCCTGGTGATCTCGATCGCCAAGAAGTACACCAACCGCGGCCTGCAGTTCCTCGACCTGATCCAGGAAGGCAACATCGGCCTAATGAAGGCGGTGGACAAGTTCGAGTACCGCCGCGGTTACAAGTTCTCGACCTACGCCACCTGGTGGATCCGCCAGGCGATCACCCGCTCCATCGCCGATCAGGCGCGCACCATCCGCATCCCGGTGCACATGATCGAGACGATCAACAAGCTCAACCGCATTTCGCGCCAGATGCTGCAGCAGCACGGCCGCGAACCGACGCCGGAGGAGCTGGCGAAGGAGATGGACATGCCGGAGGACAAGATCCGGAAGGTCCTGAAGATCGCCAAGGAGCCGATCTCGATGGAGACGCCGATCGGCGACGACGAGGATTCGCACCTCGGCGACTTCATCGAGGACACCAACGTCGAGTCGCCGATCGACGCCACCACCTCGATCAACCTGCAGGAGACCGTGCGCGAAGTGCTCGCCGGCCTGACCCCGCGCGAGGCCAAGGTGCTGCGCATGCGCTTCGGCATCGACATGAACACCGACCACACGCTGGAAGAAGTCGGCAAGCAGTTCGACGTCACCCGCGAGCGCATCCGCCAGATCGAGGCCAAGGCGCTGCGCAAGCTGCGCCACCCCTCGCGCAGCGAGCAGCTCCGCAGCTTCCTCGACATCGACTGAGCGAACCGGCGAACCCGCGTCGCGAAAGGGCCCGCTCCGGCGGGCCCTTTCCATTTGCCGGTCGGGCTGCTGTGATGGGCGCGGGACGGGCATGGGGAGTGGGGCGATGGATCTGACGCTGGGGCTGGCGGTCGCGGCGCTGCTGGGATTGCTGGTGTGGTGGTGGCGGCAGCGGCGCGCGATCGCGGTCGACGAGCACGGCGTCAGTCTGGTGCCGAACGACGACCGCGACATGGAGCGCGCCATCGCGCACGCCCGCGAGAACTTCCACTTCTTCGTCGAGCGCCTGCGCGATCCGCACCCCGGCGACGAGAACTTCGCGGTCAAGGTGGCCATCACCCACGACGGCAACACCGAGCATCTGTGGCTGACCGGCGTGCGCGTGGACGGCGACGTACTGGAGGGCGAGATCGCCAACGAGCCGCAGCTCGTGCCGATGAAGCTGGGCGAGCGCTGGCGCGGCGACCGCAGCCGCCTCAGCGACTGGACCTTCTTCAGCGACGGACGCATGCAGGGCAACTTCACCCTGCGCGCGATGCTGCCGCGCATGCCGAAGGCGCAGCGCGACCAGATGCGCGCGCTGCTCGAAGGCCGCTGGGACACGCGCGAGCTGGTGCATCGCCCTTGGCCCGCCGGGGCGCCCATGCCCGGGCGCCCGCTTCCGGACGACCTCAGCCACGGCGATGGCGTGCTGATGGCCGGCGTGCAGCGTCATCTGGACGCGCATCTGGGCGAGCTGCCGCAGGTCTTCCACGAACTGGTCTCGCCGAGCGCGCACATCGACCTGTATCCCTATCCGGCCACCGCCGAACGGCCGTTCCACGTGGTCGCCACCACCGGCATGGCCGAGCGGCCGATGCAGCTTCCCGAGGGCGTGCGCGGCGATGCGCACGTCGAGCTCATGCTGCTGTTGCCGCCGCAGTGGCCGCTCGACGCGGCGGCCTGGCAGGACGAGCGCCACTACTGGCCGCTGCGCTGGCTCAAGCGCGTGGCGCGCTTCCACTACGAAACCGGCCGCTGGCTGGGGGAAGGCCACGTGCTCACCCACGGCGAGCCGCCGACCCCGATCGACGCGAGCACCGCCTGCGACGCCGTGCTGCTCGCGCGACCGGCACGGCTGCCCGCGGCGCTACATCGCGTGCGCCTGGACGACGGCCGCGAAGTCCGCTTCCTGTGCCTGTACTTCCTCGACGCCGAACAGCGCGCCCAGCTCGAGGAGCGCGGCTTCGAGGACCTCTGCAGCGACCTCGCCACGCGCCTGTCGGTTTGAGGCTGCCTCGCCACCGCATCCGCGCGATAATCCCCGCCCCGTGGGCCTATAGCTCAATGGTTAGAGCAGAGGACTCATAATCCTTTGGTTCCAGGTTCGAGTCCTGGTGGGCCCACCAGCATCCACACCGGCGGCCGCGTGTGTGTGCGGGAAACCATAGTTTGGCCGTTTTGGCCGATCTATGAGCATCTGAAAGCCAGCGTAGCCCGGGTTGCGTGGCAACCCCGGGGTTGATGTGGAGGCAAGCACGACATCACACCCAACGCTGCCACGCCGTCGCAGCAGTAATACGCCGCCGGCCGCCTGACCACGTATCGCTACACCAGCGTGGACATCGGCGGTGCGACGCACACCTACACCCGCACGTTCGCGGGGTGGGACAGCTACCAGGAAGCCAGCGTCACCGGCGTTTCCACCGACACGAACTACCGCACCACCACCAACACGCTCAGCTACGACGGCTACGGGCGCCTGATCGGCCAGCGCGAGCACACCAACTACAGCAAGGTCGCGATCAACGACCGCCAGCGGTACTACGCCTACACCGGCGATGGCCTCGTGCAGTTGCGCCGCGAGGGCGAAATCAACAAGGACACCGGCGTCTTCGAGCAGAAGGCCGATAACCAGCGTGCCTTGCATCGCCCTTGCGCCCTCTCGCCGGCGCGTGGGCCAGGCCCCTGCCCACGGTGCGGGCCACGCCGCAACGCCGGCATGACACGCGACCGTGGACGCTACCTGCGGAACCGCGCGGTCGCCGGCGGTGCGGCATGGGGATGGCGGAGGAGCGCAGGATGGAAGCCGATGCGTGGAGCCTGGAGCAGGCGCTGTGGACGGGCGGGGTGGAGACGTACGAGCGCACGCTCGCGCCCCGGGCGCTGACCGTGGTGCCGGCGGAGCGCGGCCTGCTCGATCGCGCCGCGACGATGGACGCGATCCGCAGCGCACCGCGCTGGAGCCGGGTGGAGATGCTCGAGCGGCGCGACATGCGCCCACGGGCCGACATCATCGTGCTCGCCTATCGCGCCGAGGCAACGCGCGAGGACGGCGACGCCTACCGCGCCTGGTGCAGCTCGGTGTACGTGCGCGAACGCGACGGCTGGCGCCTCGCGCTGCACCAGCAGACGCCGCTGCCGAAGCCGTAGTGGCCAGCAGCTCCCGTACGCAGGCGCGGAGCCGGCGAGCCCCGCCCACCCGCGACGCCACACGCTCAATGCCGCCGCGCCGCGCCGCGCCGTCCTGCGCCTGCGGGCGGGCGGGGTCGAGGGTGACATGGCCGTCGTGCTGCAGGTGCTGCAGCAGGTATTCGCTGAACTGGTGGGGCGGCATCGGCCGGGCGATGTAGTAGCCCTGCGCCGCGTCGCAGCCGGCCTTGGCCAGCCATTCGAGCGTGCGGCTGTCCTCCACGCCCTCGGCGGTCACGCTGGCGCCCAGGTTGTGGGCCAGTTCGATGGTCGCGCACACGATCGACTGGTCGGCGCCGGAGCCGAAGATGCCGGCGGTGAACGAGCGGTCGATCTTGACCTCGTCCGGCGCGAGCTGGCGCAGGTACGAGAGCGACGCATGCCCGGTGCCGAAATCGTCGAGCGAGATGCGCACGCCGTGCGCGCGCAGCCGCCGCACGGTGGCGAACGCGAGCGCCGGATCGCGCATCATCGCCGTCTCGGTGATCTCCAGCGTGAGACAACTTCCGATGTCGCGACCGAGCCCGGTGATGTGGCCGACCAGCGCGGGATTGCAGACATCGTTGGCCGAGACGTTGACCGAAAGACCCAGGCGCAGGCCCTGCCGTTTCCACTCGCGGCAGTGCGCGGCGGCGCGCCGCACCAGATACAGCGTCATCTCCGAGACGACCTCGGTCTTCTCCGCCAGCGGCACGAACATGCTCGGCGGCAGCGGACCGTAGGCGGGGTGATCCCAGCGCACCAGCAGTTCGGCGCCGCTCACGCGCCGCGCCCTGAGGTCGTACTTGGGCTGCAGCGCGTAGCCCAGCGTGTGCTCGCGGATCGCCCGCCGCAGGTCGGCCAGCAGGGTGAGGTTGCGCGGGTCGGGCACCAGCGACGCTGTGTACAGCGCCACGCTGCCGGGGTGCATGCGCGCCGCCGTGCAGGCGATCGCCGCGGCGCGCAGCACCTCCTCGACGTCGCCACCGTGATCGGGGTGCAGCGCCGCGCCGGCGCACGCGCTCAGCTCGAACGGCACGCCGGCCACTTCCAGGCGGCGTCCGGTCAGCCGCACCAGCGCACGCATCGCGGTCTCGGCGCCCTCGGCGTCGGTGCGGTCGAGACAGACGACAACGAAGCCTTGGTCGCTGATCCGCGCCACCGGGCCGCTGTGGTGCTCGCGCAGCCGCTGCGCGAGCGCGTGCAGGAGCTGCTCGACGAAGGCGTGCCCGGCGATCGCCTCCACCGGCTCCAGTTCCAGCAGCTCCAGACGGATCGCTGCGAACGGCCGGCCCTGCGCGATCAGCGCTTCCAGCGCCTGGCGCAGGCCATGACGGTTCGCCAGTTGCGTCACCGGATCGTGCAGCGCGAGATGGTCGGCGCGCGCCTCCGCCTGCGCGCGCGAGAGCGCCTCGGCGGCCGCGCGCTGTCGCGCCCGTCGCCACCACACCAGCAGCACGATCGCCGCGGCCAGCACCGGCAGCGCCACCAGGATGCCGAGCCGCAGGCCGGAGAGATACGGCTCGCGCGGCGTCAGGTTGGCCAGCCAGGTCAGATACAGCCGCTGCTTCTCGCCGCTGCGCGAAGCCGCATGCAGACCGGCGTTGATGCGCGCGAGCAGCGCCTGGCGGTCGGGCAGCACCGCGAACGCGTATTCGCGTTCCAGCAGCGGCGGGCTGAGCGAAACCACGTCGCGCAGACCGTGGCGCTGGATGGCCTCGTAGCCGATGTACATCGGCGCGATCGCGTAGTCGGCGCGGCCGTCCTGCACCGCGCGCAGCGCGTCGCCCTCGACGTCGACCGGCACGATGCGCACACCCCGCGTGCGGCGTAGCTCTTCCCAGGCCACGCCCGCGATCTGCGCCGCCACGCGATGGCCCGCGAGCGCCTGCAGATCCGCCACGTGAGCGCTCCCGCGGCGTCCGAACACCAGGTGGTAGCTGCGCAGGAACGGCTCGCTGAAACGCAGCCGGCGCGCGCGCTCCTCGGTCACCAGCATCGGCACGACGTCGACGCGGCGCGCGTGCAGGTCGGCGATCACCGACTCCCACGGGCCCAGGCGGTAGTCGACATCGAGGCCCGCATGCGCGGCGACCGCGCGGAACAACTCGACGTCGAAACCGGTCGCACGTCCGCGCTCGTCGACGAAGTCGAACGGCGGGTAGCCCGCGTCGCCCGCGTACACCACGCGCAGCGGCGTGGCGGAAGGCGCCGCCTGGGCGAGCGCGAACACCAGCAGCACCATGGCGAACAGCGCCGTTCCGAAGCGGAGCGGCGCGACGGCCGGCCTGTGTGCGGCGCGAGCGTTCGCCAAGACGCTGTCCCGAATTCCCACCCGGCCCGACTGTCTCGCAGGGCGAGGGCGAGGCGACGTGAATTCCGGGCGCCCGGATGCGCGCGTAGGGGTTTTCCCCGACATCGCGGTCCTGCCATTTCCGGATGTGCAGCGCGCTACGGATGAGCCACAGTGACTTCGCCCCGGCCCGAACGAAGCGCCCGCGGTGGGCGTATCGCAGCGGAGGGTTCACCCGGCGCCGGTGCCAATCCCCAGATGACGCCCCAGACGGCCAGGCCGCCCCTCCCAGGCGCCTGGCCGTCCTCCTTCCGGCCGTTGCGGCACAATCGCCGGATGGACACGACCGCCCTGCTCGACGCGCTCGAACACGAAACCGGCGCCAATCCGCGCTGGAGCATCCTCTGGCTGCACGGCCTCGGCGCCGACGGCCACGACTTCGCGCCGATCGTCCCCGAACTGGTGCGCGCCGGGTGGCCGGCGCTGCGCTTCGTCTTCCCGCACGCGCCGGTGCGCGCGGTCACGATCAACAACGGCGTGCGCATGCGCGCCTGGTACGACATCCGCGACTTCGATCTGGCCAATCGCGCCGACATGGACGGGGTCGACGCTTCGGTCGCGCAGGTCGAAGCGCTGATCGCGCGCGAGGCCGAGCGTGGCGTGCCGCCGGAGCGGGTGATCCTCGCCGGCTTCTCGCAGGGCGGGGCGATCACGCTGGCCGCCGGTCTGCGGCGGACGACGCCGCTGGCGGGACTGATCGCGCTGTCGACCTATCTGCCCGCGCCGCAACAGGCGATCGCGGGCGCGACGGCGGCGGCGAAGCGGCAGCCGGTGTTCGTCGCGCACGGCAGCTTCGACCCCGTGGTGCCGTTCCAGGCCGGCCTGCAGAGCGCGGGGGTGCTGCGCCAGCTCGGCTGCGAGGTGGACTGGCACGCCTATCCGATGGGCCATCAGGTCTGCGCGGAGGAAATCGCCGACCTCGCCGCGTGGCTGGGACGGCGTCTCGCCGGCTGACCGCTTCACGCTCCGTGACCGGCGTGCTGACAGGCGGCGCGCCGGCTGGCTACTATCCCGGGCAGGGGCGAGTGGCCGGGCCGCGCGAGCGGTGCCGGTGGACCTACTGTGGGGAGCAGGGGGAGCGCTGGCCGATGAATGCGGGGTTGAAGGTCGTCATTGCCGATGATGAGCCGCCGGCGCGCGAGCGCCTGAAGTCGCTGCTCGGAGACATCGGCGACGTCGAGGTGATCGCCGAGGCCGGCGACGGCCAGCAGGCCCTGCAGGCCTGCGCCGAACATGCGCCCGACCTGGTCCTGCTCGACATCGCGATGCCGGGGATGGACGGCCTGGAGGCCGCGCGCCATCTCGCCGCGTTCGAGCCCCGTCCGGCGGTGGTGTTCTGCACCGCCTACGACGTGCACGCGCTGTCGGCGTTCGAGGCCGAGGCGATCGACTACCTGGTCAAGCCGGTGCGCCCGGAGCGTCTGGCCGCCGCGCTCGAGCGCGTGCGCACCTTCGCCGCCGGCCGCCGCCAGGCGCAGGACGCGCCCGCCCGTCCGCGCCGCACGCATCTGTGCGCCCGCCTGCGCGGCAACCTGCGGCTGATCCCGATCGAGGACGTGCACTACTTCCACGCCGAGGAGAAGTACGTCGTCGTCCACCACGCGCGCGGCGAGGATCTGATCGAGGAATCGCTGAAGTCGTTGGAGGACGAGTTCGGCGACCGCTTCGTGCGCATCCACCGCAACTGTCTGGTGGCGCGGCACGAGCTGATCGAACTCAAGCGGCGGCCCGACGGCCACGTGCAGGCGGTGCTGCGGCACGCCAAGGAGCCGCTCGAGGTCAGCCGCCGCTGCGTCGCCCACCTGCGCGAGGCCGTGCGCCTGCTGTAGGGGCGGGCGCCGCGCCACCCCGTAGAATGGCGCGATGCGCACGCTCCGCATCGCCACCCGCAAAAGCCCGCTCGCGCTCTGGCAGAGCGAGCACGTCGCCGCGCGCCTGCGCGCCGCGCACCCGGGCCTGGCCGTCGAACTGGTGCCGATGAGCACCCGCGGCGACGAAGTGCTCGACCGCTCGCTGGCCGCCATCGGCGGCAAGGGGCTGTTCCTGAAGGAACTGGAGCTCGCGATGCTGCGCGGCGAGGCCGACTGCGCGGTGCACTCGCTGAAGGACGTGCCGATGGAGCTGGAGCCCGGCTTCGCGCTGCCGGCGATCCTCACCCGCGCCGATCCGGCCGATGCCTTCGTCAGCCCGCGCTTCGCCGGCCTCGACGCGCTGCCGCGCGGCGCCCGGGTCGGCACCTCCTCGCTGCGCCGGCAGGCGCAGTTGCGCGCGCTGCGACCCGATCTGGAGCTGCGCGACCTGCGCGGCAACGTCAACACCCGCCTGGCCAAGCTCGACGGCGGCGAGTACGACGCCATCGTGCTCGCCTGCGCCGGGCTGCAGCGGCTCGGCCTCGACGCGCGCATCCGCGCGCGGCTGGAGCCGCCGCACTGGTTGCCGGCGCCGGCGCAGGGCGCGATCGCGGTGGAGTGCCGCGACGACGCGGCGGACGTGCTCGCCCTGTGCGCCGCGCTCGACGATGCCGACACCCGCGTCTGCGTGGAGGCCGAGCGCGCGATGAACCGCGCGCTGCACGGCAGTTGCCACGTGCCGGTGGCGGCGTTCGCGCGATTGGCCGATGGCCGGCTGCATCTGAGCGGTCTGGTCGGCTCGGCGCGCGACGGCGCGCGGGTGCGCGCCGACGCCGAGGCGCCGCGCGATGCGGCGGAGGCGCTCGGGCGCGAGGTCGCCGCGCGCCTGCTCGCGCAGGGCGCGCGCGAGCTCATCGCCGCCTGCGCCGAGCCGGATACCGGGCCCTACACGTCCTGACGAAGGCGCGCGGCGCGGCGGGTCCGGCTCAGCCCAGCCGCGCGCGCTGCGCGGCGAGCGCGGCGTGCTGCGCGCTCCAGTCGGCGAGGCGCTTGCGTTCCTGTTCGACGACCGCTTCCGGCGCGTTCTGCACGAAGGTCTCGCTGGCGAGCTTGTTGCGGCACTTGCCGATCTCGGCTTCGACGCGCTTGAGCTCCTTGTCCAGCCGCGCGCGTTCCGCAGCGAGGTCGACGAGGCCCTCCAGCGGCACGAACAGCTTCAGCTCGCCGACCACCGCCGCGGCCGCGGCGGGCGCCGCATCGGCGTCGGCGAGCCAGCCGATGCCTTCCAGCCGCACCAGAAACCGCAACTGCGCGGCGAAGCGCTCGATGCGCGCGCGGTCCGCCGCGTCGCCATCGGCGAGCAGTAGCGCGATCGTCTTCGACGGCGCGACGTTGAGCTCGCTTCGGATGCGGCGCAGCGCGGTGACCATCGCCTTCAGCCATTCGACGTCGGTCTCGGCCTGCGCGTAGTCGGCCGCCGGCAGCTCGTCCGCGGCCGGATAGGCGCGCAGCATGATCGACGTATCGGCGATTCCCAGCCGCGGCGCGACCGCCTGCCACAGCTCCTCGGTCACGAACGGGATCAGCGGGTGCAGCAGGCACAGCAGCCGCTCCAGCACGTGCAGCAGCGTGTGGCGCGTGCTGTCCGCGGCCGCGGCGTCGTCGCCCTGCAACGCGGGTTTGGCGAGTTCGACGAACCAGTCGCAGAACTGGTTCCAGGCGAACTCGTACAGCGCCTGCGCCAGCAGGTCGAAGCGGTATTCGGCGAAGTGCTGCGCGGCCTCGGCGGACACGCGCGCGAGCTGCGCCAGGATCCAGCGTTCGGGGTCGGTGACAGGCTGCGGCGTGCCGCGTGCGCTGAAGCCTTCCGTGTTCATCAGCACGAAGCGCGTCGCGTTCCACAGCTTGTTGCAGAAGTTCTTGTAGCCCTCGGCGCGGCCGAGGTCGAACTTGATGTCGCGGCCGGGACCGGCGAGCGCGGCCATGGTGAAGCGCAGCGCGTCCGCGCCGTGCGCGGCGATGCCGTTCGGGAATTCCTTGCGCGTGGCCTTCTCGATCTTGGCCGCCATCTGCGGCTGCATCAGGCCGGTGGTGCGCTTGCGCACCAGCTCGTCGGCGGAGATGCCGTCGATGATGTCGAGCGGGTCGAGGATGTTGCCCTTCGACTTCGACATCTTCTGGCCGTCCTTGTCGCGCACCAGGCCGGTGATGTAGACGTCGCGGAACGGCACCTGCCCGGTGAAGTGGTCGGTCATCATGATCATCCGGGCGACCCAGAAGAAGATGATGTCGAAGCCGGTCACCAGCACCGAGGACGGCACGTAGCGCCCGAATCCGCGCTCGCGCATCGCGTCCGCGTCCGGCCAGCCCATGGTCGAGAACGGCCACAGCGCGGAGGAGAACCAGGTCTCCAGCACGTCCTTGTCTTGCTTGAGTGCGTACTTTCCGAACCCCGCCGCAGTCAGCTCCGCTTCCAACGTGACATCGTCACTCTTGCTTCCGACGGCAATCCTCTCAAAGCGCCGCTGAGCTTGCTCTCCCAATTCTTCCGCGACGCGTTCCGTCATCTTGCGATACGCGTCATCTCGCGAGAGAGCGACCGTCTCCTTCCCCCAGATGTCGTACCACGCCGGGATGCGGTGGCCCCACCACAGCTGGCGGCTGATGCACCAGTCCTGGATGTTCTCCATCCAGTGCCGGTAGGTGTTGATCCAGTTCGGCGGCACGAAACGCACGTGGCCCTGCTCGACCAGCTCCAGGCCGCGCTTGCCGAGGCGGTCCATGCGCACGAACCATTGGTCGGTCAGGAACGGCTCGATCACCTGGCTGGTGCGGTCGCCTCTGGGCACCTGCAGCTTGTGCGGCTTCGTATCGACGAGAAGGCCAGCAGCTTCCAAATCATTGAGGATGACTCGACGGGCCTCAAAGCGATCGAGTCCGTGGTAGCGGGCGGGGATTTGCTCCGCGATTGCTTTCCCCACGATGGGATTGGCGGCAAGTTGCGAGCCCTCAACGGGCGCAAAGCGGAAATCATCGAAAAAGCTGGCTTTGATCTTTGCGTCAGGCGTGAAGACGTTGATCAACCCTCGGTTGGGAATCGCGTCAAAGACTCCTGTCTCGACATGCCGCTTCCAAACCGCGTAGTCGTTGAAGTCGTGCGCCGGCGTCACCTTGACCACGCCGGTGCCGAACTCGCGATCGACGTAGGCATCGGCGATGACCGGAATCTCGCGCTCGCACAGCGGCAGGCGCACGGTCCTGCCGACCAGATGCGCGTAGCGCTCGTCGTCGGGATGCACCATCACCGCGACGTCGCCGAGCATGGTTTCCGGGCGGGTGGTGGCGACCACGAGCTGCCCGCTGCCGTCGGCGAGCGGGTAGGCGATCGACCACAGGAAGCCGTCCTCCTCCGCGTTGACGACCTCGAGGTCCGAGATCGCCGTCTTCAGCACCGGATCCCAGTTGACCAGGCGCTGGCCGCGGTAGATCAGGCCCTCCTCGTACAGGCGCACGAAGGCCTCCAGCACCGCCTGCGACGCCATCGGATCCATCGTGAAGGTGCTGCGCGACCAGTCGCCGGAGGTGCCGAGCCGGCGCATCTGACGCTCGATGGTGTCGCCGGACTGCTGCTTCCACTCCCACACCTTGCGCACGAACGCCTCGCGGCCGAGCGAGTCGCGCGTTTCGCCCTTGCCTTCCAGCGCGAGGTTGCGACTGACCACCATCTCGGTGGCGATGCCGGCGTGGTCGGTGCCCATCTGCCACAGCGCATCGAAGCCGCGCATGCGGTGATAGCGGATCAGCGCGTCCTGCAGCGTGTGCTGGAACGCGTGGCCCATGTGCAGCGTGCCGGTGACGTTCGGCGGCGGCAGCAGGATGACGTACGGCTCGCCCTCGCCGCGCGGCTTGAATACGCCGCTGCTCTCCCACTGCTGGTAGATGCGGGTCTCGAAGCTTTTGGGGTCGTAGGTGGGGGCGAGGGACATGGTGGCCGGGATTCGGGATTGGAGATTCGGATCGGCGGGGTAGGGAGGACAGGATTCGGGGGACGCTACGCCGTCGTCGACGAAGCTCGCGCCCGCCCGGGTCCCGACCTCACATATCGTGCTTGTTCAACTCGAACCCGCGCGCCTGGTACTGCTTCCAGCGCTCGCGCAGCGGGCCGCGCGCGGAGGCGTCGGCGGGCACCACTTCCAGCACGCGCTCGAAGCGGCCTTCGACCGCCGCATCGCGAAGGTTGATCACCAGCGGACGCAGCGGGGCGTCGACCTCCGGCGGGGCGATCAGCACCGGCGTGAGCTCGTCCTCCTCGTCGCCGGCGATCTGGTGCGGCACGTAGGCGTCCTCGTCGAACGCCCACAGCAGATCGTCCAGCGCCTCCGCCTGCGCGGCGTCGCGCGCCAGCACCAGCGTCCACAGGTTGGCGTCGCACGCCTTGCGCGCCAGCTCGCAGACCAGCCGCAGCGGCTCCTCGCGGAAGCGCGGGGACTGGATCAGGTAGAAGTCGGCGCGGGGCATGTGGGCGGGGCGGGAACGGGGAATAGGGAACGGGGAATCGGGAGCGGGGAATCGGGAGCGGGAACGGGGAACCGGGAGTGTTCGGCGGGTGAGGGGGCTGGCGAGTCAGGTCGTCGCGCGTCTGCCCGGAGGCGGGACGCGCTTCCGACGATTCCCCATTCCCTATTGCCGATTCCCAGCCGCGCCTTCGGCGCGGTCCATCAGCCACTGCGCCAGCAGACCCACCGGACGGCCGGTGGCCATGCCGCGCTTGCCTTCCTCGTTGGCGACGCCGGCGATGTCCAGGTGCGCCCAGCGCTGGCCCTCGGTGAAGCGGGCGAGGAAGCAGCCGGCGGTGATCGCGCCGGCCCAGCGGCCGCCGATGTTGTAGACGTCGGCGAAGCTGGACTCGAGCAGGGTCTGGTACTCGTCCCACAGCGGCAGGCGCCAGGCGCGGTCGAACGTGGTCTCGCCGGCGGCGAGCAGCTCCTCGGCGAGATCGTCGTGCTTGCTCATCAGGCCGGTGGCGAACTTGCCGAGCGCGATCACGCAGGCGCCGGTGAGCGTGGCGACGTCGAGCAGCGCGGCCGGCTCGAAGCGCTGGGCGTAGGTCAGCGCGTCGCACAGGATCAGGCGGCCTTCGGCGTCGGTGTTGCCGACCTCGATGGTCTTGCCGGACATCGAGGTGATGACGTCGGAGGGGCGGTAGCTGTTGCCGTCCGGCATGTTCTCCACCGCCGGCACGATCGCCACCAGGTTGACCGGCAGCTTCATGCCGACCGCGGCGACGAACGCGCCCATCACGGTCGCGGCGCCGCACATGTCGTACTTCATCTCCTCGATGCCGCCCTGCACCTTGAGGTTGATGCCGCCGGTGTCGAAGGTGATGCCCTTGCCCACCAGCACGTAGGGCTTGGCGTCGCCGCCGCCGTCGTACTTCATCACGATCAGCTTCGGCGGATTGGCCGAGCCGCGGGCGACGGCCAGCAGCGAGCCCATGCCGAGCGCCTCCATCTGCTCGCGGTCGAGCACCTCGCACGAGGTGGCGTCGAAGCGCGCGGCGAACTCGTGCGCCTGCTGGGCGAGGTAGGCCGGATTGCAGATGTTCGGCGGCAGGTTGCCGAGCTCGCGCGCGAACTTCACGCCCGCGGCGATCGCCTGGCCCTGCGCCAGCGCCGCCTCGTCGTCGCCTGCGATCGCCAGCGTGCGCAGGCCGGGCTCGTCCTTCTTCTTGCCGAGCGTGGCGGTGTAGCGGTAGCAGGCGTGATCGGCGGCGATCGCGGCCTGGCGCACGTTCCATGCGCGGTCGCGGCCCGGCACTTCGAGTTCCGACAGGGTGAACAGCGCGTGCGCCACCGGGCCCGCCTTCAGCGCGCGCGCGGCATCGCCCACCGCCTTGAGGTACTGCGGCACCGCGAACTTCTCGCGCTCGCCCAGCCCCACCACCAGCACGCGCGGCGCCTGGATGCCGTCGAGATCGTGCAGCAGCGCGCTCTTGCCGGTCTTGCCGCTGACGTCGCCGCGCTCGACCAGCGCCGCCAGGCGGCCGCCGCTGGCGGCGTCGATCGCCTGCGCAGCGGGCGTGAGCGACTTGTCGGCGAACGCGCCGACGATGAGGCAGTCGGTCTGCGCGGTGACGGGATCGGCGCGGTTCAGTTCGAATTCGAGGGTCATCCAACAGATTCCAGACGGGTGTGGGGCGGTCGCGCCGCGGACCGCGGCGCCCGGGCCGCGACGCTGCGTACGGCGGCATTACGTACAATTCCGCGCTTTGCGGCCGGCGGGCCGGCGGCGGCGCCGTCGGGCGGGCGGTCGATCCCGCGAGCGGGCCCACGAGTGTAAATCAAGCCCCTGCGATGCCGAAGCCGAGTGCCGATGCCCCGTCTTGACCGCTACCTGCTCAGCGAATTCGCCCAGGCCACGTTCGGCACCGTGGTGGTGCTGCTGATCGTCTCGCTGGGCGGCGTGTTCGCCGATGTGCTGCGCGACATCGCGCGCGGCGCGGTGCCGGCGGGGATGATGCTGGCGCAGCTGGGACTGGTGCTGCTGAACTGGCTGCCGCTGATCCTGCCGCTCGGGCTGATGCTCGGCCTGATGCTGGCGGTCGGCCGGCTGTATCGCGATGCCGAGATGCCGGTGCTCGCCTCGATCGGCGTCGGCCCGCGCCGCCTGCTGCGCCCGTTGCTGATGCTGGTGCTGCCGCTGGTGGCGGTGGTCGGCGCCTGCTCGCTGTGGCTGGGGCCGTGGGCGGAGCGCACCTCGCAGCGGCTGATCCACGAGGCCAACCGCAACGCGGTGATCGCGGGTCTGGAGCCCGGCAGTTTCACCGAGCTGCCGCGCGGCGGCGTGGTGTACGTGGGCGCGATGTCGCCGGACGGCAGCCGCTACCGGCGCGTGTTCATCTACCGCCAGAGCGAGGACCGCATCGACGTCACCACCTCCGACGACGGCGAGGTGAAGGTCGACGCCGACGGCACCCGCTACCTCACCCTGCACGACGGCTTCCAGGTCGAAGGGCCGCGCGCCGGCGACCGGCTCGACTGGCGGCTGATGCGCTACGCCAGCAACGAGGCCGAGCTGCCGGCCAACGAGTCCAAGTTCGACCCCAACGATCCGGAGGTGCTCGCCACCTCCGCGCTGCTCGGCGACGCGCGGCCGGAAGCGCAGGCGCAGTTGCATCGCCGCATCGCCCCGCCGCTGCTGGCGCTGGCGTTCGCGCTGATGGCGGTGCCGCTGGCGCGCAGTTCCCCGCGCGAGGGCCGCTACGGCCGCATCCTGATCGGCTTCCTCGCGTACCTGTTCGGAACCAACCTCATTTCGATGGGCGCCGACTGGCTGGAGAAAGGCCGCATCGCGCCCGAGCTGGGCCTGTGGTGGCTGGTGGTGCCGGTTCTCGCGCTCAGCCTGTGGCTGTACTTCCGCGACGGCCGCATGCGCCGCCCGCGGCGCTGAGGAGACGCGATGCGACCGTTCCCCCGGATCCACGACCTGTTCATCGCGCGCACGGTGCTCGGCACCGTGCTGCTGACGTGGGCGGTGCTGGTCGGGCTCGACCTGATGCTGGCGCTGGTCGGCGAGGTCGACGACTTCGGCAAGGGCCGCTACGGCTTCCCGCTGGCGGTCGCCTACCTGTCCTACACGGTGCCGTTCCGGCTCTACAACCTGTTTCCGAGCGCGGCGGTGGTCGGCACCCTGCTGGCGCTGGGGCAGCTCGCCGCCAGCTCCGAACTCACCGCGCTGCGCGCGCTCGGGCTGTCGCGCCGGCGGATCAGTCTGACCATCGCGCTCGCGCTGGCCGCGGTGCTGGCGGCGATGGTGGTCAACGGCGAGACGCTGGGGCCGTGGGCGCAGCGCCGCGCGGATGCGCTGAAGGCCTCCGCCAAGTCGCGCCAGATGATCGTGGCGCAATATTCCGGCCTGTGGGCGCGCGAGGGCGAGGTGATCCTCAACGCCAACGGCGGACAGGAGCACGACGACGGCAAGGGCGGCCGCTGGCTGGAGCTGCGCGACGTGCGGCTGTTCGAGTTCGCCGACGACGGCCGGCTGAAGTCGCTGGCGCGCGTGGACGTGGCCGAGCATCGGCAGGGGAGCTGGCGCCTGCGCGGCGTCACCCGCACGCACTTCGGCGAGAAGTCGGTGCAGCAGGAGCGGGTGGCGGAGGAGCGCTGGCGCTCGCGGCTGGACACGGTCGCGCTGACCGCCGGCACCGACAAGCCGCGCTATCTGTCCGCGCAGGCGCTGCGCGAGGCGATCGACTACCGCCAGCGCAACGGCCTGGACGCCAGCCAGATGCTCGAGCACTACTGGGGCCGCTGGTTCTACCCGCTGAACGCGCTCGCCCTGGTGCTGGCGGCGGTGCCGTTCGCGTTCGGCACGCTGCGCAGCGGCGGCCTGGGGCGCCGGCTGTTCATCGGCATCGTGTTCGCGCTGGGCTTCTCGCTGCTGCAGATGCAGGCGGTGCGCGCGGCCGGGGTCTACAAGTTCGACTTCCGGCTGGCCTACGCGCTGCCGACGGCGATCATGGTGGCCGTCTCGGCCTGGCTGTTCCGCCGCCGCAGCGGCTGAGCCGGCCGCCGGAACGCAAAAGCCCGGGCGCGGGCCCGGGCTTCGCAAGTCTGGTGGCTATGGGTGGACTCGAACCACCGACCCCAGCATTATGAGTGCTGTGCTCTAACCGGCTGAGCTACATAGCCACGGAGAGCCCAGCATTATTCCGTCGCGCCGCCCGGCCGTCAATCGCATCCGGTTTGGCTTGTTCTCCACACCGGGCCGTGGCAGATTCGGACCCAGTAGGTCTACGGAGTCCGCATCGTGATCGATCCGGACGGTTACCGCCCCAACGTCGGCATCGTGCTGATGAACGCCGATGGCCGCGTGTTCTGGGCCCGGCGCATCCACCGCGACGGCTGGCAGTTCCCGCAGGGCGGCATGAACAGCGACGAGACGCCGCTCGAGGCGATGTACCGCGAGCTGCGCGAGGAAACCGGCCTGCTGCCCGAGCACGTCGAGGTGCTGGGCGCGACTCCCGGCTGGCTCCGCTACCGCCTTCCCCCGCGCGCCATCCGCCGGCAGGACCGGCTGGTGTGCATCGGCCAGAAGCAGGTGTGGTTCCTGCTGCGGCTGCTGGGGGAGGAATCGGACCTGCGGCTGGACCTGACCGACAAGCCGGAATTCGACCACTGGCGCTGGGTGGACTTCTGGTACCCGGTCGAGCACGTGGTCACCTTCAAGCGGGGCGTCTACGCCCGCGCGCTGCGTCATCTGGCGCCGTTCGCCCGGCGCGTGGCCGGAGCGCACGCGGTGCCGCCGCCCGGGCCGGAGCTGAGGGCGTTCCTGGGCAATCGCCGCAGCCGGCCGGCGCGGCGGCCGATCCGGCCGCTGGGGCGGGGGCCGGAAACCAGCGGCGCCCCCGGTTGAGGCGTTCAGCCGGCCCGGCGCGCCGTTCAGCCGCGCTCAATTGACACTCATTCTCATTCGTGTTGGCATAGACGCGCAGCCGCCCGCTGCGCCGTCCCACGCCGCACGACCATGTACGTCTGTCTCTGCAACGGGGTCACCGATCGCGCCATCCGCGAGGCGGCCGAGGCCGGCTGCCGCAGCGTGGCCGAGCTGACGATGCGCACCGGTGCCGGCGCCAACTGCGGCAGCTGCGTGGACATGGCCGCGCAACTGCTGGAGGAGACGCGCGCCGCGCTCGAATTCCCGCTGCCGGTGCTGCAACACGCCGCCTGAGGCGCGGCCGCTCGCCCTTGCAACCCCCGCGCGAATGCACTCGATTCGCGTTCCGTCATCGCGCGCGCGTTCCGCATAAAGTGCCCGGCATCGGACGCAGGCGAGGAACGCGATCATGAAGGGCGATCCCAAGGTCATCGACTATCTCAACCGCGCGCTCTACAACGAGCTGACCGCGATCAACCAGTACTTCCTGCACGCCAAGATGCTGAAGAACTGGGGGCTGAAGGAGCTGGCCGAGCACGAGTACCACGAGTCGATCGACGAGATGAAGCACGCCGACCGGCTCGCCGAGCGCATCCTGTTCCTCGACGGCCTGCCGAACTTCCAGGCGCTGGGCAAGCTGAAGATCGGCGAGAACCCGCGCGAGGTGCTGGGCTGCGACCTGGCGCTCGAGTACGAGGCGCTGCCGCTGCTGCGCGAGGGCATCGCGTACTGCGAAAGCGTCGGCGACTACGTCAGCCGCAAGCTGCTGGCCGACATCCTCGACTCCGAGGAAGAGCACATCGACTGGATCGAGACGCAGTTGGGGCTGATGGACCGTCTGGGCGACCAGAACTATCTGCTGACCAAGATCGAATCCTGAGCCGGGCGGCGCCATCCGCCCGGGAAGCGTCCATGCTGGAGCGGTTTCGGCCGCGAGCCGCCTGCGGGTCGCGGTCCGGGCGCGGCTGAAGCCGCTGCCGCGACGGGCGCGTCCGGCGCCGGCGCTACCCAACCCGCGCGCGTTCGGTGAGCATGGCGGTCACGCCACGACGCCACTTCGCCATGCACGACTGGATCGACCTGCGTTCGGACACCGTCACCCGGCCCACGCCCGCGATGCGTGCGGCGATGCTGGAGGCGGAGGTGGGCGATGACGTGTACGGCGAGGATCCGACCGTCAACGCGCTGCAGGACCGGCTGGCGGCGGAGCTCGGCTTCGAGGCCGGCCTGTTCGTGCCGAGCGGCACGCAGTCCAACCTGCTCGCGCTGATGGCGCATTGCGAGCGCGGCGACGAGTACCTCGTCGGCATGGACGCGCATACCTACAAGTACGAAGGCGGCGGCGCCGCGGTGCTGGGCTCGATCCAGCCGCAGCCGGTGCCGCATGCGGCCGACGGCACGCTGCCGCTGGACGTGCTGGCGACCGTGGTGAAGCCGATCGACCCGCACTTCGCACGCACGCGTCTGCTGTGTCTGGAGAACACCTGGCACGGGCGGCCGTTGCCGCTGGAGTACCTCGCCGACGCGCGCCGCTTCTGCGACGCGCACGGGCTGGCGCTGCACCTGGACGGCGCGCGCCTCTACAACGCCGCGGTCGCCTGCGGCGTGCACGCGCGCGGGATCGCGCGCCACTTCGACAGCGTGTCGGTGTGCTTCTCGAAAGGGCTGGGCGCGCCGGTCGGCTCGGTGCTGGTCGGTTCGCGCGCGCTGGTCGAGAAGGCGCGGCGCTGGCGCAAGGTCGCAGGCGGCGGCTGGCGGCAGGCGGGGATGCTGGCGGCGGCGTGCCTGCACGCGCTCGACCGCCACGTCGCGCGGCTGGCCGAGGATCACGCGCGCGCCGCGCGGCTTGCCGACGGGCTGCGCGGCCTGCCGGGGCTCGCGGTGGCCGCGCAGCACACCAACATGGTGTTCGTCGACGTCGCCCCGGAGCGGCTGGCCGCGCTCGGGGCGCACATGGACGCCGCGCGGGTGCGGCTGTCGATCGGCTACGCGCCGCGCATCCGGCTGGTGACGCATCTGGACGTCGACGACGACGGGGTCGAGCGCGCGATCGCCGCCTTCCGCGCGTTCTTCGCCTGAATCCGCACGGTCCGGCGCGCGGCGCGCACGTGCCGTCTGCGGCGTCGCCGGTGCCCGCATGGCCGTTGTGCACGCGATCGCCGCCGGCGGTTTGCTTTCCTTCCACAGGCCGGCTAGCGTTGCCCGCAAACCTGCAGATCGCGAGGCAGGGCGTCGTCCGGCGCCTTGCCTCGTTTGCCTTTGGAGGACGCATGAATCCCGCACCGCCGATCATCGTGTCCGCGCACGATGCCCGTCGTCTCGAACGTCTGCTCGAGGAAGCCGGCCGCGAGCACGGTGCCGTGGCCGAGGCCCTCGAGGCGGAACTGGCGCGCGCCGAGATCCGCCCGCCCGCGGCCATGCCGCCGGACACGGTGACGATGAACTCGCAGGTGCTCTGCGTGGACGAGACGTCCGGCGCGGAGCATCTCCTGCGGCTGGTCTATCCCTGGGATGCGGATGCCTCGGCGGGGCAGGTGTCGGTGCTGGCGCCGGTGGGTGCGGCGCTGCTCGGGCTGTCCGCCGGCCAGGCGATCGACTGGCCGCTGCCGTCCGGGCGCACGACGCGGCTGCGCGTGCTGCGCGTGGTCGATCAGCCGGAGGCGCACGGCCGCCTGGATTGAGGGGGGCGGTGACCGTGCCCGCGCCGCGCTGGCTTCGTGCGTTCGGCCGCCGTCGCGCCGCCGCGGTGCGGGTGGACGGCGTCGTCGGCGACGCCGGCGTGTGCGCGGTGCGGCGCGGCGGCGAGGCGCGCTGGACGGCGTCGGTCGAGCTGTCCGCGTGGCGGGTCGAAGCCGGGCCTCCGCAGCCCGGCGTGCTGGTGGTCGAGGCCGACCTGGACGGCGCGCAGCTTGCCGCGCTGCAGCGGCGTCTGCGTCCGGGCGTGTCCTGCGCGTTGCGCGTGTCGTTGCCCGATACGGCCGATGCGCGGGCGCGGCTGCGCGGCATCGAGCCCGGCTGAGGCTCAGGACGGTCGCGGCTGCAGCGCCCGCGCGAGCCTGCGCCACACCCACCACACGCCGAGCGCGATCGCGAGCGTCACGCCGAGCACCAGCGCCAGCGCGATCCACGGATGCGCGAACACCAGCGCCAGTCCGGTGACCGCGACGGCGTCCTCGCCGAGCGAGGTGGTCCAGTTGCTGACCGGTTCGGGCGAGGTGTTGATGAGCGCGCGCGTGCCGGTCTTGAGCGCGTGGCTGGCCAAGGTGACGCCGGCCCCGGCGGCGAGCGTGCCCAGGCCGAGCTCGCCGTCCGGCGAAAGCGCCGCCGCTGCGAGGAAGGCGCCGGCGGGCACGCGCAGCAGCGTGTGCAGCAGATCCCAGACCGAATCCACGCCGGGAATCTTGTCGGTGAAGAACTCCACGACCGCGAGCAGGCCGCAGGCGGCGATCACCCAGGGCGAGGCGGTGACCTGCAGCGCCGACGGCAGCTCCATCCAGCCCAGGGCGCCGGCCAACCCGACCCCGAACACGGTCAGGTACACCCGCATGCCCGCCAGCCAGGCGAGGACCACCCCAAGTGCGAACAGGTGCGCTTCGGACACGGCCGGGCCTCGCTAGACTGTCGCGTCCGAGTATAGGACGCCGCCCGTGCGTCGCCCGCATGGTCAAGGTCCCGCCACCGCCCCGTTACGTCGTCGTTCCGCAACGCGCGCCGCGCTCGCCGCTGCGCTGGCGGATCGCGCTGGGCGCGCTGTGGGCGGCCACGCTGGCGGGCGCGTGGGCGCTGGCGCAGTACCGCGCCGCGCCGGCGCTGGGCGCGACGCGCGCCGAGCTTGCGGACGCGCGCGCCGCGCTGGGCCGCCAGCAGCGCGAACTGGACCGGCTGCGCCAGCGCGAGGCGACGCTGGCGCTGTCCGATGCGATCAGCCGCAAGGCGAACCGCGAGGTGCAGCGCGCGCTGGCCGAACGCGAAGAGGAGATCGCCAACCTGCGCGAGAACCTCGCCTTCTACGAGCGCCTGGTCGGCGCCACCGCGCAGCCGAAGGGACTGGCGGTGCATGCCGCCGAGTTCCGCCGCGAGGGCGCCGGCACCTGGCGCTACCAGGTCACGCTGACGCAGAGCCTCAACCGCGGTGCGGTCAGCAGCGGCACGCTGAAGCTGGCGGTGGAAGGCGTGCGCGCCGGCAAGCTGACCACGGTGGGCTGGGACGAGCTGCACCAGCGCGCGGGCGCGCCGGCGCAGCGGTACTCGTTCCGCTATTTCCAGCAGCTCGAAGGCAGCGTGATGCTGCCGGTCGGCTTCACGCCGCAGCGGGTGCGGGTGTGGCTGAGCGGCGACGGCGCGCCGGTCGAGCAGAGCTTCGCGTGGACCGAAGCCGCCGCCGGCGGCAATGCGCGCGTGGCCGCGTTCCACTAGACCGGGGAGCACATGTTCAAGGGCAAAACGAATGCGGCGGGCGATCAGATCGAAACGCTGATCGGCCCGCAGGTGGTCATCCACGGCGACGTGCGTTTCGCCGGCGGGCTTCATGTCGAAGGCCGCATCGTCGGCAAGGTGGTGGCCGAACCGGGCGCGCGCGCGGTGCTGACGCTGTCCGAGCACGGCAGCATCGAAGGCGAGGTGCATGCGCCGGTGGTGGTGCTCAACGGCCGGCTGCAGGGCGACGTGCACGCCGCCGAGCGGGTCGAACTGGCGCCCAACGCGCGCGTGCAGGGCAATCTGCACTACAAGGTGGTCGAGATGGCGGCCGGCGCCACCGTCACCGGGCGGCTGATCCACGTCGACGCCGCCGAGGACGTCGCCGCGCCGGCCTGACCGCCGGCACTCGTGCGGCGGGGCGCCGCTGAGGCAAGCTCGCGTCATCGCGTCCTTCGTGGAGCCTCGCATGAGCGAGCCGGCACGTCCGTTCGATCTCCGCTGGCTGCGGCACGGGCTGTTCGCGCTCGCCCTGCTGTTCGGCGCCTGGGGCCTGTGGCGCGCCCTCGCGCCGGACGACGCGCGCTCGGCGGCGGCGCTGGAGCGGCGTGTGCGCGCGCAGCAGGCGCAGATCGAGCAGTTGCAGCAGAAGCTGGCGACCCTGGCGCGCTCGGACCAGATCAGCCGCGAAGCCAATCGCGATCTGCAGAGCACGCTGGCCGAGCGCGACGAGGAGATCGCCGGCCTGCGCGCGGACGTCGCGTTCTACGAGCGCCTGGTCGGCGCCACCGGCCAGCGCCGCGGGCTGACCGTGCACGCGCTGCGGCTGCAGGCGCAGAGCGACTCGGCGTGGCATTTCACCGCGACGCTGACGCAGAACCTGGTGCGCGGCGCGATCAGCCGCGGGCGCGTCACGCTCGCGGTGGAGGGCACCCGCGGCGGCCGCCTGCAGCGGCTGGCCTGGGCCGATCTGCGCCAGCAGCCGGACGCGCCGGGGGTGCCGTATTCGTTCAAGTACTTCCAGCAGATCGAGGGCGACATCGTGCTGCCGCCGGGTCTGGCGCCGGTGCGGATCACCGTGCGGCTGACGCCCGAGCGCGGCCCGGCGATCGAGGAGTCCTTCACCTGGGCCGAGGCGACGGCGCGCGAGCCGGGGGCGATGCGGTAGACGCGCGTAGGGAGAAGAGAGCTGCCTCCCTTTCGCCGCAGGCGGCAGGCGCGGCGGTCGCCCTCCCCTGCGTGCAGGGGAGGGTTGGGGAGGGCTTAAGTGGGTGGTGCGCGTGTTGCGTCGGTACTGGACAACCCCTCCCGACCTCCCGCCCGCGCCAGCGGTGCGGGCGTTCTGCGGCCCGCGCGGCTGTGCCGCGCAAGCAGGCCCGCCTCACCCCCCTGCCCTCGCAGGGGGAAGAGAGCTCCCCTCCTTTCGCCGCAGGCGGGAGGCGGTGTAGTAGTCGCCCCCTCTCCTGCGTGCAGGGGAGGGGGTGTGCGGGTGGGCGTGTGGTTTCGCGGCGGGTTCAGAGCTTCACCAGCTTCTGCCGCGTCGCCGCCTGGAAGCCTTCCCAGGGGTCCTTGCGCTGGCTGGCGGCGCGGCGCAGGGCGCGGGCCATGTCGTAGTCGGCGCCGGACTTCACGCGGCCGAGTTCGTCCCAGCGGATCGGCACCGCCACCGGCGCCTTCGGTCGCGCGCGCAGCGACCAGCTCGCCACGCTGGTCGCGCCGCGTCCGTTGCGCAGCCAGTCGATGAAGATCACGCCCTTGCGTTTGGCCTTGGAGGCGGTGGCGACGTAGCGGTGCGGCGCCTGCAGGGCCATCGCGTCGGCGAACGCCTCGCAGAACGCCTTGGCGCGGGCCCAGGTCTGCTCGGGCGCGATCGGCACCACCACGTGCAGGCCCTTGCCGCCCGACGTGCGCAGGAAACTGGTGAGCCCGACTTCCGCCAGCCGGTCGCGCACCTCGCGCGCGGCGGCGGCGACCGCCTTCCACTCCACGCCCTCGCCGGGATCGAGGTCGAACACCAGCCGGTCGGGGCGCTCCACGTCCTCGATGCGCGCGCCCCACGGGTGCAGTTCGAGCACGTTCATCTGCACCAGGTCGAGCAGTCCTTCGACGCTGTCGATGTAGACGTAGTTCTCGCGGCCGCCCTCCTTCTCCCTGATCGCGACGGAACGCACGTTGGGGCCGAGCGTCTCGGCATGGTGCTTCTGGAAGAAGCACTGCCCCTTGATGCCGTCCGGGCAGCGGATCAGCGAGAGCGGGCGCCTGGCCACCTCCGGCAGCAGCAGATGCGCCACCGCGCGGTAGTAATCGGCCACCTGCTGCTTGGTGATGCCCGACTCCGGGAAGATCACCTTGGTCGGGCTGCTGATGACGGGAGCGGCGGATTGCGGCACGACGTCCTCCACGGTCTTGTCCTCGCGCAGGCGCTGGAAGCTGCCCTGGCGCACCAGGCCTTCCTTTCCCCAGCCGCGGAAGGCGATCTCGGCGACGAGCCTGGGCTCGATCCAGGTGACGTCGCGCGGCAACTGCGGCAGATGCGGCGGCAGCTCGACGGTGGGCGTGCGCCGCTTCAGCGGTTCCATGCGCGCGGCCAGCGCGCGCAGGGTGGCGTCGTCGTAGCCGGTGCCGACGCGACCGACGTACTTCAGCCGTCCGGCCTCACGGGTGGCGAGCAGCAGCGCGCCGAAGCCGCGCCGCGCGCCCTTCGGCGCGGTGTAGCCGACGATGACGAACTCGTCGCTCTGCGCGTGCTTGACCTTCAGCCAGCTTGCGGTGCGGCCCGGCGTGTAGCGCGCATCGACGGCCTTGCTGATGATCCCCTCCATGCCCTGCTTGCGGCTGGCGGCGAACACTTCCGGCCCGTGGCCGACGACGTGCGCGCTGTAGGCGAGCACCGGGTCGGTATTGCCCTCCAGCAGTGCGGCCAGCAGTCGCTTGCGCTCGATCAGCGGCACGCCGGTCAGGTCGATCCGCGCCAGCCGCATCACGTCGAACAGCACGTAGCGCAGCGGCGCGTTGCCCGAGCCTTCCAGGGTGCGCTGCAGCGCCGCGAAGTCGTCGCGGCCGTGCGCATCGACCGCGATCAGCTCGCCGTCGAGCACCGCATCCTCGACGCCGAGCGCCTCCAGCGCCGCGACGATGTCGGGATGCTCGGCCGTCCAGTCCAGATCGTTGCGCGAGCGCAGGCGCGCGCGGCCGTCGACGATGTCGGCGAGCATGCGGTAGCCGTCCCACTTCAGCTCGTGCAGCCAGGTCTCGCCGGGCGGCGGCGTCTCGCGCAGGCTGGCGAGCTGCGGCTTGATCGGCTCGATGCGCCGCGCCGGCTTCGCGCCGGGCAGCGCACGCGCGCGTTCGGCCCAGTCCGGGCGGCGGCGCGCGCGCGGGGCGGTGCGCCGGGTGGCGCCGCGCGTGCCGCCGTCGGTATCGCGCGTCGCCGGCGCGTCGCTCTCGAGCAGATCGTCCGCTTCGGCGTCGCGCGCGTACTCGTCGTCGCGCTTGATGAGCAGCCACTGCGGCTTGCCGCCCTCGACCTTCGCCGTGCGCACCAGCTTCCACGCGCCCTGCAGGCGGCGGCCGTGCAGGGTGAAATCGAGCTTGCCGCGCGCGAGCGCTTCCAGCGGGTCGCCCTCGATGTTCCAGACGCCGCGGTCGAAGATGTCCACGTGCCCCGCGCCGTAGTGGCCTTCCGGAATGTCGCCCTCGAAGGTGGCGTAGCTGAGCGGGTGATCCTCGACCTCGACCGCGAGCCGCTTCTCGCCGATCCGCAACGACGGCCCGCGCGGCACCGCCCAGCTCTTGAGCGCGCCGTCGATCTCCAGGCGGAAGTCGTAGTGGCGGCGCCGCGCGTGGTGAAGCTGGACGACGAAGATCGGGCGCGTGCCGTGGCCCTTGAGCGGAACGTCCGGCGCGGGCTCGGGGGTGGCGCGGAATTCGCGCTTGCGGGTGTATTCGCGAAGGCTCATGGGGCGCGCGGCGAGGTGGGGTCGCACCCGGCGCGGTGCGCTGCCGCGCGCGCGGCCGATCCGCCGGCCGCGCGGGCAAGCCGGCTCACCAGCGGCCTCATGCAGGCTCGGTCAACGCTCACGCCCGCTTGCGCTTGCTGGCCGCGGCGGGCTTCTTCGCGGCGGGCGCCTTGCGCGCGGATTTCCTCGCCGCCTTCTTCGCGCGGGGCGCTTCTTCCTCGCCGTCCTCGTCGTCCCCGTCGGCGTCGGCGGATGCGGCCGCGGCCTTCTTCGCCGGGGTGCGCTGTTTGCGCTCGATGCTCTGCTGCAGCAGCGACATGAAGTCGACCACGTTGGTGGCAGCGGACTCGGGCACCGCCTCCGCCTCCTCCTCGTGGCGTACCACGCCATGCGCGCGCACGCGCTCCTCGATCACCTTCTGCAGCCGCTCGCGGAATACGTCGCCGTAGTCGTCCGGCCGCCATTCGGTCGACATGGTCTCGATCAACTGCTTGGAGAACTCCAGCTCCTTCGGCGTGATGCGGTACTCGCCCTGGGCCTTCTCGGGGATGTTGTACTCGTCCGCCGCCACCACTTCCTGCGGGTAGCGCATCATCAGCAGCATCAGCGCGTTGCCTTGCGGCATCACCGCGCACAGGTGCTCGCGGGTGCGGATCACCACGCGCGCGATGCCGATCTTGCCGGTCTCCTTCAGCGCATCGCGCAACAGCACGTAGCCCTTCTCCGCCTTCTTCGCCGGCACCAGCACGTAGGGCCGCTCGAAATACTGCGGGCCGACCTCGTCGGCATCGACGAAGGCTTCCACCTCGATCGCATCGTGGCTCTCGGGGGCCGCCGACTTGATGTCCTCCGGCTCCAGCACGACGTAGCTGCCCTTGTCGTACTCGTACGCCTTGATGATGTCCTTCCACGGCACCTCTTCGCCGGTCTCCGCGTTGACGCGCTCGTAGCGGATCGGCGCGTTGTTGCGCGAGTCGAGCATGCGCAGCGAGATGTCGGTGCGGCGCTCGCCGGACATCAGCGAGACCGGGATGTTGAGCAGGCCGAACGAGAGCGTTCCGGACCAGACGGGACGGGCCATGGCCGCCTCCAGCGAGGGCGTTCTGGCTGAACAGGATTCGAGTATTTGAATCGCCTCGTGATGCGGACGTGTGGGCTGGCCGCGGCTGCGCGCGCCGTTATGCTCGCGTTCCGCCCGTCCGTCTTCCGTGCCGCGATGCCGCTGCCCACGCCCCGTTCACATCGCCGCCCGGCGCCGCCATGACGGTCTACATCGACGATGCGGTGTGGCCCTGGCGCGGCCGCCGCTGGGCGCATCTGATGGCCGATTCGCTGGACGAGCTGCACGCCTTCGCCGCCGCGCTCGGCATTCCGCGGCGCGCCTTCCAGAACAAGCGCAGCGGCGCGCATTACGACGTGCCGGCCGAGCTGCGCGCGCAGGCGCTCGCGCTCGGCGCGCGGCCGATCTCGCGTCATCGCGACCGCGACGAGGTGCGGCGCGTGATCGCGCAGGCGAAGGCGCAGGCGGCGCAAGGCGGCGCATGAGCACGCGCGCGGGCGCATGCGGGCACGGCGCCGGCCGGGCCGCCGCCGGGCTCAGTACGGCGGATGGCCGTACACGCGCCCGGCGTTGTGCGGCACCGGCCGGAACAGACTGCCTTCCGGATCGTGCGGCGGCGCGTCCTCCTGCTGCTCGCGCACGTAGCGTGGCGCCAGGCGGTCCATCACCCGCGGCATGAGCTTGGACATCGCGGTGTTCATCACCGCCATCGCGCCCACGCGCACGTCGCGGCCGCCTTCGGTCGCCGCCGCGAGGATCGCTTCGGCCACCCGGTGCGGGTCGATCTGCGGCGAGGGCAGCTTGGGTTCGTGCGCCAGGTAGTTGCGCGCGCGCTGCGGGTAGGGCGTGTTGACCGCGGTCGGCTGGATCAGGGTGATGCTCACCGGCGCCCGGTCGATGACCTCCACCTCCATCCGCAGCGCGTCGGTGAAGCCCTTCACCGCGTGCTTGGAGGCGCTGTACATCCCCTGCAGCGGCACCACCGCGTCGGAGACCTCGCTGCCGACGTTGATCAGCGCGCCGCCCTGCCGGCGCAGGTAGGGCAGCGCCACCAGCGAGCCGTAGACGACGCCCCAGAAGTTGGTGTCGAACAGGCGCCGGCTGTCCTCGTCGCGCACCTGGTCGAGCCGGCCGTAGATGCTCACACCGGCGTTGTTGATCCAGGTGTCGATGCGGCCGTACTGCAGCGCGGCGTCGGCGGCCACCGCTTCGAGCTGCCCGCGATCGGCGACATCGGCGGGCAGCGCGATGGCATCGCCGCCGGACTCGCGGATCTCCTCGACGATGATGTCGAGCACGTCGCCGCTGCGCGCCACCAGCGCCACCTTCGCGCCGCGCTCGGCGGCGAGCAGCGCGGTGCACAGGCCGATGCCGCTGGAGGCGCCGGTGACGACCACGACCTGCTGGTCGAGCGGCTTGAGTGCGTGCTTCATGGCGGCCTCGCGCGCGAGGGGAGCGCCGAAACGATCCGACCGCCGGCGTGAAGCCGCGGCGCACGCGCGGTGAGAAGCGGGTGAGCCCGTCAGCGGCTGAGCACGCGGTCCAGCCAGCGCAGCAGCGGGGGAAGCGCCTGCGGGTCGAGCGTTTCCCGCGCCGCCTCCGGCGCCGGTTCGCCGGTGCGCCGCGGCCGCGGCGGCAGGTACTTGTTGGTCGGCTTGTAGCCGAGCTGCGGCATCAGGTCGACGCCGCCGCGCTCGGCGACCAGCTTCGACACTGCCGAATCGGGATCGCCGAGGTCGCCGAAGTGGCGCGCGCGCGTCGGGCAGGCCTGCACGCAGGCCGGCTGGCGCTCGGCCTCCGGCAGGCGCTCGTTGTAGATGCGGTCGATGCAGAGCGTGCATTTCTTCATCACGCCCTCCACCGCGCTGTATTCGCGCGCGCCGTACGGGCAGGCCCACGAGCACAGCTTGCAGCCGATGCACTTGTCCTCGTCGACCAGCACGATGCCGTCCTCGGCGCGCTTGAAGCTGGCGCCCGTGGGACACACGGTGACGCACGCCGGTTGCTCGCAGTGCAGGCACGAGCGCGGGAAGTGCAGGGTCATCGCCGGCTGCGTGGCGGTGGCCTCGACCTCGTAGCTGTGCACGCGGTTGAACCACACGCCCGAAGGCTCCTTGCCGTACGGCTGCTCGTCGGTGAGCGGCGCGGCGTGGCCGGCCGCGTTCCATTCCTTGCAGCTCACCGCGCAGGCGTGGCAGCCGACGCAGACGTCGAGGTCGATCACCAGGCCGAGCTTCTTCTTCGGCGGCGGAGGCAGCGCCGTCATCGCCGCGGCCTCGCCATCCACAGGCCGGCGAAGAACAGCGCGGCCGCGCCGACGATGTACGGCGCGAGCGCGCGCCAGAGGTCGTCGCGCGTCTGCGGCAGCCGGCCGGCGAACGGATCGATCAGGCCGAGCGAGATCGCGCCGACCACGGCGAAGCCCAGCGCCATCAGCAGAAAGCCGGTGAAGCGTCGTGAATCCATCAGCGTGTCCTCGAGTCGCGCGCCGCGCGCAGTTCGGCGCCGTAGCGCAGCGGGGCTTGGTCGGCGGTGCCGAGCCGCAGCGGCGGGAACGCCGGCGACAGCTCGGCCTCCGTAGCCTTGCGCAGGCGCACGCGCAGGTCGAACCACGCCGCTTGGCCGGTGACCGGGTCGGCGTTGGCGTAATCGCCGCGCGGGGTGATGTCGGAGATCAGGTGGTTGAGCAGGAAGCCGCGCGTGCCCTCCGGCGCGTCTTTCGACAGGCGCCACGCGCCGCGCCGCTTGCCGATCGCATTCCACGTCCACACCGTGTCGGGCTGCACGTTGCCCGCGAGCTTGGCTTGCACGGTGATCGCGCCGTGGTGCGATTCCACCACCACCCAGTCCTCGTCGGCGATGCCGTGACGCGCGGCGGTGTCCGGATGCAGGTACAGCCAGTTGCGGGTGGCGATCTGCCGCAGCCAGGCGTTCTGCGAGCCCCAGGCGTGGTACATGAACATCGGGCGCTGGGTGATGGCGTGCAGCGGATAAGGCGGGAGCGGGGAACCGGGAACGGGGAAGGGGCCGGACGCCTGCGCGCCTGACGGTTCCCTGTTCCCTGCTTCCTGTTCCCCCACTTGCACGTGTTCGAACGGCGCGTACCAGATCGGCAGCGGATCGAAATACGTCGCCACGCGCTCGCGGTGCCGCTCCGGCGGCACGTGCGTACCGTGCCCCTGCGCGGCAAGGCGGAACTTCTGCAGCGTCTCGGAGTACAACTGCAGCACGATCGGCTCCGGGCTCGCGATGAAGCCCATGCGCTGCGCCCAGTCGAGATAGCCGCGGTTGGCCATCTTGAAGTAGCGCGCGTGCTCGGGGATTTCCTCGCGCCAGAAACCGCCGTGTTCGATGTAGCGTTCGAGCTGCAGCGGGTTCGGCGCACCCTTGCCGTGCAGCGTGCCGTCCGTGCCGCGCCAGCCGGCGAGCAGGCCCACGCCCGGCGCGCGCTCGTGGCGCACGATGTAGTCGGCGTAGTCGCGGTACTTCGCCGTGCCGTCCTCATTGACCAGGCCCGGCAGGCCGAGCCGTGCGCCCAGCTCGATCAGCACCGACTGGAAGCCGCGCACGTCGCGGCCTTCCGCCTGGGTGGCAGGATCGAACAGCGGATGGCGGATCGCATCGGCGGCGCCGTCGGCGTCGGAGATCGGCCGGTCGAGCAGGCTGATCGCGTCGAAGCGCTCCAGGTACGTCGTGTCCGGCAACACCAGATCGGCGTAGGCGACCATCTCGCTCGCGTAGGCGTCGGCGTAGATGATGCGCGGGATGCGGTACTCGCCGTGCGCGTCCCTGTCGGTGAGCCAGCGGATCGTCTCGGCGGTGTTCATCGCCGAGTTCCAGCTCATGTTCGCCATGAACATCAGCAGGGTGTCGATCCGGTACGGATCGCCCGCCCACGCGTTGCGGATGACCGTGTGCATCATTCCGTGCGCGGCGAGCGGGTAGGCCCACGAGTACGCATGATCGATGCGGCGCGGCTGGCCCGCCGGGTCGACCAGAAGATCCTCCGGCCCATGGACGAAGCCGAGCGGCGCGGCGTCGAGCGTGCCGTCGGCACGGCGCGTCTTGCCCGGACGGTTGGCCGGCGGAACCGGCTTCGGGAACGGCGGCTGGAAGCGGAACGAGCCGGGCGTGTCGACCGCGCCCAGCAGCAGTTGCAGCAGGTGCAGCGCGCGGCAGGTGTGGAAGCCGTTGCTGTGCGCGCTGATGCCGCGCATCGCGTGCATCGCCACCGGACGGCCGACCATTTCCGCGTGCTCGCGGCCCCAGGCGTCGGTCCAGGCGATCGGCAGCCGCACCGGGTGCGCGAACGCGGCCTCGGCCAGTTCGCGCGCGATGCGGCGGATGGTGTCGGCGGGGATGCCGCAGCGTTCGGCCACCGCCTCGGGCGCGTACTGCGGATCGAGGTAGCGTTCGGCCAACAGATGGAACACCGGCACCGCGCGGCGGCCATCGGGCAGCACGTATTCGCCGACGATCGCGGGCGCGATGCCGATGGCGTCGGCGCGAGCCGCTCCCTCTCCCGCAGGGGCAAAAGCGCTCCCTCCCCTGCTCGCAGGGGGTGAGGCGGGCCCGCTTGTGCGACATTGTCGCGCGGCCTGCCGAACGCCCGCGCCGCTGGCGTGGGCCGGCGGTTGGGGAGGGGTGAAGCCGGTGCCTGTGGGCGCATCAATACTTGCCGGAGCGCGCTCGACCCCCTCCCGACCTCCCCCTGCCTCCGCAGGGGGAGGAGCGCTCCCTCCCCTGCTCGCAGGGGGTGAGGCGGGCCCGCTTGCGCGACATTGTCGCGCGGCCTGCCGAACGCCCGCGCCGCTGGCGCGGGCCGGTGGCTGGGGAGGGGTGAAGCCGGTGCCTGCTGCCGTACCAGCGCTTGCCGGAGCCCGCTTTACCCCCTCCCGACCTCCCCCTGCCGTCGCAGGGGGAGGAGATTTCGTCCAGCACAACGCATTGCCGTCCGCATCGCGCGCGAACAGGCCATCCTGCGCGCCGCCCGGGTCGCGGATCACCAGCCAGTGCGCGTTGGTGTAGCGCACCAGGTACTCCAGATCGACCCAGTCGTTGCGCAGCAGCTCGTGCATCAGCGCGAACGCGAACAGGCCGTCGGTGCCGGGCCGGATGCCGATCCACTCGTCGGCGATCGCACCGTAGCCGGTGCGCACCGGATTGATCGAGACGATCTTCGCCCCACGCTGCTTGAGCTTTCCGAGTCCGAGCTTGATCGGGTTGCTGTCGTGATCCTCGGCCACGCCCCACAGCAGCAGGTAGCGCGTGTGCTCCCAGTCCGGCTCGCCGAACTCCCAGAAGCTGCCGCCCAGCGTGTACAGCCCGCCCGCCGCCATGTTGACCGAGCAGAAGCCGCCGTGCGCGGCGTAGTTCACCGTGCCGAATTGTTGCGCCCACCAGCCGGTCAGCGCCTGCGACTGATCGCGCCCGGTGAAGAACGCAAGCTCGTCCGGATTGCGCTCGCGGATCGGCTTGAGCCAGGAGACGGCGATGTCGAGCGCCTCGTCCCATTCGATCTCGCGGAACTCGCCCGAGCCGCGCTCGCCCACGCGCAGCAGCGGCTTGCGCAGCCGCGCCGGCGAGTAGTGCTGCATGATCCCGGCCGAGCCTTTCGCGCACAGCACGCCGCGGTTGACCGGGTGCTCCGGGTTGCCCTGGATGTAGCGGATCGTGCCGTCCTGCAGGCAGACCTTGATGCCGCAGCGGCACGCGCACATGTAGCACGTCGTGGTTTTCACCTCGTCGCCCGGCGAGGGCGAGGTGTCGATCGCGGGTTCGCTCATGGCGCGTGCTGGAGCTGGCGGCTGAACGCAGGGATAGCCGTCCATGGCGCTGGGCGCCGGCCCGGCCCTCCTTGGCCGGGCGCTCGGCGACGCACGCGGCAGTGCCGCGTAAACGCGTCGCCTCGCCCACAGCGGCACGCGCACCTGTAGCACGTCGTGGTTTTCACCTCATCGCCCGGCGAGGGCGAGGTGTCGATCGCGGGTTCGGCCGGTGCGCGCATCCGCGCATTGTGCCGCACCGCCGTGACGCGCGCGGCACGCGCACCCGGTCGCGACGTGACCGCCTTCATGATCTCCTCCGGCAGTAGCGGCCCCCCGGGGGCGGTGCCATCCTTAGCCGGGAAACCGGTATCAGCGAACACGGCCGCCATGGAACGCATCGAACGCATTCACGCTCTGCACCGCATCCTGTCCGCGGCGCGCTATCCCGTGACCGTGCAGCGGCTGATGGAAGAGCTGGAGTGCTCGCGCGCCACCGTGTACCGCGACCTCGCCTATCTGCGCGACTATCTGATGGCGCCGGTGGTCGGCAACGGCGAGGCCGGCTTCCGCTACGACCCCAACGAGGCGCAGCGCTTCGAACTGCCCGGCCTGTGGCTGACCTCGGAGGAGCTGTACTCGCTGCTGGCCGCGCAGCAGCTTCTGGTGCGCAGCGGCGGCGGCGTGCTGTCGAGCGCGCTGGCGCCGTTGCAACAGCGCATCGAGAAGCTGCTCGATCAGCATGCCGGCGGCCGCCGGGTGCCGGTGGAGCGCGTGCGCGTGGTGCCGCACCGCACGCGCCGCCTGGACGAGGCCGCATTCCGCGTGGTCGCCACGGCGGTGCTCGATCGCAGGCAGCTCACGTTCGAATACCGCGCGCGCTCCACCGACGAGAAGACGCGCCGCACGGTGTCGCCGCAGCGCCTGGTGCATTACCGCGACAACTGGTACCTGGACGCCTGGGATCACGACCGCGACGCGCTGCGCAGCTTCTCGGTCGACCGCGTCGGCAACGCGCGCGTGCTCGAGGAGGCCGCGCGCGACGTGCCGGACGACGAGCTCGACCGCCAGCTCTCCTCCAGCTACGGCATCTTCTCCGGCCCGCCGAAGGGCTGGGCGACGATCGTGTTCAGCGCCAAGGCGGCGCGCTGGGTGGCCGACGAGCACTGGCATTCGCAGCAGCAGGGCCGCTTCCTGCCCGACGGCCGCTACGAGTTGAAGGTGCCCTTCAGCAACGGCCGCGAACTGCTGATGGACGTGATGCATTACGGCGGCGATGCCGAGATCGTCGATCCGCCGGTGCTGCGCGAACAGGCGCGCGCGCTGCTCGCACTGGCGCTGTCCAACTACGAGCGCGGATGAGCGAGCCACGCGCGGCCGCCGGTGAGCCCGTCGCGCTCGCGCTGGGCGCCGGCGGCGCGCGCGGGCTGGCGCAGATCGGCGTGATCGAGGCGGTGCAGGCGCGTGGCTTCCACATCGTCGCGGTGGCCGGCTCCTCGATCGGCGCGCTGGTCGGCGGCCTGTTCGCCGCCGGCAAGCTGGAGGCGTACCGCGACTGGCTGCTGTCCAAGAGCCGCGCCGACATCCTGCGCATGCTCGATCCCGCGTTCGGCACGCCGGCGCTGTTCCGCGGCGAACGCCTGATGCAGGCCCTGCGCCTGCTGGCGGGCTCGCCGCGCATCGAAGCGCTGCCCATCGACTACACCGCCGTCGCCGTCGACCTGATGCGGCAGCGCGAAGTGTGGTTGCGCGACGGCGACCTGTGGGACGCCGTGCGCGCCTCGATCGCGATCCCCGGCGTGTTCACGCCGTACACGCTGCGCGGCCGCGAGCTGGTCGACGGCGGCATCCTCGCGCCGTTGCCGATCACCGCCACGCGCCTGTCCGGCGCGCACCGTCTGATCGCCGTGGACATGCACGGCTGGCCGGCCGGACCGCCCGGCCGCCTGGCCCGGCCTTCGCCCGCCGAACTGCCGCGCGCCGCCGCGGCGCTGCCCGCCTCGCTGCTGACGCGCTGGCTGCGCCGTTTCGGCGGCGAGGCCGCCGCCGTCGATATGGCCGGCAGCGCCCGCGCGATCGGCTTCAGCGAACTGATGGCGCGCTCGCTCGACACCATGCAGGCGCAGATCGCCCGCGTGCAGCTCGCGCTGGACCCGCCCGAAATCCTCATCCGCATCCCCCGCGACGCCTGCCAGTTCTACGAGTTCTGGCGCGCCCGCGAACTGATCGAACTCGGCCGCGCACAGGCCGAGAAGGCGCTGGACGCGGCGGGGTACTGAAAAATCGAGGCAGGCTCGAAAGGCAAGGAACAAACCCCCTCTCCCGCCTGCACAGACGGTTTAGGGTGAGGGCATGAAGCCAAGCGGTGGCCAACCACAAACCGGCATCCACCCGCCGGCCTCACCGTTCGCACCGGAGACTCACATGACACCCGCCGTCCTGCTGCTGCTCACCTTGCTAGGCCTCTGCGCACTCGGCGCACTCATCCTGTGGCACGCGTGCATCGCCGCGTTGTTGCGCACATGCAAGCGCGCTTCCTGCACCTGACTCCACGGAGAGCAATGACCGACCACCAACCCCAAACCATGACGTTCGACCTCACCCGGGAGGCGCATGGTCTGACTCCTGAAGGGTCGAGGCCCGCGTCGGGTTCGCAGCCCCCAGCAGCGACCGCGCGGCAGCGACCAGCGTGGCGGCTTTGGCGACGACCGGACCCACGCCATTGGTATATCGGCAGAGGGTATTGACGAGGGGCGACAGACGAGAAACCTTGGTGGGCCGCACAGCGTCAATCTCGCCGGCCACTTCTGGGAGGGGGGTCTTATGGACGAGCTGTCGCCATCTGATTTGAAGACGATCCTTCATTCGAAGCGCGCGAACATTTACTACCTGGAGCACTGCCGCGTTCTCGTCAACGGAGGGCGCGTCGAGTACGTCACGGATCAGGGAAAGCGGCAGCTTTACTGGAACATCCCAATCGCCAACACCACGACCATACTTCTTGGCATCGGCACGTCGATCACACAGGCGGCGATGCGAGAGCTGGCCAAGGCAGGCGTGCTCGTCGGATTCTGCGGAGGCGGCGGGACGCCGTTGTTCTCCGCGAACGAGCTGGATGTCGATGTCGCCTGGTTCTCTCCTCAGAGCGAGTATCGTCCGACGGAGTACCTGCAGGCGTGGGTGCGCTTCTGGTTCGAGGACGAGGCGCGCCTGAGGGCAGCGAAGGCGTTCCAGAAGGCGCGCCTGGCATGGATCGAGCGCCAATGGCTCGGACAACGTGTTTTGCAGGAATACGGCTTCGTACTGGATGCGGACAAGCTGCGTGCGCTACTAGCCGCCTCGGCGTCGATGGTCGACGTGGCTGCCGATACCACAAGCCTGTTGACGGAGGAGGCACGCCTCACCAAGGAGCTGTTCAAGCTGGCTGCGCGCACCCTCAAGTACGGCGATTTTGTGCGCGCCAAGCGAGGAACAGGAACCGACCCTGCCAACCGTTTCCTGGATCACGGCAACTACCTCGCTTACGGTCTTGGGGCAACGGCGGCGTGGGTTCTCGGTCTCCCTCATGGCTTGGCGGTCCTGCACGGCAAGACCCGTCGTGGCGGCCTGGTGTTCGACATTGCCGATTTGGCGAAGGATGCTCTCATCTTGCCCCAAGCGTTCATCTCGGCTGTCCGAGGTGACTACGAGCAGGAATTCCGCAGGGCGTGCATCGAGAACCTAACGCGTGCCGAGGCGCTCGACCACATGATCGACACCGTCAAGCGCGTGGCAATCGACACGGCGAGATCGGCCGCATGAACGTCCTTCTGGTATCCGAGTGCACCAAGAACGCGCTCAAAGAGACTCGGCGGATCCTCGATCAATTTGCCGAGCGTCGCGGCGAACGCACCTGGCAAACGGCCATCACTCAGGATGGGCTGGACACATTGCGTCGGCTGCTTCGCAAGACCGCGCGCAAGAACACGGCGGTGGCATGTCATTGGATACGTGGGCGCGATCACAGCGAGCTGCTCTGGATCGTGGGAGATGCCTCGCGCTTCAACGCGCAGGGTGCGGTACCGACAAACACGACCTGCATTGACCGGCTGCGGCGTGCCGACGAGAACGACTGGCACAGCGGCCAGGACATCCGCCTGCTCGCCCAGTTGGCTGCCCTGTTGCATGACCTCGGCAAGGCCAGCATCGCCTTCCAGGAGCGCCTCCGGGGAGGTCGTTCCGAGCGGAACCTGTACCGGCACGAGTGGGTATCGCTCCGACTGTTCCAAGCGTTCGTCGGCAAGGATGACGATGAAGTCTGGCTGCAGCGACTGGCGAATGCGGATAGCTATGGGGAAGATGCATGGCTCGCACCCGATCGCTACCAACGCGATGGGCTCGACGCCCGGGAAGGATACCCCTTCAGGAGCTTGCCGCCCTTGGCTGCGGCAGTGGGTTGGCTCGTGGTGACTCACCACAGACTGCCCGTCGCACCGTGCGAGAGGGACGATGGTGCACAAGCGGCGTGGGGTCGGAGAGTCCGGCACTTCAATCCCGCATGGCTGACAGAGCCTCTGGCATTGGTCGCGCATGACTGGAACGAGGTCAGGCAGGGGGTGGAGGCCCGGCAGATCGAGCCTTACTGGATGCCGGCCGGGCCCCTCCCGGTGCTCGAACCGAAGTGGCGGGCGCAGGCTTCCCGATTGGCGAAACGCTTGCTAGAACTGCGCAAGCATCGCAACACCGCTTGGCTGGAAAACCCATATGTGATGCATCTGGCCCGCCTCGCCCTGATGTTGGCGGACCATCATTACTCCAGCTTGCCGCTGGATTCCTCAGAACGGGTCGAAGGGGGCGGACGCACCGCGTTATATGCGAACACCGATCGCGGCGGTCGCCTCAAACAGCCCCTCGACGAGCATCTATTGGGGGTAGCGCGCGATGCTGGCTTGGTCGCTCATGCGTTGCCCGGATTCGAGCGCCATCTCCCTCGCCTGGCGCGGCACCGAGGCTTGCGTAAACGCAGTGCCGACCCGAGGTTCGCGTGGCAGGACAGGGCAGCGGATGCGGCCGCTGCCCTGCGCGAGAGCGCTTATGAGCATGGCGCCTTCATCATCAATATGGCGTCCACCGGGTGCGGCAAGACGCTGGCCAATGCCCGCATTGCGTACGCCTTGGCGGACCCGCAACACGGGATGCGCCTCACCTACGCACTGGGGCTGCGTACTCTGACCTTGCAGACGGGCCGCAGCTATCGCAACGATCTGAACCTCGATGACAACGATCTTGCGATTCGTGTCGGGGGTTCGGCCAGTCGGGCCTTGTTTGAATACTACGAGCGGCAGGCCGAGGCTCAGGGCTCGGCCTCGGTGCAGCGCCTGATCGAAGAGGACAGTCACGTGCTCTACGACGGCGCCAGCGCCGAACACCCGTTGCTCTCCCGTGCGTTACGCGATGCCGATATCCGCAGCCTGCTGTCGGCGCCTGTGCTGGTCTGCACCGTCGACCACATGACGCCCGCCACGGAAGCGCTACGCGCAGGACGCCAGATCGCTCCCATGCTGCGCTTGATGAGTGCCGACCTGGTACTGGACGAACTGGACGACTACGACTTGGACGATATGCCCGCGCTGACGCGGTTGGTGTACTGGGCTGGAATGCTAGGGACGCGGGTGGTGCTCTCCTCGGCGACACTGGCGCCGGCTTTGGTGGAAGGGATGTACCTCGCCTATCGTGCGGGGCGTCTCCAATACGGTCGCAACCGCGGTAGTAGCGGCGGACAGGCGGGCGACCACCTCGAGGTGCCGTGCTTGTGGGTCGACGAGTTCGGAGTGCAATGCTCGCCGTGTCCAGACGCGCGAACCTTCGCTTCGGAGCATGCGCAATTCATCGCCAAGCGGGCATCCAAGCTGGAGAAGGCAGCGCCCTTGCGGCGCGGCGATATCTGGCCGATCGAGCCGAGCAAGGGGCAGCCGAAGGAGCGTCTGCGTGGCGAGTTCGCCCAGCACGTACTCAGGGCGTGCTTGCGCCTGCACGACGACCACGCCGAGGCCGATCCGGCTACCGGCAAGCGGGTGAGCTTCGGGCTCGTGCGTATGGCCAACATCGATCCACTGTTCGACGTGGCGCGAGCAATGTTCGCGCTGGGCGCGCCCGAAGGTTATCGGATCCACCTGTGTGTCTATCACGCCCGCTTCCCGGCACTGCAACGTTCGGCTATCGAGCACCAGCTCGATGGCGCGTTCGATCGGCGCGGAGACGGGCGAGGCCCGTACCGCCAGCCCTTCATCCGCGCTGCGCTCAATACCCACCCGGAGGAGAACCAGGTTTTCGTCGTACTTGCGTCACCCGTGTGTGAAGTGGGCCGCGACTGGGACGCTGACTGGGCGGTGGTCGAACCTTCGTCGATGCGGTCGTTGATCCAGCTCGCCGGGCGCGTCCAGCGTCATCGCCGCCAGGGAGGCGAGAAGCCCAATGTTCTACTGCTCGATCGCAACATCAAGGCGCTCGAAGGCAAGCTACAGGCGGATGGAGCTCCGGCGCCCGTTTTCATTCACCCGGGTTACGAGCGCAACGACGCACGCGATCCGCGGCGATTCCGTCTCCGCTACCACCGGCTAAGCCGGCTCTTGTCGCCGGAGGAGTACCGCGCACTAACGGCTTTGCCCCGCATTCGTCCCCGGCCGGAAGCCGAGTGGGCCTGCGGCGAACGGCTGGTCGACCTGGAGCATGCCCGCATGGCGGCCAGCCTGCTTCCGCGGGAGCGCCTGCCCGTCTCGGTAGCGCCGTCGACGAGCGTGTATATGGAGCGGGATGAGGCGGCCTGGTCGTGGCTTTACCCACAGGCCACCCTCACTGGCGTGCTGCCACAGCAGCAGCCGTTCCGCGAAGACCCGCAGCCCAAGGTCACACTGGTCTTCCTGCCGGATGAGGAAGAGGAGCGCCTTGTTCTGCATCGAGTCGAGGACGGGCGACTTGCGCCCCAGAGGCTCTATGTTCGGATCGACGCCGGCCTTCGGCATGACGTTAGACCGACGCTCGGGGAGCGCATCAGTGCGTGGACACTGCCTGATCTGATGGAACTGCTGGTGGAACTGGCGGACGCGGAAGACATCACCGTGCTGGATGCGGCACGGCGGTTTGCAAGTGTCGAAGTGCCGCAGAGTACTCAGGGGTGGCTATGGCACCCTTGGCTTGGTTTTGCTCCAGCTTAGGGGAGGCGATCGGGAGGTGGACTTTTCGTAGTCAGCTCAAAAGGGTTGGTGCTGTTCGTCTCAAGCGCTGAGACAGAGCCATAGTTCACTCGGGGAGAGTTGGACCAGGGGAGACAAGGAATGCAACAGGATCAGATCGGATCAGACAGGGCGGAAGTCTTCCGCTCGGCCATCGCCGCCTTCATCGACGAGCGGCGAGAAGCCAAGCTGAAGGGCAAGGAAGACGATGCCGCGGGGGCATCCAAGTACGACTATGCGACGTGGCTGGCTGACGCGGCACGCCGGGTAAGCCAGATCAAGGCAGTCACGCACGTACTCAAGGCCACGCATCCTGACGCGCGTGGTAGCAGTCTGTACATCAGGCCTGGTGAGCTGCCGAGCCGCCCGGAGATCGGAACCCACATGCTCGGCGAAGACTGCGCTGTCGATGTCGTCGGTAACGCCGCAGCACTGGATGTTTTCAAGTTCCTCAAGATCGAGGTCGAGGGGCGTCGGCTGTTGGACTGGGTGCGGGACGGCGATGACGACTTGCGTCGTGCGTTGCACCCAGACGCCTCCGTCGCCCATAGCTGGATGGAATCCTTCGGTGGGTTGGTGCGCAGCGAGCCACAACCCGCTTCGCACCCGAACGCCAAGCAGGTCTACTGGCTGATTGGCGAGTGTCCTGTCGAAGACGGCCATTACCACCTGTTGCAGCCGCTCTTCTCCAGCAGCCTGGCCCACGCAGTACACCTGGAGATCCAGGATGCCCGTTTCGGCGAAGCGAACGCGCTCGCCAGGCAAGCGTTCCGTCAGAAGAAGCCGCATGAGGCCCGCTATCGCGACTACCGTCATCTGGTCGCGCGCAAGCTCGGAGGCACGAAGCCGCAGAACATCAGCCAGCTCAACAGCGAACGTGGTGGGGTCAACTACCTGCTGGCTTCACTCCCGCCCAAATGGGATCTGCAGCGGCCGCGTGCGCTCTTGCACGTCGAATCTGCGATGGAGCGGCTGACCTACTTCAAAGGCGTACGTCAGCAGGTGGCGGCGCTCGCCGACTTCCTGCGAACGTCTCCTCCGGCTAACGAAGATACGCGCCGCAGGCGGCGCCAACTCGAGCAGGAGTTGGGCCAGCAATTGGCCCTGTTCGCTGCCGAGATCCATGCGCGCTTCGAGCCAGGCTGGAGCCGCGACCCGGCATGCGAACTGCCCCTGTGCGAACGATTGTGGCTCGATCCGGAGCGCGCAGAGCTGCCCCCACGGACTGGCCACGAGCAGGACGACGAGGATTTCAAGGCCGCCTATCACGCGGGCAACTGGCCGGACGAGGTCGCGGGACGCTTCGCCAACTGGGTGAATGAGCAGTTGCGTCGTGCTGGGCTGCTCGGGCTGGGCGATACGGAGTACAGGCATTGGGCGCGGCAGGCCGTTGTCGATGCGGCCTGGCCAGTGCCCGTGCAGCGGCGCGCGCCGCAGGGGGTGCATGTATGACTTCCCTTCCCAATTTCGATCATCTGCTCGTGCTGCCCCATCTGCGCGTGCAAAACGCCAATGCCGTGTCCAGCCCGCTCACCCACGGCTTTCCGGCGATGACGGCGTTCCTCGGCCTCATGTGGGCGCTGGAGCGGAAGACGCGGGCCGCCGGGCTGGATATCGCATTCAGCGCGGTGGCAGTCGTCTGTCACGACCATCAGGAGCAGGTCAGCGAAGGGGGCTTTGTCAAACTCCTGCGCCTGACGCGCAACCCGGTCGACAAGGACGGCAGCACGGCCGCCATTGTCGAAGAAGGTCGGATCCACCTCGAACTGAGCCTCGCGTTTGCTGTCCGCAGCGAACGCTGGATGCGCGCTCCGGAAAGCCGAGGCGACGACCTGGCCCGTGTTGTCGAACTGATATCCGGCATGCGCATCGCGGGGGGCACCGTATTGCCTAGTACCGGACATCGGCGGTTGCGGCATCGTCCTTGGGTGCTTGAACTCACCGGCAGTGAAGCCGACCAGCGCCTCGAGTTCCGCAAGGCCAAGATGCGCCTGCTTCCCGGCTTCGCCCTGGTATCGCGCGATGACCTGCTGGACCGGCGTTGGACTGAGCTCAAGGCCGAGAACCCCGTTGCGACCCGGCTGGATGCGTGGCTATCGCTGTCACGTATCAACTGGCGCTATCGGTCCAGCGGTCCGGATGCAGAAAGGGGCGAATGGGTCCATGACCGCGAAGGCTGGGTCGTCCCCATTCCAGTCGGCTACGGAGCTCTTGGTGAGCTCCATGCGCCGGGCTCCGTAGCGAACGCGAGGGATCCGCACACGCCGTTTCGTTTCGTCGAAAGCCTGTATTCGATCGGCGAATGGATAAGTCCCCACCGCCTGCATTCGCCGCGGCAGATGCTCTGGTACGCAGATAGCAAGCCGGACCAGGGTCTTTATCGCTGCCGGAACGACTACCTCGTCCCGTCTGACGACTACTACGAACTCGACTGACCGCCCTACGACAAGGAGCCCATCATGTCCAAGAACCTCGAAACCGCTTCCGTCCTTGCGTTCGAGCGTAAGCTCGATCCCTCCGATGCCTTGTTCTTCTGCGGCGCATGGGATCAGCGCGAAGACTCGGCGAACTGGTCGCCGGTACAGATCCGCGAGAAGTCGGTTCGCGGCACTATTTCCAATCGGCTGAAGGCAAAGGACCAGGATCCGGCGAAGCTCGACGCCGCCATCGAGAATCCCAACCTGCAGACGGTGGATGTCGCCACGTTGCCGTTGGGGGCCGACACCCTGAAGGTTCAGTTCACCTTGCGGGTACTAGGTGGGACGGGGCAGCCCTCGGCATGTAACGACGCGGACTATCGCAAGAAGTTGATCGACACCATCGATGCGTATGTTCGCCAGCATGGTTTTGGCGAGCTGGCACGCCGATACGCCGCCAACCTCGCTAACGGGCGTTTTCTCTGGCGCAACCGCATCGGCGCCGAGCAGGTTGAAGTGCACGTCGCGCACCTGAAGGATGGTCAGCCTCAGGCGCAGTGGGCCTTTCAGGCCCTTGAGCACTCGCTGCGGGAGCTGTCGGCGCCGGCTGCCGAGCGGGCTGACGTGGAGGCGCTCGCCGCGCTGATCGAATCGGGGTTGGCGGGCACGTCGCACGTGCTGCTTCAGGTGACCGCCTTCGCGCGCGTGGGTTCGGGCCAGGAGGTCTTCCCGTCGCAGGAGCTCATTCTCGATCGCGCAAACAGTAAGAAGAGCAAGACCCTCTACGCGGTAGGTAGTGGAGACAATGCGGTGGCCGCCATCCACTCGCAGAAGGTTGGCAACGCTCTGCGAACAATCGATACCTGGTACCCGAATGCCGAAGAGAACGGGCCGATTGCGGTGGAGCCGTACGGTTCGGTCACTACCCAGGGCCGCGCCTACCGTCAACCAAAGGACAAGGTGGACTTCTACAACCTGCTCGACGGCTGGATTCTTAGGGATAAAGTGCCCCCTGTGGAGCAGCAGCACTTTGTGGTCGCCACGCTTATTCGCGGCGGCGTGTTCGGCGAAGCGGCGTGACGCCATGACAACGCACTACATCGACCTCACCCTGGCGCCGGATCCGGAGGTAAGTCCGCCGCATCTGCTTGGGGCCTTATATGAGCGGCTGCATATGGCAATGGTGCAGCACCGGATCGAGAGTGTAGGGGTGAGCTTCCCGCAATACAGCCTCGCCCCCCGGACGCTGGGACACAGGCTGCGTCTGCATGGGCAGGCAGCCGTCCTCGAACGCCTGATGGCGGAGAACTGGCTCAAGGGTGCGCGCGATCACGTGCGAGCGGGCACCATCGCGCACGTTCCTGCGGTTGCAACGCATCGAACAGTTCAGCGCCGCCAGTTCAAGACCAATGTCGAGCGCCTGCGCCGGCGGCGTATGCGCCGCAAAGGGGAGTCCGCCGAACAGGCTGCGCAGGCTATCCCCGCCTCAGTGGAGCGCCGTCCGAATCTGCCTTACGTCTGGATCCGAAGTCGCAGCAGTGGGCAGCCGTTCTGCCTGTTCATCGGCATGGGGCCGCTCCAGTCGGAGCCAGTGCCTGGCACGTACAACAGCTACGGACTCAGTGGCACGACCACCATCCCTTGGTTCTGACCTTTTTTGCCCAGGCGTCCGCTTGGTCTTTGAAATCAACGGCTTACACCCTGATCGCAGAGAAGGGTCTTGCTCGATAGTTCGGCGCGCCGCCAAGCCACATCAATGGCTTGGCGGCTTTTTGCTCTAGTTCGCTGCCGCACAGGCAGCTCAGAAAGCAGCTCCGCCACCACGCGCTCGTCGTACAGAGTTCGCTGCCGCACAGGCAGCTCAGAAATGCTGCTGCTCTCTCTGTGCGCGTCGTTTGTGGTTCGCTGCCGCACAGGCAGCTCAGAAAGATCTTGTCCAGCTTGGCGCGCGCCATCGGCTGTTCGCTGCCGCACAGGCAGCTCAGAAATTGCACCCGATCTTCCAGCACCTGATCGACCAGTTCGCTGCCGCACAGGCAGCTCAGAAAGTTTCGCGACCCAGATGGACGCGTGGGGCAAGGTTCGCTGCCGCACAGGCAGCTCAGAAAGCCTTCGCCAGCCAGTGCGCCCAGAAGGACCACGTTCGCTGCCGCACAGGCAGCTCAGAAAGACGAGATCATGGGCGTCACCGGCGACCTGCGGTTCGCTGCCGCACAGGCAGCTCAGAAATCAACGTGCCACGACAGAACGTCCACCAGTGGGTTCGCTGCCGCACAGGCAGCTCAGAAAGGTGGAAATCTGGGTGGTCTATGCGGAGAGCGGTTCGCTGCCGCACAGGCAGCTCAGAAAACGATGACGACTTTGACGAGCTGCCGGGCGCGGTTCGCTGCCGCACAGGCAGCTCAGAAAACATTCGGCGCCCATGCTCGCCCCACGCGGAAAGTTCGCTGCCGCACAGGCAGCTCAGAAAGCGAACACGATGCCGACCAATACCAGCAGCGGGTTCGCTGCCGCACAGGCAGCTCAGAAATCGGCCACGACCATGATCCCATGCTGCGCCGCGTTCGCTGCCGCACAGGCAGCTCAGAAAAGCTCCGGGTTGTACAGCGACTTGAGCATGTCCGTTCGCTGCCGCACAGGCAGCTCAGAAATGCAGCACCGGATCGGCGCGGACCCCGTAGACGTTCGCTGCCGCACAGGCAGCTCAGAAACCAAGGGCGAGGCGGCGCGGAAGGGGGAGGAAGTTCGCTGCCGCACAGGCAGCTCAGAAAATTCGGCCGCCAGTGCGCGCAGCCGTCGCTTAGTTCGCTGCCGCACAGGCAGATCAGAAAGGCGAGGCGAACTTGCAACGCGCCGAACTCGCGTTCGCTGCCGCACAGGCAGCTCAGAAAACGCCCGGATGCCCAAGGCCCGGATGCCCAACGTTCGCTGCCGCACAGGCAGCTCAGAAAGACTCGAGCCGCACGCAGAAGCGCGGGCCGTAGTTCGCTGCCGCACAGGCAGCTCAGAAATACCTGACGGGCCAGCGCCCCTCGGACGTGCTGTTCGCTGCCGCACAGGCAGCTCAGAAATCCTCGATCCTCTTGACCGTAAACAGCGGCGCGTTCGCTGCCGCACAGGCAGCTCAGAAACCTCGGGGAAGCCGTCACCATCACCAAGTACGGTTCGCTGCCGCACAGGCAGCTCAGAAATTCGTACACGTAGGTGGGAATCCACACCGAAAGTTCGCTGCCGCACAGGCAGCTCAGAAAACACCGAACAAGTGCTGCGGCGCATGGCACACGGTTCGCTGCCGCACAGGCAGCTCAGAAAAGGCGGCGGCTGCTGCTGCGCGTGAGCGACTGGGTTCGCTGCCGCACAGGCAGCTCAGAAATACGAATCCCCGCCAGTGCCTTTCGCAGTCGAGTTCGCTGCCGCACAGGCAGCTCAGAAATGCGCGGCCAGCCGCGCGTTGTCGCGGTCAAAGTTCGCTGCCGCACAGGCAGCTCAGAAAAGTTTCAGAAGCTGCGCACGTCGCCAAGCGTCGTTCGCTGCCGCACAGGCAGCTCAGAAAATCGCGCGGCGGTAGATCACAACGTCGATGTCGTTCGCTGCCGCACAGGCAGCTCAGAAAAGAAGACGTGGAGTGCGGTGTGTACGCGATGCCGTTCGCTGCCGCACAGGCAGCTCAGAAATGTACGTCGTATTATCTGCTGGCTCCGGAGGAGTTCGCTGCCGCACAGGCAGCTCAGAAAGGCGCGCACTGGCGCAGCCACTCCATGACATCCGTTCGCTGCCGCACAGGCAGCTCAGAAAAACAGCTAGCCGCCATGCAAGGCGGGGAGAAGCGTTCGCTGCCGCACAGGCAGCTCAGAAACGGTTCCCGTTCTAGGCGAAGAAGAATGGACCGTTCGCTGCCGCACAGGCAGCTCAGAAAAGCGTCCGTCCACCGTCGCCCTGCCGGCTCCAGTTCGCTGCCGCACAGGCAGCTCAGAAATGTGCGCGTTGAACCGGATGCCGCGCGAGAGCGTTCGCTGCCGCACAGGCAGCTCAGAAAAGCGCGCGACGGGCACGGCCCAGCTGTTCCCGGTTCGCTGCCGCACAGGCAGCTCAGAAATGCGCACGGTGGGCGGCGGGAGTCCGCTGCTGGTTCGCTGCCGCAAGGCAGCTCAGAAAACCAGTACATGCGCTGGCGCAAGGACGCCCCCGTTCGCTGCCGCACAGGCAGCTCAGAAACCGCAGCCGCCGGCGCGCGCTCGACAGCGGCAGGTTCGCTGCCGCACAGGCAGCTCAGAAAGAGACTCTCCCCCGACGCCGGGGCGTCACAACGTTCGCTGCCGCACAGGCAGCTCAGAAACTGACCGAAATGGCTATCGGGGACGGCAATGGGTTCGCTGCCGCACAGGCAGCTCAGAAAATTTTGGTGCAACCCACGCAAGCATCGAGCGTGTTCGCTGCCGCACAGGCAGCTCAGAAACCACAGCCCGCCCAGCATTGGCCGCTGCATCCGTTCGCTGCCGCACAGGCAGCTCAGAAAACGAGCCGGGCGAACACCCGGACGGGTGGGACGTTCGCTGCCGCACAGGCAGCTCAGAAATCGCCCAGGCCGCCGAGCGCTCAGGCTGTTCCGTTCGCTGCCGCACAGGCAGCTCAGAAAACCCTGAGCGGCATGGTTATCGCGACTGTGCCGTTCGCTGCCGCACAGGCAGCTCAGAAAATGTCCTCCAGCGCCTCGCGGGCACGTTCAACGTTCGCTGCCGCACAGGCAGCTCAGAAAGACCCGGAGGGAACGACCATGAGCATGAACGAGTTCGCTGCCGCACAGGCAGCTCAGAAAATCGGGTAGACCCAGGCGCGCGTGACGCCCGGGTTCGCTGCCGCACAGGCAGCTCAGAAAAGCAACACCAAGGCCCGGATGCCCAAGGCCCGGTTCGCTGCCGCACAGGCAGCTCAGAAAGTCAGCCACGGAGGTTCGCCTCCATCGCTTCGGTTCGCTGCCGCACAGGCAGCTCAGAAAAACGCGACGAAGACCGCGACCGTCCGTCCGATGTTCGCTGCCGCACAGGCAGCTCAGAAAAACCGGCAGTGCCTTGCGCTGCGTGCTCGCTGTGTTCGCTGCCGCACAGGCAGCTCAGAAAACTCCCGAAAAGCTCGTCGACGCAATACTTGCGTTCGCTGCCGCACAGGCAGCTCAGAAATACGCCAAGGCCATCGAAGGCTATCGGGCGTTGTTCGCTGCCGCACAGGCAGCTCAGAAATCCGTGTGGAGTCATAGATGGTCAGTCGTCATGTTCGTTGCCGCACAGGCAGCTCAGAAAGCGAACGGGTTGCGAATCGGTCGGATGAAGATGTTCGCTGCCGCACAGGCAGCTCAGAAAGAAACCCGCGAGGCGCTGAACCGCGCATTCCGGTTCGCTGCCGCACAGGCAGCTCAGAAATGACCGCCACCCGCCGGCGGTGAGTAGTCGGCGTTCGCTGCCGCACAGGCAGCTCAGAAAGGACGGCAAGCGGGTGGGCCGCGAATGGGTCGGTTCGCTGCCGCACAGGCAGCTCAGAAACGTCGCCCAGCAGCGCGTCCCCACGATCCAGCGTTCGCTGCCGCACAGGCAGCTCAGAAATATCGCAAAGCCCAGTACAGGGCAGCACAGGGGTTCGCTGCCGCACAGGCAGCTCAGAAAGGATCGCGGTTCTCGCCATTGCGCACGTCGCTGTTCGCTGCCGCACAGGCAGCTCAGAAAGCGCGCGATTACCAGGCCCGCGAATTCCGGGTGTTCGCTGCCGCACAGGCAGCTCAGAAACCTCTGCCGGCTCGGTGGGCACCGCAATCTGCGTTCGCTGCCGCACAGGCAGCTCAGAAATTCCCGTGCGGCGAAGGCGGCTGCGATCATTAGTTCGCTGCCGCACAGGCAGCTCAGAAAATGAGTGAGGTGAAGCCGGTGACGGTTGAACGGTTCGCTGCCGCACAGGCAGCTCAGAAAAGCTGATCGAGGCCGACAGGTGGTACGACGCCGTTCGCTGCCGCACAGGCAGCTCAGAAATGTTGATGTTCGCCATGTACGTAGCAGCGATGGTTCGCTGCCGCACAGGCAGCTCAGAAAATCGCCGACGTGACGGGGCTGCAAAGCGCGCTGTTCGCTGCCGCACAGGCAGCTCAGAAAATCCTCGCCCAGCTTCGCGGCGAGCACGCGCGGTTCGCTGCCGCACAGGCAGCTCAGAAAGACCATCGTCAACAGAGCGAGCGGAGAAATGGTGTTCGCTGCCGCACAGGCAGCTCAGAAACATCCAAGTCGGCGCCGGATTGCTCCACGTCCGTTCGCTGCCGCACAGGCAGCTCAGAAAAAGCCCAGCACAGGGCAGCACAGCACAGCACAGTTCGCTGCCGCACCGGCAGCTCAGAAACGGATGGCGCAAATCCGCGCTGTACAAGGGACGCGTTCGCTGCCGCACAGGCAGCTCAGAAATTGCGGCCTTCCTGCACCTGCAGGATCAGCCGGTTCGCTGCCGCACAGGCAGCTCAGAAAGGCATCATCGCGCGCACCGACAACGACATCGGGTTCGCTGCCGCACAGGCAGCTCAGAAAGCGACGAAGATGGCTGCTGCTGGTAGGACCAGGTTCGCTGCCGCACAGGCAGCTCAGAAAATTCCGCGGCGCGCACTTCGCCACGTTCCCGCGTTCGCTGCCGCACAGGCAGCTCAGAAATTTGCGGGATCGAACCCGTTTCGAGCACTTGCGTTCGCTGCCGCACAGGCAGCTCAGAAAGAGTTGACTGACGACGAGTACGAAGCGCTGCGGTTCGCTGCCGCACAGGCAGCTCAGAAATCGGAGCATCCCACGAGTAGCCGCAGGAACGCGTTCGCTGCCGCACAGGCAGCTCAGAAACCTATGAGGACATGGACGCCATCGATGACATGGTTCGCTGCCGCACAGGCAGCTCAGAAATTGCCGAGTCGTGGGAAGGCGGCATCGACATCGTTCGCTGCCGCACAGGCAGCTCAGAAAAGTGGAACACGTCGATGATGGACGTGCCGAACGTTCGCTGCCGCACAGGCAGCTCAGAAAAGCGGTTCCGTGAGAATGGACACAGGGATATCGTTCGCTGCCGCACAGGCAGCTCAGAAACTGACGGCGGAACTCCGGACCGAACCGATCGAAGTTCGCTGCCGCACAGGCAGCTCAGAAATGCGTGCTTGACAGGTACTTGCTGGCCTGCCCGTTCGCTGCCGCACAGGCAGCTCAGAAAATGCCGACCACAGCACAGCGCGCAGCACAACGGTTCGCTGCCGCACAGGCAGCTCAGAAAGTTGGTCCCGAACGCCGACGGCGCGTAGAAGAGTTCGCTGCCGCACAGGCAGCTCAGAAAAGTTTGCCGGCCGCATCCAGCGCAACGATTTTGTTCGCTGCCGCACAGGCAGCTCAGAAACCGGAGGGCAGCTCGGTCACCTCGCCACTGACGTTCGCTGCCGCACAGGCAGCTCAGAAACGTGCGTTGATGGTGTAGCTGTGCCGGTACGCAGTTCGCTGCCGCACAGGCAGCTCAGAAAGGCACGCCCGTTTGGGCCGGGCTCGTAGAAGGGTTCGCTGCCGCACAGGCAGCTCAGAAAGTCGTCAGCCCGCCACCACGCGAGCGGTTCGAGTTCGCTGCCGCACAGGCAGCTCAGAAAGTGAGTGAGGTGAAGCCGGTGGCGTGGGTCCGGTTCGCTGCCGCACAGGCAGCTCAGAAATCGGCAAAGAAGCTGCGCGAGTGCGCCAGGCGCGTTCGCTGCCGCACAGGCAGCTCAGAATCAGGCCAGCACGGGGACGTGAGTCCATATGTTCGCTGCCGCACAGGCAGCTTAGAAAAGCGGCGGCGCGTAAGGAGGACGCGATCGAACGCTCCCACGACGCGGCCCCGTGAGCTGGCCATACGCGTGATGAGGGAGGCGCCGTCTCAGGTTATGAGAAGACAATGCCGCAGAGTGTCAACGACTCAGCAAAGCACTGGAAAGAGCGTCATGGCTTCCACAGCAACCTCGATTGATAGTTCTCTTGACGCGGCATTGCGCTACGCCTCGGCGATTGGCGTATTGCTCGTGATGCTCGTTCCCGCCGCGCGCGGCATGCACGCGGCGCTGGGCTGGCTGCCGTTGTGGCTGGTGGCGATGCCGGGCGTGGCGTGGTGGGCGTTGCGCGGGTTTCCGCTGCCGGCGTGGCGCGGTCGCGCGGAGACTCCGGCCCGGCTCGTCGCCCCTGCGCCGCGGCGCCTGCGCCAGGCCCGGCGCGTGGCGCGGCCGCGCCGTCGCAGCGGCATGCAGCCGCGCGCAGCTTGAGCCCATCGGCGCGGCGGCGGCGTGCGCGAGCGCAGGTTGCCGATGCATGGTCCGCCCGCGGCGGGGACGGCGGTTCGCGGCCGAAGCCGCGCCTACGACGCCGCGTTCGCGCCGGCATGCGCGCGTGACTTGCGGCAGGGAAGGGGGATGCGGGCGCTGTGCTACGTTCCGGGGCTTCCCGTTCGACAGGAGCGCCCATGCCCTCGCAGTCCCGAACCCTGCTGATCGCGGCCGCACTGGCTGCCGCCACGGGCGCGGTCGCCGCCCAGGAGGCCCCGATGCAGTCCGAACCGTCCGATCCGTACCTGTGGCTGGAAGACGTCACCGGCGAGCGCGCGCTTGCCTGGGTGCGCGAGCAGAACGCGAAGGCCGAGGCGGAGCTTGCCGCCACGCCGGAGTTCAAGCGGCTGGAGGCCGACATCCGCGCGATCCTCGATTCGGACGAGAAGATCCCCGCGGTCGAGAAGATCGGGCCGTACTACTACAACTTCTGGAAGGACCGGAACCACGAGCGCGGCCTGTGGCGCCGCACCACGCTGGAGGAGTACCGCAAGCCCAATCCGAAGTGGGAGACCGTGCTCGACCTCGACGCGCTCAACAAGGCCGAGGGCGAGAACTGGGTCTGGCACGGCGCCGACTGCCTGAAGCCGAAGTACGAACGCTGCCTGATCGCGCTCTCGCGCGGCGGTGCCGATGCCGACGTCACCCGCGAGTTCGATCTCACCACCAAAACATGGATCAAGGACGGCTTCTTCCGCCCCGAAGCGAAGGGCGGCCTGCAATGGATCGACGAGAACCGGGTATACGTGTTCACCGATTTCGGCGCCGGTTCGATGACCGAGTCGGGCTATCCGCGCATCGTCAAGGAATGGACGCGCGGCACGCCGATCGAGGCGGCGAGGACGGTGTACGAAGGCACCGCGCAGGACATGTACATCGCCGCCTTCCATGACCACACGCCGGGCTGGGAGCGCGACTTCGTCAGCCGCACCATCGCCTTCTACAACGACGAGCTGTACCTGCGCGGCGCGGACGGGACGCTGACCCGGATCGATGCGCCGAACTCGGCCAACAAGTCGGTGCACAAGGAGTGGCTGCTGCTGGAGCTGCGCGAGCCGTACCAGGCCGGCGGCCGCACGTACCCGGCCGGCAGCCTGATCGCCGCGCGCTTCGACGACTTCATGGCCGGCAAGCGCGCGTTCGAGGTGCTGTTCGAGCCGACCGAGCGCACCTCGCTGGCCAGCTACACGTGGACCAGGAACCACCTCGTCCTCAACGTGCTGGAGGACGTCAAGAACCGGCTCAGCGTGCTCACGCCGGGCGCGAAGGGTTGGACGCGCAGCGCCTTCGCGGGCGCGCCGGAGTTCGGCACCGTCAGCGTGTCGGCGGTGGATCCCGACGAGAGCGACGCGGTGTGGCTGACCGTCACCGACTACCTCACGCCGACCACGCTGTCGCTGGCGCAGATCGGCCAGGCGCCGGAAGTGCTCAAGCGCATGCCGACGTTCTTCGATGCGTCAAAGCACGTGATCGAACAGCACTTCGCCACCAGCAAGGACGGCACGCGGGTGCCGTACTTCCTGGTGCGGCCGAAGGAGCTGAAGCCCGACGGCACCGCGCCGACCCTGCTGTACGGCTATGGCGGCTTCGAAGTGCCGCTGCTGCCGGGCTACTCCGGCGGCGTCGGCAAGGGCTGGATCGAGAAGGGCGGCGTGTACGTGGTCGCCAATATCCGCGGCGGCGGCGAATACGGCCCGCGCTGGCATCAGGCCGCACTCAAGGCCAACCGGCACAAGGCCTACGAGGACTTCGCCGCGGTCGCGCAGGACCTCATCGCGCGCAGGATCACCTCGCCGCAGCACCTGGGCATCCAGGGCGGCAGCAATGGCGGCCTCTTGATGGGCAATATGCTCACGCGGTACCCGGAGCTGTTCGGCGCGGTGGTGGTGCAGGTGCCGCTGCTGGACATGCAGCGCTACCACAAGCTGCTGGCCGGCGCGTCGTGGATGGCCGAGTACGGCAACCCGGACAAGCCCGAGGAATGGGCCTTCATCCGCACGTTCTCGCCGTACCACCTGGTGCGCAAGGACGGCAAATACCCGCCGGTGCTGTTCATGACCTCCACGCGCGACGACCGCGTGCATCCGGGCCATGCACGCAAGATGATGGCGCGGATGAAGGAGTGGGGCTTCGACGTGCGCTACTACGAGAACATCGAGGGCGGCCACGGCGGCGCGGCCAACAACGCGCAGGCGGCGCACATGGCGGCGCTGGCCTACACCTTCCTCTGGCAGCAGCTCGCCAAGTGAGTCGCCGGCCGTCCCGCCTCCCGCGGGGCGGCCGTTTCCCGTCACCGCTTTTCCTTCGCGCCGGAGCCCGCATCATGCGCCCTGTCGTGGTTTCCCTCCTGCTGGCCGTATCCCTGATGAGTCAGACCGCTTCCTCCGCCGACACGCTCCCCACGCCGCCGGATGCGGCCAAGAAGCCGCACGTGGTGCGCGCGCCGCACGGCGCCGAGCGCCAGGACGAGTACTACTGGCTGCGCGACGACAGCCGGAAGAATCCCGAGATGCTGGCCTACCTCAAGGCCGAGAACGCCTACGCCGACGCCGTGATGGCGCGGCTGAAGCCGATCGAGAACCGCCTGTACGACGAGATCGTCGGCCGCATCAAGCAGGACGACAGCTCGGTGCCGTACCGCGAGCGCGGCTTCTGGTACTACTCGCGCTTCGAGACCGGCAAGGACTATCCGATCTACGCGCGTCGCGCCGATGCTGCGGGTGCAGGCGCCGAGGCGATCCAGAAGGCGAACGAGGCGGGCGATTTCGCCGGCGAGCAGGTGCTGCTCGACGTCAACGCACTGGCCGCGGGCAAGGACTACTACAACGTCGGCGACTGGACGGTCAGCCCCGACAACCGCCTGCTCGCCTACGCCGAGGACACCATCGGCCGCCGCCAGTACGTCATCCGCATCAAGAATCTCGAGACCGGCGAGCTGTATCCGGACGAGATCAAGGGCGTCTCGCCGAACCTGGTCTGGGCGGACGACAACCGCACGCTGTTCTACGTCGAGAACGACCCGGAAACGCTGCTCACCAAGCGGGTGAAGAAGCACGTGCTCGGCACGCCGGCCGCGCAGGACGTGCTGGTGTACGAGGAGCACGACGACAGCTTCTACATGGGCATCTCGCGCACGCGCGACGAGAAGTTCATCTGCATCGGCGTCAGCAGCACGGTGTCGGACGAACTGCGCTGCGCGCCGGCCGCCGATCCGGCGACGTTCACCGTGCTGGCGCCGCGCGAGCGCGACGTCGAGTACGACGCCGACCATTACGGCGGCCGCTGGGTGATCCGCACCAACGCGGGTGGCGCCAGGAACTTCAAGATCATGACCGCGCCGACCGGCGCCACTTCGCGAGCGCAGTGGCAGGAGTGGATCCCGCATCGCGAGGACGTGTTCATCGACGGCTTCGAGCTGTTCCGCGACTTCACCGTCGTCGCCGAACGATCCGAGGGCCTGGAGCGCCTGCGCCTGATCCGCGCCGACGGCCGCGAGGAGTACGTCAAGGCCGACGAGCCGGCGTACAGCATGGGCCTGTCGGTCAACGCCGAGCCCGAGACCGACTGGCTGCGCTACAGCTACACCTCGCTGACCACGCCGGCCACCACCTACGAGGTCAACGTCAAGAGCGGCGAGCGCCGCCTGCTCAAGCAGCAGCCGGTGATCGGCTACGACCCGTCGAAGTACGTCACCGAGCGGGTGTGGGCGATCGCGCGCGACGGCACCAAGATTCCGGTGTCGCTGGTCTACCGCAAGGGCTACCGGAAGGACGGCACCGCCGCGCTGCTGCAATACGGCTACGGCAGCTACGGCGCGACCATGGACCCGGCGTTCAACCTGCCGGTCGTGAGCCTGCTCGACCGCGGCGTGGTGTACGCGATCGCGCACATCCGCGGCGGCCAGGAGATGGGCCGCCACTGGTACGAGGACGGCAAGCTGTTCAGGAAGAAGAACACCTTCACCGACTTCATCGACGTCACCGACTTCCTGGTGAAGGAAGGCTACGCCGCGCCCGACCGCGTCGCCGCCTACGGCGGCAGCGCCGGCGGCCTGCTGATGGGCGCGATCTCCAACATGGCGCCCGACAAGTACCGCGTGATCCTCTCGCAGGTGCCGTTCGTGGACGTGGTGACGACCATGCTCGATCCGAGCATCCCGCTCACCACCAACGAATACGACGAGTGGGGCAACCCGGAGAAGAAGGACTACTACGACTACATGCTGTCGTACTCGCCGTACGACAACCTGCAGAAGAAGGCGTATCCGGCGATGTTCGTCGGCACCGGCCTGTGGGATTCGCAGGTGCAGTACTGGGAGCCGGCCAAGTACGTGGCGCGCCTGCGCGACGTGAATACCTCCGACCGGCCCGTGGTGTTCCGCACCAACATGGACGCCGGCCACGGCGGCAAGTCGGGCCGTTTCCGCCGTTACCGCGAACTGGCCGAGATGTACGCCTTCGCGCTCGACCAGCTCGGCGTGGCCGAGCCGGCGGCCGCGCAGGTGCAGGGCCGATAGGCCCGGTTACGGCACCCCCTCCTCCCCCTGCCTGCAGGGGGAGGTTGGGAGGGGGGTGATGCGGGCACGGACGAGCGGCCTGCCACGCGTGAACACGCGTCCTGATCCGATCGATGACGTCGTGAACGTGGCCGGCCCGCCCGTGGTTCGACGGGCCCACCACGAGCGGGATGCGGGTGGCCGCCCATCCGAAGCTCCGCAGGCGCGCCACGCGCACGACGACGGAACCGAGCGCCCCGCAAACCGCCGCGCTCGTGGCAGCATGGCCCGCCGTCCCGTCGCCTGCCTGCCGTGCCCGTTCCGTCTTCGCCCGAACCGCGCGTCCGCTTCCGCTGGGCCTGGTGGCTGCTCGCCTACGCCAGTCTCGCGCTGGGGCTGGTCGGCATCGCCCTGCCGGGGCTGCCGACCGTGCCGTTCGTGCTGCTGTCGGCGTTCGCCGCCGCGCGGGGGTCGCAACGGTTGCACGCGTGGCTGCTGCAGCATCGGCAGTTCGGACCGATGATCCGCGACTGGCAGCGCTACGGCGCCGTCAGCCGACGCGCGAAACGGCTGGCGACCGGCATGATGGCGGCGTGCGCGGTGGTGATGTTCCTCACCGCGCCGCGGCCGTGGATGGCCGCGACCGGCACCGCCTGCATGGCGCTGGTGGCCGCGTGGCTGTGGCGGCGTCCCGAGCCGCCCGCGCCGTGACGCGCGCGCTACACTGCGCGCATGAACCGCATCCTCGTACTCGCATCGCTCGCGCTGGCGCTGCTGCTCGCCGCCTGCGGCAACAAGGGGCCGCTGGTGTTGCCGGCCGCGCCGGCCGAAGAGACCGTGGAGCCGGGCGCGCCGCAGGCGGACGAACTGCCGGCGCCGCCCGCCGAAGACGGCGCCGCGGCGACCGGCAATGACGCACCGCCCGCCGAGCCGGCGACCGCCGCACCGCCCGCCGACGACGACGGGAATGACTGAGCGGCGCACGCTCGCGTTCGCCAAGATGCACGGCGCGGGCAACGACTTCGTCGTGCTCGACCTGCGCGACGGCCGCGCGCCGCCGTCGCCCGCGCTGTGCCGCGCGTTGGCCGACCGCCGCTTCGGCGTCGGCTGCGACCAGGTGCTGACGATCGAGCCGGCGCGCTCGCCCGCTGCGGCGGCCGCCTACCGGATCTGGAATGCCGACGGCAGCCAGGCGCAGCAATGCGGCAACGGCGCGCGCTGCGTGGCGGCGTGGCTGGTGCGCGCGGGCGCCGCGCGCGCGCCGCGCTTCGTGCTCGACAGCCCGAGCGGAACGCACGCGGTCGACGTGCTCGACGACGGGCGCTACCGCATCGCGATGGGCCGCCCGCGCTTCGAGCCCGAGGCCGTGCCGCTGCACGGCTTCGCGCCGGCCGACGGCTACGCGCTGGACGTCGATGGCGAACGGGTGCGCTTCGGTGCCGTCTCGATGGGCAATCCGCACGCGGTGATCGAGGTGGACGATGCCGCGCGCGCGCCGGTCGAACGCCTGGGCCCGGCGTTGCAGCGTCACCCCGCATTCCCCGAATCCGTCAACGTCGGTTTCGTCCAGGTGCTGGCGCCGGACCGCCTCCGCCTGCGCGTGTACGAGCGCGGCGCCGGCGAGACGCTCGCCTGCGGCAGCGGCGCCTGCGCCGCCGCCGCGGTGCTGATGCGCCGCGGCCGCATCGCGCGCGAAGTCGACGTCGAACTGCCCGGCGGCACGTTGCGCGTCGCCTGGCCCGATCCCGAAGCGCCGATCACGATGGCCGGCCCGGCCGCGTTCGTGTTCGAAGGCGCATGGCCGTTGGAGTCGTCATGACCGATCCGCTGGATGTCACCGAGAAGCTCGGCGCGCACGAAGTCGCCGCCTGGCTGCGCCGCCACCCGCGCTTCCTGCAGCAGTTCCCCGATCTGGCGCTGAGCCTGGTGGTGCCGCGCGAGGAGGGCCCGGCGGCGTCGCTGGCGAGCTACCAGCTCGACGTGCTGCGCGACAAGAACCGCGAGCTGTCGCGCCGGCTGCAGGAGCTGTTCGCCAACGCGCAGGAGAACGAGCGGCTGGCGGTGCGCACGCATCAGCTCACGCTGGCGCTGATGCGGCAGACCAGCGCCGCCGACACGCTGCGCGCGATGGCCGCCTCCCTGGCCGAGGATTTCCACGGCGATCTCGTGCGCGTCGTGCTGTTCGCGGCGGTCGACGGGCTGGACGATGCCGAATGGCTGCAGACGATCGCGCGCGACGATGCGCGTCTTGCGCCGTTCCGCGACGCGATCGCCTCCGGCGAGCCGATCTGCGGCCGCCTGCATCCGGACAAGAACGCGCTGCTGTACGGCGCGCGCGCGGAGGAGGTGCAGTCCTCGGTGCTGCTGCCGCTGCCGGGCGTGGGACTGCTCGCGGTCGGCAGCCGCGATCCGAATCGCTTCTTCCCCGGCATGGGCACGCTGTTCCTGCGCATGATGGGCGAGGCGCTGACCACCGCGCTGGCGCGCTACGGCTGAGCGGGACGACGGCGATGGGCGAGACCGCGGCCCACGTCGCGCTGCCGCCGGAGGCCGAGGCCTTCCTCGCCTACCTGCGCGTGGAGCGCGCGATGTCGCCGCACACGCTCGACGCCTACCGCCGCGACCTCGCGGTGCTGGCCGGCTGGGCCGCCGCGCAGGGCGCCGACATGGCGTGCCTGCACGCCGAGCAGGTGCGCCAGTTCGCCGCCGCCGAGCACCGCCGCGGGCGATCGCCGAAGACCGTGCAGCGCCGGCTGTCGGCCTGCCGCAGCTTCTACGCGTGGCGGGTGAAGCAGGGCTGCCTTGCCGCCAATCCGGCGGCGCAGGTGCGCGGGCCGAAGGCGCCGCGCAAGCTGCCGCAGGTGCTCGATCCGGACGAGGCCAACGCGCTGGTGGAAGTGCCGACCGACGCGCCGCTGGGACTGCGCGACCGCGCGCTGCTCGAGCTGTTCTACTCCAGCGGCCTGCGGCTGTCGGAACTGTGCGGGCTGCGCTGGCGCGATCTCGATCTCGACGATGGGCTGGTCACGGTGCTCGGCAAGGGACGGCGGCAACGCAGCGTGCCGCTCGGCTCGCATGCGCGCAGGGCGTTGGCGGCGTGGCGCGCGGCATCGGGCGGCGCGCCCGAGGCACCGGTCTTCCCCGGCCGCAACGGCGGTCTCACGCCGCGCGCGGTGCAACTGCGCCTGCGCCAGCTCGCGCAACGCCAGGGGCTGTTCAAGCGCGTGCACCCGCACCTGCTGCGGCATTCGTTCGCCAGCCACATCCTCGAATCGTCCGGCGACCTGCGCGCGGTGCAGGAACTGCTCGGGCATGCCGACATCAGCACCACGCAGATCTACACCCACCTCGACTTCCAGCACCTCGCGAAGGTGTACGACGCCGCGCATCCGCGCGCGAAGCGGCGCCGCGGTGGTGCGTCGGAGGAGGGTTAGACACCGGTGGTTAGCCGCGGGCGATTGGCCACGGATTTGCACGGACGAACGGGGATCAGGGCCGGATGCTCTTGCGGGAGCGGCTTTGGCCGCGACCGCGAGACACGCGCGCGTTTCCGATGTCACCGTCGCGGTACGCGATGGCGGGACGATCCCGCCCTACGTCTTCGATGGCGTTGCAGGAGCCGCTCCTGCAGCACCCGTGGCCCCGCGTGCGTTTCCGATTTCACCGTCGCGGTACGCGATGGCGGGACAAGTCCCGCCCTACGTCTTCGATGGCGTTGCAGGAGCCGCTCCTGCAGTGCGGGCGCTCGATCCGCGTTCATCCGCGCAGATCCGTGGCCGATCGCCTCACGCACATCCCGCCAGGATTTCCGCCAGCTTCGTGCGCACGTCGGTCGGCGCGATGCCGAGTTTCGGCAGGCCGTTGTCGTCGGTGACCGAATCGAGCTGCAGCGAGCGCAGGTTGTCGCGGCTGATCGGTTTGCCGGGCAGGTGTTCGCCGAGCTCCGCCTGCAGGCGGCCGAACCGGTCGGACAGCGCGATCACGTGCCGGCGGCGGCCGAGCGCGCGGGCGGTCAGTTCGACGATCTCGCGCAGGGTGAGCACCTCGGGGCCGGCCAGGTCGAAACGGTGGCCGATCGTCGCCGGCTGCTCCAGCGCGCGCGCATAGGCTTCGGCGACATCGCCCACCCATACCGGTTGGAAGCGCGCTTCGGCGCGCGCGATCGGCAGCACCGGGGCGAACCGCAGCAGGTGGGCGAAGCGGCAGAACAGGCCATCGCCGGGGCCTGCGATCACCGCCGCGCGCAGCAGCGTCCAGTCGAGACCGGAAGCGCGCACGCGCTGCTCGGCGCGGCCGCGCGCCTGCAGGTAATGGCTGTCGCCTTCGCCGGCGCGCAGCGCACTCATCTGCAGCAGCCGGCGCACGCCCGTCGCGCGCATGGCGTCGATCAGGGTGTCGAGCAGATCGACGAACACGCGCTGGAAGCCGCGGCCGTCGTCGCCGCGCTCGTTGAGGATGCCGGTGAGGTTGATCACCGCGTCGGCGTCGCTCAGGCAGGCGCGCAGGAAGCCGCCGTCGTGGACGTCGCCCTCGCGCAGGCTGGCCTCGCGCGGCACCGCCGCGCGCACGCGCGCATCCAGCCGGCGGGTGAGCACGGTGACTCGGTTGTCGCCCCGCAGCAGGTGCGGCACCAGATGGCGGCCGACGAAGCCGCTGCCGCCGAGCACCACGACGTGGCGCAGCCGCGCCATCTCAGCGGCCTGCCGCGGCGGGCGGCGCCACCGCCGAGGGACAGATCACGCGCGTGCGCGCGCCGTCCAGACGCCCGCGCAGGCGCTCGCCCAGACGCATGACGTCGCCGTTGAGCCGCCAGTCGTAGATCACGCTGAAGGCGAGCACGCGCGCGACGTAGTCGCGGGTTTCCTTGTAGTTGATGGTCTCGATCCAGAAGTCCGGGTCCATCCCCGGACGTTCCTGCTGCCAGCGCCGCAGCGGCGCGGGGCCGGCGTTGTAGCCGGCGATCGCGAAGTAGGGCTGGCCGCCGTAACCGTCGAGCATGTGCCGCAGGTAGGCGGTGCCGAGCACGATGTTGGTGTCCGGGTCGTACAGGCTGTCGGCGCCGCCCCACGGCAGGCCGAGCTTGCGCGCCATCTGCGCGCCGGTGCCCGGTAGCACCTGCATCAGGCCGCGCGCGTTGGCGCCGGAGCGCGCGCGCGGATTGAACACGCTCTCGGCGCGGATCTCGGCGGCGACGAACGCGGGATCGAGCCGGTTGGCGGCCGCCTCGCGGCGCAGCGTGGCCTCGTGATGCAGCGGGAAGCGCAGGTGGTACAGCCGCTGCTCCTCCGGCCGGCGGCCGAGACCGAACACGCCGCGGTCGAACCAGCCGTGGCTCTGCGCGACTTCCACCGCGATGATCCGCTGCGCATCGTCGAAACGCGCGAGCGCCTCGTCCCACTCGCGCGTGGCCCAGCCGATGCGGTCGAGGCGGAACAGGGCCATCGCGCGCACGATCGCCGGATCGCGCGCCACCTGCGCCTTCGCCGCCGCGCTGTCGCCCGGCACCCACGGGCACAGCGCGTAGGGCAGGCCGAGACGGTCGGCGGCGAGGAAGCCGTGGAAGTCGGCATTGCGCGCGGCCTGCCGGTACAGGCGCTGCGCCGTTTCGCGCTCGCCGCGGCGTTCCGCCAGGCGCGCCTCGAAGTACGTCCAGCGCGAGTCGGCGCGCTGCGCCGGCGCCATCGCGCGGATCGCCTCCAGCGCGGCGTCCCAGTCCGAACGCGCCATCGCCTCGCGCACTCGCCACTCGTGCAGGCGCGCGTCGTAGCTTGCCGCCGGCACCGCGGCCAGCCGCCGCGCCGATTCGGGTCGATACGAAGCCGCGCTCCACAACGCGATCGGGTACAGCACGCGGCCGCGGTCGGTCTCGTCGAAACCCAACGCCTGCGCGTACTGCGGCAGGAGGGCTTCGGCGCGATCCGGGTCGTTCTCGGCCAGGCGCGCCAGGCCGATCGCGGCGACGCGGCGGCTGCGCGGCGTCTTCGGCCATTGCAGCGCACGCGCGTGCACGCCTTCGAGGAACGCGGCGTAATCGTCGGCGAGGCGGCGTTCCTCCAGCCGCAGCCCGCGCGCGGCGCTGCGGATCACCGCCGGCTGCGCCTGCTCGATCGCCGCGTCGATGCGCTGCCAGCGCAGGGCATCGCCGAGCGCGCCGCGCGCCTCCAGCACCGCGAACACGGCATCGCACGGTTCCGGCAACGGCTTGGCCGACCGCACCCACAGCGCCTGCGCGTCGGCGATCCACTGCGCGTCGGCGCGCCCGAGCGCCTGACGCGCGGTCAGTTCCGAGCAGCGCAGCGCGGGCGATTCGATCTCCGGCCGCCAGGCGGCAAGGAACGCCGCCCAGTCCTCGCGCCGCGCCGCGGCCGCCAGCCACAGTTCGCGGAAGCTGCGCGCCACCGCCTGCCCGCCGTAACGGCGCAGGAAATCCTCGGCGCGCTCGCGCGGCAGGGTGTCGATCGCGCGCCGCAGCGCGGCGTACTCGATCCAACCCTGCAGCGGATGGCCGGCCAGATCGGCGAAGCGCGCGCCGTCGTAGTCGCCGCGCTCGGCGGCGTCGAGCGCCTCGCGCACGCGCGGCAGACGCGGATCGGCGACCGGCGCGGGCACCGGCGCGCGCTCGAAGCGGGGCGCCTGCGCCGCGGGCGCGGCGCCGGGCGCGGGCTGCGCGCACGCCGTCGCGGCGAACGTGCAGGCGATGACGAGGCAGGCGATGCGAACACGCATGGCCGGACTATACCCCGGCTACCATGAGCGCTTTGCCGCGGGTGAGCGATGTGATCGGCTGGTCGACGTTCCTGGCGCTGGGCGCCATCGCCGGCGTGCTCGCCGGATTGCTCGGCGTGGGCGGCGGCCTCGTGCTGGTAGCCGCGCTGGCGTGGCTGCTGCCGGCGTTCGGCGTGCCCGCCGACGCGGCGATGCATGCCGCGCTCGCCAGTTCGCTGGCCAGCATCGTGCTCACCGCGGCGGCATCGGCGCGCGCGCATGCGCGCCGCGGTAGCGTGCTGTGGCCGACGGTGGCGTGGACGGTGCCGGGCCTGCTGCTCGGCGGCTGGATCGGAAGCGCGCTGGCCGTGCGTCTGGATGGCGACGCGCTGCGCGTGGCGGTCGCGGCCTACTGCTTCATCGCCGCCGCGCAACTGCTGCGCCGCGGCCGCGCGCCCGCGCGCGCCGATCACGATCCGCCGCGCGGTTGGCCGATGAGCGCCGCCGGGGTGGCGATCGGCGCGGTGTCGGCGGTGGTCGGCATCGGCGGCGGCAGCATGACGGTGCCGCTGCTGGTCTGGCGCGGCGTGGCGCCGGTGCGCGCGGTCGGCACCTCGTCGGCCTGCGGCGTGGCGATCGGTCTGGCGAGCGCCGCCGGCTACGCGCTGCAGGCGCCGCCGGGCGCGCTTCCGGCGCATGCGCTGGGCTACGTCTACCTGCCGGCGGCGATCGGCGTCGCGCTCGCCTCGGTGCTGGCCGCGCCCTACGGCACGCGGCTCGCGCACCGCCTGCATGGCGACACGCTCAAGCGCGTGTTCGCGGGGTTCCTGCTGCTGGTGGGGCTTGCAGTGCTGCTGCGCTGAGCCTCACGCGCTCTCCACGCGCCTGATTCCACGGTGAATGCCGGGCGGGCCCGCGCCGGGACGGGAGGGTTGCGCGCGTGCCGGCTTCGTTTTGCCGAATCCGGGCGTCCCCTTGACTGCCGGCCCTTGCCGAATCTTTACGACTTGTTTACAATCGGAAGGTCGCCGGGACGCAGGGGGCCGGCGTGGCACCACCCAACCATTCGCTGATGGAGAGGCAAGCCCGATGAAACGTTTGCGACGCCACACCCTCGCCGCGGCCATATCCCTGGCCGTGTGCATCCCAGGGATCGCCCTGGCCCAGGAAGCCGCCGAGCAGGAGGCCAAGACCCTGGACTCGGTGACCGTCACCGGTTCCCGCATCAAGCGGGCCGATGTCGAAGGCCAGGTACCGGTGCAAACGCTGAGCCGTGAGGATATCGAGCGCACGGGTCTGACCTCGATCGGCGAGGTGCTGCAACGCATCACCGCCTCCGGTTCCGGCTTCAATCGCACGCGCAATGCATCGGGAAACGATGGTTTCCCTCCTGACGGCGGCGGCACTGGCGCCGGTTCGACCACGGTCAACCTGCGCCACCTCGGCACCAAGCGCGTGCTGGTGCTGGTCGACGGTCAGCGTTGGGTAAACGAATCGTCCGCCTCGGGTGTCGGCGCGGCGGTAGACCTCAACACGATTCCTCTCGCTATCGTCGAGCGCATCGAGGTGTTGGAGGACGGCGCGTCCTCGTTGTACGGATCCGATGCAATCGCTGGCGTGGTCAACATCATCACCCGTCGCTCGTTCGAGGGCGCGCAGGTCACGGTCAATTACGGCGAATACACGCCGGGAGACGGAGAGAGCAAGAGCATCGACATAGCGTGGGGCGGCTCGAGCGACCGCGCCAGTTGGTTTGTCGGCGCGAGCTACCACGATCAGGACGAGATCGCTTCGCGCGACCGCGAACGCACCCGCGTGCCCGTGTTTGGCACCGGCCTCGCACTCGGCAGCTCGCGTGTGCCGGGCGGTCGCTTCGTTTTCCAGGATCCGCGCAACGGCGTGGTCTACGACCTGGTTACCGATCCGACCTTGAACGATCCGACGTACACGCCGGGCCTGCCGGCCTGCACGCCCGGCGCCGACCGCCCGGACGGGTTCCGCTGCTGGCTAGGCTCGCGGGACGCCTTCAACTACGCGCCGTACAACCTTCTGCTTACCCCCAACGAGCGTGCTGGCCTGTTCGGTCAGTTCCGTTTCGATCTGTCGCCGGATGTTTCCTGGTACGCGCGAGCGCTGGTGAACCGGCGTGAATCGCTCAATCAGGCGGCGCCGGAGCCGATCGACCTCGGTCCGGGCGCGGGTTCGCCGTTCACCGCCAACCTGGTGATTCCGGCCAACCATCCGTTCAACCCGTTTGGCATCCAGCTCGACTCCAGCACTATCCGCACCATCCGTCGTCGCCCGATAGAGGGCGGTCCGCGCCTGTTCGAGCAGGAGGTCGACACGACGTACGTCGGCACCGGCATCGAAGGCACGTTTGGGGTCGGCAACCGCACCTGGTTCTGGGACGTCAACGCTGCCTACGGGCGCAATGAGGCCGAGCAGGAGAATCGGGGCAGCTACAACGCGCGCAACATTGCTCTCGCGCTTGGTGATCCGGCGGTATGCGCCTCCACGCCGGGGTGCACACCGCTCGACATTTTTGGCTACAACACCATCACGCCGGCAATGCTGGCGTGGATCAGCCCGGTATTCCGGGACGAGAGCGAGAACGAGCTATCGCTCGCCACCGCCAACCTGTCCGGCGATCTGTTCGACCTGCCGGCTGGCGCGCTGTCGTTCGCCACCGGCTACGAGTATCGCAAGTACGAAGGTTCATACCGTCCCGACCCGCAGACGGTTCGCGGCGAATACAACGGCGTACCGTCGCTGCCGACCCAGGGTTCCTACGACGTCAACGAAGTGTTCGTTGAGCTGAACATTCCGCTCATGGCCAACTCCGGTTGGGGCAAGAAGCTGGACCTCAATCTGGCCGGCCGCTACTCCGACTACTCGACCTTCGGCGGCGAGTTCGTGCCAAAGATCGGCCTGCGCTGGCAACTGGCCGACGAGTTTCTGCTGCGCAGCACTTACGCGGAAGGCTTCCGCGCGCCGAGTATCGGCGAACTGTTCGGTCAGGCCACACGCTTCGACGCCGATATCACCGATCCGTGCCTGATCAGCGTCAACGGCGATCCGCCGACCGCGCCGCGCGCCAACTGTGCAGCTCTCGGCGTACCGGCCGGCGCGCGGCAGTTCGACCCCCAGATCGGCGTGGAGACCGGCGGCAACCGCAATCTCGAGCCCGAGCGCTCGCGCAGCTTCTCCGCCGGCTTCGTGTGGACGCCGAGTGTCCTGGAAGACAGCGCGATCGCCCGCCGGGTGGATATCGAGGGTACGTTCTACCGCCACACGATCGAGGGCGCGATCCAGGCGCAGGCGCCGCAGACCCAGCTCGATCTCTGCACGCAGACGCTCGACCCGCGCTTCTGCAGTGGCATCGTGCGCAACCCGACCACCGGCCAGATCGAATCGTTCGCCAACTACCTCGGCAACTTCGATTCGATTCGCACGGATGGCTGGGACATCGACGTGTTCTGGCTGCTTCCGGAAATGGCGATTGGCGATCTGAGCATCACTTGGCAGAACACCATCGTTGGCAGCTACGAGGCGGTGGGGCCGGACGGTTCGCGGCAGCCGCTGGAAGTCGGCCGCCTGGTGTCCGACCCGGTCACTCGCGCGATTCCACGGTGGACGTCGAACGCCACGCTGGAGTGGAAGCGTAACAACTGGTCAGCGGCGTGGACTGTTCGCCACACCAGCGAGCTCGTCGAGGACTGCGGCGACGCGGCGGGCTTTCCGATTTGCCGAAACAACCCCGGGCCGAACCAAAATCGGTTGGGTTCAACCACTTATCACGATGTGCAGGTTGGTTACCGTGTCGACTGGATGCGCGGCCTGCAGTTGCTGGTCGGCATGAACAACGTGTTCGAAAAGGAGCCGCCCGTCTGCCTGTCGTGCAACCTCAACAGCTTCGACGGCTCAACCTACGATCTGCCGGGCGGCGGGTTCTGGTACGTCCGTGCCGACCTGCGTTTCTGAAAAGCATGCAGACGTAACCCGAAGCCGGCGGCGCAAGCCGCCGGCTTTTTTCGTGCCGGACACGCCCCAGCCGCTCGCCCGAGCGGGTCGCTTCGCCTTCGACTCAGCCCAATCTACGGATCGGGCCTCGCGCGTAGGGCGGGACTCGTCCCGCCGCATGTGCAACGAAGGCTCTGCGCGCCTGCGGCGCGCGCCCTCACCCCGACCCCTCGTCCGGCCCGCCTCAGTGGCGGGCGTCCATCGATGCGCGAGCCTGCGGCTCGCAAGCGCACTCCTCTCCCGCAAGGGGAAGGGCCAACGTCCCGCCGGTCGGGCCGGGCGCCGCGAAGTCCACATCGCGCGTCGCGAGGCCCGACGTTGGGGCTTCGCCTTCGGCTCAGCCCAACCTACGCATCCAGCCCCGACGAGTAGGGCGGGACTTGTCCCGCCCATGCCTGCAGGCGCGGGCGCACCACGCCCGGCTGCTCAGCGCAGCGCCTCTTCCGGCACGTCGATGTCGATCGACACCGCGAGGTGGTCGGAGAACGCCGCCGGTACCGCGCGCGCGTCGCCGTGGCGCAGGCCGTCGCCGACCAGCACGTGGTCGATCGCGCGCTGCGGGCGCCATGCGGGGAACGTCAGCAGCGGCCGCGGCGGCGGTTGCAGGCGCGTGCGCGCGAACAGCGCCGCCATCTCCGGCTGCTCGATCGTGCAGTTGAAATCGCCCATCAGCACCACGTTCGAGCGGCCCTGCAGCAGCTCGGCGATGAAGGCGAGCTGCGAGGCGCGCGAGGCGGCGCCGAGCGAGAGGTGGGCGATGGCGACCGTGAGCGCATCGTCGCCGTCGCCGAAACGCGCGACCAGCACGCCGCGGCCCTTGACCCGGCCCGGCAGCGCATGGTCGCTGACCTCGCGCGGCTCCAGCTTGCTGAGCAGACCGTTGGCGCTGGACGCCACGCCGCCGACGCGGCGGTTGGGCTGGTGGGTCCAGTACGGAAAGCCGCCGCGCTCGGCGATGTAGTGGGTCTGGTTGGTGAAGCCGGAGCGCAGGCTGCCCGGATCGCTCTCATTGAGGCCGACGATGTCGTGCTCGGCGGCCAGCCGGGCGATGGTGTCCAGGCTGTTGCGTTTGTTGCCGGCCGGCAGCACGTGCGACCAGCTACGGGCGACGTAGTCGTGGTAGCCGCGGGTGCTGGATCCGGCCTGGATGTTGGCGCTGAGCAGGCGCAGCCGGCGGATGGAGCTCATGCCGCGCCTGCCCGTCGCCTCCACTCAGCCTCCGCTCGCGCCCGCCGCGGCCCCGCCCATGGCGGCGCGCTCGCGCGCGATCAGGTGCTCGGCCACGCGCAACATCTCTTCGTGCGTGGTCACCGCCTCGTTGACGCCCACGCGGTACTTGCCGGCGATCACCAGCGTCGGCGTGCTGTCCACGCCGCTGCGCTGCATGAACTGCATGGCGCGCTTCATCTTGGCGTCGACGGCGAAGCTCGCCATCGTGCTGGCGAACTGGCCCGGATCGGCGCCGAACCTGGCGTAGAACGCGCCGAGCTGCTGGTCGCTCGGCAGCGGCTGCACCGGCAGCGAGCGTTCGATGTGGATGGCGCGGAACATCGCCATGTGGGTCTTCTCGACCAGGCCCAGCGTCTCGGCGGCGTAGTACGCCTTCGCGTAGGGCAGCCAGTAGCCGCCGAACGGCGCGGCGATCAGGGTGATCTTGACGTCGCTGGGCTGGCGGCGGCGCCAGCCTTCGAACAGCGGTTCGAACTGCGCGCAGTGCGGGCAGGTGTAGCCGAACACCTCGGCGACCTCGATCTTGCCCGCCTCGGGGGCGAACGCGGCGCCGTTGGGGATCTCGACATAGTCGCGGCCGGCCACCGGCGCCGGACCCTGCGGGGGCGGGGCGTCCGCCGGCGAGATGGCGGTGGCGGCGGGCTGCTGCGCGCCCGCATCCGCGGCCGGCGCGGCGGCGGTCGCGGCTGCGGGCGCCTGCTGCGCGGCCGGGGCGGCCGCAGGCGCGGCGGTGCTTTCCGCGGGCGCCTGCGACTTGCCGCAGGCGGCGAGGGTGGCCATCAACACCAGCGAGGAAGCCAACAGCCGGAAGGCCGGATGCAAGGTCATGTTCTGTCTCCGCAACGGACGGCGCGAAGCCGCTTCGGGATGGGAGGCTGCCAGCATAGCGACAGCCCGGTTGGACGAAATGTGGACTGCGTGGCGCTCAGCGGCGCGCGGCGCGCTCGCGCGCGATCAGAGCGTCGGCGATGCGCAGCGCGTCCTCGTGGGTGCGCGCGGTGACGCGGTAGCGGCCGGCGACCACCAGCGTCGGCGTGCCCTCGACGCCGCTGCGCAGGATGAAGGCCTGTGCCTTCTGCATCTCGGTATCGATCGCCGCGCTGTGCATCGTCGCCACGAACCGCGCCGGGTCGATTCCGTAGCGCGCGTAGAAGCCGGCGATCTCCTCCGGCGTGGCGTTGTGCTGCGGCAGCAGCCCGTCCTCGTGCAGCGCGCGGAACACGGCTTCGTGCGTCTTCGTCAGCGCGCCGAGCGCGCGCGCCGCGTAGAAGGCCCGCGCGTACGGCTGCCAATGGCCGCCCCACGGCGCGGCCAGGCGCACGACCTGCACGTCCTTCGGCTGGCGCGCGGCCCACGCGGCGAACTTCGGTTCGAAGCGGGCGCAATGCGGGCAGGTGTAGCCGAACACCTCCACCACCTCGATGCGGCCCTTCGCCGGCGCGTACGGCGCGCCGCCTTCGATGGCCACGTAATCCTCGCCCTCGACCGGGGCCGGGCCGGCGGGCGCCTTCGCGGCCGCGAGCGGCAGAACGAGCAGGGCGGACAGCAGCAGACGGGCGATTCGGGCGAGCATCGGTTCCATCCTCGGCGGAAAAAGAAAAGCGCCGGCCGCGAACCACGGCCGGCGCTGACGTTCACGGGTGCCGCATGCGACCGCGGCGGAGGCGCGAAGTTCGCGGCTCAGCCCTGGCCGGGCTCGGTGGGCTGGGCGGGCGCGGTCGGCGCGGCCGGCTGCGCGGGCGCCGCCTGCTGCACGGCCGGCGGCTCGGCGGCCGCAGGGGCCGGGGCGGC
>NZ_VOHJ01000012.1 GCF_007923255.1 Vulcaniibacterium thermophilum | reverse complement strand
TCGGCCGGCCTCGCGCACCGCGGCGAGCGCGGCGGCGGCGTCGAACGCCGGCAGCGCCGGCGGCGGCGCACTGGCGCAGGCGGCCAGCAGCGCGGCCGCGGCGAGCAGCGCGATCGGCCGCAGCGCGGTCATTCCTCCTCCACCGGCACGGGCTCCGGCGGCGGCGGCGGTTGCGCCGGTTCGTCGTCGCCGAAGCCGAACCACTCGCGCCAGCCGCCGCCCTCGCCCTCCAGCGTCGGCTCGGGCATCGCCGGGCACGGCACGTAGCCGGGCGCGAATCCGGCCACGAACGGCATGCGGCGCGCGCCGACGCAGTCCGGGTCGGTGGTGTTGGAGCCGATCACCCACTGCCAGTCGAGGCCGTCGTCGCTGACCTGCAGCGGCGCGCTCGGCAACCGCGCGAACAGGCTGGACCACACGCGCATCGCGCCGGTGGCGCCGTACAGGCCGGTCGGCTTGTTCTGGTCGTTGCCGACCCACACCACCGCGAGGTGATCGCCGGTCCAGCCGGCGAACCACGAATCGCGGCTGTCGTTGCTGGTGCCGGTCTTGCCGGCCGGGCTGAGCCGGCCCAGGCCGTCGGCGATCAACTGCCGCCCGGTGCCGCCGGCGATGGCGTGCTGCAGGGCGATGGTGATCAGCCGCGCGGCGATCGCATCGCCCTCCTGCGCGGGCGCCGGCGCCTTGTCGTAGCGCTTGAGCGTGCGGCCGTTGGCGTCGAGCACGCCGCGCACCGCGTGCAGCGGCTGGATCTCGCCGCCGGAGGCGAGGAACTGGTAGAGCTGCGCCATCGCGTACGGGCTCTGGTCCACCGCGCCCAGGATTAGCGACGGATTGGCCTTGGCGTCGATGCCGGCGAGCGTGCGGATCAGGTCGGCCAGACGCGCGGGGTTGACCTGCATCCCCAGCCGCACCGTGGCCTGGTTGTAGGACTGCGCGAGCGCATCGATCAGACGGACGGTGCCGTGGCTGCGGCCGTCGGAATTGCCCGGCGTCCAGCGCTTGCCGTCGTCGAGCGTCACCGTCACCGGCGAATCCTCGATGTAGCTGGCCAGCGACCAGCGTCCGGGCTGCGCCAGCGCGAGCAGGTACACGTAGGGCTTCAGCAGCGAGCCGACCGGTCGCTGCGCTTCGACCGCGCGGTTGAAGCCGTGCTCGGTCACCTGGCGGCTGCCGACCACCGCGAGCACGTCGCCGTTGTGCACGTCGGTGACCACCAGGCCCGCTTCCAGCGGCACCTTGCGCTTGCCGAGCGCCTTCATGGTGCGCGTCACCGCCGCTTCGGCGTACGCCTGCGCGGAAGGCGACATGCCGCTCATCACGCGCAGGCCCGCGCCGGCCAGCGTTTCGGCCGGATAGTCGCGCGCGAGCTGGCGCCGGACCAGGTCGACGTAAGCGGGGAAACGGTTCGGCGCCATGTTGCCGGGCGATCGGGTCACGCCCAGCGGCGCGCGGATCGCGCGCTCGTATTCGCGGCGCTCGATCAGGCCGGTCTCCAGCATCTCGCCGAGCACGAAATCGCGCCGCTGCCGCGCGCGTTCGGGATTGCGGCGCGGATCGTAGGCGGACGGGCCCTTGACGATGCCGATCAGCAGCGCGATCTGCTCGGTGGTGAGATCGCGCAGGTCGCGCCCGAACCAGAACTCCGCGCCCGCGGCCACGCCGTGGATCGCCTGCGCGCCGTTCTGGCCGAGATAGACCTGGTTGAAGTAGGCCTCGAGGATGGTCTCCTTCTCGTAGCGCGCGTCGATGATCAGCGCGTAGAGGATCTCGTTGAACTTGCGGGTGAAGGTCTGCTCCTGGCCGATGCCGAGCAGTCCGGAGCGCGCGAGCTGCTGGGTGAGGGTGCTGGCGCCCTGGCGCGTCTCGCGCGCGCGCAGGTTCACCCACGCCGCGCGCACCATGCCGGACAGGTCGACGCCGTGGTGGTGCGCGAAGTCGCGGTCCTCCACCGCCTGCAGGCCGGTCACCAGCAGCTCCGGCACTTCGTTGATGCGCACCAGGCGGCGCTCTTCCTGCTTCTGGCCGTACAGCGTGGCGATGCGCGCCGGATCCAGCCGCACCGAGCGCAGCGACTGCCGGCTGTCGGCATCGCGCAGGCTGGCGACGCGGCCGCCGGACAGCACGACTTCGACGCGGCGCGCAGGCACCCGGCCGTCGACATCGTCGAAGCCGCGGCTGGCGATGGTCCAGCGCGCGCCCTGCCGGGCGTAGGTGCCCGGACGGCGGCCGGCGCCGTCCTCGCGGTAGGCCGCCGCGTCCAGTTCGGTCTTCAGCGTCTGCGCGTCGAGCGCGACGCCCGGCGCCAGCCGCAGCGGCCGCGCGTAGACGCGCGTGGGCAACTGCCAGCGAAGCTGGCCGAAGCGCTCGCTCACCTGTTCGTTGAGATAGAGCGTGTACGGGATCAGGAACCCGAGCCCGAGACCGATCGCCGCCAGCGTCCACGTCACCAGCCGACGCCGCCACACCGGCGGCCGCGACTGCGCCTCGGGGAGATCGTCCTCGTCGTAATCGATTCGCGCCACGGGATGCGACAATGTCGGGCCTGCGCCCAAGTGGACGCGAGTCTAGCGCAGCCGGCCGCGTCGTCCGTGAGCCGCGCGGGCCGGTTGGCGCGCGGTTCAGCGGCGCGTCCACCCCATCACGGAGTGCCAGTTTCGATGAGGATGTCCTGGGCCGACGTGCGGTTCGTGATCGACCGGGGCAGCGGGCTGTTGCATCGCGGACTCACCAGCCTGCGCACGCGCGGCTGGCGCGCGACGTGGCAGAGCGTGCGCCGGCATCTGCAGCGCGTGCCGTCGGAGCAGCGCCTGCCGCTGTTCTTTCCCGACGCCGCCGCGTTCGCGCCGTTCGCGGTTCCGCATTCGGACGCGCCGCGCGCGAGCATCGTCATCCCGGTCTACAACCAGTTCGCGCACACGCTGGCCTGCCTGCGCGCGATCGCCGCGCATCCGCCCGCGGCCGCGATCGAGATCCTGGCGATCGACGACGGTTCCAGCGACGAGACCGGGTCGTGCCTGCAACGCATCGACGGCCTGCGTTACCACCGCCGCGCGCGCAACGGCGGCTTCATCGCCGCGTGCAACGACGGCGCGCGGCTGGCGCGCGGCGAATTCCTGGTGTTCCTGAACAACGACACGGTGCCGCAGCCCGGGTGGCTGGATCGCCTGCTGGCGACGTTCGACGAGCACGCCGGCACGGGCCTGGTCGGCGCGCAGCTCATCGAGCCGGACGGGCGGCTGCAGGAAGCCGGTGCGAGCGTGGCGGCCGACGGCACGGCGCGCCAGTTCGGGCGCGGCGCGAGCCCGCTGCACCCGCTGCAGGCCTTCGTGCGCGAGGTGGACTACTGCTCCGGCGCCGCCATCGCGCTGCGACGCGAGGCATTCGCGGCATGCGGGGGCTTCGATGCGCGCTACGCGCCGGCGTACTACGAGGACGTCGATCTCGCCTTCGCCGTGCGCGCGGCGGGCGGCCGCGTGCTGCGCCAGCCGCACGCGCGCGTGGTGCATGCCGAGGGCGCCACCGCGGGGCGCGACGTGCGCCGGGGCGTGAAGCAATACCAGCTTCGCAACCGCGCGACGTTCGCGGACAAGTGGGGCGCGACGCTGGCCACGCGCGCGCCGGCCGCGGAGACCATCGCCGGCGCCGACGGCCGCCCGTGCGTGCTGGTGGTGGATGCCTGGCTGCCGGAATCGGATCGCGACTCGGCCTCGCTGCGGCTGGAAAACCTGCTGCGCCTGCTGCGCGAGGAAGGCGCGCACGCGGTCGTGCTGCCGCTCGACGGCCGTCACCGCGCCGCCGCGGTGGAACGGCTGCAGCGGCTGGGCATCGAGACCTGGCACGCGCCGTTCATCGGCTCGCCCGCGCGCTGGATGCGCGCGCACGGGGCGCGCTTCGACACCGTCATGGCGTGCCGGCACCACGTGCTGCGCGGCATGCTGCCGCTGGTGCGCCGCCATGCGCCGCAGGCGCGGCTCGTGTTCGACACCGTGGATCTGCATTACCTGCGCGAACGCCGCGCCGCCGCGTTGGCCGGCGATCGCACGCTGGACAAGCTGGCCGCGCGCACGCGGCGGCAGGAGCTGTCGATGGTCGCCGCCGCCGACGCGACGCTGGTGGTGAGCCCGGTCGAGCGCGACCTGCTGATGCGCGAGGTGCCGGGCGCGCGCGTGGAGGTGCTCTCGAACGTGCACCGCGTCGCAGGCCCGGGCCTGCCGTTCGCGCAGCGTCGCGATCTGGTGTTCGTCGGCGGCTTCCGGCATCCGCCCAACGCCGACGCCGTGGTCTGGTTCGCGCGCGAGATCTTCCCGCTGATCCGCGCACAGGCGCCGGACATCCGTTTCCACGTGATCGGCGGCGACGTGCCGGACGAAGTCGCGGCGCTCGCCGCGCAGCCGGGCGTGCACGTGCACGGCCATCTGCCCGACATCGCGCCCTACATGGACGGGGCGCGGGTGGCGGTGGCGCCGTTGCGCTTCGGCGCCGGCGTCAAGGGCAAGATCAACCTCAGCATGGCGCACGGGCAGCCGGTGGTGGCCACGTCCTGCGCGGTCGAGGGCATGCATCTGCGCGATGGCGTCGACGTGCTGGTGGCGGACGAGCCGCGCGCGTTCGCGCAGGCCGTGCTGCGCCTGCATGCCGAGCCGGCGCTGTGGGAGAGTCTCGCGCGCAACGGTCTGGCGAACGTCGAACGCCATTTCTCGATGGAGGCCGCGCGCGAGGTGGTCCGTCGCGTCCTGCTCGGCCGCGGCTGAGGCTCAGGGCCCCGCGCCCGCCTGCCGCAGCCGTTCCGCGAGCGGCGCAAGGCCCGGCGCCGCGGGATCGAGCGCGCGCGCCTCGACCAGCGCCTGGCGGGCGGAGGCGAGTTCGCCGGCGCCGAGGCGCTCGTCGCCCACCGCGATCCAGCGCTGCGCCAGGCGCGAACGCAGCATGCGCGTCTCCGCGCCCTCGCCGGCGAGCGCCTGCACCGCATCCAGGCAATGCCCGGCGCGGCCCAGGCGGTTGCCGGCGAGCTCGCGCTCGAAGCAGGCGCGCGCCGCCGGCAGCAGGCGGGCGGAGGCGGCGGCAATGCGGGCATCGTCCGGCGCCAGCGCGCGCGCGGCGCGCAGCCGGTCGAACGCGCTCTCGCCCGGAGGCGTGAGCAGATCGCCCGCGCGCTCGGCCTTCTCCGCTTCGGCGAGCAGGCGCTGCACCTCCGCCTGCCGCTCGGGCGAGACCGCGCGGCGGCGCTGCAACTGCTCCACACGCGCCACGTGCGCGCGCGCATCGCGCACCTCGGGCAGCTCGGGCGCGATCGCCTCCGCCTCCGCCAGCGCGCGCCGCGCGTCGTCGATGCGCAGCTCGCCGGCTTCGAGCCGCGCCCGCCGCGCATGCGCGCGCGCGACCCGGTCGAGCCCCTGCATCGCGGCTTCGCGTTCGCCGTCGACCGCGCTCGCCGCCCAGTAGGCGGCGGTCGCGTCGTCGAGACGGCCCGCGGCGAGCGCGCGGTCGCCGCGGACGCGCAGGCGTTCGGCGGCGGTGCCGAGCGCGGCCACGGTCTCCGGCAGGTCGACGTGTCCGCCGTCGTACAGGCGCACCAGGCCGATCAGGGCGGTGGCCACGTGCAGGCGGCCGGCGCCGGTCGCCTCGCGCGCCTGCTGCAGCAGGTCGGCGAGCGCGTCCTCGCGGCCTTCCAGCGCCTGCGGGTGGTTCGGCACCAGATCGAGGATGCGGCGGTAGTGTTCCGCCGCCTGTTCGGGATGCCCGCCGCGGCGCGCGTCCGCGGCGGCGGCAAGCAGCCGGTCGATGTCGGCTCCGGCCGCTTCGCCCACGCGCAGCGCGCGCGCCAGATCCTCGACGTGGACGCGCGGCATCTGCAGCGCACGCGCCAGCTCGAGCATCCGCCGCGCCTCGCCGTAGCGCCGCGCCCGCACCGCCTCGTGCCCGGCGCGCAGCGCGGCCTCGCCGACCGTGCGCAGGCCGGCGCGCGCCTGCGGGCGGTCCGGATCGAGCGCCAGCGCCGCCTCGTACAGCTCGCGCGCGCCGCGGCCGTCGGTCGCGGTGAGGCGACCGGCCGCCAGCGCGGCCGCGGCCTCGCGCTCCAGGGTTTCCGCGCGGCTCTGCGGCCACAGGCGCAGCAGCAGCGGCTCGCTGAGCAGCACGAACGCCACCACGAGCGCGACCGCCGCCAGCGCGCCCTTCAGCAGGCGCGCGCGGCGCGGGGATGTCGCCGGCGGAGTGCGCTCCATCGCCCGGAGCATAGCCCCGCGCTGGGGCATCCGCAGGTTCAGGCGCGGCGCGCCTGCTCCACCCCCGGCAGCGCCGCCAGCTTGCCGAGCAGGCCGGCGAGCTGGCCGTAGTCGGCCACGCGCAGGCGCATGCGGATGCGCACGCCGTCGCGCTCCTCGTCGGTGCGCATGCTCAGCACATGCGCGTTCGCCTGCGCGATCACGTGGGTGACGTCCTTCAGCAGCCACTTGCGGTCGATCGCCGATACCACGACATCGACTTCGTAGCCGCCGCCGGGTTTGCCCCATTCCACCGGCAGCACGCGCTGCGGCTGCGCGCTGGCCAGACGCGCGAACGCGGCGCAGTCGGCGCGATGCACGGTGACGCCGCGCCCGCGCGTGAGGTAGCCGACGATCGGCTCGCCCGGGACCGGCTGGCAGCAGCGTGCGAGCTGCACCAGCAGATTGCCCACGCCCTCGACCGTGAAGTCGCTGCTGCGGCGCGGCGGCGCCCGGCGCGCGGGCCCGGGCGGCGCGGACGGCGGTTCGGGCGGACGCTCCAGCTCCAGCAGCGCGCGGCCGACCTGATGCGCGCCGAGGTCGCCGAGCGCGACCTGCACGTACAGCTCCTCGACGTCGGACAGATTGAAGCGCGGCAGCACCGGCGCCAGATCGGCGTGCAGCAGCCCGAGCCGGCGCAACTCGCGCTCCAGCATCTCGCGGCCCTCCTGCAGGTTGCGCGCGCGGTCGAGCTTGTGGAACCACGCCCGCACCTTTTCGCGCGAACGCGGGCTGGCGAGGAAGCCGTTGGCCGCGACCAGCCAGTCGCGGCGCGGCGCGGCGGTCTTGCCGGTGAGGATCTCGACGCGATCGCCGGTGCGCAGCTTGTGGTCGAGCGGCACGATGCGGCCGTCGACCTTGGCGCCGCGGCAGCGGTGACCGACCTCGGTGTGGATGTGGTAGGCGAAATCGAGCGGCGTCGCGCCCGCCGGCAGATCGACCACGTCGCCCTTCGGCGTCAGCGCGTAGACGCGATCCTCGACCAGCTCGGTGTCGAACTCGCCGGCCAACTCGCCTTCCTGCTGCGCTTCCAGCAACTGGCGCATCCACGCGATCTTGCGTTCGAAGGCGGCGTTGGGGCCGCCGCCTTCCTTGTACTTCCAGTGCGCCGCGACGCCGAGCTCGGCCTGGCGGTGCATCTCGTGGGTGCGGATCTGCACTTCCAGCGTCTTGCCTTCCGGACCGACCACGGCGGTGTGCAGCGAGCGGTAGTCGTTGCGCTTGGGACGGGCGATGTAGTCGTCGAATTCGCTCGGGATCGGCACCCAGGTCGCATGCACCACGCCGAGCGCGGCGTAGCAGTCGGCGACGGTGTCGACCAGCACGCGCACCGCGCGCAGGTCGTACAGCTCGCCGATCGGCACGTTCTTGCGCTGCATCTTCTTCCAGATGCTGAAGATGTGCTTCGGCCGGCCGGCGACCTCGGCGCGCAGGCCCTGCGCCGCCAGCGCCTCGCGCAGGGTGCGCTTGACGTCCTCGATGTAGCGCTCGCGGTCGGCGCGCTTCTCGTCGAGCAGGCGCGCGATGCGGTGGTAGGTGTCCGGTTCGAGATGGCGGAACGCGAGATCCTCGAGCTCCCACTTCAACTGCCAGATGCCGAGCCGGTTGGCGAGTGGCGCGTGGATGTCGCGGGTGAGCGCGGCCAGCGCACGGCGCTCGGCCTCCGGCAGCCGTGCGGCGTGGCGCATGCGCGCGAGCTGGCGCGCCAGCAGGATCGGCACCACGCGCAGGTCGCGCACGATCGACAGCAGCAGGCGGCGCAACCCTTCGCTGCGCGTGCGGCCGCCCTGCTCGCTGTACAGCGACCACACCTGCTCGGCCGAGCGCTGGCCCTCCAGCAGCGGCACCAGCGAGGGCTGCTCGCGCTCGATCCCGGCGCATTGCGACGCGAGCGCCGGGCAGGCATGCAGCACGGCCGCGGCCACGGTGTCGGCATCGGCCTCCAGCCGCGAGAGCGCCTCCAGCGTGTCGCCGAGCACGTCCGGGATCTCGCCCGATCCGGCCAGCGCCGCCTCCAGCGCCATCCCGCCGCACGCGCGCAGCACCGCCGGCACCGCAAGCCCGTGGCGGGCCAGCAGGGCGGCGAGATCCATCGGCGGCAGCGGCGCGGGGGCGCTCATCGCGAACGCGGGCGGAAGCGGGAATCGGGAATCGGGCTTGGGTCTACACTAGCGGCGGACCCTCCGGAGGAACAGCCTATGCGTCATGCCGTCGTGTTCCGGTCGAGCGCCCTGCTGCTCGCGCTCGCGCTCGCCTGCCCGCTCGCGTTCGCCCAGCAGCGCATCGAGCAGGAAATGACGCCCGAGCAGTTCAAGGCGGCCGGGCTGGACAAGCTGAGCGCGGAGGAACTGGCGAACCTCAACGCGTGGCTCAATCGCACGGTCGAGACCGAATCCGCGCGGGCCGCCGAGCGCGCCGAGGAGAAGGTCAAGAGCGAGGCGCGCGGCTTCTTCAACTTCGGCTCCACCGAGCCGATCGTCAGCCAGCTTCAGGGCGAGTTCCGCGGGTTCGGGCGCGGCCGCCGCTTCGTGCTCGCGAACGGCCAGGAGTGGGAGCAGACCGACGACGCCTCGCTGGCGGGCGTGCGCCTGGACGCCCCGAAGGTGCGGATCACGCCCGCGATCCTCGGCAACACGTGGTATCTCGCGGTCGAGGGCTACAACACCCGCGCCCGCGTGGTGCGCGTCAAGTGACGGAGAAGAGCATGCACTCCCGGCTCCTTGTCCTGGGCGCGTCGCTTGCGCTCGCGCTGCCGGCGCACGCCGCGCCGCCCGCGTACGTACCGATCGAGCAGCGCCTCAGCGCCGAGCAGATGCGCGCCACCGGCCTGGACACGCTCGGCGCCGACCAGTTGCGGGCGCTCAACGCGATCCTCGCCAGCGAGCAGGCGTCGGTGGCGCGCCAGGTTGAGGACGACACCGTCCGCGAGCAGCAGCGCCGCGGCGGCCTGTTCGACCGCGACAGCCGCGAACCGATCCGCAGCGCCATCGTCGGATCGTTCCGCGGCTGGTCCTCGGGCGACGTGCTCCGGCTCGAGAACGGCCAGCGCTGGCGGGTGGTCGACACACCGCCGATGGCGATCCGCGGCTCGCTGGAGAATCCGAAGGTCACCATCGCGCCGGGGTTCATGGGCGCGTGGTACCTGCAGGTCGACGGCCACAGCCCGAAGGCGAAGGTGAAGCCGGTCGAGTGAGGCGCCGGCCTTCGCGGCCACCGGCGTCCCGACCCGGGCAGGGTGAGGGGCCGCAGGAGCGGCTACAGGCGCGGCCCCTCGCCTCGTCGCCGGTCGTGGTCGCGGCTGAAGCCGCTCCTACGCCCGCCGCGGCACCCCCTCGCGCAGCGCGGCCAGACGCTGCGCAAGCTTCTTCGGCGACACGCCGCCCTTCGCGCCCAGTTCCTGCGCGAACAGCGAGACGCGCAGTTCCTCGAGATCCCAGCGCAGCGCCTGCCACTCGGGCGCGCGCGCCTCGCCCTGCTCCGCCGCCTGCGCGAGCGCATCGGCGAACGGCTTGAGTTCCAGCATCCGAGTCTGGTCGCGCAGCGGGTCGCGCTGCGCGCGCTCGGCGCGCAGCGACAGCGCGCGCAGCCAGCGCGGGTATTCGCGCAGCGCCTCGGCCGGCGTGTCGCGCAGGAAGCCGGGCGGCGTCAGCGCGGCGAGATGCGCGCGCATGTCGTCGAGGTTGCCGCTGGCCCAGCCCATCAGCTTCGACTCCAGCTTCGCGCGCACTTCGGCGACCAGCGCGAGGATCGCCTCGGCCTGCTTCAGCCGCTCCATCGCCTCCGGGAACAGTTGCCGGCCCACCTCCTCGCGTTTGGCGGCGAACGCCTGCGGATCGCGGATCGCCTCCAGCCCCTCGGCGCTGAGCGCGGCGAACGCGCCATCGACCAGATCGGCGCGCAGGCGGTCGGCCTCGCCCTTGGCGCCCTGCGTCGCCAGCTTCTCCAGCCGGCGCGGCGCGGCCGACTCGATCTGCGCGTACAGCAGCCCGAGCCTGGGCGACACCGGCAACTGCTTGCGCGCCTGTTTCAACCGATCGGCGAGCGCCAGCACCAGCAGGCGCCGGACGCCGGCCGGATGCGCGGCTTCGGCGACGTCGCGTTCGGCATGCACCTGCAGCGACACGCTCTCGCCGTCGTCGTGCAGCGCGGGATACGCCGGCACGCCACCCGCGCCCGGCACGCTGACCGGAATCGGCTCGTCCGGGAATGCGGTCAATCCGCTGCGCGCCATGCGTCCTGCCGCCTTCTCCGCGAACGCCGCCGCCGCGCGCTCGCCGAAGCGGCGGCGCAACTCGTCGAGATCGCGCGACTCGGCCAGTACGGTGCGCCCGTCGCGGTCGAGCAGGCGCAGGTTGACGCGCAGGTGGGGCTCCAGCGCGGACTCGTCGAAGTCGCTCGCCGCGACCTCCGCGCCGGTCACCTTCCGCAGGAAGCGCGCCAGCGCGCCCGTCAGGCTGTCGGCCTCGGGTTTCGGGTGCGCCTCGAAGAACGCGCGCGCGAAATCCGGCGCCGGCACGAAGTTGCGCCGCAGCGCCTTCGGCAGCGACTTGATCAGCGCGGCGGCCTTGTCGGCGACGAACCCGGGCGCGAGCCACGACAGCCGCGCCGGGTCGAGCGCGTTGAGCAGATGCAGCGGCACCGCGACCGTCATGCCGTCGTCCGGCGCGCCCGGCTCGAAGCGGTAGCGCACCGCGAGCCGCACCTCGCCCAGCGGCAGGAACGGCGGGAACAGCTCGGCCTGCGCGGTGTCGCCGACCATCAGGTCCGCCTTCGACCACTCCAGCGCCTTCCTGCCCGCCTCGTCGAGGCCGCGGTACCACGCATCCAGCGCCTGCGCGTTGTGCACGTGCGGCGGCAGGCGGTCGAGGTACCACTGCGTCATCCAGTCGTCGTCGACGACGAGGCCCACGCGGCGCTGCTTGGCCTCCTCCTCGCGCGCGGCGGCGAGCGTGGCGAGGTTGCGCGGCAGGAACGCCGCGCGCGTGTTGATCTCGCCGGTCACCAGCGCGTCGCGCACGAAGATCTCGCGCGCTTCCTGCGGGAACAGCGCGCCGTAGTGGATCGGCTTCTTCGGCGCCAGCACCAGCCCGAACAGACTGATCTGCTCGCTGCCGACCACGCGCCCCTGCGAGCGCGACCAGTGCGGATCGTGCTGGCGGCGCGAGAGCAAATGCGGCACTTCCGCGATCACCCACTCCGGCTCGATCGCGGCGTTGGTCAGCGCCCATACCCGCTCGGTGTCGAGGATCGTCGCCGACAGCACCCACGGCGGCGGCTTCGACGCCAGCGGCGAGGCGGGAAACAACTGGAACTTGCGCCCGCGCGGGCCGTCGTACTGGTTGCGCTCGCTGCGCTGGCCGATCTGGGTGGGCAACCCGGCGATCAACGCACGATGGAGACGTGAGTAGGGCGGGTCTTGACCCGCCTTGCCGCCCGGTGTCGGGTCCTGACCCGCCGCCTTGCCGCCCGGTGTCGGGTCCTGACCCGCCGCCTTGCCGCCCGGTGGCGGGTCAAGACCCGCCCTACCGGTATCCCACTGCAGTTCCTCGCAGATCAGCTTGAGCTGCCGGTGCAGCTCGCGCCATTCGCGCATGCGCAGGAAGCCGAGGAAGCGCTTCTCGCACCAGTCGCGCAGCTTCGACTGCGTCATCGCCTCGTGCGCGGCCTGGTAGGCGTCCCACAGCTTCAGGATGCCGACGAACTCGCTCTTCGGGTCGCTGAATTCGGCATGCGCGGCATCGGCGGCGCCGCGCTTGTCGGCCGGGCGCTCGCGCGGGTCCTGGATGCCGAGGAACGCCGCGATCGCCAGCATCTCGCGCAGGCAGCCGTGGGCGTTGGCCGCGATCAGCATGCGCGCCAGCTTCACGTCCACCGGCAGCCGCGCCATCTGCCGGCCGATCGCGGTGAGCTTGCGCTCGCCGTCGACCGCGCCGAGCTCGGCGAGCTGCTGCCAGCCGTCGGCGATCGCGCGCGGATCGGGCGGTTCGAGGAACGGGAACGCCTCGATCCGGCCGAGGCCGAGCGACAGCATGCGCAGGATCACGCCGGCGAGCGCGGCGCGGCGGATTTCCGGGTCGGTGTACTGTGGCCGCGACAGGAAATCGGCCTCGCTGTAGAGCCGGTAGCACACGCCCTCGCTGATGCGGCCGCAACGGCCCTTGCGCTGGTCGGCGCTTGCCTGGCTCACCGGCTCGATGTGCAGGCGGTCGAGCTTGCCGCGCGGGCTGTAGCGCTTCACCCGCGCCAGGCCCGGATCGACCACGTAACGGATGCGCGGCACCGTCAGCGAGGTCTCGGCGACGTTGGTCGCCAGCACGATGCGCCGCTTCACGCCGGGGTTGAACACGCGGTCCTGGTCGCGCGCCGACAGCCGCGCGTACAGCGGCAGCACTTCGGTTTCGCGGTACTTGCGCCGTTCCAGCGCCTGGTGCGCGTCGCGGATCTCGCGCTCGCCGGGCAGGAAGATCAGCACGTCGCCGCGCGGGTCCTCGCGGGTGATCTCGTCGCAGGCGGCGACGATGCCTTCGAGCACCGTGCGCGCACCGTCGGCGTCGCCTTCGCCTTCGAGCGGCCGCCAGCGCACCTCGACCGGATAGCCGCGCCCTTCCACGCTCACCACCGGCGCGTTGCCGAAGTGTGCGGCGAAGCGCTCGGTGTCGATCGTCGCCGAGGTGATGACGAGCTTGAGGTCCGGCCGCCGCGCGATCAGTTGCTTGAGGTAGCCGAGCAGGAAATCGATGTTGAGGCTGCGCTCGTGCGCCTCGTCGATCACCAGCGTGTCGTAGGCCGACAGCCAGCGGTCGGACTGGATCTCGGCGAGCAGGATGCCGTCGGTCATGAACTTCACCGCGGTCTGCTCGCCGACGTTCTCGGTGAAGCGCACCTGGTAGCCGACCGCGCCGCCCAGCGGCACGCGCAGCTCCTCGGCGACGCGGCGCGCCACCGCGCGCGCGGCGATCCGCCGCGGCTGCGTGCAGCCGATCATGCCGGCCTGCCCGCGCCCGGCGGCGAGGCACAGCTTCGGCAGCTGCGTGGTCTTGCCCGAGCCGGTCTCCCCGGCGACGACGACCACCTGGTGCGCGCGGATCAGCTCGACGATGCGCTCGGCCTCGCGCGCGATCGGCAGGGACGGATCGACCGGCGCCTGCGGCAGCGACGCCGCGCGCGCCTCGCGCTGCGCCACCGATCTCGCCAGCGCCTGCGCGAACTGCTCCTGCGCCTTGGCGTCCTCCGGTGCGCGCGACCAGCGCGACCAGAGCCCGTAGAGGCGCCCACGGTCGCGGCTCAGCGCGCCGTCGATGGCGGCCCGGGCCTGGCGTAACGCGGCGCTCGCGATATCGTGTCTAGACTGCATCGCCATAGGACGGCCCTATCGGACCGTTCGGTTCTTTCGAATTCCCACCGGGTCGCAAGCGGCCTATTGTCGCCTGCAAACCCCTCAGCACGGAGAGAACGCCATGGCCAAGGTCAAGACCGGCAAGAACGCCAACCCCGAACGCGCCGCCAGCCTCGCCGCGGTGGGCGCGCCGGCGATCGACATCGGGCTGTCGGAGAAGGACCGCCGGACCATCGCCGAGGGGCTGTCGCGCGTGCTCGCCGACAGCTACACGCTGTACCTCAGGACGCACAACTTCCACTGGAACATCACCGGTCCGATGTTCAACACGCTGCACGTGATGTTCGAGCAGCAGTACACCGAGCAGTGGGGCGCGCTCGACGAGATCGCCGAACGCATCCGCGCGCTCGGTTCGAAAGCGCCGGGCTCGTACGCGGAGTTCGCGCGGCTGTCCTCGATCGCGGACGAGGGCGAGGTCGCCGACAACGCCGACTGGCGCGAGATGGTCCGCCAACTGGTGGTCGGCAACGAAGCGGTGTGCCGCACCGCGCGCAAGGTGCTGAAGACGGCCGACGACGCCGGCGACGACCCGACCGTCGACCTGCTGACCCAGCGCCTGCAGATCCACGAGAAGTACGCGTGGATGCTGCGTTCGCTGTTGCAGTGAGGCGGGAATCGGGAATCGGGAATCGGGAATCGGGAATCGGGAATCGGGAATCGGGAAGAGCGTACAGGGCACCGGCTACCGTCGCCCCGGCGAAGGCCGGGGCCCATTTGCTCAATGGCGATCGGGTAACAGCTCGAAATGGGGCCCGGCTCGCACGAGAACGCCGCGGCAAACTCCCACACACACCTGAACCTTTTCCGATCGGCATCGCCCGCCGCGCCCGCTAGACTGCGCACCCCCCAGCGCCCGCGCCGCTCACGCATGACCGACCGCGCCCTCGACCTGCTCCGCCGCGTGTTCGGCCATCCGGACTTCCGCGGCCCGCAGCGCGCGATCGTCGAGCACGTGGCCGCCGGCGGCGACGCGCTGGTGCTGATGCCCACCGGCGGCGGCAAGTCGCTGTGCTACCAGCTCCCGGCGCTGCTGCGCGACGGCTGCGGCGTGGTGGTCTCGCCGCTGATCGCGCTGATGCAGGACCAGGTGGAGGCGCTGCGCCAGCTCGGCGTGCGCGCGGCGTTCCTCAACTCCACGCTCGACGCGCAGACCGCGTTCGACACCGAGCGCGCGGTCCTCGCCAGCGAGCTCGACCTGCTCTACGTCGCCCCCGAGCGCCTGCTCACCGCGCGCTTTCTGTCGCTGCTCGACCGCGCGCGGGTGGCGCTGTTCGCGATCGACGAGGCGCACTGCGTCTCGCAGTGGGGCCACGACTTCCGCCCCGAATACCGCCAGCTCACCGTGCTGCACGAGCGCTGGCCCGACGTGCCGCGCATCGCGCTCACCGCCACCGCCGACGGCCCCACCCGCGAGGAGATCGCCGAGCGTCTCGGCCTGACCGAGGCGCGCCGCTTCGTCAGCTCGTTCGACCGCCCGAACATCCGCTACCGGGTCGTGCCCAAGCACAACGGCGTACGCCAGTTGCTCGACTTCCTCGACGAGCACCGCGGCGAGAGCGGCATCGTCTACGCGTTCTCGCGCCGGCGGGTGGAGGAAGTGGCCGCCGCGCTGGTCGAAGCCGGCCTCGACGCCGTGCCCTACCACGCCGGCATGGACGCGGCCACGCGCGCGGCCAACCAGCGCCGCTTCCTGCAGGACGATGGGGTGGTGGTGGTCGCCACCATCGCCTTCGGGATGGGCATCGACAAGCCGGACGTGCGCTTCGTCGCCCACATCGACCTGCCGAAGTCGGTCGAGGGCTACTACCAGGAAACCGGCCGCGCCGGGCGCGACGGCGGCCCCGCCGAGGCGTGGCTGTGCTTCGGGCTCGGCGACATGGTCGGCCTGCGGCAACTGATCGTGCAGGGCGAGGCGCCGGAGGAACGCAAGCGCGTGGAGCTGCAGAAGCTCGACGCCCTGCTCGGCTACTGCGAAACCACCGCCTGCCGCCGCCAGGCGCTGCTGCATTTCTTCGGCGAGCCGCACCCCGGCGGCTGCGGCAACTGCGACAACTGCCTGGAGCCGCCGCAGACCTGGGACGCCACCGAGGCCGCGCGCAAGGCGCTCTCGTGCGTGTACCGCACCGGCCAACGCTTCGGCGTCGGCCACCTGATCGACGTGCTGCGCGGCGAGCGCACCGGGAAGGTGCAGCAGTTCGGCCACGAGGCGCTCAGCACGTTCGGCATCGGCACCGACCTCGACCTGCGCCAATGGCGCGGCGTGTTCCGGCAACTGGTCGCGCTCGGCCTGCTCGACGTCGACCACGAACGCTACGGCGCGCTGCGCCTGACCGCCGCCGCCGCACCCGTGCTGCGCGGCGAACGCCCGCTGCGCCTGCGCGCCGAGCTCCGCCGCCCGCGCACCCGCCGCGACCGCGCCGGCCACGCCAACACGTTCCACCTCAGCGCCGAGGAACAGGCCCGCTTCGACGCCCTGCGCGCCTGGCGCGCCCGCCTCGCCCGCGAACAGAACGTGCCCGCCTACGTGATCTTCCACGACAGCACCCTGCACGCCATCGCCGAGGCCGACCCGCAATCCCGGCGCGAACTCGCCCGCATCCCCGGCATCGGCGGCAGCAAACTCGACCGCTACGGCGACGAGGTGCTGCAAGCGCTGGACGCGGTGCGCGTGTAAGCTCCCCGCCAGGCGCTGTACTTGCGCACCCGCAGCGGAGGGGCCGGATGGATCGCGACGTTGGCAGGTTTCCGATGGACGAGAACGGCGAGGTGCTCTGGCGCCTGGCCGCGCACGGCGACGACCTGTCGATCGCGCGCGACATCGACTTCAGTCTCGACTTCGACAACGAGCAGGCCGCCCTGGAGTGCGGCGTGTTCCTGTTCCGCAACGAGTTCAAGGTGCAACTGCAGCCACCGCTCGAGGACGAGCCGGGCTCGCCGTGGAGCGTGCAGGTGATCGCGTACATGGTGCCGAACCATGCCGAGATCACCCACCTCGAGGGTTATCTCAAGCAGGTCGCCGGGCACTTCGGCGGCGACTGTACGGGTTGGGGCTGCCTGCAGCAGACCGGCGGCGTTCCGGCGGCATAGCCCCCCGCCCGCGCGTCACGGCGCATGGAACGCCCCGCTACGACCGCGAGACGCGGGTTCGCCCGGATGCTGTTCGTGACAGGCCGGATCGTCTCGCTCGGGATCATCGGCGCATTCGTCCGCCCAAGGCCTGGATGCCTCGCCTCGTCATTCCCGCGAAAGCGGGAATCCATTTGCAGGCTGGGTCGCTCTCGCCTTTGCGCTCGTGGCGTATTGCTCGCTGCGGAAGTTCCCGGGCCTGCCGGGATGGCTTGGGGCCATTGGCTGGGTTGTCGTTGCAGGGCTGGTCTATCGGCACCCGTCCTTGCTGAAGCCTCGCGCCAAGGCGCATAGGCACGCCCCCCGCGTTACGTCGCTTCTCGCCCTCGCACTGGCCCTGATCGTGGCGAGTGTGGTGGTCTGGTCAGTGGAGCACTGACGGTTCCTCATACGCTGCGGGCGCGTGTGGACGGAAGACGCGTTTCGACGGCGCGGTGTTGCAGACGGACGTCCATGGATCCCCGCTTTCGCGGGGATGACGACAATGGGAACCGGGGCTTGGACCGAGTGGGGCTCGAACCGACGGCGAACCGGTTGAGCCAGCCTGCGAGACCGCTGATCGGGGTGGTGGGCCGTGCAGGATTCGAACCTACGACCAACGGGTTGAGCCCGCCTGCGAGACCGCTGATCGGGGTGGTGGGCCGTGCAGGATTCGAACCTACGACCAACGGGTTGAGCCAGCCTGCGAGACTGCTGATCGGGGTGGTGGGCCGTGCAGGATTCGAACCTACGACCAACGGGTTGAGCCAGCCTGCGAGACCGCTGATCGAAGTGGGGGGCCGTGCAGGATTCGAACCTACGACCAACGGGTTGAGCCCGCCTGCGAGACCGCTGATCGAAGTGGGGGGCCGTGTAGGATTCGAACCTACGACCAACGGGTTGAGCCAGCCTGCGAAACTGCTGATCGGGGTGGTGGGCCGTGTAGGATTCGAACCTACGACCAACTGGTTAAAAGCCAGCTGCTCTACCGACTGAGCTAACGGCCCGGACGCGTGCCGCCGCGTTGCGCGGCGGGGGCGGCATTCTAGCGCAGCGGGCGCGCCGCTGCAGACCGCTCAGGCGTAGCGCGTGGGATCGGGCACGCCGGCGGCGCGGAACCCTTCGGCGCGCAGGCGGCAGGCGTCGCAATGCCCGCAGGCGCGGCCTTCGCCGTCGGCCTGGTAGCAGGAGACGGTGAGCGCGAAGTCCACGCCCAGGCGCACGCCCTCGCGCACGATGTCGGCCTTGCCGAGGTACTGCAGCGGCGCGTGGATGCGCAGACCCGCGCCTTCGACGCCGGCCCGGGTGGCGAGGTTCGCCAGCCGCTCGAACGCGGCCACGAACTCGGGGCGGCAGTCGGGATAGCCCGAATAGTCCACCGCGTTGACGCCGCAGAAGATGTCGGCGGCGCCCAGCACCTCGGCCCAGCCGAGCGCGATCGACAGCATGATCGTGTTGCGCGCCGGCACGTAGGTGGCCGGGATCGGATCGGCCGGTTTCGCATCGGTGTCGAGCGGCACGGCGATCGCATCGTCGGTGAGTGCGGAACCGCCGATGGTGCGCAGGTCCACGTCGACGACCTTGTGCGCGACCGCCCCCATCGCCCGCGCCAGCCGCGCCGCGGCGTCCAGTTCGGACGTATGGCGCTGCCCGTAGCGCACGCTGAGCGCATGCACGGCGAAGCCCTGCTCGCGCGCGATCGCCAGCACCACCGCCGAATCCATGCCGCCGGAGACGAGGACGACGGCTTTGCGGCCGGGAATCGGGAATCGGACATCGGGAGTCGTCAAAGCGGCATTCTCGAACGTGTTGCAGCGGCCATTTTTCCCAAGCAGCGGATCTGGAGGAACCAGCCGAGCTCCGCCTCCTCGCGATTCCCGATTCCCGATTCCCGATTCCCGACTCCCGATTCCCGACTCCCGATTCCCGACTCCCGACTCCCGATTCCCGACTCCCGATTCCCGGCTCACCGCCCCGGCTCGTCGTTCCACAGCAGCTTGTGCAACTGGATCTGGAAGCGCACGGGCAGGCGGTCGGCGACGATCCAGTCGGCGAGCGCGGTGGGATCGACCTGGCCGAAGCTGGGCGAGAACAGCACCTCGCAGCGCTCGGGCAGGCGGTGTTCGGCGATCACTCGCTTCGCCCAGTCGTAGTCGGCGCGGCTGCAGATCACCAGCTTGACCTGGTCGCGCGCGGTGAGCAGCGCCAGGTTGCTCCACAGGTTGCGGTGCGCCTCGCCGGAATCGGGCGTCTTGATGTCGACCACGCGCGAAACGCGGAGATCGACCTCGGACACGTCGAGCGCGCCGGAGGTCTCCAGCGACACCTCGTAGCCGGCATCGCACAGCACGCCCAGCAGCTTGAGGCAGCGCTTCTGCGCGAGCGGCTCGCCGCCGGTGACGCAGACGTGGCGGACGCCGTGCTTGGCCACCTCGGCGAGGATGGCCTCGATCGTCCACCACGCGCCGCCGTGGAAAGCGTAGGCGGTGTCGCAGTACTGGCAGCGCAGCGGGCAGCCGGTCAGGCGCACGAACACGGTCGGCCACCCGGCCGCGCGGGCCTCGCCCTGCAGCGACAGGAAGATCTCGGTGAGCTTGAGCCGGTCCGCCGATGCGGCGGCCGCATCGACGGGCGCGACGGCATTCATCCGCGAAAGTCTAGCAAGGCGGGTCGTGCGGGTTGCTGAGCGGCGCTTCGTGCCCGCCCGCCAATGCTGAGCGTGTCGGGCCACGGGCGGGCCGACGCACGGCCGGGCGCGGCCTTCGACAGGCTCAGGGCGAGCCGGATGGCGCCGGCCGGGCCCGCCGGATCGACGGCGGCAGCCCGCCTCAGCGCACGCGCGCGAGCCGGATCGCGGCCAAGCGGTCGGCGGCGGTGCGCGCGGCGTCGGTGCCGGGGTAGCGCTCGGTCACCCGCTGCAAGGTCGCTTCGGCGGCGTCGAGCTGTTTCTGGCCGTACTGGGTCAGGCCGATCTTCAGCAGCGCGCCGGGGGCCTTGTCGTGGGTCGGGTAGCGGTCGATGAGGGCCTGGAACTGCGGCAGCGCCAGCTCGTAGTTCTGGGTGACGTAGTAGCTCTCGCCGAGCCAGTAGAGGGCGTTCGGCGCATAGACGCCGTTCGGATGTTGCGCCAGGAAGGCCTGGAACAGGCGCGCGGCGTCCGCGTAGCGGCCGGACTTCAAGGCGTCGAAGGCGGCTTCGTACGCTTCGCGCTCGCCCGCCGCGGTGGCGAGGCTGCCGCGGTCGCCGCGGACGGTCGGCGCACGCTCGGCCGGCGGCGGTTCGGGCAACGCGGCGCCGCTGCGGTCGGCGCCCGGTGCGACACCGGCGGGCGCGGCCGGCGCGCCGCCTTCCAGCCGGTTGAGGCGGCCGTCGACGTCGAGGTACTGCGCCTTCATCGACTCTTCGAGCTGCCGGTTCTGGTTCTGCAGCTCTTCGACCTGCGCGCGCAGGGCCTGCACCTCGCCGCGCAGTTGGGCGATCTGGTTGAGCAGTTCGACGTTGCCCTGCGAGGCGGCCATCCTCGCCTCCAGGGCGGCGACGCGATCGGCCAGGCTTGCGCGCTGGGCGGACGCGGGGGCGGCGACGGCCAGCAGCACGAGACAGGCGAACGGACGCAGGAATCGGGTCATGGCAGGGCGTCGCAGGAAGGAAACGGAAGGCACGCGGCGCGTGCCGCGGCCCTCCCGCCGTGGCGGGAGGGCGTCGGATGGGCCGCCGGCGCGGCCCGGGTCGGATCAGCGCGCGGTGTAGACGATTTCCACGCGACGGTTCTTCGCCCAGCACTCTTCGGTCGAATCGGTGCAGGTCGGGCGCTCCTCGCCGAAACTGCTCACCGTGATCTGGCCGCCGGAACCGCCGTTGGCCTGGATCGCCGAGGACACCGAGTTGCCGCGGCGCTCGCCGAGGCCGACGTTGTACTCGCGGCTGCCGCGCTCGTCGGCATGGCCTTCCAGCGTCATGCGCGAGGACGGACGGTCGCGCAGGTACTTGGCGTGGCAGGCGACGATGTTCTGGAACTCCGGACGCAGGGTGTCCTGGTCGAAGTCGAAGTACACCACGCGCTGGCGCAGGCAGGCGTCGCGGTCGAGGTCTTCGGGCGTGTAGATGCCGGTGGTCGCGGCGGGCGTGGTCTCGGTCGGCGTGGTGGTGGTCGGGCCGGTATCGGCCGGCGGGGTTTCCTTCACCTTCTTCGAGCATGCGACCGCGACCGTGCACAGCATGGCGGTGAGCAGCAAACGTGTCGTAGCGTTCATCGTCGTTCCTCGTCTATGAGCGTGTCACGGGGGTGGCCCGAAGGCCGGTACTGCGAAACTCAGCGCGGCTGGCGGAACGGGCCCCAGGCGGGCTCGCGCACGTCGCCTTCGGCCAGCACCAGCCGCTGGCGGACGCGGCCGTCGGCGGAGACGGCGTACAGCACGCCGCGTCGGCCCTCGCGGGCAGCGTAGAGCAGCATCATGCCGTTCGGCGCGAAGCTCGGCGATTCGTCCAGCGAACCGGGGGAGAGCGTGTCCCAGCGCGGGCTGCCCAGGCTGCTGTCCATCACGGCGATGCGGTAGGTGTTGCCGGCGCCCTGGGCGACGGCGAGCTTCCTGCCGTCCGGCGACAGGTCGGCGCTGGCGTTGTAGCTGCCCTGGAAGGTGACGCGCGTGGCCGCGCCGCCGCTGGCCGGCGCCTTGTAGATCTGCGGCCGGCCGCCGCGGTCGGAGGTGAAGTAGATCGTGCTGCCGTCCGCGCTCCAGGTCGGCTCGGTGTCGATCGCGAAGTGGTTGGTGATCTGGGTCAGCGCGCGGCTGCCGAGGTCCATCACGTAGATCTCGGGATTGCCGCTGCGCGAGAGCGTCAGCGCGAGGCGGCGCCCGTCCGGGGAGAACGCCGGGGCGCCGTTGATGCCGCGGAACCGGGCGATCAGCTCGCGCTTGCCGGTGGCGATCTCCTGCAGATAGATCGACGAATTGCCGCCCTCGAAGCTGACGTAGGCCAGCCGGCGCCCGTCGGGGCTCCAGGCGGGCGACAGCAGGGGCTCGCTGGAGCGGACGACCGTCTGCGGGTTGTAGCCGTCCGAGTCGGCCACCATCAGCGCGTAGCGGGTGGCGCGCCCGGTGCCGACCGCGGTGACGTAGGCGATGCGGGTGAAGAAGGCGCCGCGCACGCCGGTGATCTTTTCGTAGATGGCGTCGCTGATCTGGTGCGCCAGGTCGCGCAGCGCGCTGGCGCGCGCGGTCAGCGCGAAACCGAGCAGGCGCTGCTGCTTGGCGACGTCGAACAGCTCGTACTCGACGCGGTAGGCGCCCTCGCCGCCGTCGAGCACGCGGCCGACCACGATGTAGTCCTGGTTGAGCGCGCGCCAGGTGGCGTAGTTGATCTCCTCGCCGCGGGTCGGGCGCTCGGCCAGGCCCGCCGCCGGCAGGGCGCGGAACTGGCCGGACCGTTCGAGGTCGGCGCGCACGACGGCGGCGACGTCGGTTTCCGGCGCGGCGCCGGAGCCCTGGTACGGCATCGGCACGATCACGATCGGCAGCGCGGCCGCGTTGCCGCCGACGATGTCGATCTCGAGCCCACGCTGCTGCGCATGCGCCACCCACGGCAACAGCAGGGCCAGCAGTGCGGTCAGCCAGTAAAGCGGTCGGTTCATCGGCTCGTCCTGTTCAGCTTTCCGAATTGTAGGCACGGGACCGGTCAAGCCGGTCACAACGCTTCGTGAACGGCGGCCGTCACATGACGGACACTCGAACGCGATCCCGCGGACCGCCGCCCACGGTGCTCAGCGATCCTCGGCGCGGAAGTTCAGCGTCAGGTCGCGCTGGAACACCGGCTCGAAACCGGCGTAGGGAAGCGGCTGGGCCTTCAGCACCGCGGCCTCGATCGAGCGCCGGCCCTGTTCGTCGTAGCTGCACGGTTCGACCACGCGCACGTCGAGCACGCGCCCGCCGGGGATCTGGCGGATCTGCAGGCGGCACAGGGCGCCGAGCGGCACCGTTTCCGGGCGGATCCATTTGGAGGCGATCGCCGCCCGCAGCGCCTCGGCGTAGCGCGCCTGCAGGCCGTCGTCGCTGCCGCCGGCGCCGCTCGCCGCCTGGTCCGCGCGCGCCGCCTCCTCGGAGGCCGAACGCGCGCGCGCGTCGGCGAGCTGCTGCAGGCGCTGCTCGGCGAGCAGGCGCTCGCGCTGCGCCTTCTCGCGCTGGCGACGGATGTCCTCGAGCTGGCGCTGGCGCTCCAGCTCTTGCGGCGAGGGGCGGCGCGTGTTCTGCGCCTGCCGCTGGCGCTCGGTTTCGCTGAGGTCCACCTGCTCCTGCCGGCGCTTGGCCTCCTGCGGGCGGGTTTCGGTGGCCGGGCGCGGCGTGGGCCGATCGACCACCGCCTCCTGGTTGCGCTCGTCCGGCACCGGAATGAAGTCCTGCGCCTTCTTCTGCTGCGGCGCCGGCGCGTCCTCGGGGACCGGCTCCGGCAACGGCTGTGGCGGCGGAGCCGGCGCGGGCTCCGGCCGCCGGCCGAGGGTGCGGCGCATCGCCGGCGACAGCTCCGACACGTCGGCAAGCTCGGCCGAGATGGGCGAGCCCGCGGCGGCCAGCGCCTCGTGGCGGCTGGTCCAGCGCAGCCCGACCAGCAGGATCAGCGCCAGCAGCGCATGCAGCGACAGCGCCAGCGTGACGGCGACGATGTCGTCCTCGCGCGTGGCCTTCATCGGCCGCGGCCCTGCTCCGGGTTGCTCATCAGGCCGACCCGGTCGACCTCCGCTTCCTGCAGCACCTGCATCGCGTCGTAGACGCGCTGGTAGCTCGCCGTCGCATCGCCGGCGACGAACACCGGCAACTGCGGGTTCTGCGCGACCATCGCGCGGATCCGCGCGAGCAGCTCCTCGCGCGTGACCGCCTCGTTCCGGCCAGCCTCGACCGCGAGGAAGTAGTTGCCGTCGCGGTCGACGGTGACGATCACCGGGTCCTTCTTCTCCTGGATCGACTTGGCGTTGGACTGCGGCAGGTCGACGTCCACGCCGAGGTTCAGCAACGGCGCGGTCACCATGAAGATGATCAGCAGCACGAGCATGACGTCGATGTACGGCACGACGTTGATCTCGGCCTTGAGCTTGCGCTTGCGGTGGCGTCGCAGGGCGATGGTCATGGGGCGCTCCGGGAAACGTGCGAAGGACGGAAGCGGCGCGGGCGCGGCGCGCTCACGCCGCGGTCATTCCTCCGCATGCGCCTGGCGCTGCAGGATCGACGAGAACTCCTCGGAGAACGCTTCGTAGCGCACGGTCAGGCGCTCCACGCGGTTGGCGAACCGGTTGTACGCCCACACCGCGGGAATCGCCGCGAACAGGCCCATGGCGGTGGCGATCAGCGCCTCGGAGATGCCCGGCGCCACGGTGGCGATGGTCGCCTCCTTCATGTTCGCCAGCCCCTGGAACGACAGCATGATGCCCCAGACGGTGCCGAACAGGCCGACGTACGGGCTGATCGAGCCGACGTTGGCGAGGAACTCCAGGTTGTGTTCCAGCTCGTCCAGCTCGCGCGAGCCGGTCGCCCGCATCGCCCGCTGCGCGCCTTCCAGTTGCAGGCGGGCATCGCCGCCGCGGCGCTGGCGCAGGCGGTTGAACTCGCGGAAACCGGCCTCGAAGATCGCCTCCATGCCGGTGATGCTGCGATTGCGTTCGGCGGCGCCGGCGTAGAGCTTGGCCAGATCCACCCCCGACCAGAACCGCTCCTCGAACTGGTCGGCCTCGCGCTGCGCGCGATCGAGCACGCGCTTCTTGCGGATGATGATGACCCACGAGGCGATCGAGGCCAGCAGCAGCAGCGCCATCACCACCTGCACCGGCAGGCTCGCGTGCAGGATCAATTGCAGCACGTCGAATCCGCCGCCGCCGGCCGTGGTCGCGACCGTCGCGGCGCTTTCGGGCAGCTCCGCGGCCTGCGCGGCGGCCTGCTCCGGGAGGGGCTGGACGGTGGTGGCGAAAAGCACGGCGTGGGGCATTCGTTCTCTCCAGGCCCGATCGGGCGTGTTCGTTGGATTGTGCCGGCGCGGCGCGCTCAACCGGCGGACTCCTGCGCCTTCATCGCGTCGTACAGCGGCGCGGGCACCGGCCGCGGGCGGAACTCCGCCGCATCCAGCGCCGCCACGCGCACGGTGGCTTCGAGCAGCACGTCGCCGTCGCGCACGACCTGCTGCACGAACACCGCGCTGGCGCGGCGGCACTCGCGCAGGCGGACGGTGACGTGCAACGCGTCGTCCAGCCGCGCGGGCTTGCGGAAGTCGAGCTGCATCGAACGCACCGCGAACACGACATCGAGCTCGCGCCGCAACGCGTCCTGCCCGTAGCCCAGCGCGCGCATCCACTCGCTGCGCGCGCGCTCGAGGAATCCGAGGTAGCGCGCGTGGTACACCACGCCGCCGGCGTCGGTATCTTCCCAGTAGATGCGTAGGGGAAGGCTGAACATTGGGCTAAGGCGGGAATCGGGAATCGGGAATCGGGAATCGGGAATCGGGAATCGGGAATCGGGAATCGGGAATCGGACGAGCATAAGCCCCTGGTCGTCGTTCTCGAGAAAGCGGGAACCCCCGGGACATCGGACTCGTACGACGGCAGGGATCGCTCAGAACAATTCGCCCGCGCCGCGCCGCGGCTGCAGGCCGAGGTGGCGGTATGCCTTCGGCGTGGCCATGCGGCCGCGCGCGGTGCGCACCAGGAAGCCCTGCTGGATCAGGTACGGCTCGATCACGTCCTCGATCGTGCCGCGTTCCTCAGACAACGCGGCGGCGAGCGATTCCACGCCGACCGGGCCGCCATCGAACGCATCGATGATGGTCGACAGCAGGCGGCGGTCGAGCTCGTCGAAGCCTTCCGGATCGACCTTCAGCATCGCCATCGCATCCGCCGCGATCTGTGCGGTGATCACGCCGTCGCCCTTGACCTGGGCGTAGTCGCGCACGCGCCGCAGCAGGCGGTTGGCGATGCGCGGGGTGCCGCGCGCGCGGCGGGCGATCTCGCCGGCGCCTTCCGGCACGCAGGCGATGCCGAGGATCTGCGCCGAGCGCCGCACGATCTGCGTCAGCTCCTCGGCGCTATAGAACTCCAGCCGCTGCACGATGCCGAAGCGGTCGCGCAGCGGCGCGGTCAGCAGGCCGGCGCGGGTGGTGGCGCCGATCAGGGTGAACGGCGGCAGGTCGAGCTTGATCGAGCGCGCGGCCGGGCCCTCGCCGATCATGATGTCGATCTGGAAATCCTCCATCGCCGGATAGAGCACTTCCTCGACCATCGGCGAAAGGCGGTGGATCTCGTCGACGAACAGCACGTCGTGCGGCTGCAGGTTGGTCAGCAGCGCGGCGAGATCGCCCGCCTTCTCGATCACCGGCCCGGAGGTCTGGCGCAGGTTGACGCCGAGCTCGTTGGCGATCACATGCGACAGCGTGGTCTTGCCCAGCCCCGGCGGACCGAAGATCAGCACATGGTCCAGCGCCTCGCCGCGGCGCTTCGCCGCCTCGATGTAGATCTTCATCTGCTCGCGCACCGGCTGCTGGCCGAGGTACTCGTCCAGCCGTTTCGGGCGGATCGAGGCCTCCAGCAGTTCGTCTTCGCGGGTGGCGGCGGGCGCGATCAGGCGGTCGGTCATTGGACGGGAACGGGGAACGGGGAACGGAGGAAGAGCGTCGAGCGAGTCACCCTGCGGCACCGCCGCGGTGCATGCAAGTGTAGGCGCTCAAGCAAGCCGCACGTTCCCCGTTCCCCGTCCCCCGTTCCCGCCCCATCTCAGATCTCCACCTGCGCCCCCAGCTCGACCAGCCGGTTGCCGGGGATGCGGAAGAAGTTGGTGGCGGGCGCGGCGTTGCGGTGCATCAGCGCGAACAGCTTGTCGCGCCAGAACGGCATGCCGCGGTGTTTCGACGCCACCACGGTTTCGCGGCTGGCGAAGTAGGTGGTGTCCATCGGATCGAAATGGATGCCGCCCTGGTCGCAGCTTCGCATCAGTGCCAGCGGCACGTCCGGGGTTTCCATGAATCCGAACCGCACCAGCACGCGGTAGAAGTCGTTGCCGATCGACTCGATCTTCAGCCGTTTCTCCTTCGGCGCGTACGGCACGTTCAGCGTCTCCACGGTCAGGAACACGTTGCGCTCGTGCAGCACCTTGTTGTGCTTGAGGTTGTGCAGCAGCGCGTGCGGCACCACGCCCTTGTCGGCGGTGAGGAAGATCGCCGTGCCCGGCACGCGCGTGGGCGGCGCCAGCAGCAGTCCGGGCAGGAACGTGTCCAGATGGATGCCTTCCTTCTGGATCTCCTCGTGCAGCAACTGGCGGCCGCGCCGCCAGGTGCGCATCAGCGTGAACGCGGTGATGCCGATGAACAGCGGCACCCAGGCGCCGATGCCGCTGAACAGCTTGGCGCCGTTGGCGAACAGGAAGGCGCAGTCGATCAGGAAGAACAACGCGCACAGCGGCAGCACCCAGCGCCGCGCCTGCGGCCAGCGCGTGTAGGCCACGACCGCCAGCAGCAGGGTGTCGATCAGCATGGTGCCGGTGACCGACAGCCCGTAGGCGGTCGCCAGCGCGGTCGTGCTCTGGAACGCGAGCACCAGGATCACCACCGCGCCGAACAGCATCCAGTTGATCGACGGCACGTAGATCTGGCCGATGGTCTCGCGCGAGGTGTAGCGGATCGCCAGCCGCGGCAGGTAGCCGAGCTGGATCGCCTGCCGCGTCACCGAGAACGCGCCGGTGATCACCGCTTGCGACGCTACCGCCGCCGCGGTGGTGGCCAGCACCAGCATCGGCAACTGCGCCCAGCCGGGAATGGACATGTAGAACGGGTTGGCCACCGCGGACGGATCGCGCAGCAGGATCGCACCCTGGCCGTAGTAGTTCAGCACCAGCGCCGGCAGCACGAAACCGAACCAGCCCCAGCGGATCGGCGTCTTGCCGAAATGGCCGAGGTCGGCGTACAGCGCCTCGCCGCCGGTGACCGTCAGCACCACCGCCCCCAGGATCAGCACCGCGTGCCAACTGTGCGTGGCGAAGAAGTGCCAGGCCCAGTACGGGTTCATGGCCTTCAGCACGATCGGGTTGTGGGCGATGTTGTAGATGCCGAACACGGCCAGGACCACGAACCAGGCGATCATGATCGGCCCGAACGCCTTGCCGACCTTCGCCGTGCCGAAGCGCTGGAATGCGAACAGGCCGCCGAGGATCACCAGGCTGATCGGCACCACCCACTGCTTGAACAGCGGCGAGATCACCTCCAGACCCTCGACCGCGCCCAGCACGGTGATCGGCGGGGTGATCATGCCGTCGCCGAAGAACAGCGCCGCGCCGAAGATGCCGAGGATGCCGACCACGTAACTCAGCCGCGAACCCTTCTGCAGGCTGCGCTGGGCGAGCGCGGTCAGCGCCATGATGCCGCCCTCGCCCTCGTTGTCGGCGCGCATGATGACGATCACGTATTTCAGCGTGACCACCAGGATCAGCGACCAGAACCCGAGCGACAGCAGCCCCTTCACCGTGGCCGCATCGGGCGTCAGTCCGAAATGCGGGTGGAACATCTCCTTGATGGTGTACAGCGGGCTGGTGCCGATGTCGCCGAACACCACGCCGATCGCGCCCACCACCAGGCCGGCCAGACCGGCCTGCGCATGCCCGGGGCCGGAGTGCGCGCCGGAAGCGGAAACGGATGAGGATGAGCCCATGGCGCCCATGCGAGTCGTCGGGAAAGGGATCAGCGAAGCGCGGATTTCAGCGCTTTGCGGATGATGGCGGCGGCATCGTCGCCGGCCGCGGCGGCGTCGCGCACCATGCGCTGCGCCTCCGCGGGCTTGTAGCCGAGCTGCTGGAGCGCGACGAGCGCCTCGCTCTGCGGATCGGCCGGAACGCCGGCGCCGATCACGGCGACGCCGCCGCCGGCCAGATCGGCGGCGCGGTCGCGCAGCTCGACCACCATGCGTTCGGCGGTCTTCTTGCCGATGCCGGGAATGCGCGTGAGCGCGGTCACGTCGCCGGCCTGCACCAGACGCGCGAACTCGTCGACCGGGACGCCCGAGAGCACCGCCAGCGCGATCTTGGCACCGATGCCGCTGACCTTCTGCAGATCGCGGAACAGACGCCGCTCGGACTCGCGCAGGAAGCCGTACAGCGCGACGCTGTCCTCCTTCTGCGCGTAGTGGGTGAACAGCACTACCTCGCGCCCGACCTCGGGCAGGTCGTAGAACGTGCTCATCGGCGCTTCCAGCTCGTAGCCGACGCCGTGCACGTCGATCATCAGCCACGGCGGCTGCTTGTAGACCAGGATGCCCTTGAGACGGCCGATCATGCGCGCAGCTCCGTGCTCGGCGCTCGCGGCCATCGCCGCGACGGGGACGTGCCGGGCGCCGCGTGGGCGACCGGCCGCTCGGGACGCCGCATTCCGTCGTTCCCGCGAAAGCGGGATCCCTTGAACGTTGACTGCCGCCTGTGCGACGTCCATGGATCCCCGCTTGCGCAGGGATGACGCCGCGGGAAACGCGTCGCGGATGCGGAGGAACGATCGGTCACGCGATGCAGCGCCAGGCGCACCATCACCGCCTCCTCAACGCCGCCACCGCCACTCCCGCGCGCTGCGCGGTGGCGGACATGTGGGCGTGGGTGAGCGCGATCGCCAGCGCATCGGCGGCGTCGGCCTGCAGCTTGGCCTCCGGCATGTTCAGCAGCAGCCGCACCATGTGCTGCACCTGCGGCTTCTCCGCCGCGCCGCGGCCGACCAGCGACTGCTTGACCACGCGCGGCGCGTACTCGCTCACCGGCAGGCCGCGCCTCACCACGGTGGCGATCGCCGCGCCGCGCGCGTGACCGAGCTTCAGGGCGGACGTCGCCGACTTGTCCATGAACACGCTCTCGATCGCCACCTGCTGCGGCTGCCAGGCATCCAGCAGCGCGTCCAGCCGCTCGCACAGCAGGCCGAGCCGGCGGCAGAAATCCTCCGCGTCGAGCAGCTTCAGCGCCTCGGCATGCACGAAGGCGCAGCGGCCGTCCACGGCGACGTCGATGATGCCCACGCCGGTGCGCTGCGAGCCGGGGTCGATGCCGAGGATGCGGGTCATCGGGCGGGAATCGGGAATCGGGAATCGGGAATCGACAAAGCAGAAGCGGAAACGGGAACCGCGCATGCGCGATTCCCGATTCCCCGTTCCCGGTTCCCCGCCTTACGCATACGCCTCTTCCGGCAGATCGGCGTTGGAGTACACGTTCTGTACGTCGTCGAGGTCTTCCAGCCAGTCGAGCAGCTTGGCGACCTGCTGCGCGGTCTCGCCGGTCACGGCCACGGTGTTGTCGGCGCGGAACGTGACCTCGGCCTCGTCGGGCTTCAGGCCGGCGGCCTCCATTGCCTTGCGGACCGCCTCGAACGCGTCCGGGGCGGTCAGCACCTCGATCGAGCCGTCGTCCGGATGCACCTGGATGTCGTCGGCGCCGGCCTCGATCGCGGCCTCGGTGATGCGGTCCTCGTCGGCGCCGGGCGCATAGCTCAGCACGCCGAGTTTCCTGAACATGAAGGCCACCGAGCCGTCGGTGCCGAGGTTGCCGCCGAACTTGCTGAAGGCGTGGCGCACGTCGGCCACGGTGCGCACGCGGTTGTCGGTCAGGCAGTCGACGATCACCGCCACCCCGCCGGGCGCGTAGCCCTCGTAGCGCACTTCCTCGTAGGCCACGCCTTCCAGCTCGCCGGTCGCCTTCTTGATCGCGCGCTCGATGCTGTCCTTGGTCATGTTGGCGGACAGCGCCTTGTCGATCGCCGCACGCAGGCGCGGGTTGCCGGCCGGATCGCCGCCGCCCTGGCGCGCGGCGACCGAGATCTCACGCACGAGCTTGGTGAAGATCTTGCCCCGCTTCGCGTCCTGCGCGTTCTTGCGGTGCTGGATGTTGGCCCATTTGGAATGGCCGGCCATAGGCGTCGAACACGGGTTTTGCTGCGGCGCGCAAGTATACGCCCGCGCCGCGCTCAGGGTCGGAACCGTCCATTGCGCAGGAACCGGACGGTCAGCGCGGCGGCTTCGGGCGAGAGCACCAGCCCGCTGTGGCTGGCCGGCACGGTGGCGTGGTCGGCCAACCCCGCCAGGCGCGTCTCGGCCACGGCCACGGTGCCGTCGTGCGGGCCGTCGAACGCCGCGAACCAGCGGCCGAGCCCGAGCGGACGGGTGCCGGCGATCGATCCCACCTGCGCGCGCCCGCGCCACGGCCGGCAGCCGCGCTGCAGCGGCTCGGCGGCGCGGCCGAGCAGGCGCCGGGTCGGCCCGTGGCGCGCCAGCCCGCGCGCGGCGACGCTGCCGCACAGCGGCGAGCCGAGGCAGACCACGCGCGCGACCGGCAGCTCGGGATGGGCTTCCAGCACGCCGAGCGCGACCAGCCCGCCGAGGCTATGCGCGACCACGTGCGCCGGTCGCTGCAAGCGTGCGGCCAGCCGCGGCAGCGCGTCCTCCAGGCCGCCGCGCGCGCCGAAGTAGCCGCAGATCTCCGGCGCGAAGCCGGCGGCGCGCAAGCGGCGCGCCAGCGGCGTCATCACCGCGCCCGGCATCCACAGGCCGTGCAGCAGCAGGACGCGTTCGGCGACGGCGGACGGCATCGGCGGATCCCGCGGCCGTCCGCTCAGGACGCGCGCGGCGGGCGGCGCAGGATGAACTCCAGATCGCGCACCCGTCCCACCGGGAACAGGTACTCGCCCGCCTTCTCGAACCCGTAGCGCGCGTAGAAGCGCTGCGCGCCGAAGTTCTCGCTCCACACGCCGATCCACAGCGTGCGCGGGCCGTCGCGTTCGAGCCAGTCGAGCGCGGTCTGGAACAGCCGCGCGCCCCAGCCGCCGTTCTGGCACTCGCGCAGCACGTACAGGCGTTTGAGCTCGCCGTCGCCGGCGGCGACGTCGGGATGCGGCAGGCCGCACGGACCGGTGGCGGCGTGGCCGACCGCCTCGCCGTCGCGCTCCAGCAGCCACACTGCGTAGTCGGGATGCGCGAGGATGGCGCGCTGCTTGTCGATCGCGTAGGCGTCCTCGAGGAACGCCTGCAGATCTTCCGGCGGATACAGATGGCCGAAGGTTTCGGTGAACGTGCGCGCGCACAGGCGCGACAGCGTCTCGGCGTCGGCGGGCGTGGCGCGGCGGATGGTCAGGAGCATGGCGCTGGACACGAGACGGTACGGCGGGTTCTGTTTCGCAAACCGCTCACGTCTTCGGCCGCACCTGCACGTGCACTTCGGCGAGCTGCTCGTCCGGGATCGGCGACGGCGCGCCGGTCATCAGGCATTGTGCGGTGGTGGTCTTGGGGAAGGCGATGACGTCGCGGATCGACTCGGTGCCGGCCATCAGCGCGGCAATGCGGTCGATGCCGAAGGCGATACCGCCGTGCGGCGGCGCGCCGTAGCGCAGCGCTTCCAGCAGGAAGCCGAATTTGAGCTCGGCCTCCTCGCGGCCGATGCCGAGCAGGTCGAACACCGCGCTCTGCATGTCCGACCGGTGGATGCGGATCGAGCCGCCGCCGATCTCGTTGCCGTTGAGCACCATGTCGTAGCCGCGCGACACCGCCGTCGCCGCGTTCGCGCGCAGGTCGTCGATGTCGTCCACCGCCGGCGCGGTGAACGGATGGTGCAGCGCCACGAAGCGGCCGGCTTCCTCGTCCCATTCGAACATCGGGAAGTCGGTCACCCACAGCGGCTTCCAGCCGTCCTCGACCAGGCCGAGGTCCTTGCCGAGCTTCAGGCGCAGCGCGCCCATGAAGTCGCTGGCCACCTTGTAGCTGGCCGCACCGAAGAAAATCGCATCGCCGGTGTTGGCGTGGGTGGCGCGCAGGATGGCATCGAGCGTGGCGTCGTCCAGGAACTTGGCGATCGGCGAGCTGATGCCCTCGCGGCCCTTGGCGGCATCCTCGACCTTCATCCACGCCAGGCCCTTGGCGCCGAACCTGGCGGCGTACGCGGCGTAATCGTCGATCTGCTTGCGCGAGAACTGCGCACCGCCCGGCGCGCGCAGCGCGACCACGCGGCCGTCGGCGGCATTGGCCCAGTCGGCGAACACCTTGAACTCGCAGCCCTTCACCAGCTCGGCGATGTCGGTGAGCTCCAGCACGATGCGCAGGTCCGGCTTGTCGGAACCGAAGCGGCGCATCGCCTCGGCGTAGGTCATGCGCGGGAACGGGTCGGCGAGTTCGACCCCGATCACCTCGCGGAACACGTCGCGGATCATCGCCTCGACCGTGTCCTGCACGTCGCGCTCGCTCACCCACGCGAACTCCATGTCGAGCTGGGTGAATTCGAGCTGGCGGTCGGCGCGCAGCGCCTCGTCGCGGAAGCAGCGCGCGATCTGGTAGTAGCGGTCGAAGCCCGCCATCATCAGGATCTGCTTGAACAGCTGCGGGCTCTGCGGTAGCGCGTAGAACTCGCCCGGATGCATGCGCGCCGGCACCAGGAAGTCGCGCGCGCCCTCGGGCGTCGCCTTGGTGAGGATCGGCGTCTCGATGTCCTGGAAGCCGCGCGCGTCCAGCCAGCGGCGCAGCGCCTGCACCAGCCGGATGCGGGTACGCATCATCCGCTGCATCTCCGGACGGCGCAGGTCGAGATAGCGGTACTTGAGGCGGATGTCCTCGCCCGGGTTCTCGTGGGCGTGGAACGGCAGCGGCTCGGCCTTGTTCAGCACCTCGATGCGGGTGGCGACCACTTCGACCTTGCCGGTGCGGATCCGGTCGTTGATCGCATGGCGCGCGCGCACCACGCCGGTGACGCGCAGGCAGTCCTCGTAATGCAGATGCGCGGCGGTGGCGAGCACCTCGGCGTTGCCTTCGGCGTCCGACGGCTCGGCGACGATCTGCACGATGCCTTCGTGGTCGCGCAGGTCGACGAAGCACAGGCCGCCGAGGTTGCGGGCGACATCCACCCAGCCGCACAGGGTGACGGTCTGGCCGATCAGCGCCTCGTCGACGAGGCCGCAGTAATGGGTGCGCATCAGGGGAAACTCCGTGGGATCGCGGACGCCGCCGGGCGGCGACGGGCCGCCCGGGGATCGCGGGGAAGCGCGTATGGTAGCCGCTCGCGTCGTCGCGGCGGGCTCAGGCCGCGGCCGCCTCCAACTGCTGCCATTCGCTTTCGCCCAGTCGATCGACCAGGTCCAGCGCGGCCAGGTTCTGCAGCAGTTGCTCGACCCGGCTGGCGCCGAGGATGACGCTGGAGACGTGCGGGTTGCGCAGGCACCAGGCGATCGCCAGCGGCGCCGGCTCGTGGCCGAGCGCGCGGGCGGTCTCGGCGAAGCGCTGCGCGCGCCCGAGGCGGTCGGCGTCTTCGTCGCCCACCACGATCCGCCGCAACCAGCCCATGCCCTCGCGGTTCAGGCGCGAATCGGCCTCCGCCGCGCGCCCCTCCGGCCGGCTGTACTTGCCGGTGAGCAGGCCGGAGGCGAGCGGGGAGTACGTGGTGGTGCCGAGTCCGACCTCGGCGTACAACGGCGCGTACTCCAGCTCGACGCGCTCGCGGTGCAGCAGGTTGTACTGCGGCTGCTCCATGGTCGGCGCGTGCAGGTGGTGGGCGCGTGCGATGCGGTGCGCCTCGCGGATCTGCGCCGCGCTCCATTCCGAGGTGCCCCAGTACAGCACCTTGCCCTGGCGGATCAGCGCGTCCATCGCCCACACCGTCTCCTCCACCGGCGTGGCCGGATCGGGACGGTGGCAGAAGTAGAGATCGAGATACTCGACCCGCAACCGCTTCAGCGCCGCGTGGCAGGCATCGGTGACGTGCTTGCGCGACAGCCCGCGCTGGGTCGGCCGCGGATCGGCCGCCGAGCCGAAGAACACCTTGCTCGAGACGCAGAAGCCGTCGCGCGGCAAGCGCAGGTCGGCGATCACATCGCCCATCACCCGCTCGGCCTCGCCGTTGGCGTAACCCTCGGCGTTGTCGAAGAAGGTGATGCCGTGGTCCCAGGCGGCGGCGATCAGCTCGCGCGCGGTCGAGCGGCCGATCTGGTTGCCGAAGGTGACCCAGGCGCCGAACGACAGCGCGGACACGTGCAGGCCGGACGAACCGAGGCGGCGGTAGTGCATGGCGGCTCCGGGGGTGGGATGGGAACGGGGAACGGGGAACGGGGTGCGGGGAACGGGGAACGGGAACGGGAACGGGGAACGGGGAACGGGGAACGGGGAACGGGGAACGGGGAACGGGGTGCGGGGTGGGGTGTGCGGGGTGCGGGGTGCGGGGTGCGGGAAATGGCGCATGCTAGCCCGCGGCGCGTCGCTTGCACGGCGCGCGCTCGTGTTCCCTGTTCCCTGCTCCCGCTACAATGCCGCCCCTTCCTCCGGGGAGTAGCCCGCCGTCGCACGACGGTGCCGCGCGTCAACACACTTGGCCGGCCGGCCATGGCGCGCGGGAGTGTCAGCTCGGGCGAGACCGAAGGCGGACGCCGCGTCCCGGGCCGGGCCGCGCGCGTGCGCCTTCGCGTCCACGCGAACGCCCGGCCCCGGAGTTGCGATGAACACGTTCCTGCTCGCCACCGGCACGGTGGCGCTGGCCGAGATCGGCGACAAAACCCAGTTGCTCGCGCTGCTGCTGGCGGCGCGCTACCGCCGGCCGTGGCCGATCGTCGCCGGCATCCTGCTCGCCACCCTGCTCAACCACGCATTGGCCGGCTGGCTGGGGACGCTGGCCGCGCGCTGGCTGCAGCCGCCGCTGCTGGACTGGCTCGTCGCGCTCAGCTTCCTGCTGGTGGCGGTCTGGACGCTCAAGCCCGACGCGCTGGACGACGACGCGCGGCTGCCCGCACGCGGCGCGTTCCTCGCCGCCACGATCGCCTTCTTCCTTGCCGAGATCGGCGACAAGACCCAGGTCGCCACCGTGCTGCTCGGCGCCCAGGTGCAGCCGCTGTGGCAGGTGGTGGTCGGCACCACGCTCGGCATGCTGGTGGCCAACGTGCCGGTGGTGGTGCTGGGCAGCCGCTTCGCCGCGCGCCTGCCGCTGAAGGCGGCGCGGACCGGCGCCGCGCTGCTGTTCCTGCTGCTCGCGCTGTGGGCCGGCGGGCGCGCGCTGAACGGCTGAACCGGGCGTGGCGCTTGCTGGTCGTCGGGCCGCTGCTCTAGGCTGCGGCGACTTTCGGGGATGCCTTGGGGCGAGATGATGGAAGCGATCGGCCGCATCGGGTTCGGCCTGTTCGGTCTTGCGGTGCTGGTCGGCATCGCCTGGCTGTTCTCCAACAACAAGCGTGCGGTCGACTGGCGTCTGGTGCTGACCGGCATCGCGCTGCAGGTCGGCTTCGCGGCGCTGGTGCTGCTGGTGCCGGGCGGCAAGGACGTGTTCGACGCGATCGGCCGCGGCTTCGTGAAGATCCTCAGCTTCGTCGGCGAAGGCTCGAACTTCATCTTCGGCAGCCTGATGGACACCTCGAAGTTCGGCTTCATCTTCGCCTTCCAGGTGCTGCCGACGATCATCTTCTTCGCCGCCTTCATGGGCGTGCTGTACCACCTCGGCGTGATGCAGGCGGTCGTGCGCGGCATGGCCTGGGCGATCACCCGGGTGATGCGCGTCTCCGGCGCGGAGACCACCAGCGTCTGCGCCAGCGTGTTCATCGGCCAGACCGAGGCGCCGCTGACGGTGCGCCCGTACATTCCGCGCATGACCGAGTCCGAGCTGATCACGATGATGATCGGCGGCATGGCGCATATCGCCGGCGGCGTGCTGGCGGCCTACGTCGGCATGCTCGGCGGCGGAGATCCGGCGCAGCAGGCGTTCTACGCCAAGCACCTGCTGGCGGCTTCCATCATGGCCGCGCCGGCGACGCTGGTGATCGCCAAGATCCTGGTGCCCGAGACGCAGGAGCCGCTCACCCGCGGCACGGTGAAGATGGAGGTCGAGAAGACCACCGCCAACGTGATCGACGCCGCCGCCTCCGGCGCCGCCGACGGCCTCCGGCTCGCGCTCAACATCGCCGCGATGCTGCTCGCCTTCATCGCGCTGATCGCGCTGATCAACTGGCCGCTGACCTGGCTGGGCGAAGTCACCGGCATCGCCGAACGCATCGGCCGCCCGACCGACCTCGCCACCCTCTTCGGCTTCCTGCTGGCGCCGATCGCGTGGGTGATCGGCACGCCGTGGCAGGACGCGCAGGTGGTCGGCTCGCTGATCGGGCAGAAGGTGGTGATCAACGAATTCGTCGCCTACATGGAACTCGCCAAGGTCCTGCACGGCGAAGTGCCGGGCGTTTCGCTCAGCCGCGAGGGCGCGCTGATCGCCACCTACGCGCTGTGCGGCTTCGCCAATTTCAGCTCGATCGCGATCCAGATCGGCGGTATCGGCGGCCTGGCGCCGGAGCGGCGCGCGGATCTGGCGCGGTTCGGCCTGCGCGCGGTGCTGGGCGGCTCGATCGCCACCTTCATGACCGCCACCATCGCCGGCGTGCTGACCTGGTTCGGCGGCTGAGCGCATGGGCGGCCGGGTCGTCGTCGTCGGCAGCTTCAACGTCGACCACGTGTGGTCGGCGGCCAGCCTGCCGCTGCCCGGCCAGACGCTGAGCGGCGCGTACCGCAGCGGCCCGGGCGGCAAGGGCTTCAACCAGGCGATCGCCGCGGTCCGCGCCGGCGCCGAAACCGCGTTCGTATGCGCGCTCGGCGACGACGACGGCGCGCGGCTGGCGCGCACGCTGGCGCAGGCCGACGGCCTGCACCTGCATGCACTGACGGCGGCGGCGCCGACCGGCACCGCCGGCATCTTCGTCGATGCCGAGGGCCGCAACAGCATCGTGATCGGCCCGGGCGCCAATGCGGCGCTCGGCGCGGACTGCGTCTCGGATGCGTCCGTCTGGAACGAGGTGGCGGTGACGGTGACGCAACTGGAAACGCCCGCCGAAGCCGCGCTGGCCGCGTTCGCGCAGGCGCGCGCACACGCTGCGCTCACCCTGCTCAATCCCGCACCGGCCAACGCGCGCGTGCCGCAGGCGCTGTGGCCGCTGACCGACCTCGCCACGCCGAACGAGACCGAGTTCGCCGCGCAACTGGCGGCGCTCGGGGTGGAGGTCGATGCCGCCGCGGTGGCGACGCTGGACGACGACACCCTGCACGCGCTCTGCCGCCGCCTGCTGCCGCACGGCACGGTGGTGGTGACGCTGGGCGCGGCCGGCGTGTTCGTCTCCCATGCCGATCCGCGCCGCTACGCCGACGAGGCCGGCGCCTACCGCCTGGCCGCGGCGCCGGTGTCGGCGGTGGACACCACCGGCGCCGGCGACGCGTTCAACGGCGCACTGGCCGCGTCGCTCGCCCGCGTGCCGGCGCGGCCGCTGCGCGAGCATGCGCTGTTCGCGGTGCGCTATGCCGGCCTGTCGACCGAGCGCGCGGGCGCGGCCGCCGCCATGCCGCGCGCCGACGACGTGGTGGCCCGCTTCGGCGCCTGAGCGGCGCCCCGTGAGAATGCGAAACCTTCTCAAATGAGATTGCTTCGCATTAAACTGTGCGGGACGTCTCCTTCCGGCCCCCCGCATGCCCCGCCTCGTCCCCCTGGCCGCCGCGCTGGCGGCCCTGCTCGCTCTGCCCGTCGACGGACGCGCCGCCGATGACGCCGTCGAGCTGGACCGCGTCACGGTGTCGGCCAGCACCTCGCGCGTGCCGTTCTCCGAATCCGCGCTGCCGAACACGATCACCGTGATCGACCGCGAACAGCTCGAGCAGCAGCTCGCGCTGACGCAGGACCTCTCGCAGGTGCTGGCGAACCTGATCCCCTCGTTCACGCCGTCGCGGCAGAAGCTGACCAACGCCGGCGAGACCCTGCGCGGGCGCAAGCCGCTGTACCTCGTCGATGGCGTGCCGCAGTCGACGCCGCTGCGCGAAGGCGGCCGCGACGGCCACACGATCGATCCGGCGATGATCGAGCGCATCGAGGTGATCCACGGCGCCAACGCGCTGCAGGGCCTCGGCGCCTCGGGCGGCATCATCAACATCATCACCAAGCGCGCGCCGCGCCAGGACGGCGCGGTGTTCCAGGAGGTCGCGCTCGGCGCCAGCAGCGCGCTGCCGCGCGAGGACGACGGCGCCGGCTGGCGCGCGTCGTACCTGCTCGGCACGCGGCGCGGCGCGTTCGACTTCGTCGGCGGCGCGTCGTACGCCAAGGAAGGGCTGTACTACGACGGCGACGGCCGCGCGATCGCGGTCAACGACGTGCAGGGCGACCTGATGGACGCCGCCAGCCACGACCTGTTCGCCAAGGCGGGCTGGACCTTCGCCGACGGCCGCCGGTTGCAGCTCACCGCCAACCGCTACGAGCTGCAGGGCGACAACGACTACGCCACCGTCGATGGCGACATCCGCACCGGCCGGCTCGCGACCTCGGTGCGCGGGCCCAAGCCCGGCGAAGGCCCGCGCAACCGTTCGACCTCGCTCACGCTCGACTACAGCGACGCCGACCTCGCCGGCGGCAGCCTGTCGGCGCAGCTCTACTGGGTCGATTTCAAGGCGTTGTACGGCGGCAGCTACTGGGGCGACTTCTGGCGCGACGGCCGCGATCCGAACTGGTTCGACCAGTCGCAGAACATCTCCGAGAAGCTCGGCGGCAAGTTCGCCTGGTCGCGCGGCGAGCTGTTCGGCCTGCGCCTGCGCGCGACGCTCGGCCTCGACCTGGCGCGCGACACCACCCGCCAGGAGCTGGTGCGCGCCGGCCTCGACTGGGTGCCGGAAACCACCTACGAATCCGCCTCGCCGTTCGTGCAGGCGGAGTGGTGGCCGAGCGATTCGGTGATGCTGACCGGCGGCCTGCGCTACGAGCGCGGGCGGCTCGAGGTGGACGACTACGTCACCATTCCCGCCAACGCCGGCGGCAGCCGCTTCGTGCAGGGCGGCTCGCCCGAGACCAGCGAAGTGCTGCCGAACCTCGGCGTGGTGTGGGAAGCCACGCCCGCGCTGAAGCTGTACGCCTCCTACGCCGAGGGCTACACGGTCGCCGACATCGGCCGCGTGCTGCGCGGCATCACCGCGCCCAACCAGCGCGTGGACGACCTGGTCGACCTGTCGCCGGTGATCGCCGACAACCGGGAGGTCGGGCTCGACTACGACGACGGCACCTGGCTCGCGCACGTCGCGTACTACCGCTCGGAGTCCGAACTCGGCTCGCGACTGGCGTTCGACTCCGCCACGCGCTCGTACAACGTCGTGCGCGAACGCACCGAGATCGAGGGCATCGAAGCGAACCTCGCCTGGCGCTTCTCCGCCGCGGGCCGCGTCGGCGTGGCCTACGCCGGCACGCATGCGCGCTACGACAGCAATGGCGACGACCGGGTCGACAGCGACCTGCCGGGCATCAACGTCAGCCCCGACCGCGTCACCGCGTTCTGGACCCAGGCGTGGACGCCGACGCTCAGCACGCGCCTGCAGGCCAGCCGCGCGCTCGACCGCGAGTTCGACCTGCGCGGCACGCGGGTGGCCTCCTTCGACGGCTACACCACGGTCGACCTGCAGGCGCGCATCGGCCTGCCGCTCGGCGTGCTGACGGTGGGCGTGGAGAACCTGCTCGGCGAGCAGTACGTCACCTACTACTCGCAGAGCACGCCGCGCAACGACACCTATGTCGCCGGCCGCGGGCGCGTGCTGACGCTGGCCTGGTCGCACCGCTTCTGATGGCCGCCGTCGCCGCGCCCGCCCGCCGTGCCGCCGCCGATCGCGTGCGGCGGCGCGTGCGCGCGGCGCTGGCGTGGCTGCATCTGTGGGTCGGGCTCGCGGCCGGGACGCTGTTCGCCGTGCTGGGGCTGTCGGGCAGCGTGCTGGTGTTCCATGCCGAGCTGCTGCGACTGCAGCATCCGGCGCTGGCGGCGCAGCCGGTGCACGCCGATGCCCGCGTGCTGGAGCGCATCCTTGCCGAATGGGAAGCGCGCGGGCTGCGCGCGATCGACCTGCCGCGCGAGGCGATGCCGGCGTGGCAGGCGTTCTTCGAGGACGGCAGCCGCCGCTACTTCGCCACCGGCGACGGCGCGCTGCTGCTGACGCGCACGACCGGCAGCGATCCGCTGCTGTGGCTGCACGAACTGCACACGCATTTGCTCGCCGGCGAGGCGGGCGAGCAGGCGGTGGGCGTGGTGGGCTGGATCGCGCTGTTCCTGCTGCTGTCCGGGCTGTACCTGTGGTGGCCGCGGCTGGCGCGCGTGCTGTCGCACCTGCGCGTGCACGCCGGGCCGCCGACGCGGCGCTGGCTCACCTGGCACCGCAGTTCCGGCGTGCTGCTGTGGCCGTTGCTGGTGCTGGCGGTGCTGACCGGGCTCGGGATGGTCTATCACGACCTTGCACGTGCGGTGCTCACCGGCCTGTTCGGCGGCGGCCCGGTGCCGAAGGCACAGCCGGCGTCGGCGGTCGAAACCGACTGGCCGCGCCTGCTCGCCAGCGCACGCGCGGCCTGGCCGCAGGCCGAGCTGGTGCGCGTCGCGCCGCCGCGCGAAGGCGTGGTCACGGTGCGCGTGCGCGCTCCGGGCGAATGGCATCCGAACGGCCGCAGCCTGCTGTTCGTGCAGGCCGACGGGCGCCTGCAGGGCCGCTTCGACGCCACCGCGCAGGCGCCGGGCGGGCGCATGGACGCGGCGATCTACCCGCTGCACATCGGCGCGGTCGGCGGCTGGCCGCTGCGCATCGCCACCGCGCTCGCCGGCCTGCTCCCCGCGTTCCTGCTCGTCACCGGCTTCCTGTTCTGGCGCCGCCGCCGCGGGCGCTGAAACCGGCCCGCTAGAATGCGCGCCATGCGCATCGGGCCCCACCTCATCGAACCGCGCGTGATCCTCGCCCCGATGGCGGGCGTCACCGACAAGCCGTTCCGGGTGCTGTGCAAGCGCCTGGGCGCGGGCCTGTGCGTGTCGGAGATGACCACCAGCGATCCGCGCTTCTGGAACACCGCCAAGTCGCGCCACCGGATGGACCACGACGGCGAGCCGGCGCCGATCAGCGTGCAGATCGCCGGCACCGTGCCGGAGGCGATGGCCGAGGCCGCGCGCCACAACGTCGCCCACGGCGCGCAGATCATCGACATCAACATGGGCTGCCCGGCGAAGAAGGTCTGCAACGCCTGGGCCGGTTCGGCGCTGATGCGCGATCCGCCGCTGGTGGCGCGCATTCTCGAAGCGGTGGTGCGTGCGGTCGAGGTGCCGGTGACGCTCAAGATCCGCACCGGCTGGGCCGCGGGCCACCGCAACGCGCTTCAGATCGCGCGCATCGCCGAGGCCAGCGGCATCCGGGCGCTCGCCATCCACGGCCGCACGCGCGATCAGATGTACACCGGCCAGGCCGAGTACGACACGATTGCCGAAGTGAAGGCGGCGCTGCGCATTCCGGTGATCGCCAACGGCGACGTCGATTCGCCGGACAAGGCCGCCCACGTGCTGCGCGCGACCGGCGCGGATGCGGTGATGGTCGGCCGCGCCGCGCAGGGCCGGCCGTGGATCTTCCGCGAGATCGCGCACTTCCTCGCCACCGGCGAGCGCCTGCCGGAACCGACGCTGGCCGAGGTGCGCGACCTGCTGCTCGACCACCTGCAGGCGCTGCACGCGTTCTACGGCGAGCCCTCGGGCGTGCGCATCGCGCGCAAGCATCTGGGCTGGTACGCCAAGGACCGGCCGGAGAACGCCGCGTTCCGGCACGTGGTCGTGCGCGCGGAGACCGCCGAGGAACAGTTGCGGCTGACCCGCGACTACTTCGACGCGCTGATCGCCGGCGTGCGTCCCGATCTGCCCGCGGCGGCCTGAGCCGCGCGCCTGAACGCCGCCCGGCCAGCGAGACCGCGCCGGCCGGTATACTTCGCGCATCCCCGATCCCCTCCGCACCGGCGCCCATCGCGCCGCGCCGCCATGTCCGACGTTTCCACCGAAGCCCAGCGCCGGCGCACGTTCGCCATCATCTCGCACCCCGACGCCGGCAAGACCACGCTGACCGAGAAGCTGCTGCTGTTCGGCGGCGCGATCCAGATGGCAGGCAGCGTCAAGGGCCGCAAGGCCGCGCGCCACGCCACCTCCGACTGGATGGCGCTGGAGAAGGAGCGCGGCATCTCGGTGACCAGCTCGGTGATGCAGTTCCCGTATGCCGGGCGCATCGTCAACCTGCTCGACACCCCCGGCCACGCCGACTTCGGCGAGGACACCTACCGCGTGCTGACCGCGGTCGACTCGGCGCTGATGGTGATCGACGTCGCCAAGGGCGTGGAGGAGCGCACGATCAAGCTGATGGAGGTCTGCCGGCTGCGCGATACGCCGATCATGACCTTCATCAACAAGCTCGACCGCGAGGGCAAGAACCCGATCGAGCTGCTCGACGAGGTCGAGTCGGTGCTGAAGATCCAGTGCGCGCCGGTGACCTGGCCGATCGGCATGGGCCAGCGCCTGAAGGGCGTGGTGCACCTGCTCACCGGCGAGGTGCATCTGTACGAGCCCGGCCGCAACTTCACCCGGCAGGATTCGACCATCTTCCCCTCGATCGACGATCCGCAGCTCGAGGCGCGCATCGGCGCGCAGATGCTGGCCGAGCTGCGCGAGGAACTGGAACTGGTCGAAGGCGCCTCGCACCCGTTCGACCTCGGCAAGTACCTGCGTGGCGAGCAGACCCCGGTGTTCTTCGGCTCGGCGGTCAACAACTTCGGCGTGCAGCTTCTGCTGGACTTCTTCGTCGAGCACGCCCCCGCACCGCGCCCGCGCGCGACCACCACCCGCGAGGTGCAGCCGCACGAGGACAAGCTGACCGGCTTCGTGTTCAAGATCCAGGCCAACATGGACCCGCAGCACCGCGACCGGGTCGCGTTCATGCGCATCTGCTCGGGCCGCTTCACCGCCGGCATGAAGGCGTTCCACGTGCGCAGCGGCAAGGAGATCAAGCTCGCCAACGCGCTCACCTTCATGGCCAGCGACCGCGAGATCGCCGAGAACGCGTATCCGGGCGACGTGATCGGCATCCACAACCACGGCACGATCTCGATCGGCGACAGCTTCACCGAAGGCGAGCCGCTCGGCTTCACCGGCATCCCCAACTTCGCGCCGGAGCTGTTCCGCCGCGCGCGCCTGCGCGACCCGCTCAAGCTCAAGCAATTGCAGAAGGGCCTGGCGCAGCTATCCGAGGAGGGCGCGACCCAGTTCTTCCGTCCGCTGATGAGCAACGACCTGATCCTCGGCGCGGTCGGCACGCTGCAGTTCGACGTGGTCGCCTACCGGTTGAAGGACGAGTACGGCGTCGATGCGAGCTTCGAGCCGGTGAACGTGGCCACCGCGCGCTGGATCCGCTGCGACGACGCGAAGAAGCTCGAGGAGTTCCGCGAGAAGAACGCGATGAACCTCGCGCTCGACGCCGCCGGCGAGCTGGTCTACCTCGCGCCGACGCGCGTCAACCTGCAGCTCGCCCAGGAGCGCGCGCCCGAGGTGCGTTTCCTCGCCACCCGCGAGCACGCGCACGCGGTGACGTTCGACTGATTCAGGCGCCGGGCGCGCTCCGGAGCAGCGGCGCGAGCCACGCGGGCTCGGGTTGGTCGAGGTCGTAGTACTCGAAGATCAGGTGGATGCGGTCGGTGTCGCCGGCGTTGTGCACCGCGTGCACGCCCATGTTGTTGACCTCGACCGCCTCGCCCTCGGCGAAGTGGTAGCCGATGCCGTCGACGAAGAACGTCACCTTGTCGTTGGTCAGCAGCGGCACGTGGATCTTGTGCGGCCATTTCGCCGCCGGATTGGCATCGCGGTGCGGCTTGATGATGCCGCCGGGCGCCATCCGCGCCAGCATCACCCGCGGGAACGCCGCGCGCGCGTAGCCGTAGGGTGCGGTGGCCTGCGCCAGCACCGGCTCGAGCAGGGCGCGCCATTGCGCCCACAGCGGACGTTCGTACGACTGCCGCCAGTCGACGAAGTTGCTGACGAAGCGGAACACGATGTGGCGGGTGCGATCGAGCGCCTCGAAGCGGTTCGGCTTGTCGGCGTTCTCGGCGTCCCACACCTCTTCGGGAATACGCAGCACGGCCTCGCGCAACGCGTCGATGTCCACCCGTCCCAGCCGGCGCACGGTGGTCGTCTTGCGGGGGTTCGCGCCCGGTGCGTGCATGGCCGCCCTCAGAAGTCGTAGCCGAACAGGTCCAGATCGCGCGCGTAGAGCGCGCGCACCCCGGCGATCAGCCTGTCGTCGTAATACTGACGGTAGTCGCCGCGGCGCGAGCTGTTGACGCGCTCCAGCGGCCGCGACGGAATGCCGATCCGGCGACACGCCTCGTCGAAGCTGTCCTGCATCGTCTCCACGCGGCCGACGTAGTCCGCCATCAGCCCGCCGGCCTCGTCCACCAGCAGCGTGTGCTGCGGCTGGAACAGGATGTGCTGCAGCGGCCGCACGGTGAACAGGATGTGGTGCATCACCGCGGTCGGGTTGCGCTCGAACGCGCCGTTCTGGCGGGTCATGAACGAGCAGTAGGAGACGAAGCGGTCGAACGGGTTGCGCACGAAGGCGAATTTGAAATACGAGCGCATCGCCTCTTCGCCGAGGAACGGCGCCACCTGCCGCAGACTCAGATGGCCGTGCCGGATCGCGGCGAGCTCGGGCCAGGGGAAGCGCCTGTCGACGAACAGGCCCACCTGCTCGAGATCGCCGTCGGCCATGCGCTCGCGCAGCGCCTGGCGCACCGAATGCGTCCCGGTCTTGGGGATGGCGACGAAGATGAAGCGGTGGGCGTGCGAGACGATCATGCGGGCTCCCCGGACGTTTGCAGTGTAGCCGCCGCCGACGCCGGTCGAGCAATTGCTCGATGCCCGCTTGCCACGCTCGCGGCCATGCCTGCCCCTGCGCGCGAAGAACTCTGGAACGCCTTGACCCACGGCGTCGGCGCGGCGGCCGCGCTGGCCGGGGGATCGGTGCTGATCACGCTGGCCGCGCTGTACGGCGATGGCTGGCAGCTCGCCGGGGCGATCGTGTTCGGCGCCTGCCTGCTGCTGCTCTATCTGGCGTCCACGCTGTACCACGCGATCCAGCATCCGGTGCTGAAAGGGCGCCTGCAGGTGTTCGACCACTGCGCCATCTACCTGCTGATCGCCGGCACCTACACTCCCTACACGCTGGTCGGCCTGCGCGGCCCGTGGGGCTGGACGCTGTTCGCGGCGATCTGGACGCTCGCGCTCGCCGGGGTGGTGTTCAAGCTGTTCCATACCGGCCGCTTCGAGCGGCTCTCGACCCTGCTCTACATCGCGATGGGCTGGCTGGTGCTGATCGCGATCCGGCCGCTGCTGGCGGCGCTCGACGGCTGGACGCTGGGCTGGCTGCTCGCCGGCGGTCTCTGTTACACGCTGGGCACCGTGTTCTATCACCGGCCGCGCATGCGTTACGGCCATGCGGTCTGGCATCTGTTCGTGATCGGCGGCAGCGTCTGCCACTACGTCTCGGTGCTGGCGCAGGTGCTGCGCTGACGGCGCGCGCACGCCGCTGAATCCCTCACAACCGGTTCACCGGCGCTTGACCGGCCGCGCCCGAAGGTCGGGCCGATGGCCGATCCGACGCCCGCCCGTGGTCCCGTCACGCCCGCCGCGATGCGCCGGCATCCGTGGCGCACGCTGCTGGCCCTGCTGGCGCTGGCGCTGGTGGTGCTGGTTCTGCTGTGGGACTGGAACTGGTTCCGGCGCCCGCTCGAGCGCGCGGTGGAGGCGCGCACCGGGCGCACGTTCGACATCCTCGGCGATCTCGACGTCGATCTCGGCTGGACCACCACGACGGTCCGGCTCGACCGCATCCGCTTCGGCAACGCCGGATGGTCCAGGCAGCCGCTGATGGCGCAGGCCGAGCGCGTGGAGCTGGACCTCGCGATCCGGCCGCTGTTCGCACGGCGCGTGGTGATTCCCGAGCTTCGGCTGACCCGGCCGCAACTCCTGCTCGAGGCGCACCCCTCCGGCAAGGGCGGCAACTGGCAGTTCGGCGAACCCGGCGAAGCGGCGACCGAGTTCCGCCGCCTGCTGGTGGAACGCGGCCACCTGCGGTACCTCAGCGCACGCGATCGCACCGACGTGCGCATCGGCGTGCACAGCATCGCGCCCGCCGCGGGACGCGACGCGGCGATCGCCCTGGTCGGCGGCGGCCGCTTCCGCGGCAACGCGTTCCGCATCGAAGGCCGCGCCGCGCCGCCGCTGCAGTTGCGCGACACCGAGCGTCCGTACCGGATCGACGTGCGCGCGGTCGCCGGCGCGACCCGCGCGCATGCGCGCGGCACCCTGCTCGATCCGGTCCGCCTGCGCGACTTCGACCTGCGCCTGGCCCTGTCCGGCAAGAACCTGGAGGATCTCTACCCGCTGCTGGGCCTGTCGATGCCACCGACGCCGCCGTACTCGGTCGACGGCCGCCTCGGCCGCGACATCCGCGGCGCGCTGACCACGTGGCGATACCACGACTTCACCGGCCGCGTCGGCGACAGCGACCTCGCCGGCGACGTCGACGTCACCACCGGCGGACCGCGGCCGTTCTTCAAGGGCGATCTGCATTCGCGCCGGCTCGACTTCGACGACCTCGCCGGCTTCGTGGGCGGCGCGCCGCGGCCGGAGGAGACCACCAATCCCGAGCTGGCCGCGCTCGCCGCGCAGCGCCGGGCCAGCCCGCGGCTGCTGCCCGACACGCCGTACCGGCTCGACAAACTGCGCGCGATGGACGCCGACGTCCGCCTGCGCGCGCAACGCATCGACGCGCCGAAGCTGCCGCTGGAGCGGATGGACGCGCACCTGACCCTCAAGGCCGGCCTGCTGCGGCTGGACCCGCTCGACTTCGGCATGGCCGACGGCCGCATCCGCTCCACCGTCACCCTCGACGCGCGCCGCAGTCCGATCCGCACCCACGCCGACATCGACGCCACGCGCCTGACGCTCGCCAAGCTGCTGCCGAACGTGAAGCTCGCCAGCGACGCGGTGGGCCGCGTCGGCGGCCACGTCGACCTGACCGGCAGCGGCAACTCGATCGCCGCCATGCTCGGCAGCAGCGACGGCAGCGTCGCGCTCGGCATGGGCAAGGGGCAGATCAGCAACCTGCTGATGGAGTTCGCCGGCATCGACGTGGCCGAGATCGTCAAGTTCAAACTGACCGACGACCGCAAGGTCCCGGTGCGCTGCGCGTTCGCCGACTTCGAGGTGCGGGACGGCGTGATGAAGACGCGCGCGCTGGCGTTCGACACCACCGACACCATCGTGGTCGGCTCGGGCACCATCGATCTCGGCGAGGAGCGGCTCGACCTCACCCTGCGTCCGCGCCCCAAGGACCGCAGCCTGCTGGCGCTGCGCACGCCGCTGTACGTGGAAGGCGCGTTCAAGCAGCCGCGCGTGCGGCCCGACTACGGCCGCCTCGGCCTGCGCGGCGCGATCGCGCTGGCGCTGGGCACCATCACGCCGCCGGCCGCCTTGCTGGCGACGCTCGAACTGGGCCCCGGCGAGAACGCCGACTGCGGCGGGCGGTATGCGAAATGAGGGCGCGGGTTTCGGCCGCGGATTTTCACGGATGAACACGGATCGAGCCGGATTCGATCCGCGCAGGCCGCGCTGAGCGCCACGAAGCGCCACGTGGCGTCAAAGCCGTTGGGCTTCGCCTCCGGCGCAGCCCCACCTACGGTTTCCCCGACACTCCCCGTAGGTTGGGCTGAGCGAAGCGAAGCCCAACATCGCACCGCCAGCCCGACGTCATGCCGCGCGAACGTTGCGCTTCGCCTCCGGCTCAGCCCAACCTACGGCTGCGCGCAGAGGCAGCGACGGTGCAAGCATCCGCCACGGAATCCGGCGACCAACCGCGGATCCGCACCAGGACCGCGTTTTGATCGGCGTTTATCCGTGCCAATCCGTGGCCAAGACGCGTAACGCCGATATGCACGCTCACGCCGCGCCGGCGATGTACCGCTGCAACTGGTCCAGTTCGACCTGCTGGTCCTCGATCACCGCCTTCACCAGGTCGCCGATCGACACCACGCCGACCACGCGCCCCTGCTCCATCACCGGCAGATGGCGGATGCGGCGCTCGGTGACGATCTGCATGCAGCGCTCGACGGTGTCGTTGGGCGTCACCGTGATCACGTCGGCGGTCATGATCGCGCGCACCGGCGTGTCGGCCGACGAGCGGCCCTGCAGCACGACCTTGCGCGCGTAGTCGCGCTCGGACAGGATGCCGACCAGCCGCGCGCCCTCCATCACCAGCGTCGCGCCGATCGACTTCTCCGCCATCAGCCGGATCGCCTCGATCACCGGCGCGTCCGGCCCGATCGCGAAGATGTCAGCGGGCTTGGCCTCCAACAGCTGCTTCACGGTGCGCATCGCCGTGGCCTCCTTCGGGTGAGCCTGGCGCCGAGGATACTCCCCTTGCGGGCCGCCAGGTGTCGACCAGGTAGAGCGGGCGCTGCTTCGACTCCTCGTACAGCCGTCCGAGGTACTCGCCGATCAGGCCGAGCGCGATCAGTTGCACCCCGCCCAGGAACAGGATCACCGCCATCATCGTCGGCCAACCGGCGACCGGATCGCCCCACAGCAGCGCCTTGACCACCACCCACGTGCCGTAGGCGAAGGCGAGCATCGCCGTCGCCAGTCCCAGATAGGTCGCCAGCCGCAGCGGCGCGGTCGAGAAACTGGTGATGCCCTCCAGCGCGAAGTTCCACAGCCGCCAGTAGTCGAACTTGCTGCGGCCGGCCGCGCGCGGCGCGCGCTGGTACGGAATCGACACCCGCCGGTAGCCGATCCAGCCGAACAGCCCCTTCATGAAGCGGTGGCGTTCGCGCAACTGGCGCAGGGCGGCCAGCGCGCGCGGCGACAGCAGACGGAAGTCGCCGGTGTCGGCCGGGATCGGCGTTTTCGACAGCCGCCCGATCACGCGGTAGAACGCGTGCGCGGTGACGCGCTTGAACCAGCTCTCGCCCTCGCGCTCGGTGCGCGTGCCGTAGACGTCGTCGTAGCCCTCGCGCCATTTGGCGACGAACTGCGGGATCAGCTCCGGCGGATCCTGGCCGTCGGCGTCGAGGATCACCACCGCACCGTCGTCCGCCGCGTCCAGCCCGGCGGTGAGCGCGGCCTCCTTGCCGAAGTTGCGCGACAGCCGCAGCAGCGCCACGCGCGGGTCGGCGCCGGCCAATCCGCACAGCACCTCCCAGGTGCGGTCGCGGCTGCCGTCGTCGACGTACAGCACGCGCGCCTCGATGCCGTGCTCGCGCTCGGCCGCCTCCAGCGCCGCGACGATGCGCGGATGCAGCAGCGGCAGGCTGTCGGCTTCGTTGAAAGCGGCGACGACGGCGGTCAGCAGGGGCCGGTTCATGCGCGCAGCATAGCCGCCGGCGGCTTCAGTCGAGCTGCTTGAGATAGCCGGTGCCGCCGATGTAGCGCATCTGCCGCTGGATCGCGCGCGTGCGCCGCTGCACGTAGGGCCCCGGCCGCACGATGCTGTAGCGGCGCGGGCTCGGCAGCACGGCCGCCATGCGCGCGGCCTCGGCCGGCGACAGCCGCGCGGCGTCCTTGCGGAAGTAGCTTCGCGCCGCGGCCTGCGCGCCGTACACGCCGTCGCCGAACTCGGCGACGTTGGCGTAGACCTCGAGGATACGCCGCTTCGGCCACAGCGTCTCGAGCAGCAGGGTGTACCAGGCCTCGATGCCCTTGCGCACCCAGCTTCGTCCGCTCCACAGGAACAGGTTCTTGGCGGTCTGCTGGCTGATCGTGCTGCCGCCACGGATGCGGCGTCCGCGGGCGTTCTGGCGCGCCGCCTTCTCGATCGCCTTCAGGTCGAAGCCGTGGTGGCGCGCGAAGTTCTGGTCCTCGGCGGCCACCAGCGCCACCGGCAGATGCGGCGAGATGTCCTCCAGATCGCGCCAGTCGTAGGCGATCCGGTAGCCGAAATCGCCCTCGGCCCAGGCCTCGGTCATCCGCCAGGTCATGAATGCGGAGAACGGCGGATCGACGAAGCGCAGCACCAGCACCTGCAGCGACGTCAGCAGTACGAACAGCAGCGGCAGGCGCCACATCCAGCGCCACAGCCGCCGCGCGAACGATCCGGTTTTTTTCCCCGCTTGCACGCGCCCGCCCCCGTCCCCATGTCCGCGGACTTCCGATTCATCCGCAGCCCGGCATTATCCGGTACCGCCGCAACCCGCCGCATCCGCATGACCGACACCCCGTCCGCCACCGGCGACCGCCTCACCCGTTTCCTCATCCAGCGCGCCGGCGTGCGCGGGGTGCACGTGCGGCTGCACGACACCTGGCAGCAGATCCGCGAGCGCGCCGACTATCCGCCGACGGTGGTCGAGCTGCTCGGCGAGGCCGCCGCCGCCTCGGCCCTGTTCACCGGGCACGCCAAGGTCGACGGCCGCCTGTCGGTGCAACTGCGGGGCGAGCGCGCCCTGCGCACACTGTTCGCCGAGTGCACCGCCGCCGGCACGCTGCGCGGCATCGCCCAACTGGAGGGGCCCGGCGAGGTCTCGCGCGACCTGCGCGCGCTCGGGCCGTCCGCGGTGCTGGCGATCACCATCGAGAACCACGGCACCGGGCAGCGCGAACCGGTCCGCTACCAGGGGCTGGTGCCGCTGGAGGCCGCATCGCTCGCCGGAGCGTTCGAGGACTACTTCCGCCAGTCCGAGCAGTTGCCCACGCGGCTGCTGCTGGCCGCCGACGGCGAGGCCGCCGCCGGCCTCATGGTGCAGAAACTGCCCGGCGACGCCGGCGACGAGGACGGCTGGACCCGGGTCGGCGCGCTGTTCGACACCCTGCGCGAGGCGGAGCTGCTGGCCTGCCCGGTCGGCGAGCTGCTGCACCGCCTCTTCCACGAGGACGGGGTGGCGGTGATGGGCGACAAGCCCCTGCGCTTCGGCTGCTCGTGCTCGCGCGAGCGGGTCGAGGGCATGCTGGTCTCGCTCGGGACCGAGGAGGCGCGCGCCGCGGTGATCGACGGACAGGCGGAAGTGCGTTGCGAATTCTGCGGCCAGACCTACCGGTTCGACGCCGCCCAGGTCGAATCGATGCTGCATCGTCACGCCAGCGAGCACGAGGCGCCACCGGGCCTGCAGTGAGCGCGGCCGCCTTCACGTTTCCTGCGCACGGGCGCGGATCGCCCGATTGTTAAATAAACATAAACGGGCTATAGTGGCCCCGAACGTCTCACGGGGAACTTCGCCGGCTCCGTGCCGGTCCGTACGCGAGCCATGCACGCGCGCCTGCTCTCGCTTCCGCTTTCGCTCCTGCTCGCCTTCGGCGCGGCAGTGCCGGCGCACGCGCAATCGAAGGCCGACCCGGCCGTGCTGCCCGTGTGGGACAAGGCGAGCGGTCGCCTGCAAGGCGTGCTGCTGCTGCAGCCGACCGGAACCCCGGTCGCCGGCCGGCGCTGGGGCTTCGGCAAGGCATCGCTCGATGCGGCTTTCGGGCTGGACTCCAACGACTCGCTCGGCCTGGTCTGCGACCGCGGCGCCGGCCTGAGCGCGATCGGCAGCCTCGCCAACCACTGCATGCTGGCCGCGTTCGACGGCGACGCCACGCGGCGCGGCAGCGCGGGCGTGAGCCTGACCCAGGGCAGCAACCGCGTCGGCCTGACGGTCGGCAGCGGCCGCGACAACCTCCCCGCCTGGCTCAGCCCGAGCGGTCAGAACAGCCAGGTCGACCAGAACGCGCTGATGCTGATCGGCCAGCGCAACATCGGCCGCGAGGCCACCGTGTCGATCGGCGGTAGCATCGCCCGCGCGCGCCTGTATCCGGCGGGCGAGATCCCCGCCCAGTACGCCGACCGCTGGACCACCAAGAGCCTCAGCGTCGGCGGCTCGGTCGGCCGCTTCGGCGCCAGCGTGATCGGCCGCGTGGTCGAAGTGCCCGGCCAGGCCGGCCAGTGGGAAAGCGCCGGACTTGGCCTGACCTGGCGCACGCCGTGGAGCGGCCAGCTCACCGTGGGCGCGGAGAACATCGTCACCCGCGGCAAGAACCCGTTCTCGCCGGGCAACGCCGACAAGGACGAAGGCACCGTGCCCTACGTCCGCTACGAACAGGATCTCTGAGCCGCCACACGCGCGGCGCGGGCCCCGCGCCTCGTCGTTCGCGCCTTCGTCGCCCTCGCCCGGGTCGCACCCGCCGTGTCGGGCCCGCCTTTCGGTGCGGCGCCTCCTCGCGCTCCGCGCATCCCCTGGAAGCCTCTCTCCCGCCGGCGGGGTGCGGAGGTGCGCCTGCAAGCCGCAAGGCTTGCGCACCGACGAACGCCCGCCACGCCCGGCGGGCCGGACGAGGGGCTGGGGTGAGGGACTCCGCAGACCAATGGCAAGGCCGAGCGCTTCATCCAGACGGCCCTGCGCGAGTGGGCCCATGCCGCGACCTACCAGAGCTCGGCCCAGCGCCGCGACGCCCCGCAGGACTGGCTGCACCACCACAACGGCCACCGGCCACACAGCGCCCGTGGCGGCCGCCCGCCCCTCAGTCGTTTGCCGTTCGGGCGAAACAACCTATCGAAGCTCCACAGCTAGGCGCCCGCCTCGTCCGCGCACAGCGTGCAGCCCGCGCTCCAGACGCTGTCGCCCTCCCGGTAATGCTCCTGCTTCCAGATCGGGGCGCGATGCTTCACCGCCTCGATCGCGTGGCGGCAGGCGTCGAACGCCTCGGCGCGATGCGGCGTCCCGGCGGCGACGATCACCGCGGTGTCGCCGACGCTCAGCCGCCCGTGCGCGTGCGCCACGAACAGCTTCAGTCGCCCGCCGCAGCGCGCGCGCGTTTCCTCGCAGATGCGTTCGAACGTCGCCAGCGCGAGCGGGGCGTGGATGTCATAGCTCACGCCGAGCACGGCGCGCCCGTGGTTGAGATCGCGCACCTTGCCGACGAACAGCGCGTGGCCGCCGAATCCGGGATCGGAGACGAAGCGCAGCGCTTCGGCGATGTCGAGCGCGCCTGCGGCGATGTCGCGTATCGCCAGCGCCCGCCAGTCGTTCGCGTGTTCCACCTCAGCCTCCGCTGACCGGCGGCAGGACGGCGACCTCGTCCAGGCCCGCCACGCTGTCGGACGCGCGCAGCACCTCGCGCTCGCTGGCGAACGCCGACGCCGCCAGCAGCGCCGGGTCGAAGCGCGCGCCCCAGCGCGCGCGCGCCTGCTGCTCGAACGCGCGCCGCACGTCGGCGACCGTGGCCGCCTCGTCGATCTCGATGCGCCACGCGCCCGAGGGTTCGAGCTCGCGGAACGCGCCGAACATCCGCACCGTCAGATGTCGCATCCCTCCTCCACCAGGCGCCATGTGCCGGGCGCCTGTCCGTACACCTCGACCATCGTGCCGGCGGCGAGCACGTCCGCGGCTTCCGGCAACACCGCCCACGCGTTGGCGCGCGCCAGCGGCAGGATGCGGAACGATTCCTGCCCCGGCAGCGGGCGCACGCCCAGCCGCCCCTGCGCGTCCGCAGCGAGCCGCGCCTTCTGGAGATGGCACAGCCCGACCTTCTTGCGCACGTCCACCGCCAGCGGCACCCGCAGCGGGCGCTCGGGCGGCTGGTCGCGCATCGCACGCAGCGCCGGATCGACGAAGAAACGCAGGCCGACCGCCGCCGACACCGGGTTGCCGGGCAATCCGAAGAACAGCGCGCCGGTAGGCAGCACGGCGAACAGCAGGGGCTTGCCGGGACGGATGCGCACCTTGTGGAACACGATGCGCGCCTGCAGTGCGTCGAGCGCGGCCGGCACGAAGTCGAACTCGCCCATGGACACCGCGCCGGTGCTGATCACCAGATCGCAGCCCAGCGCCATCGCCTGCCGCAACGCCTCGGCGTAGTGCGCCGGGTCGTCGGCGATCGTCGCCTGCAGCACGATATCCGCATCGCGCGTGCGGAATTCCTCGGCCAGATAGGGGCCGTTGCTGTTGCGGATGCGGCCGGGCGCGAGCGGCTGCGCCGGGTCGTCGACCAGCTCGCGGCCCGTGCTGACCAGCGCCACCCGCGGCGCGCGGCGCACCGCCACGGTCGACACGCCCAGCGCGGCGAGCAGCATTTGTTCGACGGCGCCGACGCGCGTTCCGGCGTCGAGCACGCGCATGCCGGGGCCGACGTCCTCGCCGGCGCGGCGCACGTGCTGGCCGCGCGCCGCATCCGCGGTCAGCCGGATGCGCTCCGGCTCGCCGCCTCCGCCGCGCGCGAGCACGTCCACCTGCTCCACCGGCACGACGGTGTCGGTTCCGGGCGGCAGCGCCGCGCCGGTCATGATCCTCCACGCTCCGTGCACCGCATGCGCGCGGGCATCGCCCGCCGCCTGCACGCCGGCGACCTCCCACACGCCGCCGGCCGGCAGATGCGTCCCATCGCAGGCGAGCGCGAAGCCGTCCATCGCCGCGTTGTCGAACGGCGGCAGTGCGACCTGCGCGCACAGGTCCTCGGCCAGCACCCGCCCCGGCGCGCGCGCCGCAGGCACGCGCTCGACTTCGAGCCTCCCGCATTCCGCGAGCACGAGCGCGCGCGCTTCGTCGATGGCGATCATGCGGGCCTCCCGACCCGTCGCCGCGGCATCGCCCATCTCAGCCCCCGATCGACGCCAGATGCGGCGTGAGCCCGGTGCGCCCCGCGTGCAGCGCATGGCTCGCCGCCTTGCCGGCGAGCAGCTCCTGCACACGCCCGATCAGCGCCTCGCGCTGGTCGTCGGCCTGCAGCAGCGGACGCAGGGAGACCCCGAATTCGCCGAACAGGCACAGCCGCAGTTCGCCGCGCGCGGTGACGCGCAAGCGGTTGCAGCCGGCGCAGAAATCCCGGCCGTAGGGCGCGATCAGGCCGATGGTGCCGGCGTACTCTGGATGCGCGTACTCGCGCGCGGGACCGGCGCCCGGCACGCGCGGACGCAGCGTCCAGCCGGCCTCGCGCAATTGCTCCTCCCACAGGTCGATGCGCAGGTGATGGCGGTCGAAACAGTCGCCGTTGTCGCCCGTGCGCATCAGCTCGATGAAGCGCACCGACAGCGCGCGCGTGCGCACGTAGTCCAGCCACGCCGGCAGCTCGTCGTCGTTCAGCCCGCGCAGCAGCACCGCATTGAGCTTCAGCGACTCCAGCCCCGCCGCGAGCGCCCGCTCGATGCCTTCCAGCAGCTCGCCATGGCGGTCGTGTCCGGTGATGCGCCGGAAGCGCCCGGCGTCGAGGCTGTCGATGCTGACGTTGAGCGCGGTCAACCCGGCCGCCTGCCAGCGCGGCAGGTGCCGCGCCAGCAACGCGCCGTTGGTGGTCATCGCCACCCGGCGCACGCCCGGCGTGGCGGCGACGGTCGCGATGATGTCGGTCAGATCGCGTCGCAGGGTCGGCTCGCCGCCGGTCAGCCGGATCTTCCACATGCCCGCGGCCGCGAACGCGCCCACCAGCCGGCGGATTTCCTCCAGCGTCAGAAAGCCCGCCCCGCCCTCGGCGCGCCAGCCGTCCGGCAGGCAATAGCCGCAACGGAAGTTGCAGGCCTCCGTCAGCGACAACCGCAGATAGGGGAAGGTGCGACCGTGTCGGTCGGCCAAGGGGGACATCGCGACTCCATACCAGGGGAAACGCCGGACCGGCCCGGGGGCCCGCGACCGCCTTCCGATCCGCTCCGGACCGGATCGGAGGCTCGGTAGGCATGGGCCGCACGGCGTATGCGGCCTACAGGTTACGCGCTGCCGACCGCGCCGGGACGCCGAAGCCATGCCCGGATGCGCGCGAACCCGGATCGGCACGCCCCCGTTCAGCGCGCTCGCCCCGTTGCCGCGGCTTGCCGTTCCATACCCGCCCGCATCTCTTAACGACACTTTAATTTCCGTCAGGATGCCTCTACCATCGGCCTCACCTTTGCCGGACTTGGCGTTTCCTTTGACGCTACCGGGGAGGCTCACAGAGGCATACAAACTTTTCGGAGAGAGAAATGGCCTTCAAGACCAATCCGCTGCGTGACGCGATCACGTACGCGCTCCTGGTCGGCACCTTCACCGGTACCGCCATGGCCCAGGAGAGCGCTACCGGCGATCAGGAGGAAGCGAAGACCCTCGACCGCATCGAGGTCACGGGTACCCGCATCCGCCAGGTCGACGTCGAAACCGCCCAGCCGGTCACCTTCATCACCCGCCAGGACATCGAGCGCCAGGGCTTCCAGTCGGTCGCCGACATCCTGCAGAACATCTCCGCGACCGGTACCCCGCCGATCACCCGCGCGCAGCCGCTCTCGGCCGGTGAGGCCGTCGGCGGCGTCTACATCAGCCTGCGCAACCTCGGTGCTGCGCGCACCCTGATCCTGCTCAACGGCCGCCGCCTGGGCATCACCACGTCGGGCCTCGCGGATCTGGCGACCATTCCGGCCTCGGCGGTCGAGCGTATCGAAGTCCTCAAGGACGGCGCCTCGTCGATCTACGGCTCCGACGCCATCGCGGGCGTGGTCAACGTCATCACCCGCACCAACTACGAAGGCGCGCAGGCGAGCGCCTACTACGGCCAGTACGACGAAGGCGACGGCGCGATCACCCGCGGCGACTTCGTCATGGGCTTCGGCGGCGACCGCGGTTCGCTGACGCTGGCGGCCGAGTGGACGAAGGAAGACCCGGTCTTCGCGCGCGACCGTCCGTTCTCGGCGTTCCCGCGTTCGGACATCCATCCGACCGACCAGTGGACGGCGGTGAGCCAGTACGGCGGTTTCGTGACCACGGCGACTGCCGGCATCCCGGGCATTCCGACCGGATCGCGCGTGATGCTGCGTCCGGGCGGCAATCCGCGCAATCCGGCGGATTACATCGTGCAGAACACCAATACCGGCTCCTGCCCGTCCAACACGCCGGCCGCGCCGGGCCCGGGTACGTGCATCCCCGGCTCGGTCGATGGCAAGTCCAACACCAACGAGCAGACCGACCTGCGTAACCCGCTGGAGTCGAAGTCGCTCTTCGTCGACGGCATCTTCGACATCACCGACGCCATCCGGTTCCGCACCAACCTGATGTACAGCAACCGTCAGGCCAGCCGCGGCATCGCCGGCTATCCGATGCAGGCGACCACCCCGACGCCCTCGCAGGGCGGCGCGGTCGTGCTGTCGGGCCAGAGCTACTTCAATCCCACCGGAGCCGACATCAGCACCTGGTGGCGCCGCACCTGGGAAGTGCCGCGTATCAGCGAGAGCGATCTGACGACCTACCGCTTCACCGGTGTGTTCGAAGGCAGCTTCGACCTGGGCGAGCGCACGTTCGACTGGGATGTGAGCTACCTGTGGAACCAGAACCGCCTGATCCAGGAAACCTACGGCAACCTCAACATTCCGCGTCTGCGCCTGGCGATGGGGCCGTCGTTCCTCAACGCGCAGGGCCGCGTGCAGTGCGGAACCGCCGCCAATCCCCTCTCGTTCGACGCCTGCGTGCCGTTCAATCCGTTCCTGCCTGCCGGCCGCGCCGGCGAAGGCGGCCTGACCGACAACGCGGCGCTGCGGAACTACCTGTTCCAGGCGGAGAAGGCGACCGGCGAAACGGAAACCACGGTCATCTCGGCGAACATCGCCGGCATCCTCGCCACCCTGCCGGCGGGCGACCTGGGCTTCGCCTTCGGCCTCGAGAACCGTAAGGAAGAGGGCGGCTTCACGCCGGACGCGCTGGCCGTCGCCGGTCAGTCCACCAACCTGGCGTCGCTGCCGACCCGTGGCTCGTACAGCGTCGATGAGGCGTACGTCGAGTTCCAGATCCCGATCCTCGCGGATCTGCCGTTCGCCCAGGAGCTGTCGCTGAACGTGGCCAGCCGCTTCTCCGACTACGACACCTTCGGCGAGACGGTGAACAACAAGTTCGCGCTGAAGTGGAAGCCGATCGATTCGCTGATGCTGCGCGCCACCTATGCCGACGGCTTCCGCGCGCCGACGATCGCCGACCTGTACGGCGGCGGCTCGCAGACCTTCTCGTTCTTCACCGACCCCTGCGACACCTCGTTCGGCAGCTCGGCCAACAACCCGACCACCCGTGCCAACTGCACCAACGGCGTGGGTGGCAACGGTGCGCTGGGCGCGCTGGCGGCGACCTACCGTCAGCTGGCCCAAGGCGGCGCGAACGCGGGCGCGCCGAACTCGCAGACGCCGGTTCCGTTCACTTCGGGCTCGAATCCGAACCTGCAGCCGGAAATCTCCAAGTCCCAGACGATCGGCTTCGTGTGGAGCCCCGACTTCGTCGAGGGTCTCGGCGTCGCGCTCGACTGGTGGAAGATCCGCATCGCCGACACCATCGTCGCCGACAGCCCGACGCAGATCCTCAACGACTGCTACGTGCTGGGTGTCGCGGCGCGTTGCACGCCCAACATCTTCACGCGTGACCCGGTGCGCGGCAACGTCAACTTCCTCCAGTTCGCCGGCATCAACGCCGGTTTCCGCAAGGCAGAAGGCTTCGACTTCGACGTCACCTACCGCCTGAAGACGGAGCGGTTCGGCGACTTCATGATCGCGTCGAACAGCACCTACACCGTCCGCGACTACCTGGTGACGGCGACGGCGCCACAGCGTCCGCTCTCCAACGTCGGCCTCGCGGGCTCCGCGTCGACGACGTTCCGCCTGCGCTCGAACCTCAACGTCTCCTGGCAGATGGGCTCGTTCGGCGTCAGCTGGATCGCTCGCTACTACTCGGGCATGAAGGAGAGCTGCACCTACTTCACGCCGACCTCCGCCGCGAACGCCAACCTGGGTGTGCAGCCGGTCACGGTGGATCACCTCGAGTGCGACGACATCGGCTTCAAGCCCAACGGCGCCCTTACCGGCACCACGAGCCAGCTGACCCGCCGTCGCAGCGTGGGTTCGAACACCTTCAACGACGTGCAGTTCCGTTGGGAAGCCCCCTGGAACGCGACGATCGCCGTCGGTGCGAACAACGTGTTCGAGAAGATCGGTCCGGTGATGTACACCCAACCGAGCGCCAACGTGTCCTACTACGGCGGCTTCGACATCGGTCGCTTCTGGTACCTCAAGTACACGCAGCGCTTCTGATCGACGACAGTTCCGCCTGTTTCGACGGCCCCGCAAGGGGCCGTCTTTTTTGGCGAGGCGATGCCTGGTGCGCGTTCGCGGAACCCAGGAGCACGCCTGCCGCACGACAACGAAAGAGAGCGTTCGGGCACCTTCTGCCGGCCGCTGCGCTGGCTCCGCGCGGCGTCGGCGTGGCTTCGCCTGGCCCGGCCGTCCCACTTAACGCCACTTTAATTCTCGACCCGAAGGGGGGTACTATCGGGCCACCTTGCTGACTTTGGCGCGACCGTTTGCGTTTCCGGCGAGGTTCCCATGGGACTACCAAGACCACCCACTTGGAGAGAGAGATGACGTACAAGACCAGCAAGCTACGGGACGCGATTACCTTCGCGCTCGCCGTGGGCGCCACCACGGTGGCGGGCACGGGCCTGGCCCTTGCGCAGGAAGCGCAGGAGGATCCGGCCACCCTCGACCGCGTGGAAGTGACGGGTTCGCGCATCAAGCGTGTCGACACCGAGACCTCGCAGCCGATCCTGAGCCTCGACCGCCAGGCGATCGAGAGCACCGGCGTGACCTCCGTCGGCGACGTGCTGCAGCAGATTTCCACCAGCGGTGCCGCGCTCAACACGACGTTCAACAACGGCGGCAACGGCCAGACCCAGATCGACCTGCGCAACCTCGGCTCGAACCGCACCCTGGTGCTGGTCAACGGCCGGCGCTGGGTGACCGGCCTGGGCGGTGCGGTCGACCTCAACACGATCCCGATCGCCGCGGTCGAGCGCATCGAAGTCCTGAAGGACGGCGCCTCGGCGATCTACGGCTCGGATGCGATCGCGGGCGTGGTCAACATCATCACGCGCCAGAACTTCGAAGGCGCCTCGGCCTCGGCGTTCATCGGCACCACCAACGAAGGCGACGGCACGCAGCAGGCGTACGACTTCATCGTCGGCGGCGGCTCGGACCGCTTCAACGCGATGCTGGGCGCCAACTACGTCAAGCAGGAGCCGGTGTTCGCCGGCGACCGTGAGATCTCGGCGGTGCCGGCGTTCGGCCTGCCGGGCACCAACGTGCTCGCCGGCGCCTCCTCGACCAGCCGCTTCGGCCGCTTCGACTACCCGACGCAGGGCCCCGGTCAGTTCACGCTGATTCCCGGCGCGGCCGGCTGCCCGAACAACCAGGTGTGCGATCCGTCGGTCGTCTCGCAGTTCCGGGCGTTCAGTATCACTTCGGACGGCTTCAACTTCGCGCCCGAGAACTACCTCTCCACCCCGCAGGAACGCATCGGCATCTTCGGCCAGGCGCGCTTCGATCTGACCGACTCGATCGCGGTCAAGGCCGAGGTGATGTACAACGAACGCCGCTCCGAGCAGTACCTCGCGCCCCAGCCGCTGAGCTTCGGCGAGACGCTGCCGCCCGGCTTCAACGCGCCGACCTCGCTGTCGTACACGTTCAACCTGTCGGCGGACAGCATCTACAACCCGTTCGGCGTGGACATCACCCGTGTCCAGATCCGCATGCCGAGCTTCGCGCCCCGCCGCTTCCACCAGGACGTCGACACGTTCCGCTTCGCCGGCGCGATCGAAGGCAGCTTCGAGCTCGGCGAGAAGTACTTCGCTTGGGATGTCGGCACGAGCTACACCGACAACAACGAGACCGATGTCACCTACGGCCTGCAGAACCTCGCGCGCGTGCGCGATGCGGTGGGCCCGTCGATGATCGTCAACGGCGTGCCGGTGTGCGTGCGCACGCCGGGCGACCCGACCACCATCATCGAAGGGTGCGTCCCGCTCAATGTCATGGGCAATGCCGAGGACATGACGCGGGAGATGGTGAATTACATCAACTACGTTGACCACGCCACGATCTACGACGAGCAGAAGTCGTACTTCGCCAACCTGTCGGGCGAAATCGCCGAGCTGCCCGGCGGCATGCTGGCCTTCGCGACCGGCTACGAGCATCGCGAAGTCAACGGCTCGTTCAATCCGGACGCGCTGGCGTCGTCGGGCCTGACTTCGGGCAGCCAGTCGACGTCCACCGCGGGCGGCTACACCGTGGACGAGTTCTTCGCCGAGCTCAGCATCCCGCTGCTGAAGGACGTGGCCGGCGCCGATCTCCTCGAGTTCTCGGTGGCCGCGCGCTACTCGGATTACTCGACCTTCGGCGACACCATGAACCCGAAGTTCGGCTTCAAGTGGAAGCCGTTCGAGGACCTGCTGGTCCGCGGTAACTGGAGCAAGGGCTTCCGCGCGCCGTCGATCAACGAGCTGTTCGCCGGTACCGCCGACAACTTCCCGACCCTGTACGATCCCTGCGACGCGATCAACCTGTACGCGGCGGCCGCGACCGGCCAGTTGAGTTCGGCCGCCCTCGCGGCCGTCACCGCCAACTGCGTCGCCGACGGCGTTCCGGCCAACTACTCGCAGCCCAACCCGCAGATCCGCACCACGGTCGGCGGCAACCCGAACCTGCAGCCGGAGACCTCGACCTCGCGCACGTTGGGCCTGGTCTGGAGCCCCGGTTTCGCGCCGGGCCTGAGCATGAGCCTCGACTGGTGGAAGATCGAGATCGAGGATCCGATCCAGGCGATCGGCATCCAGCAGGCGATCGACGACTGCTATCTGGCGCTGCCGACCGAGCGCGACGCGTTCGCGTGCTCGCTGATCACCCGCGACCCGACCACCGGCGACGTGGCCGACGTGAACGCCACCCTGACCAACCAGGGTAGCGCCGACATCGAAGGCTACGACTTCACCGTCGACTACACCTTCGAAACCGGCTTCGGCAAGTTCTCGGTCAACTGGGATAACGCGTACATCAGCAAGTACGAGACCCGCATCTCCGACGCCTCCGCCCCGGTCTCGCGCGTGGGCAACTACAGCACCAACTTCCCGGTGTGGCGCCTGCGTTCGAACCTGAGCGTGAACTGGGAGCGCGGCGACTGGGATGCCTCGCTCAAGGGCCGCTGGTACTCGGCGCTCGACGAGGATTGCAGCGGCGTGGCGGTGGTCGCGCTGTACACGCAGACGCCGGAGTTCGAGAACCTGTGTTCGGATCCGAACGTGCCGAGCGAGGACTTCACCGGCTCGCCCGTCCGCCGGATCGAGAACACGCTCGAAGCGACGATGTACTGGGACGCCCAGGTCGGCGTGAAGCTGCCCTGGAACGCCCGCGTCGCCCTCGGCGTCAACAACCTGTTCGACGAGGATCCGCCGGTGTCGTACCAGGCCTTCGCCAACAGCTTCGACCCGCAGTACGAGCTGCCCGGGCAGTTCTACTACCTGCGCTACGACCAGAAGTTCTGATCCTGCGCTGGCGTGTCGACGAAGGCCCCGCAAGGGGCCTTCGTTTTTTGACACGGCCTCCTGGCCGGACGCCGCGTTTTGCTAGGCTTGCAGCCCCGGAGAGAGTGACGAATGAGCGCAGTCGCCCTGCTGCAGACGGCACGAAAGTTGATGGAGCAGCGCCAGGTCGCGCAGTCGCTCGACGCCTACCGCACATTGACCGCACAGTACCCGCGCTATGCGGAAGGGTGGTTCCATCGCAGCGGGACCGAGAGCGGCCTCGGCCAGGCGCTCACTGCGGTGGCGTCGGCGAAGGAGGCGGTCGCGCTCGAGCCGAACAACCTGCTCTACCGCGCGCACCTGGCGCAGATGCAGGTGAACTACGGCCTGTGGGGCGATGCGATCGGAACGCTCGCGCCGCTTCGCAGCATCGCGCCGGAGCGCGTCGAGGCGCGCATCGCCAACACTATCGGCTCGGTGTTCTCGCTGACCGGCGAGCACGAACGTGCGCAGCCCTGGTTCGCGCGCGCCGCGGCGGCCGCGCCGGGCAGCGCCACCTATCGTTACAACGAGGCGCAGGGCCTGCTCTACTGCGGCGAAACCGACGCCGCCCGCGAGCGATTCCACACCCTGATCGGCAAGTTCCCCCACTTCGCCAAGGCGCTCTGGTCGCTGAGCACCTTCGAGGGCGCGGCCGGCGGCGAAGCCCGCGTGCGGCAGCTCCGCGAGGCGCTGGTCAACGCCGGCAACCCCATGGACGAGGTGCTCTGCTGCTACGCGCTGTTCAACACGCTCGACGCGCTGGATCGCCGTACCGAGGCGTTCTTCGAACTCGAGAGCGGAATGCGGTTGCAGCGCGCGCGCATCCGCTACGACGGCCAGGACCTCGCCCAGCTCGCCCGCCTTCCGGCGGCGGCGGACGCGCTCTCCGCGCCCGATCGTGCGGATGCCGATGCCCCGGTCCCGATCTTCATCGTTGGCCTTCCGCGCTCGGGCACGACGCTGGTGGAGCGGGTCGTCGGCAACAACGACGACGTCGCGCAGGGTGGCGAGCTGTTCTGCTTTGCCGCGGCGTTGCACGAACACCTGGGCGTGCAGTCGCCGGCCGGTGCGATGCTTTCGATGGCGCCTGCCGAGCTGCTGCAGGACCGCGCCGTCGATTGGCCGGCGGTCGGGCGTCGCTATCTCGAGCTCACCGCATACAGGCGAGGCGGACGACGCTTCCACACCGACAAGTTCCCGTTCAATTTCCTGCTGCTGCCGTGGATCGCCGCGGCGCTGCCGCAGGCGCGGATCGTCCATGTCCGCCGCGATCCGTTGGACACCTGCTTCAGCAACCTCAAGCACCTGTTCGCCCGCAGCTACGGCGCGTCGTATGCGCAGGACGACATGGCGCGGTACTACCGCGGGTATCACGGGCTGATGCGGGGATGGCACGACCGGCTGCGGAACCGCATCCTGGACATCCGGCTGGAAACGCTGGTGGCCGATCCGGAAACGACGACGCGGCGCATGCTCGAGTTCTGCGGTCTGCCGCCCAACCCCGATGCCTGGCGTATCGAACGCAACACCCAGCCGGTGTCGACCGCCTCCGCCGTGCAGGTGCGCCAGCCGATCAACGACCGCGGCATCGGCGCCTGGCGGCGCTACGAGGCGCAGTTGCAGCCGCTGGCGCGCTTCTTCGCCGCCCATCCCGAGCTGACGTGAGGCGAGGCCGATGACGTTCAAGTTGTTCCCGATGTTCGCGGTGCCGATGGCGCAGGCCGTGCATCCGGATGCCAACGCCCTCAACGCCGAACTGAAAGCGCTGCTGCTGGCGCGAGAAGCCGAAGGCGAGCGCTATGCCAACCCGCATCCGTCGCTGAAACTCCAGCCGGGCGTGTTCGAGAGCGACTTCAACCTGTTTTCCTGGCCCGAGCCGTGCGTGCAGCGTCTGCGCCAGTTCTGCTGGGCCATGCTCGGACGTGTCGTGCAGCAGGTGAACGGCTATACGCCGGAGGAGATGGCGCGTCTGCAGATCTACTCGCACACCTGGTTCCACGTGACGCGCCACGGCGGTTTCACCATCCTGCATACCCACCCGATGGCGTCGTGGTCCGGCGTCTACTGCGTCGCACCGGGCGAAATGCCGCCCGACCGCCCGGAGTCGGGCGTGCTGCGCTTCCACAACCCGCACCACTACGCCAACTACTTCCTCGACCCCGGCAATTTGCGCTTCCAAGCCCCGTACGGCCACGGCACCTGGAACATCCGCTTCCAACCCGGCCAGCTGGTGCTGTTCCCCTCCTGGCTGCAGCACGAGGTGCTGCCCTTCTACGGCCAGGACGAGCGCATCACGATCGCCTTCAACTGCTGGTTCGCGATGAAGGAAGATGGCGGCGCCGGTTGATCTTTCCGACCCGGCGTGGTTCCTCCGCGATTACCGCCCGGAGCAGGATGGCTTCGTCTTCTCGCACGTCGCGCTCGAGGACCTGACGCGGCCGGCGTTCCTCGACCAGCGCATGGGTCTTGATGCGGAGGCGGTGCAGATCGCGGCCGCCGACGTGCTCGATGCCACCCGGCCGGCGGCGACGCCGGGGCTGCTGTTCCACACCGCGTTCTGCGGCTCGACGCTGCTGTCGCGCGCATTGGAAGCGCCGCCGCGCGCGGTTTCGCTGAAGGAGCCGCTGGTGCTGCATGCGCTGGCGCGCGTCCAGTTGGCCGGACGCTGGAACGCCGCGGCGCAGGATCGCCTGCGCGCCGCGCTTGCCTTGCTGGCGCGCCCTTGGGCGCCCGGCGGACGCGTGCTGGTGAAGCCGGCCAACCAGGCCAACGGCCTGCTGCCGCAGATCCTCGCCGCCGCCCCGCAGGCGCCGGCGGTGCTGCTCTACAGCGACCTGCGCGAGTTTCTCGTCTCCTGTCTCAAGAAGGGGCCCGAGGCCGAGGTCCCGATCCGGTGGATGGCGCAGGCGCTGCTGCCCTTCACCCGCCTTCCGGCGCGGCTCGGGATCGATCCGCGCGCGCCGTTCAATCTGATCGAGGCCTGCGTGCTGGCCTGGTACGCGCAGATGGAGCTGTACGCGCAGGCGCTCGAGCACGACCACGCCGATCGCCTGCGCACGCTGGACTTTGCAACGGTACTGGCCGCGCCGGTGCCGACCGTCGAGCGTTGCGCGCGGTGGCTCGGCCTCGGGAGCGAAGGCGTCGGAGCGCGCGTTGCGTCGACGTTCGGACGCGAGTCGAAGTCGCAGACGCCGTACGACCCGACGCAGCGCGCCGCCGAGCGCGAGCAGGTGCTGCAGGCGCATGGCGCACTCGTCGAACGCGCCCTCGCCTGGGCCGAAGCGGCGGTGCAACCCGCCGCGATCACCCCGCGCGCCTGGAAGCCGCTGACGGCGCCCGCCTAGGCGATCGCCACCCGTTCGAACTTGATCGCCATCGTGTAGCGCGGCGTGTAGCAGATGCGGTGCGGCGGCCGTCCCGCGTGGCGGATGCGGCCGTCGAACACCACGAGCCGTCCCGGCCGCGGGCGCACGGCGCAGGCGATCTCCTCCTGCGCGTCGTAGAACACCGTCTCGCCGCCCCATTCGACGTCCCAGCGCTCGCACAGGTACCAGAGCGCGGTCAGGTCGTGCTGGTCGGGCAGGCAGTCGGTGTGGGTGAACAGCATGTCGCCGTAGCTCGCGACGTTGGTGTACGCGCGATACGGGCGGTAGCCGCGCCCGTCGGTCGCGAAACCGGCGACCGCGCGGCGCGTCAGTTCGAAGATCGGCTGCCGCACCAGCGCGTCGATCTTGATCTCGGTCGCCCAGTGCCGGTATTCCGCGGTTTCCGGCCGCGCGATCTCGGTGCGGGTGAACGCCGCGCGCGACAGCGCCGCCACGTACTGCTCGACGTTGGGCAGCAGTCCGTCGTAGATGCAGATGCGCCGCCCGTCGACCCGCACCTCGCGGTCGGGCGCGACGACGACGGGCGGCGCGGCGGCGACCATCAGCCGAGCAGCTCCCGGATCCGCCGCTGCTCGTCCTTCAGCGCCTGCGGCATGCGCGCGCCGAACTCGTCGAGGTAGGCGCCGAGGCTGTCGAACTCGGCGCGCCAGCCGTCGCGGTCGAACGTCAGCAGCGTCTGCAGTGCCGCGCCGTCGAGGTCGAGGCCGTCGAGGTTGAGGTCGTCCGCGCGCGGCAGGTGGCCGATCGGCGTTTCGACCGCCCCGGCGCGGCCTTCGGCGCGGTCGAGGATCCACTCCAGCACGCGCATGTTCTCGCCGAAGCCGGGCCACAGGAACCTGCCGTCGGCGCCTTTGCGGAACCAGTTGACGTGGAAGATCGGCGGCAGCTTCAGGCCCGGGCGGTCGAACGAGAGCCAGTGCGCGAAATAGTCGGCGAAGTTGTAGCCGCAGAACGGCTTCATCGCCATCGGATCGCGGCGCATCACGCCGACCTGGCCGGTGGCGGCGGCGGTGGTCTCCGACCCCATCGCCGCGCCCACGAGCACGCCGTGGCGCCAGTCGCGGGCCTGGAACACCAGGGGCACCAGCGAGGCGCGCCGGCCGCCGAACACGATGGCGCTGATCGGCACCCCCTGCGCGGCCTCGGCCGCCGGCGTCCAGCTCGGACACTGACGCGCGGACACGGTGAAGCGGGCGTTCGGATGGGCCGCCGGGCCGCGTTTGGAATCGTATGCATTGCCACGCCAATCAAAGGCGGGCACGCGGTCGTCGAGTCCCTCCCACCACGGCTGGCCGTCGGCGGTCAGGGCGACGTTGGTGAAAATCGTGTTGCGCCGGATCGTGGCGAGCGCGTTCGGATTCGACTTGCTGGAGGTGCCCGGCGCGACGCCGAAGAAGCCGGCTTCCGGATTGATCGCGTACAGGCGGCCGTCCGCGCCCGGACGCATCCAGCAGATGTCGTCGCCGACGGTCCACACCTTCCAGCCGTCGCGCCGGTAGCCCTCCGGCGGAATCAGCATGGCGAGGTTGGTCTTGCCGCAGGCCGACGGGAAGGCGGCCGCGATGTAGCGCGTTTCGCCCTTCGGATTCTCGATGCCGACGATCAGCATGTGCTCGGCCAGCCAGCCCTCCTCGCGCGCCTGCCAGGAGGCGATGCGCAGCGCGTGGCACTTCTTGCCGAGCAGGGCGTTGCCGCCGTAGCCGGAGCCGTACGACTTGATCGTCAGCTCTTCCGGGAAGTGCATGATGAAGCGGCGGTTCGGATCGAGCTCGCCGGTGGAGTGCAGGCCCTTGACGAAGGTGCCCTCGCGCTCGATGCGGGCGAGCGCCGCCGCGCCCATGCGGGTCATGATCCGCATGTTGGCGACCACGTACGGCGAATCGGTGATCTCCACGCCGCAGCGCGCCAGCGGCGAGTCGATCGGGCCCATGCAGTACGGGATGACGTACATCGTGCGCCCGCGCATGCAGCCGTCGAACAGCGCGTCCATCTTGGCGTGCGCTTCGTCGGGCGCCATCCAGGGGTTGTTCGGGCCGGCGTCGTCGCGGTTGCGGCTGCAGACGAAGGTCAGGTGCTCGACGCGGGCGACGTCGTCCGGATGCGAGCGGTGCAGGTAGCTGTCGGGGTGGGTGCGCTCGTTGAGCTTGAGCAGCGTGCCGTCGGTCAGCATCTTCGCGATCAGCGCCTCGTTTTCCTCGTCGCTGCCGTCGCACCAGTGGATCGCATCCGGCTGCGTCAGCGCGGCGACCTCGGCGACCCAGGCCTCGAGGGCCGGCAGCGTGGTCGCCGGTGCGCCGGTTTTTCGCGTCACCTCGGCGACTTCCTTGGACAGTGCGTTCATGGGCGCCTCCTGGGCGTAAGAAGAAAAGGGGGCGTGGTCCGGCCGGTCAGTAGGCCGGAATCAGCGTCGCCATCACGTGTTCGACGTAGGCCTCGAACTCGTCGTGCTGCAGGCGCGCCTGGTGCAACTGGAGGTTGAGCTGCAGGAAGCCGACATAGGCGGCATAGGTGAGCCGGGCGCGATTCTGCGCGTCCTGGCGGCTCATGCCCGCCTGCCGGAACGAAGCGGTCAGGTGATCGAGCCGGCGCTGCGACACCCGGCCGATCACCGGCTGGACCGCCGGATGGTCGAGCGCCTTCAGCAGCTCGGAATAGATGATGTGCGACTTGTACTCGTGCGCCACCAGCTCGAACAGCGAGCGCAGCCGTTCGCGCGGGTCGGCGATGGCCTCGAGCTTGCCGAAGACCTGCTCTTCCTCGAACTTCTCCCAGCGCTCGAGCGCGGCGATCAGCAGCGCATCGCGGGACGGGAAGTGCCAGTAGAAGCTGCCCTTGGTCACCCCCAGGCGGCGGGCGAGCGGCTCGACCGCCACCGCGGCCACGCCCTGCTCGGCGATCAGGTCGAGCGCCGCCTGCGCCCAGTCCTCGGCACTGAGGCGTCCGCTGCGTTCGGCTTTGCCCCCGTCGGGCTGGGTGTCGGCGAGCGTCATGGGGAAATTAAACCATACGCCACCGGCCAAGTCCGTATGCGGTGCAGCACGGCGGCCGTGGCGCGGGCGGCGGCGAGGCGCGGGCGCGGCTGAAGCCGACAGGCGCGGCCGGGCGCCCGCCGCTTGACAGCGGCTCGCCGCGATTTCCATACTCGCCCGTATGTTGAGCCGGCGGCCGTTCCGCCGCGCGTCGCCCTTACCGGCACGCCGCAGCGTCGCGTCCGCCCCTCGACCCCATCGGGAGCGCCGCCATGACCTTCGCCGTGCCATTCCTCGCCCTGCTGCTGATCGGGGCTTTCTGCGCCTACCACCGCCTGCGCCTGCCGGTCTGGGCCGGCCTGACCGCGGTCGCGCTGGCCGCCTGCTGGCTGCTCGGCGCGAACCCGACCGCGACGGCGGTGGCCGCGATCCTGGTCGCCGTCGTCGCCGTGCCGCTGATGATCGGGCCGGTGCGCCGCGCGCTGGTCACCCGTCCGCTGCTGGGCTTCTACACGAAGATCCTGCCGCCGCTGTCGGAGACCGAGCGGGTGGCGCTGGAGGCCGGCACGGTCGGCTTCGAGGGCGAGCTGTTCTCCGGCAAGCCGGACTGGAACCGCCTGCTGTCGCAGCCCAAGCCGACGCTCACCGCCGAGGAACAGGCGTTCCTGGACGGCCCGGTGGAGGAGGTCTGCCGGATGACCAACGACTGGGAGATCACCCACGTCGACGCCGACCTGCCCCCGCACATCTGGGAGTACGTCAAGAAGCACAAGTTCTTCGGGATGATCATTCCGAAGGAGTACGGCGGCCTCGGCTTCTCGGCGCTCGCCAACCACAAGGTGATCCAGAAGCTGGCGTCGGTGTCGAGCGTGCTCAGCTCCACCGTCGGCGTGCCGAACTCGCTCGGTCCGGGCGAGCTTCTGATGCATTACGGCACGCAGGAGCAGAAGGATTACTACCTGCCGCGGCTGGCCGACGGCCGCGAGGTGCCGTGCTTCGGCCTGACCGGTCCGTGGGCGGGCTCGGACGCGACCTCGATTCCCGACTACGGCATCGTCTGCGAGGGCGAGTGGAACGGCCAGCGCGTGCTCGGCGTCAAGCTCACCTTCGACAAGCGCTACATCACGCTCGCCCCGGTCGCGACCCTGATCGGTCTGGCGTTCCGCATGTACGACCCGGACGGCCTGCTCGGCGACAAGCGCGACATCGGCATCACGCTGGCGCTGGTGCCGCGCGACACGCCGGGCGTGGAGATCGGCCGCCGCCACTTCCCGCTCAACTCCCCGTTCCAGAACGGTCCGATCCACGGCCGCGAGGTGTTCATTCCGCTGAGCCAACTGATCGGCGGGCCCGCCTATGCCGGCAAGGGCTGGCAGATGCTGGTCGAATGCCTGTCGATCGGCCGCTCGATCACCCTGCCCTCCACCGCCAGCGGCGGCGGCAAGATGGGCGCGCTGGTGACCGGCGCGTACGCGCGCATCCGCAAGCAGTTCGGGTTGTCGGTCGGCCGCTTCGAAGGCGTGGAGGAAGCGCTGGCGCGGATCGGCGGCTACGCGTACGCGACCAGCGCGCTCGCCGAGGCGGCGGCCGCGGCGGTGACGCGCGGCGAGCTGCCGGCCGTGCCCTCGACCATCGCCAAGTACCACTGCACCGAGATGGGTCGCGAGATCGCCAAGGACGCGATGGACATCCACGGCGGCAAGGGCATCATCCTCGGCCCGCGCAATTACCTCGGCCGGAGCTGGCAGGCGGCGCCGATCATGATCACGGTGGAAGGCGCGAATATCATGACGCGCTCGCTGATGATCTTCGGCCAGGGCGCGATCCTGTGCCATCCGTGGGTGCTGAAGGAGATGAAGGCGGCGACGCTGCCGGATCCGCGCGAGCGCCTGCGCGAGTTCGACAAGAACCTGTTCGGCCACATCGGCTTTGCGATCTCCAACGCGGTGCGCAGTTGGTGGTACGGCCTGACCGGCAGCAAGCTCGGCGCCGCGCCCGGCGATGCCTACACCCGCCGCTTCTACCGCAAGCTCGATCGTTACTCGGCGGCGCTGGCGCTGTGCGCGGACACGTCGATGCTGCTGCTGGGCGGCAAGCTGAAGTTCAAGGAATCGCTGTCCGGCCGCCTCGGCGACGTGCTCAGCCATCTCTACATGGCCAGCGCCATCCTCAAGCGCTACGAGGACCAAGGCCGGCCGGAAGCCGATCGTCCGCTGCTGGCGTGGACGATGTTCCACAGCTTCCACAAGATCGAGGAGGCGTTCTCGGCGGCGCTGCGCAACTTCCCCGTGCGTCCGGCCGGCTGGCTGATGTGGCTGCTGGTGTTCCCGTGGGGCCGTCGTGCGGAAGCGCCGAGCGACCGTCTCGGCCACAAGGTGGCGTCCCTGCTGATGTCGCCGAACGAGGCGCGCGACCGCCTCGGCGAAGGCGTGTTCCTGACGCCGTGCGCCAACAACCCGGCCGGTCGCATCAACGGCTATCTGCAGAAGGTGATCCTGGCCGAGCCGGTGGAACGCAAGTTCCAGAAGGCGATCAAGTCGCGCGACATCGGCGCGCTCGACTTCAATGCGCAGCTCGATGAAGCCGTGCGCGAGGGCTGGATCACGGCGGACGAGCGCCGGCAGCTCGAGGAACTGCGCGCGATGACGCTCGACACCATCAGCGTGGACGATTTCGACAGCGAGGAACTGCGTTCGGCCGGCTACGTGCTGCAGCGGCTGGACGAGCGCCGCGCCCAGGCCGCCTGACGCTGCCGACGCGTACGGCCGGCGCGCGATGAGCGACACGGCGATCCTGGTCCTGTGCGGGCCGCACAGCGTCGGGTTCGCCTTGTTTCACATGGCGTTCCGGCGCCTGTTCCGCTGGCGCGAGGATCTTGCGCGCAGCTCGCCGGCCACGCGTGCGATCACGCGCGCTGTTCGGGATCGGCGCCGCCCTGTTCGCCTGGCCCCTGCTGCGTTGAGCCGCTCATGACCGAACCTGCCGTCCTGCGCCTGTACCGCAAGTGGGGCCCGTGGCTGTTCGCACGCGCGATCTGCTTCAAGGCGCCCTATTTCTCGACCATCCGCCCGCGGTTCGATGTGCTGGAACCCGGCCGCTGCGTGGCGAGCCTGCGCCATCGGCGACGGGTCACCAACCACCTCGGCACCGTGCATGCGATCGCGCTGTGCAATCTCGCCGAGCTCGCCGCCGGAGTGATGGCCGAAGCGACGCTGCCGGCCGGCATGCGCTGGATCCCGAAGGGCATGACCGTGGCCTACCTCAAGAAAGCCGTCGGCGAGATGCGCGCGGAAGCGGTGCCCGAAGCCGAGGCGCGCATGGCCGACACCGGCTACGACCTGCCGGTGCGCGTGGAGATCACCGACCGCGCCGGCGAAGCGGTGATGCGCGCACGGATCGCGCTGTGGGTGACGCCGAAGCGGTCGTAGGAACGAGTTCTGCGCGCAGCGCCGTGCTGCACGGCAGCACCTCACGGCCCGATTCCTTCACGCGTGCATAACGAGCGGTACTGCGCCCGCATGCAAAAGCCGTGAAACCGTGACGCACGTCCGCCGGGCCACAACGTCGCTTGACGGCCGCGATGCAGGCTTCCTACGGTCGCCCGCGTGCCAGGTCTGCCTCCGCGGCCAACTGACCACAGCTTCCTCGTCTTTCGTAGTTGCGCCATCCGGAAGGTGCATCGCGGCACGCTCGTCCATCCACCCTGCAGTGAAGGAGAACTGAAATGAGCAATGCCACGCAGAACGTCGAACTGACCGCCGACTGGCGCTCCGGCGCGGACGTCCATCATCCGGCCGGCCCGCTGTTCACCAGCGGCGAATTCGCCGAAGCCGACATCGTGTGCGAGACGTGGAACGGCAGCGGCCAGTGCGGAACGGCCTGCACGTGGTCGCGCACGCGTCAGTGCTGCTGATCGTCCATGGCGTCGGTATCCGACGCCGGCAGCTTTGACGTATCGCTGGGCTGCCTGTACTCGTCCTCGCTGGACGAGCTGGCAGCCCAGCTCTCATCCGTTGCCGGCCTGCACGATACGGAACGCGAGGTCGTCCTCGAAGCCACGCGCGAGTCGCTCGCGGGGGTGCTGCACGCCAAGCTGTGTCGGCTGCTCATCACCGAACTGCACGCCGCGCGCGCGGGTGGCCGGTTGGACGGCGTCTCCCCGCAGGAGCGCTGGACCTGCTTCCTCGCGCGCTCGGCGGAGCCCGGCTTCTGGCGCGCGATAGAGCCGCATTACCCGACGATGCGTGCGCGGGTCTCGCGCATCGTGGCCAACCGCTGCGCCGCTTCGGCGCGGTTCGCGCGGCACCTGGCCAACGATCGCGCGCGGCTGGCGACGCTGGGATTCGGCGCACGCCTTGCCGGACTGGGTTTCGGCGCGGGCGACAGCCATTGCGCGGGGAGGACGGTCGCGATCGTGGATGGCGAGGACGGCGCGCGTCTGGTGTACAAGCCGCGCTCGCTGCGCGTGGACGCGTCGCTCAAGGCCTTCGTCGCGACCATTGCGGGCGTTGCCGGACTCGCGACCGGCGCCTATGTCCCCGACGTGCTCGAAGGAACCGATCACGGCTGGTGCGAGTTCGTCCGTCACCGTTTCGCGGAGGCGCACGAGCTGCCGCTGTTCTACCGCAGCATCGGCCACTGGCTGGCGCTGATGCGCCTGCTCGGCGGCAGCGACCTCCATGCCGAGAACCTGATCGCCCGGGGCGCACAGGCGGTGGTGGTCGATTGCGAAACGCTGTTCACACCCGTGATCCCGCAGAAGCCGACCGGCTTGGGCGCGGCTCCGGATGCGGCAAGCGAGCGCCTGGCGCGCTCGGTCCTCACGGTCGGGTTGTTGCCGGGGCGCGGTCTGGGGCTCGGGTGGCGCGGAATCGACGGCTCGGCGCTCGGCATGCTGCCCGGCGAGCAACCCCGCGTCCCCGTTCCCACCATTCTCGATGCCGGCACCGACCAGGCGCGGATCGGCACTGCGCTCGTTCCGCTGCCGCCCGCGCTGAACCATCCCAGCCCGGCGCCCGCGTTGGCGAAGCATTGGCCCGAAGTCCTGCACGGCTTCGACGAGATGACGGCGGCGCTTCGCGCGCTCGACCGCAGCGGCCGTCTCGCGCCCATGCTGGAGCCGTTCGCCGACTGCCGCGTGCGCGTGGTCGTGCGCGCCACCGAGGTCTATGCGGAGCTGGGACGCATGCTCTGGCATCCGATCTCGCTGCACGACGAGGCCTCCGCGCGCGCGAAGGCGCGCGAGCTGCTCACTCAGATGGCCGGTAACGTCGCACTCGCACCCGCAGCGGCCGAGGTGATCGAAGCCGAGATCGACGAGCTGGAGACGGGCGACATCCCCTATTTCTCGTGCATCGCCGCGCACGGCCGGCTGGACGGGCCCGGCGGAACGCATTGGCTCGCCGCCGCCGACCGTGTCGAAGAAGCGTTGGCCTGCTGGCGCGCAGGCGACGAGGCGCTCGATCGCAAGGTCATCCGCGCTTCGCTGGTCAGCGCGTACCTCAACGACGGCTGGACGCCGACCGAAGAGCGCCTGCGCGCAGGCCCGCCGCGCACCGACGAGCACGAGCATCGCCGTCGCGGCGCGGCACTCGCGATCATGCGGTCGATCCTCGACGAGGCGATCCGCGGCGAGGACGGCACGGCCACCTGGATCGCGCCCTCGCTCAATCCCGCCGGCTGGTCGGTCCAGCCGCTGGACGCCGAGCTGTACAGCGGCATCTCCGGCATCGCCGTGCTGACCGCGGCCTATCTGCACGAGGGACGCGCCGGCCGTGCGGAGCCGCTTCCGCAACTGGAGTCGCTGCTGGACGGTTGTCTGCGCACGCTGCGCAACGCCCAGCGCAAGCTGCTCGACAACATGGCCGCACACGTCCGCATGCGGCCGCCGCAAGTGGGTGGATACATCGGTCTGGGCTCGCAGATCGCCAGCCTGCTGCTGCTCGAACGGCTCGGCGCGGCCACGCCCGAGGACATCGAACGCGCACGGCGTCTCGCATCGCTGGTTCCCGGCGTGCTCCGCCACGACCGCCACTTCGACGTCCTCGGCGGCGCCGCCGGCTGCATCGTGCCGCTGCTCGCCCTGTTCGAACGCACCGGCGATCATGGGCTCCTGCCGATCGCACGCATGCTCGCCGAGCACCTGCGCAACGCCGCGACGTTCGATGGGGACGCCGCGTACTGGCCTACGTCGCAGTGGCCGAACGGAGTCGGCGGCTTCGCCCACGGCACGACGGGCATCGGCTGGGCACTGACGCATCTGGCGCGCACGCTCGGCGACGCGGACGCGCTGACGCTCGCCGACGCGGCATTCCGTTTCGAGCAGCGGCTGTACGATGCCGACGAGCGCGCATGGCTGGACATGCGCAACGACGGCCCCGACGTGCCGCCGGATGCGCGCTACTCGGCGGCGTGGTGCCATGGCGCGGTGGGCATCGGGTTGGCCCGCCTCGATCTGGATCCCCGCCTGGACGATCCGACTACCGAGAAGATGCTGCAGGATGCCGTCGCGTGCACGCTCCGGCGCGGCCTCGGCTGGAACCACACGCTCTGCCACGGCGATCTCGGCGCGTGGGAGCTGCTGCGCGAAGCCGACCGTCGCGGACTGCTGCCTCCAGGACATACACGGGCTGCGCTGGAAGCCGACATCCTCACCAGCATCGAGGACCACGGTCCCTGCAGCGGCTTCGTGCGCGACGTACTGTCGCCCGGGCTGCTGCCGGGCGTGGGCGGGATCGCCTACCAGTTGCTGCGCATGCATCCGGACAGCGATCTGCCTTCGATGCTTGCTCCCGGGAGGTCGTCTGAGCGACTCGTCTGACACCGTCGGGCTGGAAACGCCCTATTGGCGTATCGAACCTGCCGACCGGCGCATGACGCTGATGCAGGTGATCCGCCGGCTGACGCTGGCCGCAGGTCCGATCGCCAGCGCGATCCGCCATGCGGCACCGCGCGCTTCGCTGCTGGTCGCACTCGGGCAGCTAGGGTCGGCGGCCGCGCTGGCGGCGATGCTCATGGGGGCGAACCGGGTGCTCTCGCAACTGCTCGCGGCTGCCGGCATCGCCGATGGCCTGCGCGGCGCCATGCCGGCCATCGCCACCGTGGCTGCGCTTTACGGGCTGCATATCGCGCTCGACGGCGTGACCAAAGCGGCGCAGGCCCACATTGTGCCGGCGGTCCGCCGGCACGCGGAGGAGCGTCTTTACGCGGCCGCGCTGCGCGCCGATCTGGCATGTTTCGAGGACGCCGGGTTCTACGACCGGCTGCACCGCGCGCGCGACCGCGGGATCATGCATTTCGAAGGCACCGCCTCGGCGTTGATGGACATGGCGGGCGCCTGCGCCGTGCTCGCCGGCGCGGTGGTCGCGCTGTTCCTGCTGCATCCCACGCTGCCGCTCGCCCTGTTCTTCGCCGCGCTGCCGGAAGGATGGGCGGCCTTCCACGCCGCGCGCCTGCAGTACGAGGCGATGCCGACCACGATCGCATTGATGCGACGTGTGCAGATGCTGGCCGAGCTGGCGACCCAGCGCGAAGCGGCCGCGGAGATCCGCGCCAACCGCACCCAGGACTACCTGATCGCGGAATACCGCACGAGCGCCGTCGCGCTCGAACGCCACATGGTCGCGCTCGGCCTGAGCGAAGCGCGCTTCACGATGGCCGGACGCTTCGCCACCGGCGTGGGCCTGGCGCTGACCTTCGCCTGGCTCGGACTGATGCTGGGCAAGGGATGGCTCGATCTGGCGCTCGCCGGCACCGCGGCGATCGCGCTGCGCACGACGTCCGCAGCGATGGCGCAACTGGTTCGAGCGGGCAACGAGATGATCGAGAAGGCGCTGTACATCAGCGACTACGCCGAGTTCGTACGCGATGCAGCGCAGCAGCGCGAACCCGACGGCGAGCCGGCGCCGCGCATGCCGGGGCGGATCGAACTCGAGCGCGTGTCGTTCCGTTACCCGGGCGCGACGCGGTGCGCGCTGGAAGAGGTATCGCTCGCCATCGAACCGGGCCAGACCGTGGCGCTGGTGGGCGAGAACGGCTCCGGCAAATCCACCCTGGCCAAGCTGATCGCCGGGCTCTACCGGGCCGATGGCGGACGCGTGCTGTGGGCGGGTACCGATGTCGCGCGGATCGATCCGGCCGCGCGCGCCGATCGGGTCGCCCTGGTCCAGCAGCACCCGATCCGGTGGCCGCGGAGCGCGGAACAGAACGTGCGCCTGGGCCGCCCGGAGCGTTGCGATCCCGAACGTACCGCGTTGCTGGCCGCGGCCGAGGAGTCGCGGGCCGCGGAAGTCGTCGAGATGCTGCCGCACGGCTGGGACACGCTGCTGTGCCGGGAATTCCAGGGCGGCCAGGATCTGTCCAGCGGCCAATGGCAGCGGCTGGCCGTCGCGCGCGGGCTGTACCGCGACGCCCCGCTGGTGATCTGGGACGAGCCGACCGCACCGCTCGATCCGAAGGCGGAGCATGCGGTGTACGAGAGCCTGCGCCGGCTCGCCCGGCAGCGGACGGTCATCCTGATCACCCACCGCCTGGCGAGCGTGCGCAACGCCGACCGCATCTTCATGCTCGACCGCGGCCGGCTGGTCGAGCAAGGCAGCCACGAGGAGCTGCTGCGCGCGAACGGCCGGTACGCCGAGCTCTACCGCCTGCAGGCACGGCTGCACGACCTCGCGTCGGAGTGCGCCGATGCCTGATTGGAGCATGCTCGCCCGCCGGCTGGCTGGCCGCGTGGTGCTGCCGGAGGAGGCGGACATCGCCCATGCGTTCAAGCAGTTCAGCGCCGACCAGACGCTGGCGGCGCCCGAAGCGCTGATCCGTTGCCGCAGCGAGGAGGACGTACGCGAGGCGATCGCGTTCGTTCGCGCGCATGGCGGCGACTTCGCCGTCCGCAGCGGAGGACACTGCTTCGCCGACTTCTCCCATTCCGCCCACGCCATCATCGACCTCGGCGCGATGCGCACGATCGAACCGTGCATGCGCGACGGGGAGCGCCGCGTGCGCCTGGGCCCGGGTGCGTGCGGTGAACATCTGGTGCCCGCGTTGTCGCCCTCGGGCCTTGCCGTTCCCACCGGAGGGTGCCCCACCGTGGCGATCGGCGGACTGTCGCTGGTCGGCGGGTTCGGAATGTTCGGACGGCGCAACGGCCTGGCGGCGGACCGCGTCCGAGGCTTTCGCGTCGTCCTGGCTGATGGCAGCGCCGTCGATGCGTCGGCGCATACGCATCCGGAGCTGTTCTGGGCGCTGCGCGGCGCAGGAGCCGCCGGCTTCGGCGTGGTTACCTCGCTGGAAATGGCCGTGCACGACGTGCCCGAAGCGACCGCATGCCTCGGCACGTGGCCGATCGGGCTTGCGGCCGAGCTGGTGCAGCGGTGGCAGCGCTTCGCGCCCGACGCTCCGGCTTGCGCCAACCTTGCGCTCGCGCTCGTTGCGCCTGACGATCCCGACGTCGCCTGCATCGCCCAGCTTCACGGACTGATCTTCCACGACGGTCCGCAGCGCGAGGTCCACGATGCGCTGATCGCGGCGCTGGGCCCGCTGTCGTCCCGCCTTCGAACGTGGCGCATGGGTGCGAACGACGTGGCGGCCTATGCCGCGGGGCTGCTCGACCACGCGGGCAAGCCCGCCTGGCAACCGAGCCGTCCGTTCCGTACGCATGGCTTCCAAGTGACGCGATCGCATTTCTTCGACCGTCTTGTCGAACGCCCCGCGCTCGATGCCTGCATCGATGCGCTCCGCTCGGCGCGTGCGTATGCGCTGCACCGCGAGATCGAACTGGTGCCGTGGGGCGGCGCCTACGCGACCGGATCCGACGGCGCGTTCATCCATCGCCACGCGCGCATGCTGGTCAGGCACACGGCGTACACGGGCGCGCGCGCCACTGAAGCGCTGCGCGCGGAGGCGCGCCGCTGGTGCGAGGCATCGCATGCCGCGCTTTCCGCTCACGCCAACGGTCACGCCTACCAAGGGTACGCCGAGCGCTCGCTGGCGACATGGCGACGCGCCTACTACGGCACGCATTACCCCCGGCTGCAGGCGATCAAGCAACGTTACGATCCGGATGGCGCGTTCCGACACCCGCAGTCCATCGAGACCGCCACCGCGCCGTCGCCGGCGAGCGAGGCGGCTGGCGTCTGAGCTGCGCTGGAATCAGGCCGCTCCGCCGCGCGCATGCCAGGCCTTGAGCACCTCGGCCTCGCGCCCGGGGGACAGGCCGGCCTTCGGTTTGGCGCGGCGCTCCGCCGGCAGCGAACGCCAGTACGCCAGGGTGGCGCGGACGGTCTCCTCCAGCGAGCGGTAACGCAGTCCCGCGGCCTGCGCCTTCGCGGTGCTGACACGGCCGAAGCCCGCGTAGTCGCCTCGCGCCGGAATCCAGATCGGCATGTCCTGCCACGGGGCCACCTTGTGCGCGTCGAGGAAATCGGCCGGCACCCAGGTGAGGGTGGAGGAAGCGCCGGCCGGTTGTTCGCAGGGCGCGCGCACGCACCGGATCGCGTTCATGTCGCGCGCGACCTTCCGGCACGTCTCCAGCACCGCGCCCATGCTCAGCGTGCCGGGTGCCGCATCGGCGTTGAACGTGCCGGTCGTGCGCGTCTCGATCAGGTGGACGAGGAATCCGGCGAGATCGCGAACGTCGATGAACTGGGTCGGATCCTGCGGCGTGCCGGGCGCGAGGATCTCGCCGCCGCGGTCGGCGCGCGCCGGCCAGTAGGTGAAGCGGTCGGTCGGATCGCCGGGACCGACGATCAGCCCGGGCCGGACGACGGTGGTGCGTCCGGGCAGTTCGGCCTCGGCGGCCTGCTCGCACAGCGCCTTGAGGCCGCCGTAGGTCTCGCCGGTCACCTGGGTGACGGTCGGGTCCGGCAGCACGATCAGCGGCGCCGATTCGTCCATGCCCGGCTTGTCGTTGCGGGCGTAGACCGAGATGGTCGAGATCAGCAGGTACTGGCCGACGCGCGGGGCCAGCAGGCGCGCCGAGCGCGTCACGTCCGCCGGGATGTAGGCGGAGGTGTCCAGCACCGCGTCCCACCGGCGCTTGCCTTCCAGCGCGGAGAGATCGGTCTTGCGGTCGCCGTGGAGCTGTTCGATGTCGCGGTAGTCCTCGCCCGCGAAACGGTCCGGGTTGGTCTTGCCGCGGTTGAACAGGGTGAGCGTGTGGCCGCGCGCGCGCGCCGCTTCCACGAACTGCGGCCCGAGGAAGCCGGTGCCGCCGAGCACCAGGATCTTCAGCCGCTTCGCCTTGCGCGCGCGGGCGACCGGCAGGGTGCCCAGGGACAGCAGCCCCGCCGCGGCGATTCCGGCGGCGAGCACGTCACGGCGGGTGGTCATGGCTCAGCTCCGTTCGACCGGCGAGGACGGCAGCGTGCGCTGCGCCCGCACCACGCGCCATGCGCCGAAGGTCATGCCGGCGGCGAGCAGCGTTCCGAACAGGAACACCGCCGAGGAGCCGAGCGCCGCGACCGCCTTGTGCGCCCACACGAACGTGAGATCGGCGCCGCGGTACACGGCGGTGTCGATCACCGCCTTCGCCTTGTAGCGCGACTCGCGGTCGACGCGGGTGTAGAGCGTCTCGCGCGCCGGCTTGTTGAGCGAGAACTCGCTGGAACGGGTGACGATCTGCACCACCGCCACCAGCACCGGCAAGGGCGATGCGGACAGCAGCGCGAAGCCGAGCAACACCGCGAAGCCCGGAATCAGCAGCAGCGGCCCCACGCCGAAGCGACGCAACAGCCAGCGCGTCAGCAGCACCTGCACCGTCAGCGTCAGCAGGTTGATGGCCAGATCGATGTTGGCGTAGTACGCCGTCCGCGCCTCGTCGTCGACGTAGAACCGGCGCGCGATGGCGGCCTGTTCGTTGTAGAGCATGGTGCCAACGCCAATGCCGAAGAACATCAGCAGCGCGATCGCGCGCAGCAGCGGGCGCTCCCACACCAGCCGCAATCCGGCAAGCACGGAGCCGCCCATCGCGCGCCCGTCGCGCGCATCGCCCGCTGCGCGCTCGCGGCGCAGCGCCCACGGCCGCAGGCGGACGATGCACACCAGGCACACGGCGAGGAACGACGCCGACACCAGCAGCAGGTTGCCCACGCCGATGCGCTCGACCAGCGTGCGCGTCAGCAGCGGCCCGAGCATGGCGCCGACCGTGCCGCCGGCGCCGATGTAGCCGTAGACCTTCTTGGCGTGTTCGTTGTCGAACACGTCGGCCATGTAGCTCCAGAACACGCTCACCGCGAACAGGTTGAACACCGCGATGAAGACGAAGAACGCGGCGCCGCGGCCGGTGACGTCGCGGTCGAACGCCCAGTAGAACGCGAGCAGGCAGGCGATGAACACGCCGTACACCGCCGGCAGGAACACCCGCCGCGGATGGCGCGACACCAGCCAGCCGTACACCGGCTGCAGCAGCAGCATCGACACGAAGGTTCCGGTGAACAGCAACTGCAGGGTGAAATCGCCCAGCTCGAACCCGCGCCGCTGCGCCCACTCCAGCCAGGCGCGCGGGAAGATCGCGGCGGCATCGGCGGAGGCGCCCATCGCGTCGCGCACCGGCCGCAGCACGTAGTAGCCGGTGAGCAGGGAGAAGAAGTACAGCGCCGCCCACCACAACGCGGCGTCGCCGAGATGCGCCTGCAATGCCGTCCAGGGCCGCGCGCTGCGGGAAAGTTCGGGCTGCGTGCTCATGCGGGCTCCGCGAGGGTGCGCGCACGTTAGCGGACGCGCCGTGCAGGTGCCAGCGCCGGACGTCGGCCCCCGAGCATTTGCTCTATCCCGCGGGCTTACGGTCCGCCGATGCCTTCCGCCCGCCCCGTGGTCTACGACTACATCATCGTCGGCGCCGGCTCGGCCGGCTGCGTGCTGGCCCACCGGCTCAGCGAGGACCCGGACGTCAACGTGCTGCTGCTGGAGGCGGGCCCGCGCGACTGGCATCCGTTCATCCACATGCCCGCCGGCCTCGCCAAGCTGGTCGGCAAGAAGGGCGTGAACTGGGACTACGTCACCGCGCCCGAACCGCAACTGGACAACCGCGTGCTGTGGTGGCCGCGCGGCAAGGTGCTGGGCGGCTCCAGCTCGATCAACGCGATGTGCTACATCCGCGGCGTGCCGCGCGACTACGACGCGTGGGCGCAGGCCGGCGCGCGCGGCTGGGACTGGGCGGGCGTGCTGCCGTATTTCATCCGCGCCGAGCGCAACCAGCGCGGCGCCGATGCGCTGCACGGCGCCGACGGCCCGCTGTACGTGTCGGACCTGCGCTACGTCAATCCGCTTTCGCACGTGTTCGTCGAGGCGGGCGAGCAGGCCGGCCTGCCGCGCAACGACGATTTCAACGGGCCGAACCAGCTCGGCGTCGGCCTCTATCAGGTGACGCAGAAGGACGGTGCGCGCTGTTCGGCGGCGGTGGCCTACCTGCAGCCGGCGCGCGGGCGCCGCAACCTCACCGTGCTTACCGGCGCGCACGCTTCGCGCATCACCTTCGAACGCGGACGCGCGACCGGCGTGGCCTACGTGCATCGCGGCCGCGCGTTCCACGCTCCGGCCGCGCGCGAGGTGCTGGTGTGCGGCGGCGCGATCAACTCGCCGCAACTGCTGATGCTGTCGGGCATCGGCCCGGCCGGCGAGCTGCGGCGGCTCGGCATCGAAACGGTGGTCGACGCGCCCGAGGTGGGCGCCAACCTGCAGGACCATCTGGACATCTGCACCGTGCGGCACGCGACGCGGCGGATCACCTACGACCGTCTCAGCGACACCGCGATCGCTTTCGACTACTACCTGCGCGGCCGTCGCGGACCGGGCACCAGCAACATCGCCGAGGCCGGCGGCTTCGCGCGATCGCCGCTCGCGCCCGACGAACGCGCGGACATCCAGTTCCATTTCGTGCCGGCGATGCTCGACGATCACGGCCGCCATCGCCTGCCCGGCGACGGCTTCACCGTCCACGCCTGCTTCCTGCGCCCGCGCAGCCGCGGCCGCATCCGGCTGGTCAGCGCCAGCGCCGGCGACAAGCCCCGCATCGAGGCGAACTACCTCGGCGATCCGGACGGCTTCGATCTGCGGATGATGCTGGAGTGCGCGCGGCTCTCGCAGACGCTGCTGGCGCAGAAGGCGTTCGAGCCCTTCCGCGGCGCGCCGATCTACCCGTCGCAGGAGCATCCGAGCGACGAGGAGTTGCTCGCCTTCATCCGCGCCAAGGCCGAAACCGTGTACCACCCGGTCGGCACCTGCCGGATGGGCGAGGACGCGCGCGCGGTGGTCGATGCGGAACTGCGCGTGCGCGGCGTGGAGGGCGTGCGCGTGGTCGACGCCTCGGTCATGCCGGCGCTGCCCGGCGGCAACACCAACGCGCCGACGATCATGATCGCCGAGCGCGCTGCCGATCTGATCCGCGGCCGCACGCCGCTGCGCGCTGCCGGCTGATCGGGCCGCCCGGCTGTAGGCGCGGCTGTCGGAGCGGCTGTAGGAGCGTTGCCGGCGCTACGCCGCCAGCAGCGGCGGCAGCGGACAGCCGAGCACGGCGCACACGGTGCGCAGCAGTTCGGACTCGGCAACGGTGATGCGGCCATCGTGCGACACCGCCTCGGCCAGCGCCTCCACCATCACCTGCTTGGCCAGCGGATCGAGCCGGTCGAGCGGTTCCCACACCGCATCCAGCGCGCGCACGCCCGCGGCGGGCGGCGCGTAGTCGAGGTGGTCGCGCGGCAGCACGCGGTTCAGGCCCGCCAGGTACGCGCGTCGCGCCTGCGCCTCGTCCGCGCTGCCGGCCTGCGCCAGCACCGCGAGCAGGGTGGCGAACTCGCGGCGCACGTCGCCGGGCTTGCGGCGGCCGATGCGCGCGTGCCGCGCCGGGTCGAGATAGGCGCGCACCTGCGTCGCCAGCAGGGTGCCGAGGCAGTACTCGAACAGCGATACCTCGCCGTCGGCATGCACCAGCGCTTCCACGGTGGCGATGAAGGCGTCCAGCTCCGGACGCGGACGGCGGCGCAGCGCCGGGAACGCCAGCTCCGCCAGCGGCAGGCGCAGCGACGGATGCAGGCCGGCGACCTCGGCGCGCAGGCGTTCGGCGGCGACGGCGGTCGGCGGCCCGAGGCGCCCGGCGATGAGCGCGCGCTGGCCTTCGGCGATGGACGCGTCCTCGTGCAGCAGCAACGCCAGCAGCACCGGCATCACCGCCTCCGGCTGCCGCGCGGGCGCGCGCACGGCCTCGGGCAGCGCGGCGATCAGCGCATCCGCGTGGCGCCAGGCGTCGGCGCCCGGCGTCGCGGTGCGGGCCGCCACCTGCGCCGGCGCCACGGGCGCGGCGC
>NZ_VOHJ01000011.1 GCF_007923255.1 Vulcaniibacterium thermophilum | reverse complement strand
GTCGCGCGCCAGCGCTCGCTCAGGCCCGCGAGCTGGCGCGCGTCGAACTGCGGTTCGAGCGTGCGGATGCGCTCCAGCAGCGGCGGATGGGTGGCGAACAGTCCGCGCAGGCCGAGCCCGTCGCCGAACAGCATGTGGCTGACCTCCTCGGCCTTGCCGCGCTCGTTGAGCCGCGAGCCCGCGTCCAGGCCCGCGATCTTCTTCAGCGCGCCGGCCAGGCCCTGGGTCTGCCGCGTGAACTGCACCGCGGAGGCGTCCGCCAGCCGCTCGCGCGTGCGGCTCACCCCGGCCTTGATCAGCCGGCCGAAGAACAGCCCGACGTAGCCCACCACCATCGCCACCAGCGCGGCGATCAGGACCGCCCCCGCGCCCTTGTTGTTGCGCCCGCTGCCGCCGAAGCGGCCGTGCTCGAGGATCTTGCGGCCGATCAGCGCCAGCACCAGGATGCCGAACAGCACGCCGATCAGACGGATGTTCAGCCGCATGTCGCCGTTGAGGATGTGGCCGAACTCGTGGGCGATCACGCCCTGCAGCTCGTCGCGGTTGAGCCGCTCGAGCGCGCCGCGGGTGACCGCCACCACCGCATCGCTCGGCGCGTAGCCGGCGGCGAAGGCGTTGATCCCGGCCTCGTGCTCCAGCACGAACACGCGCGGCACCGGCACGCCGGAGGCGATCGCCATCTCCTCGACCACGTTGCGCAGGCGCCGCAGGTGCAGGTCGGTGGTGTCCTCGGGCACCGGCACGCCGCCCAGCTCCAGCGCGACCGTCTCGCCGCCGCCGCGCAGCGAGGCGATGCGGTACAGCGAGCCCAGCGCGATCACCGCGAGCGTCGCGGCCGCCGCCAGCAGCAGCGCCCCCGGCGAGCGGGCGACGAACAGCCACACCGCCAGATCCACCGCGGCGACGATGCCCAGCACCGCCATCGCGAACAGGGCCACCAGCCAGGTCGAGGCGCGACGCGCGGCCGCTTGGCGCTCGAAGAAGTTCATGGGCGACGGGCTTGGGGTTCCGGGTCCGGATCCGGGATACGCAGTCGCGGTCGCGCCCGGCGCCCGGCGTGCCGGCAGCAAACGCGGGCCCGGGCGTCCGCGCGCGCGGCGCCGCTCCTCAGAACTGCACCTTCGGCGCCTCGCGGACCTCGGCCTTGTCCGCGGGGATCTCCAGCAGCGCCGCCGGGGCGAAGCCGAACATGCCGGCGACGATGTTGGACGGGAACACCTCGCGCCGGTTGTTGTAGGCCATCACCGCGTCGTTGTACGCCTGACGGGCGAACGCGACCTTGTTCTCGGTGCTGGTCAGCTCCTCGGTGAGCTGCATCATGTTCTGGTTGGCCTTGAGGTCCGGGTAGGCCTCCGCCACCGCCAGCAGGCGCCCCAGCGCGCCGTTGAGCGCGCCCTGGGTCGCCGCCAGCTCGCCCATCGCGCCCGGATCGCCGGGCTGCGCCTTGGCCGCCGCCAGGCCGCCCACGGCCGCGCTGCGGGCGGCGATCACCGCCTCAAGGGTCTCGCGCTCGTGCCGCAGATAACCCTTGGCGGTCTCCACCAGGTTGGGGATCAGGTCGAACCGGCGCTGCAGTTGCACGTCGATCTGGGCGAACGCGTTGCGGAAGGCGTTCCGCAGCCGCACCAGGCCGTTGTAGAGCCCGACCGCCCAGAGCGCGAGCAGGATCACGATTCCCAGGAAAATCATGAGGCTGAACACGATTTCTCTCCCGTCCCCTGAAACGCGCGCTATGATCGGGCGCCGTCCCAGCATACGCAGGCGCTGCGACCCATGAAAGACGACGCGAACGGGCGCTCCCGCGCCAACCGGCGCATCGCAGCCTCGGTCCTCCTGCTGACGCTCACCCTCGGCGCCCCGGCGCAGACCGCGCTGCGCGCCGAAGGCGGGGCGCAACGCGCCGCGGCGGGTCAGCCGGCGCCTGCCGCCATCCCCCGCCGCCCGCCGCCGGCCCTGCCGCTGGCGCCCGGCTTCGACGTCGCCCACTTCGAGCTGATGGCGCAGCAACTGGTCGCCGACCAGCGCGTGCCCGGCATGGCGCTGACCATCGTGCACAACGGGCGCGTGCTCAGCGCGCGCGGCTACGGCATCACCGACACCCGCGCACCCGAGCCGGTGGACGCGCACACGGTGTTCCGCCTGGCGTCGCTGTCGAAGGCGTTCGCCGGGACGCTGGCGGGCATGCTGGTGCACGACGGCACGCTGCGCTGGGACAGCCGTGTGGTCGATTACCTGCCTTCGTTCCGCCTGCGCGATCCCTACGCGACGCAGGAAATCACCGTCGCCGACGTGCTGAGCCACCGGCTCGGGCTGTCGCACAACACCTACGACCGCGACCTCGAGCGCTACGTCGACTACCACACGCTCACCCAGAAGCTGTCGAACGCGCCGCTCGCCTGCGCGCCGCGCACCTGCTACGGCTACCAGAACGTCGCCTTCAGCCTGATCGGCGACGTGGTGTTCGCCGCCACCGGCGACTTCTACGCGCAGCAGGTGCAGCGCCGCATCTTCAAGCCGCTGGGGATGAACGACGCCAGCATCGGGCTGGAAGGCATCCTCGCCAGTCCGCGCTGGGCGCGGCCGCACGTGCACGGGCGCGGCGGCTGGGTGTCGCTGACGCCGAAGCCGACCTACTACCAGGTGCAGCCGGCCGCCGGCGTCAACGCCAGCGCCAGCGACATGGCGCAGTGGCTGCTTGCGCAGCTCGGCCATCGCCAGGACGTGCTGCCGGCGCCGCTGCTGGCGACGTTGCACCAGCCGCTGGTGGACACGCCCGGCGAGATCCGCGGTTCGTCCTGGCGCCGCACCCGGCTCACCTCGGCCGGCTACGCGCTCGGCTGGCGCGTGTACGACTACGCCGGACACCGCGTGGTGTTCCACGGCGGCGCGGTGCAGGGCTATCGCGGTCTGGTCGCGCTGGTGCCGGAGCAGGACCTCGGCATCGCCATCCTCTGGAACAGCGAGAGCGCGCAGCCGTCCGGCCTGCTGCCGACCATCCTCGACCGCGCGCTCGGCCTGCCGCCGGAACGCTGGCTCGACGTCGAGATCGAGGATCCGACGCTCTACGTGCAGGCCGCGCCGGCCACGCCGGGCGTGGGCGATGCCGGCGCCACCGCGACCAAGGCGAACGCATCGCCCGAGTGAGCCGCAGACGGGCGCGGCCCGGGGCCCGGCGCGGACGCGTCGGGCCTTTTTCGTGCCGAAGCCCCGTCGTGCGCGCTCCGAGGGAGGGCACCGCGCCTTTTGCGCCGGCCCGCCGCTTCCCCTACACTGCGCGCGCTTCGAGGTGACCCCGGCATGCGTGTCCGGGGTTGAAACGGGAAGCCGGTGACGCCGCAAGGCCAGTCCGGCGCTGCCCCCGCAACGGTAAGCGAGTCGAAGCCGCGGCATCGGCCACTGTGCGTGACGCATGGGAAGGCGCCGCGGCGGGAGCGAAGAACGCTCCGCCCGCAAGCCCGGAGACCGGCCCCGGAGTCCACGGTTGCGATGCGGAGGGCGTCGCGGCGACGGTGCCGCTCGCGGCCTTTCGCGCCCTTCCTCTTCCGCACGCGACTCCCACGAACCCGACGCGCACGCGGGTGTGCGCGATGGAGTCCTTGCATGCCGATCCGACCTCTTGCGCTGGCGATCGCCAGCCTTCTTGCCGTCCCTGCCGTCCACGCCCAGGACGACGCCACCGACCTCGACCACATCGTGGTCACCGCCACGCGCACGCCGCTGAGCGTCGACGAGACGCTCGCCGCGGTCGAAGTGATCACGCGCGAGGACATCGAACGCGCCCAGCCGCACTCCCTGCCCGATCTGCTGCGCGGGCGCGCCGGCATCTCGCTGTCCAACCAGGGCGGCGCCGGCAAGCTCACCACGCTGTTCATGCGCGGCGCCGAATCGGACCACGTGCTGGTGCTGGTGGACGGCGTACGCGTGGGCTCGGCGACCTCGGGGCTGGTGTCGTTCCAGGACATTCCGGTCGATGCGATCGAACGCGTCGAGATCGTGCGCGGCCCGCGCTCCAGCCTCTACGGCGCGGACGCGGTGGGCGGCGTGATCCAGATCTTCACCCGCCGCGCCGCGCGCGAGGGCCTGCATGGCCGCGGCCACGCCGGGGCCGGTTCGCACGGCCATCGCGAGGCCGGCATCGGCCTCACCGGCGGAAGCGGGCGGGCCTGGTTCGCCTTCGACGCCCGCCATGCGCGCACCGACGGCATCGATGCCTGCCGCGGCATCGGCGCGCCGGTGTTCGCCGGCTGCTTCACCACCGAGCCCGATCGCGACGGCTACCGCAACCGCTCGCTCTCCGCGCGCGTCGGGCTGAAGCCCGGCGATGCCTGGCAGATCGACGCGCACGCGCTGCGCGCCGAGGGCGAGAACGAATACGACGGCAGCTTCGTCAACTACTCCGAAACCGTGCAGCAGGTGTTCGGCGCGAAGGCGAGCTGGATGCCGAGCGAGCGCGCGCGCCTGCAGCTGATCGCGGGCCGCAACGACGACGAGTCCGACAACTTCCATGACGACGCCGACCGCGGCGATTTCGCCACCGGCCGCACGACCGTCGCCCTGCAGGGCGACGTCACGCTGCGCCGCGGCGTGCTGCTGAGCGCGGGCATCGACTGGCAGCGCGAGGAGGTGGAGAGCAGCACGCACTACGTGCGCCGCGAGCGCGACAACACGGCGGTGTTCGTGCAGGCGCAGGGCGAGCTGGGCGCGCATTCGCTGCAGGCCAGCCTGCGCCACGACGACAACGCGCAGTTCGGCGGCGCGACCACCGGCAATGCCGCGTGGGGCATCGGGTTCGCGCGCGGTTGGCGCGCGTATGCGAGCTACGGCACCGCGTTCAAGGCGCCGACGTTCAACGAGCTGTACTACCCCTTCGCCAGCAACCCCGAACTCGATCCGGAACGTTCGCGCAGCGCCGAGCTCGGCGTGGCCTGGCGCGGCGAGCGGGCGAGCGTGCGGCTGGACGCGTTCGAGACGCGCGTGCGCGACCTGATCGCGTTCGACATCGTCAGCTTCATGCCGGCCAACGTCGACCGCGCGCGCCTGCGTGGCCTGGAGCTCGGCGGCGATGCGCGGTGGTCGGACTGGTCGGTGCAGGGCAGCCTCAGCCTGCTCGATCCGGAGAACCGCAGCGCGGCCGCCGCCGGACGCGACCTGCCGCGACGCGCGCGCCGCAGCGCGCGCATCGAGCTGGACCGCGCGTTCGGCCGCCTGAGCCTCGGCGTGACCGGCGTGGCCGAGGGCGAGCGCTACGACGACATCGCCAACACGCGGCGCATCGGCGGCTACGCCACGTTCGACCTGCGCGCGGAATACGCGTTCGCGAACGACTGGCGAGTGCAGTTGCGGCTGGCGAACGCGTTCGACCGCGGATACGAGACCGTCGCGTACTACAACCAGCCCGGACGCGAGTGGTTCGTGACCGTGCGCTACGCGCCGGCCCGCTGAGCGCCGGCATCGGCAGGACGCGGCGCGGAGCGCCGCGCGGAACGCCGGCGACGCCGGTGGGCGAGGGATCGCCGGCCGAAGGATCGGCCTCCGCCCGGCCCCTCCTGCGAGGGGCCGGCGGCTCGCTTCAGTGGCGCGTGCCGATCGGCGCCAGTTCCAGCAGCTCCAGCGCGCTCGGCCGCTCGCTGCGGACCGCGCGCAGGGTGCGCACGAGGTCGCGGTAGGTGCGCGCGAGCTGCTCGAACAGCGCGGCGTAGGCGTTGCGGCCGGCCTCGGCCACGCCGAGATAGGCGCTGCGCCCGAGCTCGATGAAGTAGTCGACCGTCACCCGCCGCCGCTCGGCCAGGCCCGGATACAGCCCGGCGATCAGCAGGCAGCGGTCGCCGACGTCGCGCAACGCGTCGGTCCGCACCTGTCCGGCCTGCGCCAGGGCGTCGAACCATTCGAGCGCCTGGATGCGCCCGAGCAGTTGGCCGTCGCGCTGGTGACGCAGCAGGACGAACACCAGATAGCTCTCGCGCGACTCGTCGAGCGGCTGCCCGAGCCGCTCGCCCGCCTCGCGCACCAGGGCCTGCCACAGTTCGGCAGGGGCTCCGTGCCGCAACGACTCCACCATACGTCACCTCCTCGGTCTCGTCGCTTTCGAGCCTAGTGCGGTGCGTGCCTGGCGGGTTGGCAGGCATGCGCCGCCTCTGCCAAACCGTTAACGGCCGGTCGCCGCTTCGCTAAAGCGTGCTCCGTTGTGCCTCCACGCCACCGAGCCGGCGCTGAACGCGCAGCGTCGGTTCAGCCGGGCGCATCGGTGGAACGCGGACGCCCGCCACGAGGGCGGGCGTCCCGATGCGCCGGAGGGTCACTCGACGGTGACCGACTTGGCGAGATTGCGCGGCTTGTCGACGTCGGTGCCGCGCGCGAGCGCGGCGTGGTAGGCCAGCAACTGCACCGGGATCGCGTGCACCACCGGCGAGAGGATGCCGACGTGGCGCGGCGTGCGGATCACGTTGACCTGCTCGGACTCGCCGAAGTGGCTGTCGAGGTCGGTGAAGACGAACATCTCGCCGCCGCGCGCGCGCACTTCCTGGATGTTCGACTTCACCTTCTCCAGCAGGCTGTCGTTGGGCGCGATCACCACCACCGGCATGGCCGAATCGACCAGCGCCAGCGGGCCGTGTTTCAGCTCGCCGGCCGGATACGCCTCGGCGTGGATGTAGGAGATCTCCTTGAGCTTGAGCGCGCCTTCCAGCGCGATCGGGTAATGCACGCCGCGGCCGAGGAACAGCGCGTGCTCCTTCGCCGCGAAGCGCTCCGCCCAGGCCACGATCTGCGGCTCCAGGTTGAGCGCGTGCTGCACGCTGCCGGGCAGGTGGCGCAGCGCTTCCAGGTACTGCGCTTCCTGTTCGTCGGAGAGCCGGCCGCGCAGCTTCGCCAGCGTCGCCGTCAGCGTGAACAGCGCCACCAACTGGGTGGTGAACGCCTTGGTCGAGGCCACGCCGATCTCGGCGCCGGCGCGGGTGTAGTAGACCAGCCGGCTGGCGCGCGGGATCGCACTCTCCGGCACGTTGCAGATCGACAGCGTGCGCTCGTGGCCGAGCGCCTTGGCGTACTTCAGCGCCTCCATCGTGTCGAGCGTTTCGCCCGACTGCGAGATGGTGACCACGAGCTGCTTGGGATTGGCCACCGCGGCGCGGTAGCGGTACTCGCTGGCGATGTCCACCGCGCACGGGATGCCGGCGATCGCCTCGATCCAGTAGCGCGCCACCAGCCCGGCGTAGTAGCTGGTGCCGCAGGCGAGGATCTGCACCGCCTCGACGTCGCGCAGCACCGCACCGTCGGCATCGCCGAACAGCGCCGGCACGAAGCCGTTGCGGTCGATCACGCCCTCGATGGTGTCGGCGAGCGCGCGCGGCTGCTCGTGGATCTCCTTCTGCATGAAGTGCCGGTACGGGCCGAGCTCGAGCGAGGCCAGCGACACGTCCGACAAATGCACGTCGCGCCGCACCGGACGGGCGTCGGCGTCGTACACCTGCACGCGCTCGCGGGTGACGTCGACGGTGTCGCCCTCCTCGAGGAAGATCACCCGACGCGTGGCCTGCACGATCGCCGAGACGTCGCTCGCCACGAAGTTCTCGCCCTCGCCCAGGCCGACCAGCAGCGGGCAGCCCATGCGCGCGGCGACCATCCGGCCCGGCTCGCGGGTGGAGACCACCGCGATCGCGTAGGCGCCGACCAGCTCGCGCACCGCGCGCTGCACGGCGCGCAGCAGGTCGCCGTCCTCGCGCAGGTAGAGGTGGATCAGGTGCGCGATGACCTCGGTGTCGGTCTGCGATTCGAACGCGTAACCGGCGGCGATCAGCCGTTCGCGCTGCGATTCGTGGTTCTCGATGATGCCGTTGTGCACCAGCGCCAGCTCGCCGAAGCTGATGTGCGGATGCGCGTTGGCTTCGGTGACGCCGCCGTGCGTGGCCCAGCGCGTGTGGCCGATGCCGATGCGCGCGCTGAAACCCTCGCGCTCGGCCGCCGCGGCCATCTCGGCGACACGGCCGGTGCGGCGCACGCGGCGCACGCCCTCGCCATCCAGCACGGCGATGCCGGCGGAGTCGTAACCGCGGTACTCGAGCCGCTTCAGTCCTTCGACCAGGACGGGAACCACATCGCGATCCGCGATCGCGCCGACGATGCCGCACATAGCTGGGGGTGCTCACGGGGGAGGACAGGAGTCCGGAGTGTAACGGTCGAGCCTGTCCGCCGGACGTGTACGCCGTCCGGTCGGACAGCGGCCGCCCGGGGCAAAGCCCTTTGCGTTCAATCACTTGGATGCTGGCACGCAACCTGCTTGGGACAGCGGCAAATCTTCCTACGCACCGCCGCCCATGAGCATCCGTGACACCTCCGCGCAGGACCGCCCGATCGCCGGCTCCGCCGTCCCTTCCCGCCGGCGCCCGACCTGGCTGATCGGCGGCGCGATCGCCGCCGTGGCCGTGGCGGGCGTCGTCTGGCTTCTCGGCGGCTGGAACGCCGGCGCGCGCAGCTTCGACGCCTCGCGCCTGCGCATCGCCGAAGTGACCCGCGGCGATCTGGTGCGCGACATCAGCGCCGAGGGTCGCGTGATCGCCGCCAACAGTCCCACGCTCTACGCGATCGCCGGCGGCACGGTGACGCTGAAGGTGGTGGCCGGCGATGCGGTCAGGCGGGGCCAGCCGCTGGCCGAAATCGACAGCCCCGAGCTGCGCAGCGCGCTGGCGCAGGAGCAGGCCACGCTGGCCAGTCTGGAAGCCGAGGCGAACCGGGCCGCGCTCGATGCGCAGATGACCCGCGCCGAGGCGCGCAAGCTGCTCGACCAGGCGGAAATCGATCGCATCGCCGCCGAGCGCGATCTGGAACGCAACCGGCGCGCGTTCGAAGGCGGGGCGGTGGCGCAGATCGACGTCGCCCGCGCGCAGGACGCGCTCAAGAAGGCGCAGCTCGCGCTGGCGCAGGCGCGCCAGGGCCACCGGCTGCAGGATCGCGGCGCCGGTCTCGATCTGCGCAACAAGCGTCTGCTGGCCGACCGCCAGCGCGCGGTGGTGGCCGAGCTGCAGCGCCAGGTCGACGCGCTCACGCTGCGCGCGCCGTTCGACGGCCAGGTCGGCCAGGTGATGGTGCAGCAACGGCAGAACGTCGCCGCCAACGCACCGGTGCTGAGCGTGGTCGATCTGACCGAGTTCGAGGTCGAGATCACCGTCCCCGAGAGCTTCGCGCGCGATCTGGCGATCGGCATGCCGGCGCAACTGCGCGGCGCCGCCGGCACGTTCGACGCGAAGGTGTCGGCGGTATCGCCGGAAGTCGTCAACGGCGAGGTCACCGGCCGCTTGCGCTTCGTCGGCGGCACGCCGAAGGGGCTGCGCCAGAACCAGCGCCTGTCCGCCCGCATCCTGCTCGACACCCGCCGCAACGTGCTCAAGGTCGAGCGCGGCGCCTTCCTCGAACAGGGCGGCGGCCGCTACGCCTACGTCGTCGAGGGACGCACCGCCGTGCGCCGCCCGATCCGCGTCGGCGCCGCAAGTCTGGATGCGGTGGAGATCCTCGAAGGGCTGCAACCCGGGGACCGCGTCGTGGTTTCCGGCACCGACCAGTTCGCCAACGCGGACACCGTCCGCATTACCGGAGAGTGAGTCATGGTCTCCCACGTCGTCCCGTCCACGCCGCACGGCGATGTCGTTCCGGCCGTGTTCCCGTTCGACCTGCGCTGGACCGCGCAGGATCTCGCGGACGCGGTACCGCTGCGCCTGCACCCGTTGCTGCGCTTCGATGCCGCATCGCCGGCCCCGGCCGCGCGCGACGCCGCGCCGCGCCGCGGGTGGCGCAACGCCTACGCGCCGCGGACCGCCGCCGCGCTTCTGTTCCGCATCCAGGGCTGACGCCCGCCCCTTCCGCATCCCACCGGAGCCCGCCATGCTGCACATGCAAGCCGTCACCAAGGTCTACCGCACCGCCCTCGTCGAGACGCACGCGCTGCGCTCGCTGGATCTGCACGTGCGCGAGGGCGAGTTCGTCGCCGTCACCGGCCCGTCGGGCTCCGGCAAGACCACCTTCCTCAACATCGCCGGCCTGCTGGAGGACTTCACCAGCGGCACCTACCTGCTCGATGGCGAGGACGTCAGCAAGCTGGGCGACGATGCGCGCTCGAGGCTGCGCAACCGCAAGATCGGCTTCATCTTCCAGAGCTTCAACCTGATCCCCGACCTCAACCTGTTCGACAACGTCGACGTGCCGCTGCGCTATCGCGGCATGAGCGCGGCCGAGCGCAGGCAACGCATCGAGGAAGCGCTCACCAAGGTCGGCCTGGGCTCGCGCATGAAGCACTACCCGACCGAACTGTCGGGCGGACAGCAGCAGCGCGCGGCGATCGCCCGCGCGCTCGCCGGCAGCCCGCGCCTGCTGCTCGCCGACGAGCCCACCGGCAACCTCGACTCGCAGATGGCGCGCGGGGTGATGGAGCTGCTCGAGGAGATCAACGCCGCCGGCACCACCATCGTCATGGTCACCCACGATCCCGAACTCGCCGCCCGCGCGCAGCGCAACGTGCACATCGTCGACGGCATGGCCAGCGACATCTCGGTCGAACGCAGCCTGCTGCGCGCGCGCGAGATGGCGGGCGCCCCGGCCGCCTCGCCGTAAGGCGCGCCGCCCGTCTCCACGTCACGCCACGGCGGGCCGCAGACCCGCGTCACGGAGCCTTCCCATGTTCGGCTACTACTTCAACCTCGCCTTGCGCAGCTTCCGGCGCAATCGCGTGCTGACCGCGCTGATGGTGCTGGCCATCGCGCTCGGCATCGGCGCCTCGATGACCACGCTGACGGTGTTCTACGTGCTTGCGGGCGACCCGATCCCGCACAAGAGCGATGTCCTGTTCTACCCGCGGATGGATCCGCGCTCGATGAGCGGCTACGAACCGGGCGAGGATCCCGAGCAGCAGATGAGCCGCTACGACGCCGAGGCGCTGCTGCGCGAGAAGCGCGGCGACCGGCAGGCGGTGATGACCGGCGGCTCCGTCGCCGTGGTGCCCGCGCGCGAAGGCCTCGACCCGTTCAACACCGGCGCGCGCTACACCTCGGCCGACTTCTTCGCGATGTTCGACGTGCCGTTCCTCTACGGCCGCGGCTGGACCGCGGAGGACGATCGCGGCCGCGCGCGCGTGGCGGTGATCTCCAGGGCGCTGAACGATCGCCTGTTCGAGGGCGCCAACAGCGTCGGCCGCACGCTGCGCGTGGAGCAGGCCGAGCTGCGCATCATCGGCGTGATCGACACCTGGCGGCCGACGCCGCGCTTCTACGACGTCACCAACCAGCGCTACGGCGCCTACGAGGACGTGTTCGTGCCGTTCTGGACCGCGCGCGAGCTGGAATTCGGAACCGAAGGCAACATGAACTGCTGGGACGACGACAGCGGCAGCACCGATCCGGAAGGCAGCTACGGCCTCAACGCGCCCTGCACCTGGCTGCAGTACTGGGTCGAGCTCGGCACGCCGGAGAAGGTCGCGGCCTACCGCGAGTACCTGCGCAACTATTCGGAACAGCAACGCGCGGCCGGGCGTTTCGAGCGGCCGACGAACGTCCGCCTGCACAGCGTGATGGAGTGGCTGGACGACCAGCGGGTCGTGCCGCGCGACGTGCGGCTGCAGATGTACCTGGCGTTCGGCTTCCTGCTGGTGTGCCTGGTCAACACCGTCGGGCTGCTGCTGGCGAAGTTCATGCGGCGCGGCAGCGAGATCGGCGTGCGGCGCGCGCTCGGCGCCTCGCGGCGCGCGATCTTCGCACAGGCGCTGGTGGAGGCCGGCACGGTCGGCCTCGCCGGCGGCGTGCTCGGACTCGGCCTTGCGATGCTCGGGCTGTGGGCGGTGCGCCAGCAGCCCACCGACTACGCGCAGTTCGCCCATCTCGACCCGGCCATGCTGGCGACCACGATCGTGCTTGCGATCGTCGCCAGCCTGCTCGCGGGCCTTCTGCCCGCCTGGCGCGCCTGCCAGGTCGCGCCCGCCATCCAGCTCAAGTCGCAGTGAGGCCCGTCATGGAAATCCGTCCGATCCTGTCCACGCTGCGCCGGCACAAGACCGCCGCGATGCTGATCGTGCTCGAGATCGCGCTGTCGTGCGCGATCATCTGCAACGCGCTGTTCCTCATCTCGCAGCGCATGGAGCGCACGGACCGTCCCACCGGCCTTGCCAACGAGGAGATCGTCCGCGTCAACGCGAGCGTGGTCGGCGCCAGCCGCGCCGACGCCGACGCCCGCCACAAGGCCGACGTCGCCGCGCTGCGGCAGATCCCCGGCGTGATCGCCGCGACCTCGACCAACCACCTGCCGTTCGACAGCTCGTCGTGGAACAGTTCGGTGAGCCTGCAGGAAGATCAGCCGGCGCCCAACCTCAACGCGGCGATCTACATGGGCGACGAGCAGCTCGTCGAGACGTTCGGCCTGCGCATCGTCGCAGGGCGCGACTTCACCGCGGACGAGTATGTCGACTGGGGCGTGATCGACGCGCCCGGTGCCGACGTGGCGTTGCCGGGACTGCTGATGACGCGCGCGGTGGCCGAGCAGCTCTGGCCCGGCGAGAACCCGATCGGCAAATCCGTGTACGTGTGGGGCGAGAAGCCGATCCGCGTGATCGGCGTGCTGGAGAACCTGATCCGCCCGAACGACAACGGCGGTCCGCACGAGCATCAGTACAGCATCGTGCTGCCGATCCGCCCGGTGTTCGGCCGCTTCGTGCTGCGCACCACGCCCGACCGCCGCGCCGAAGTGCTGAAGGCGGCGGTGGACGTGCTCGAGCGCAACAACACCATGCGCATCATCAACGACGAAGGCACGTTCACCGAGATGGTCGAACGCTACTACCGGCAGGACCGCTCGATGGCGTGGCTGCTGGTGGCGGTGTGCGTGGCGCTGCTGGTCGTCACCGCGCTCGGCATCGTCGGTCTGGCCAGCTTCTGGGTGCAGCAGCGCACCAAGCAGATCGGCGTGCGGCGCGCGCTCGGGGCGACCCGCCGCCAGGTGCTGCGCTACTTCCAGACCGAGAACTTCGTGCTTGCCACGGTCGGCATCGCGCTCGGCATGTTCGCCGCGTTCGCCATCAACCAGTTGCTGATGGAGCGCTACGAACTGCCGCGCCTGCCGCTGGCGTACCTGCCGATCGGCGCGCTGGCGCTGTGGGCGCTGGGCCAGATCTCGGTGCTGGGACCGGCATTGCGCGCGGCGGCGGTACCACCGGCGGTGGCGACGCGCAGCGTCTAGCGCCAGGGTGAGGGATCGGGGATCCGGGATTGGGGATGGGAAAAGGCCGTACTCTTGGCGCCTGCCCTCCCCGCCAGCCGCTCCGATCCCGACTTCCTGGTTCCCGATCCCGCGTCCCAATCGCGAATCCACCCGACCGGCCCGATGCCCACCGTCCTCGTCATCGACGACAACCCCGCCGTCGCCACCGCGCTGGAGACGCTGTTCTCGCTGCACGACATCGACACCCGGGCGGCGACGACGCCGGAGCAGGGGCTCGCGCTGCTGGAGCGCGAAGCGGTGGACCTGGTGGTGCAGGACATGAACTTCCGCGCCGACACCACCTCCGGCGCGGAGGGCGAGGCGCTGTTCCAGGCCATCCGCGCGCGCCATCCGGATCTGCCGGTCATCCTGCTCACGGCATGGACGCATCTGGAGTCGGCGGTGGAGCTGGTGAAGGCCGGCGCGGCCGACTACCTCGCCAAGCCGTGGGACGACCGCAAACTGATGGCGACGGTCAACAACCTGCTCGAGCTGGCGCAGACGCGGGCGCAGCTCGCGCGGCACCGCGCGGGGCAGGCACGCCGGCGCCGCGCACTGGACGGCTTCGATCTGCGCGACCTGGTGTACGCCGACCCCGGCACCGAGGCGGCATTGACGCTCGCCTGCCAGGTGGCGCGTTCGGACCTGCCGGTGCTGATCACCGGGCCCAACGGGGTCGGCAAGGAGAAGTTCGCCGAAGTCATCCACGCCAACTCGCAGGTCAGGCAGGGCCCGTTCGTGGCCGTCAACTGCGGCGCCCTGCCGGGCGAGCTGATCGAGGCCGAGCTGTTCGGCGCCGAGGCCGGTGCCTACACCGGCGCCACCCGCGCGCGCGAAGGCAAGTTCGAAGCGGCCGACGGCGGCACGCTGTTCCTCGACGAGATCGGCACGCTGCCGCTGGCCGGACAGATCAAGCTGCTGCGCGTGCTGGAGACGGGCCGCTTCCAGCGCCTCGGCAGCAACCGCGAGCGCACGGTCAAGGTGCGCGTGCTGAGCGCGACCAACGCCGACCTGCGCGCGATGATCGCGCAGGGGCAGTTCCGCGAGGATCTGTTCTACCGGCTCAACGCGGTGGAAGTGCACGTGCCGCCGCTGGCGCAACGTCCGGACGACATCCTGCCGCTGGCGCGCCGCTTCCTGCCGCCGGGCCGCAGCTTCGGCGACGACGCCGAGCGCGCGTTGCTCGCGCACGCCTGGCCCGGCAACGTGCGCGAGCTGCGCAACACGGTCCAGCGCGCCGCGCTGCTCGCGCGCGAGGAGACCATCCGCGCGGGCGATCTCGGCCTGCCGGCGGCGCGTGCGGCCGCGCCGCACGGCGCACCGGAACACGAACCCGACCGCGCGACCATCGAAGCCGCGCTCGCGCGCAGCGGCGGGGTGCTCGCGCAGGCCGCGAGCGAACTGGGCATGTCGCGCCAGGCGCTCTACCGCCGCCTCGACCGGCTCGGCATCCGCCGCGACTGATGCGCCTCCGGCAGCGGCTCCCGCTCGGTCTGACGTTCGGCGCCATCGCCCTGCTGCACGCCGCGCTCGCGGCGCTGCTGGCGGTCGCGCTCGCGCACTGGCTGCAGGACTGGGCGGCCGTGCTGCTCGCGATCCTGATCGTGGCGCCCGGTCTGGTCTACCACGTCTACCGCGTGCTGGCGCCGATGCGCTCGCTGTTCCGCGCGCTCGCCGGCACCGTGGCGAGCTACCGCGACGGCGACTTCAGCTTCGGCCTGTCGTGGGCCGGCGGCGGCGAGCTCGGCGAGCTGGTCGCCGCGCACAACGCGCTCGGCGACGCCCTGCGCGAACAGCGGCTCGCGCTGATGCAGCGCGAGCTTCTGCTCGACACGATGGTGCAGAACACGCCGGTGGCGATGGTGCTGATCGATCCGGGCGAGCGGGTGGTGTACGCCAACGTCGCCGCGCGCAAGCTGCTCGGCGACGGGCGGCGGCTCGAGGGCCATGCGTTCGCCGCCCTGCTCGAGGGCATGCCCGAGCCGGTGCGCGAGGCGTTCGAACGCGGCGACGGCATCTTCACCGTCGGCGAAGCGGACCAGGAGGAGATCTTTCACCTGCTGCGACGGCGTTTCCGCCTCAACGGACGCCGCCACGAGCTGATCCTGCTGCGCCAGCTCACCGCCGAGCTGCGCCGGCAGGAGGTGCAGACGTGGAAGAAGGTGATCCGGGTCATCTCGCACGAGCTCAACAACTCGCTGGCGCCGATCGCCTCGCTCGCGCATTCCGGCAGCGAACTGCTGCGGCGCGGGCAGCTCGAACGGCTGCCGACCGCGCTGGCGACCATCGAGGAGCGCGCCCGGCACCTGGAAGGCTTCATCCGCGATTACGCGCGCTTCGCCAAGCTGCCGGCGCCGCGCCGCGAGGCGGTCGAGTGGCCGCAATTCATCGCGCAGTTGCGCGAACAGGTGCCGTTCCGTTACGAGGGCCCCGCCGAGGGCCTGGCGCGCTTCGACGTCGCGCAGGTCGAACAGTGCCTCATCAATCTGCTCAAGAACGCGCACGAATCGGGCTCGCCGCCGGAGGACGTCGTGCTGGCGTTGCGCCGCGGCGGCGACGCGTGGCGCATCGACGTGCTCGATCGCGGCAGCGGCATGAACGACGCCGTGCTCGCCAACGCGCTGCTGCCGTTCTACTCGACCAAGCGCCACGGCACCGGCCTGGGGCTGGCGCTCGCGCGCGAGATCACCGAAGCCCACGGCGGCCGCATCGCCCTGCTCAACCGCGCCGGCGGCGGGTTGTGCGTGACGCTGGTGTTGCCGGATTGACGGGAATCGGGAATCGGGAATCGGGAATCGGGAATCGGGAATCGGGAATCGGGAATCGGGAAGAGCGTACGCGATGACCGCATGCCGTCGCCCCGGCGCATGCCGGGGCCCTCTTTGTGCACCGGCGCTCAATCACCCTGACGACGACCTGCAGGAGCACCGCGAACCGAACGCCACCGACGAACCGCGACGCACGAAGCGGCCGACGCCCGATTGCGGCCGAAACGGCGCTACCGCGGCTTCTTCTTCGGCCGCTCCCAACCCTCGATCACCGTCTGCCGGCCGCGCGCCAGCGAAAGCTTGCCGGCGGGCGCCTCGCGGGTGATCACCGATCCGGCGCCGATCGTGGCGTCGCGGCCGACCCGGACCGGCGCCACCAGCGATGTGTTCGATCCGATGAATGCGCCGTCCTCGATCGTGGTGACGTGCTTGTTGGCGCCGTCGTAGTTGCAGGTGATGGTGCCGGCACCGACGTTGACGCCGGCGCCGACCACCGCATCGCCCAGGTACGTCAGGTGGTTGGCCTTGCTGCCGGTGCCGAGCTTGGCGTTCTTGGTTTCGACGAAGTTGCCGATGTGCACGCCGTCGGCGAGCACGGTGCCGGGACGCAGTCGCGCGAACGGCCCGATCTGCGCGGCGCCCTCGACCACCGCGCCTTCGAGGTCGCAATGCGCGCGCACTTCGGTGCCGGCACCGAGACGCACGTCCTTCAGCCGGCAGAACGGGCCGATGCGCACGCCGTCGCCGAGTTCGACGCGGCCTTCGATCACGACGTCGACGTCGATCTCGACGTCGTGGCCGACGATCAGCTCGCCGCGCAGATCGAACCGCGACGGATCCGCCAGCCGTGCGCCCTGCAGGCACACCGCGCGCGCCGCGCGACGCTGGTAGGCGCGCTCGAGCTGCGCGAGCTGCCAGCGGTCGTTCGCGCCCTCGACTTCCAGCGGATCGTGCACCAGCACGATTTCCGCCGGACGGTACTCCGCGGCGGCGAGCGCGAACACGTCGGTGAGGTAGTACTCGCCCTGCGCGTTGTCGTTGCGCAGCTCGCGCAGCCAGACGGCGAGCGCGCCCGCATCGGCGGCGACGATGCCGGTGTTGACCGCGCGAATCGCGCGCTCGGCTTCGTCCGCGTCCTTCTCCTCGACGATGCGTGCGACACGCCCCTCGGCGTCGCGCACGATGCGGCCGTAGCCCGCCGGGTTCTCCAGTTCGGCGACCAGCACCGCCAGCGGCGCCTCGACGTCGAGCAGGCGACGCAGGGTCTCGGCGGTGATCAGCGGAACGTCCCCGTACAGCACCAGCACGCGCGCGTGGTCCGGAACCGCGGGCACCGCCTGCTGCACCGCATGCCCGGTCCCGAGGCGCTCGGCCTGTTCGACCCACAGCAGGTCCGGTTGATCCGCGAACGCCGCGCGCACCTGCTCGCCGCCGTGGCCGTAGACGACATGGATCGCCGCCGGCGCAAGCTGGCGGGCGGTCGCGATCACGTGCGCGAGCATCGGTCGGCCCGCCACCGGCTGCAGCACCTTCGGCAGCGCGGATTTCATCCGCTTGCCTTCGCCTGCGGCGAGGATCACCACGTGCAGAGGAACGCTCATGAGAACTCCATCGGACCGACCAAGGCGCGAAGCTTAGTCGATGCCGCTCAGCGCCGGGTGGACGCCGACGCCGGCCGCACACCGCGCCTTTGCTAGCATCGCGCGCATGACCTGCTGGCATCCCCGCCGCGCCGCGCCGCGCCTCGTTCTCCGCCGGGAGCGCGCGCCGTGAGCCTCACCCGCCAGGGCCGGCATTACCTGCTGATCGGCATCCTGCAATGGCTGCTGGACTGGGCGGCGATGGTGGCGCTCAGCAACGCCGGTCTATGGGTCGAGGCGGCGAACGTCGCCGGCCGCGTGAGCGGCGCGCTGCTGGGCTTCTGGCTCAATGGCCGCATCACCTTCGCCGGCGACGACACCGCGATCGGCCGCCGCCAGCTCGCCCGCTTCGTGCTGCTGTGGCTCACCACCACGGTCGTGAGCACGTGGGCGATCGGCGCGCTCGAGGACGTGGTCGGCCTGCACTGGACGTGGCTTGCGAAACCGGCCGTGGAGCTGTTCCTCGGCGGCGTCGGCTTCCTGCTCTCACGGCATTGGGTCTATCGGCGGTGAGGTTTGGGTGGGGAATCGGGAATCGGGAATCGGGAGTCGGGAGTCCGGATCAGGGATCAGGGGTCGAGGTTGAACGACGCGGCGACGTCTCACGCGTTCCAGAAGCGAGAAGGGCGACGGAGACCGTCGCCCTTTGCCGTTGCGAAGATCCGGATTCCGGATCCGCCGCCCGGAATCCAGCACCCTCAGTGCTTGATGTTGCGGCGCAGGCGCTCCAGCGCCGCAAGCTGCGCCTGCACTTCGGCCAGCCGGCGCTGGGCCTCCTGGATGCTCATCGCCTCGCCGCGACCGGCCAGGATGCGCTCGGCCTCTTCCTTGGCGGCGCGCACGGCGGCCTCGTCGATGTCGGTGGCGCGGATCGCGGTGTCGGCGAGCACCGTCACCACCTGCGGCTGCACCTCGAGGATGCCGCCGGAGATGGCGATGTCGATCTGCTCGCCGCCCGGCAGCGTCACCACCACCTTGCCGGGCTTGAGCCGGGTGATCAGCGGCGCGTGGCGCGGCGTGATGCCGAGCTCGCCCATCTCCCCGGTCGCGACCAGGAACTCGGCCTCGCCGTGGAAGATCTCGCTCTCGGCGCTGACGATGTCGCAGCGGAATGTGGTTGCCATGTCTGCCTCGCTACACGCGGGAATCAGGAATGGGGAATCGGGAATCGTCCGGAGCGACTACGCGCCGCGAACGCCGATGCCTGCCTCTCACGATTCCCGTGGGTCGATTCCCGATTCCCGGCCTCAGGCCGCCACGCCCAGCTTCTTGGCCTTCTCGAACACCTCGTCGATGCCGCCGACCATGTAGAACGCCTGCTCCGGCAGGTGGTCGCACTCGCCGTCGACGATCATCTTGAAGCCGCGGATGGTCTCCTTCAGCGGCACGTACTTGCCGGGCGCGCCGGTGAACACTTCCGCCACGTGGAACGGCTGGCTGAAGAAGCGCTCGATCTTGCGCGCGCGGTAGACCGCCATCTTGTCCTCTTCGGACAGCTCGTCCATGCCGAGGATCGCGATGATGTCCTTCAGCTCCTTGTAGCGCTGCAGGGTGGCCTGCACGCGGCGCGCGGTCTCGTAGTGCTCCACGCCGATCACGTTCGGGTCGAGCTGGCGCGAGGTCGAATCCAGCGGGTCCACCGCCGGATAGATGCCGAGCGAGGCGATCTGGCGCGACAGCACCACGGTGGCATCGAGGTGGGCGAAGGTGGTCGCCGGCGACGGGTCGGTCAGGTCGTCGGCCGGCACGTACACCGCCTGGATCGAGGTGATCGAGCCGGTCTTGGTCGAGGTGATGCGCTCCTGCAGCACGCCCATCTCCTCGGCCAGCGTCGGCTGGTAACCCACCGCCGACGGCATGCGGCCCAGCAGCGCCGACACTTCGGTGCCGGCCAGCGTGTAGCGGTAGATGTTGTCGATGAACAGCAGCACGTCGCGGCCCTTGCCGGTCTTCGCGTCGCGCTCGTCGCGGAAGTACTCGGCCATCGTCAGGCCGGTCAGCGCCACGCGCAGGCGGTTGCCCGGCGGCTCGTTCATCTGGCCGTAGACCATCGCCACCTTGTCGAGGACGTTGGAGTCCTTCATCTCGTGGTAGAAGTCGTTGCCCTCGCGGGTACGCTCGCCCACGCCGGCGAACACCGACAGGCCCGAGTGCGCCTTGGCGATGTTGTTGATCAGCTCCATCATGTTGACGGTCTTGCCGACGCCGGCGCCGCCGAACAGGCCGACCTTGCCGCCCTTGGCGAACGGGCACATCAGGTCGATCACCTTGATGCCGGTCTCGAGCAGGTCGGTGGCCGAGGACTGGTCCTCGTAGCTCGGCGCGGCGCGGTGGATTTCCCAGTGCTCGCTGGCCTGGATCGGGCCGGCCTCGTCGATCGGGTTGCCGAGCACGTCCATGATGCGGCCGAGCGTGCCGGCGCCCACCGGCACCGCGATCGCGCGGCCGGTGTTGGTGACGGTCAGGTTGCGCTTCAGGCCGTCGGTCGAGCCGAGCGCGATCGTGCGCACGACGCCGTCGCCGAGCTGCTGCTGCACTTCCAGCGTGATGGCGGTGTTCTCGACCTTCAGCGCGTCGTACACCTTCGGCACCTGCTCGCGCGGGAACTCCACGTCGACGACGGCACCGATGATCTGGACGATCTTGCCTTGGCTCATCGTTGTTTCCTCGTAGCTCTAAATCGGTGGCGGCCGTCGCGACGTCCGCCGGAATGGGTCAGACCGCGGCAGCGCCGCCGACGATCTCGGAGATTTCCTGCGTGATCGCCGCCTGCCGGGCCTTGTTGTACATCAGGCTCAGCGTGCCGATCAGCTTGGTCGCGTTGTCGCTGGCCGCCTTCATCGCCACCATGCGGGCGGCGTGCTCGGAGGCGACGTTCTCGATCACCGCCTGGTACACCTGCGCCTCGATGTAGCGCGTCAGCACGTGCTCCAGCACGGTCGCGGCGTCGGGCTCGTAGATGTAGTCCCAGTCGTGCTTGGCGACCGGCGCGTCCGACGCGGGCAGCGGCACGAGCTGGTCCATCGTCGGCTTCTGCGTCATCGTGTTGACGAAGTGGTTGTAGCAGACGTACACGCGGTCGACCTGACCGCCGGTGTAGGCGTCCAGCATCACCTTGATCACGCCGACCAGTTGCTCCAGCCGCGGCACGTCGCCGAGGTGCGTCACCGAGGCCAGCATGTTGACCTTGAGTCGGCGGAAAAACACCGACGCCTTCTGGCCGATGGTCACCACGTCGATCTCGACGCCCTGCTCGTGCCAGCTGCGGAACTCGGCCAGCAGGCGACGGAACAGATTGTTGTTGAGGCCACCGGCCAGGCCGCGGTCGGACGAAACGATCACATAGCCGACGCGCTTGACCGGCCGCTCGACCATGAACGGATGGCGGTAGTCGGTGCTCGCCTGCGCGAGGTGCCCGATCACCTGCCGCATGACGCGCGCGTACGGGCGCGACGCCTTCATCCGATCCTGCGCCTTGCGGATCTTGGAGGCCGAGACCATCTCCAGCGCGCGCGTCACCTTGCGGGTGTTCTGCACGCTCTTGATCTTCGACTTGATTTCGCGTCCGCCTGCCATGTCTGCTCGCTTCGCTCGCGGGAATCGGGAATCGAGAATCGGGAATCGGCGTCGCCGTCCCGCTCTCGCTCCTGCGATTCCCTATTCCCGATTTCCGATTCCCGGCCTCACCACGTCCCGGTACGCTTGAAGTCCTCGATCGTCTTCTTGAACGTGGCCTCGATGGCGTCGTCCCAGGCGCCGGTCTGGTTGATGCGGTCCGCCAGCGCCGACTCGGTGTTGACGAAATGCGCGTGCAGGCCGGCCTCGAACGCGCCGATCTTGCTCACCGGCACGTCGTCGAGGTAGCCCTCGTTCACGGCGTAGATCGACAGCGCCTGCAGCGCGATCGGCAGCGGCGCGTACTGCTTCTGCTTCATCAGCTCGGTGACGCGCTGGCCGCGCTCGAGCTGCTTGCGGGTCGCCTCGTCGAGGTCGGAGGCGAACTGGGCGAACGCGGCGAGCTCGCGGTACTGCGCCAGCGCGATGCGGATGCCGCCGGACAGCTTCTTGATGATCTTCGTCTGCGCCGCGCCACCGACGCGCGAGACCGAGATGCCGGCGTTCACCGCCGGACGGATGCCGGCGTTGAACAGGTCGGTCTCGAGGAAGATCTGGCCGTCGGTGATCGAGATGACGTTGGTCGGCACGAACGCGGACACGTCGCCGGCCTGGGTCTCGATGATCGGCAGCGCGGTCAGCGAGCCGGTCTGGCCCTTGACCTCGCCGCGGGTGAACTGCTCGACATACTCGGCCGAGACGCGCGCGGCGCGCTCCAGCAGGCGCGAGTGCAGGTAGAACACGTCGCCCGGATACGCCTCGCGGCCCGGCGGACGGCGCAGCAGCAGCGAGATCTGACGGTAGGCGACCGCGTGCTTGGACAGGTCGTCGTAGATGATCAGCGCGTCCTGGCCGCGGTCCATGAAGTACTCGCCCATGGTGCAGCCGGCGTAGGCGGCGATGTACTGCATCGCGGCCGATTCCGAGGCGGTGGCGGCGACCACGATGGTGTGGCCCATCGCGCCGTTCTCCTCCAGGCGGCGCACCACGTTGGCGACGGTCGAGGCCTTCTGGCCGATCGCCACGTAGATGCACTTAATGCCGGTGCCCTTCTGGTTGATGATCGTGTCGATCGCCAGCGCGGTCTTGCCGGTCTGGCGGTCGCCGATGATCAGCTCGCGCTGGCCGCGGCCGATCGGGATCATCGAGTCGACCGACTTGTAGCCGGTCTGCACCGGCTGGTCGACCGACTTGCGCCAGATCACGCCCGGCGCGACGCGCTCCACCGGCGCGCGAAGCTGCGCGGCGATCGGACCCTTGCCGTCGATCGGACGGCCGAGCGCGTCGACCACGCGGCCGAGCAGTTCCGGACCCACCGGCACTTCGAGGATGCGGCCGGTGGTGCGCGCCACGTCGCCTTCGCGCAGGTGCTCGTAGTCGCCCAGCACCACCGCGCCGACCGAATCGCGCTCCAGGTTCAGCGCCAGCGCGTAGGTCTGGTTCGGCAGCTCGACCATTTCGCCCTGCATCACGTCGGCCAGGCCGTGGATGCGCACGATGCCGTCGGACACCGAGGTCACGGTGCCTTCGTTGCGCGCTTCGGCGGCCAGCTTGACCTTCTCGATGCGGGTCTTGATGAGTTCGCTGATTTCGGAGGGGTTGAGCTGGGTAGACATGGGATGTCCTTCTGCCCGGCCCGCGGGCCGGAATGGCAATGGAATTCGGTCAGGCGGCCAGCATGTTCTGCAGGCGCGCCAGCTTGCCCTTCAGCGAGCCGTCGATCACGACGTCGCCGGCGTCGATGACCGCGCCGCCGATCAGCGTCGGATCGACCGCGGTCTCCAGTTCGATCTCGCGACCGAAGCGGCGACGCAGCGCGGCGCGGATCGACTCCAGAGTGTCGCCCGGCAGCGCGGTGGCGGCGGTGACGCGCGCCCTGACGATGCGCTCGGCGTCGGCACGCAACTGCTCGAACAGCCCGGCGATCTCCGGCAGCAGCGCCAGCCGGCGGTTCTCCGCCAGCAGCGCCAGGAACCGCTGCAGCGACTCGTCGGCGCCGTCCGGCGCGACCAGCGCGACCGCGTCGGCGACGGCAAGCTGCGGGTGCTTGAGCAGCGCCTGCGCCTGCGGGTCTTCCGCCACGCGCGCCGCGAAGGCGAGCGCGCGCGACCACTCCGCGGCGCGGCCCTGCTCGCGCGCCAGCGCGAAAGCGGCGCGGGCGTACGGACGGGCGAGGGTGACGGGCTGGCTCATGGCGTCACTCAGATCTGGGCGGCGAGTTCGTCGAGCAGCGCCTTGTGGGCGTTGGCGTCGATCTCGCGCTGGATCAGCTTCTCGGCGCCGGCCACGGCGAGCACGGCGACCTGGCGACGCAGGTCCTCGCGCGCGCGGTTGGCGGCGGCGTCGATCTCGGCGAGCGCGATCGCCTTCTGGCGTTCGGCCTCGACGATCGCTTCCTGCCTGGCCTGTTCGACGATCTGGTTGGCGCGCTGGTGGGCCTGCTCGATGATCTCGTTGGCCTTGACGCGCGCCTCGCGCAGCGCGGCGTCGACCTTCTCCTGCGCCTGGGCGAGATCCTTCTGGCTGCGGTCGGCCGCAGCCAGGCCCTCGGCGATCTTCTGCTGGCGCTCCTCGATGGCGCGCAGCAGCGGCGGCCAGATCTTGGTCGCGATCAGCCAGATCAGGCCGGCGAAGGCCAGCGCCTGGGCGAATAGGGTGAGGTTGATGTTCATCGGCTAACGCTCTGCCTGAGGGGACGGCCAGGCGCGTGGGCGCCCGTGGAGCGACCGCGCTGCGGACGGTCCGTCCGCAGCGCGAGGCGTGCGACTTACTGCGCGGCGGCGGCCGGCGCCGAAGCGGCGGCGGTGGTGACACGGCCCGACAGCGGGTTCGCGAACGCGAGCAGCAGCGCCACGGCGACCGTGATGATGAACGCCGCGTCGATCAGGCCGGCGGTGATGAACATGCGGACCTGCAACACCGGAATCAGCTCCGGCTGACGCGCCGAGGACTCCAGGAACTTGCCGGCCATGATGGCCAGACCGATACCGGCGCCCAGCGCCGCGAGACCGATCATCAGGCCGATGGCCAGAGCGGTCGAGGCTTCGACTTGGGCGAGCTGGGTCAGGACGTTTTCCATGGTTTTCTCCGGTGCGGTAGTGCGAAAGGTGGAAGGGAAAGCGGAACAGGACGAGCCGTCAGTGCGCCTCTTCGGACAGGCTCAGGTAGACGATCGACAGCATCATGAAAATGAAGGCCTGCAGCGGGATCACCAGCAGGTGGAAGATCATCCAGCCGAGGCCGAAGACGCCGCCGGCGAGCGCGCCGAGCAGGCCGGCGCCGCCCAGCACCCAGATCAGCAGGAACACGATCTCGCCGCCGAACATGTTGCCGAACAGTCGCATCGCCAGCGACACCGGCTTGCTCAGCCATTCGACGATGTTGAGCAGCAGGTTGAACGGCATCATCCACTTGCCGAACGGCGCGGTCAGGAACTCGTGGGTGAAGCCGCCGAAGCCCTTCGAACGGATCGAGAAGAACAGCATCAGGAAGAAGACGCTGATCGACATGCCGAGCGTGGCGTTGACGTCGGCGGTCGGCACCGGCTTGAAGTACGGCACGCCGGCCAGCTCGAGCGGCTTGGCGATGAAGTCGGCCGGGATCATCTTGATGAGGTTCATCAGGAGGATCCAGAAGAACAGGGTGATCGCGATCGGCGTCACCAGCCGGCTCGGGCCGTGGTAGGTGTCGCGCGCCTGGCGGTCGACGAACTCGAGGCAGATCTCGACGAACGCCTGCCACTTGCCCGGCACGCCGGAGGTCGGCTTGCGCGTGGCCAGCCAGAACAGCACCACCATCAGCAGGCCGAGGCCGACCGACATGACCAGGGTGTCGAGGTGCAGGGTCCAGAACCCGCCCTCGCCGACCTGGACGGTCAGGTTGTGCAGGTGATGCTGGATGTAGCCGGTGGGAGTGAGTTCCGCCTCGCTCGCCATATCCCCAATCCTGGAAAAGGTTGAATTCGTCGATTGCGGGCCGCGCGGGGCTCAGCGCGACCGCTGCAGCGAGGCCAGCACCTGCGCGCCGAGCGCGACCACGATGCCGACCAGCAGCGGCACGGGCGGCAGGCGCCACACGCCGAAGCCCACACCCAGCGCCGCGAAAACCAGCGCCCATTTGGCGATCAGACCGACGAACCAGCGCACCAGCGCCGCACCCGCCGGACCGATGCCGCCTCCGAGCATGAGCCGGGCCGACAGCCACGAGCCCAGCATCACCGCGATCCCGCCCACCACCGCGGCCAGCGCCTGCCGCGGACCGGCGGCCACGAACACCAGCGCCGTCGCCGCGACCGCTCCGGCCTGCCAGGCGACCGCGCGAATCGCCACGCGGCGACCTGTGGACAGGGGATCGTGCACGTGGAACTCGTCGGGCTGGAGGTGGGCGTGAAAACCGCCCGGGGAAGCCGCAAAAGTATAGCCCGCGCAGTGGGTTGCGGCAACCGCCGGAAGACCGGCCGGGCCGGGGCGCGATCGCCGCCGGCTATCGGCGCGGAAGGAACAAACGATTGGACATCGCCCGGCACGGGGCGAAGATGGGAACCGTTCTCGTTTGTTCGCGAGGGTTCCATGCGCAAGACCCTGAGCTTCGCCGGCATCCATTTCCTGGTCGCGTTCGGCGTCGGCTACCTGCTGACGGGGAACGTCTGGGTCGGCGGCGCGCTGGCGCTGGTGGAGCCGGCCTGCAACACGGTCGCCTTCCATCTGCACGAGAAGGCGTGGAAGCGCCTCGAGCGCCGACGGCGCGCGCGCGTGCTGGAGGCCTGACGGGCGGATGCGGCGATTCACGCGTTCAGACGGCGCCACGCCGCCGCGGAACCTTTCGCCGGCACGCGGGTCATGATGGTGGACGCCCCCGCACGCCACTCCTCGTCACGGCAACGCGGCGGGGGACTCCGAAGCCCCGGTCCCGGCCGGGGCTTCGCCTTTTCAGGCGACGGCGGCGGCCGCCGGAGCCGTGGCGAGCGCCCAGTCGGCGCTGTCCTCGGCGTGGATGCGGGTGGTGTCGAACAGCGGCACGACGGCATCGTCGTCGCCGACCAAGAGGCCGATCTCGGTGCAGCCGAGGATGATGCCCTCGCAACCCTCGGCGGCGAGCGCGGCCATGATCGCGCGGTAGCGTTCGCGCGAGGCTTCGACGATCCGGCCGCGGCACAGCTCCTCGTAGATCACGCGGTGCACCTCGGCGCGCGTGTCGGCATCGGGCACGCGCACCGTGAGCCCCGCGCGCTCCAGCCGCTCGCGGTAGAACGCCTGTTCCATGGTGAAGCGCGTGCCGAGCAGGCCGACGCGCACGATCCCCGCCTCGCGGATGCGACGCGCGGTGGCATCGGCGATGTGCAGCAGCGGCAGCCCGCTTGCGGCCTCCACCTGCGGCGCGACGAGGTGCATCGTGTTGGTGCAGATCACGAGCGCGTCCGCGCCGGCCGCGGCCAGGCGCCGCCCGGCGTCGGCGAGCATCGCGCCGGCTTCGTCCCAGCGCCCCTGGTGCTGCAGCGCTTCGATCTCCGCGAAGTCCACGCTGTAGAGCAGCAACCTGGCCGAGTGCAGCCCGCCCAGCCGCTCGCGCACGCGTTCGTTGATGAGCCGGTAGTAGGAAATCGTCGATTCCCAGCTCATGCCGCCGAGCAGGCCGAGGGTGCGCATCGCTATCTCTTCTTCGGGAGGTAGAGGTCGGTGATGGTGCCTTCGTACACCTCGGCCGCCATCGCCACCGATTCGCTCAGGGTGGGATGCGGATGGATGGTGTGGCCGATGTCGGCCGCCTCGGCGCCCATCTCGATGGCCAGCGCGATCTCGGCGATCAGCTCGCCCGCGTGCGGGCCGACGATGCCGCCGCCGATCACGCGATGGGAGGCCTCGTCGAACACCAGCTTGGTGACGCCTTCGGTGCGGCCGAGGCCGATCGCGCGGCCGCTCGCCGCCCACGGGAACTTGCCGACGCCGACCTTCAGGCCCTTCGCCTTCGCCTCGGTTTCGGTGACGCCGACCCAGGCGATTTCCGGATCGGTGTAGGCCACCGACGGAATCACGCGCGCGATCCACTCGCGCTTCTCGCCGGCGGCGACTTCGGCCGCCAGCTTGCCCTCGTGGGTGGCCTTGTGCGCCAGCATCGGATTGCCGACCAGATCGCCGATCGCGAAGATGTGCGGCACGTTGGTGCGCATCTGGCGGTCGACCGGGATGAAGCCGCGCTCGGTGACGGTGACGCCGGCCTTGTGCGCGTCGATCCGGTTGCCGTTGGGCGCGCGGCCGACCGCCACCAGCACGCGGTCGAACGGCTTCGTCTCGGGAATACTGGCGCCGTCGAACGTGCAGGCGATGCCGTTCTTCTGTGGCCTGGCCTCGGCCACTTTCGTCTGCAGATGCACCGCCACGCCCTGCTTCTTCAGGCGGTCGGCGAGCGGCTTGACCAGGTCCGCATCGGCGCCGGGCATCAACTGCCCGGCGAGTTCGACCACGGTCACTTCGCTGCCGAGCGCGCGGTACACGGTGGCCATTTCCAGGCCGATGATGCCGCCGCCGACCACCAGCAGCCTCTTCGGCACCTCGGCCAGTTCGAGCGCGTCGGTGGAATCCATCACCCGCGGATCGTCCCACGGGAAGCCCGGCAGCTTCACCGGCTGCGAACCGGCGGCGATGATGCACTGCTCGAAGCGGATCAGTTGCGTGCCGCCCTCGCCCTGCACTTCCAGCTCGTGCGGCGAGACGAAGCGACCGCTGCCCTGCACCACGCGCACCTTGCGCTGTTTGGCCATGCCGGCCAGGCCCTTGGTGAGCTGGCCGACCACCTTCTCCTTGTACGCGCGCAGCGCATCGAGCGCGATCTTCGGCGCGCCGAAGTCGATGCCGTACTCCTTCGCGTGCGCCGCCTCGTCGATCACCGCCGCCGCGTGCAGCAGCGCCTTCGACGGAATGCAGCCGACGTTGAGGCAGACGCCGCCGAGAGTCGGGTAACGCTCGACCAGCACGGTGTCGAGGCCGAGGTCGGCGGCGCGGAACGCGGCGGTGTAGCCGCCGGGGCCGGCGCCGAGCACCAGCATGCGGCATTCGACGTCGGCCTTGCGGCCGCTGGCCGCGGCGGCCTGCGGCGCCGCCCCCTCGCCGCGCCCCTCTCCTCCGCGCGTCGGGGACGAGGGGGAAGCGGCCGGCGACGGCGCCCCCTCGCCCCGGTCCTTCCCGCGCGATGAGGGAGAGGGAGAAGAAGCGGCTTCCGCGCCCGCCGCTTCGACGATCGCGATCACGGCGCCTTCGGACACCGTATCGCCGACCTTCACCTTCAGCTCCTTGACCACGCCGTCGACCGACGACGGCACCTCCATCGTCGCCTTGTCGGATTCCAGCGTGACCAGGCCCTGGTCCTTGCGCACGGCGTCGCCGGGCGCGACCAGCAATTCGATCACCGGCACGCCTTCGAAATCGCCGATGTCGGGCACCTTCACTTCGATCGTCGCCATTGCGGGATTCCTGTCGGGCGGGCCTTGGCCCGCCATTGCCATGTTCGACCGCGCGCGGCAGGGTGCGCACGCGGCGGGGTGCGCGCGGCGGATTGCGCGCGGCGGGTCGGAACCCGCCCTACAGCAGCACGCGGCGCATGTCCGCGAGCAACTGGCCGAGGTAGGCGGTGAAGCGCGCGGCGGCGGCGCCGTCGATCACGCGGTGGTCGTAGGACAACGACAGCGGCAGCATCAGCCGCGGCACGAACTGGGCGCCATCCCACACCGGCTTCATCGCCGACTTCGAGACGCCCAGGATGGCCACTTCCGGCGCGTTGACGATCGGGGTGAACGCGGTGCCGCCGATGCCGCCGAGCGAGCTGATCGAGAAGCAGCCGCCGCTCATCTCCGCCGGCGTCAGCTTGCCCTCGCGGGCGCGGGCGGCGAGCTCCGCGGTTTCCTTCGCCAGTTCGAGCACGCCCTTGCGGTCGACGTCGCGCACCACCGGCACCACCAGCCCGTTCGGCGTGTCGGCGGCGAAGCCGATATGGAAGTACTTCTTCAGCACCAGGTGCTCGCCGCTGCCATCGAGCGAGGCGTTGAACTCGGGATACTTCTTCAGCGCGACCACGCACGCCTTCATCAGGAACGCGAGCATGGTCAGCTTGATGCCGGCCTTCTCGTGCTCCTTGTTGAGCTGCACGCGCAGCGCCTCGAGGTCGGTGATGTCCGCCTCGTCGTGCTGGGTGACGTGCGGGATCATCGCCCAGTTGCGGGCGAGGTTGGCGCCGGAAATCTTCTTGATGCGCGACAGCTCGCGCACTTCGATCTCGCCGAACTTCGCGAAGTCGACCTTCGGCCACGGCAGCAGATTCAGGCCGCCGCCCGCGGGCGTGCCGGCCTGCGGCGCCGGCGCGCCGCCCTGCATCACCGACTTCACGAACGCCTGCACGTCCTCCTTGGTGATGCGGCCGTTGCGGGCGCTGCCCTGGACGCGGGCGAGATCGACGCCGAGCTCGCGCGCGAACAGGCGCACCGCGGGGCTGGCGTAAGGCACGTTGGAAGGCAGCAGTTCCTCGGCGCCGAACGCCACCGGCGGCGTGCGCGGCGACGGCACCTCGCCCTCGCCCTGCGGTGCGCTCGAGGCCAGCTGCGCGATCGGGCTCTGCGCGATCTCGCGCTGCGCGAGGCGGTCGGGTTGCGTGGACGGAGCGACCGGCTCCAGCCGGGTGTCGGGCTCGCTGCCGGCGCTCGCCGCGGCCGGCGCCGGTTCGGCCGTGCGCGCCGCGGGCGCGGGCGCGGCGGCCTCGATCAGCGCCACCACCGTCCCTTCGGACACGGTGTCGCCGACCTTCACCCGCAGCTCGCGCACGATGCCGTCGAACGGCGCGGGCACCTCCATCGTCGCCTTGTCGGATTCGAGCGTGACCAGGCCCTGATCGGCCTTGACCGTGTCGCCGACGGCGACCAGCAGCTCGATGACCGGCACGCCCTCGAAATCGCCGATATCGGGGACGCGTGCTTCCTTCAGCTCTGCCATGGGGGCTCCGCAGTGCGATGCGCGAAGCCCCTATTGTGTCCGTGCGGGACGGATCGCGCCAATCGCCGGTGGAACGCTGCAAACGTATGCGCGCGACATGCGTTGGCCGGATCGGCGCGCGCTCACCCTCCGCCGACGTCGATGAACCCGCTTTGAGCGCACGTGCGCTCGCGCATGGTGCGCGCCGGATTCGGTTCATGCGCGCTTGGCTAGGGTCGGTCGCGCCATCCGGCACCGCCTTCCTCAAGGCGACCACAACGACATTTGAGGAGAGCTGTCATGCGAAACCGTTCCTTGACCCTGGCCCTGCTCGCTTCCCTGGCCGCCATGCCTGCCTTCGCGCAGGACGAATCCGCCTCCCCCACCGCCAAGCGCTTCTCCGTGACCGGCGGCTACGCGCTGAGCGAGCCGAAAAGCGACACCGGCCGCATCGCCGGCAGCGAATCCGATTTCGGCGGCGACGGCGCGCCTACGCTCGGTGCGACCTGGCACATCAACGACAACTTCGCCGTCGAAGCCTGGGGCGCCGATGCGTTCGGCCATCGGGTGGAACTGGGCGGCGCCAAGGCGGCCAGCGTGAAGGCGCAGCCGTACGCGCTGAGCGCGCAGTACCACTTCGGCGATGCGGCGCGGACCGTGCGGCCGTTCGTCGGCCTGGGCTATTACGAGATGAACTTCAAGGACGAGGAGGCGAGCGCGGGCGGTCCGCTGGCGGGCAACCGCATCGGCATCGACACCGCGAAGGGGCCGATGGCCACGGTCGGCGTGGACTTCAACATCACCCCGACCTGGTTCGCCCGCACCGACGTGCGCTACCTGCACACCGGCGCCACCGACGTCCGGGTGAACGGCGTCGACGCGGCGGAAGCCGAGCTCGACCCGGTGGTGGTGGGCGTGGGCATCGGCGCGCGCTTCTGACCGCCATCTGCGGCGGGCCCCATGCGGGCCCGCCGCGTCCACGCTCGGCGCGCGTCCTCAGCAGGCCTGCGCCAGCGCGATGAGGTAGAAGCCGGCGCCGGCGGGATCGTCGATGCGGGCGATGCGGCCCACGCCCGGCGCGTCGAACGCCGGCACGCACACCGTCCCGCCCAGCGTCTGCGCGCGCGCCACCGCGGCGTCGACGTCCTCCACCTGCACGTAGAGCGACCAGTGCGCGGGTATCTCGCCCCACTCGGGCGTCATCTGCATCAGGCCGCCGAGCGTGCCGTCGGCATTGCCGAACAGGCGGTAGGGCACCGGCGAGGCGTCGTGGCTGTGCATGCTCCATTCGAACAGCCGGGTGTAGAACGCCTCGTCGCGTTCGATGTCGCGCGTGGCGAGCTCCACCCAGCACACCGCGTTGCGCTCGCGCACCGCCTCCACGCCGGGATGGTCGTAGGGCTGGTAGAGCGAGAACACCGCGCCGCCGGGGTCGGCGCACACCGCCACGCGCGCGTGCGGGTCGACGTCGAACGGCTCGACCACGACGCTGCCGCCGAGCGCGCGCACCTCGCCGGCCGCGTAATCGCAGTCTTCCACGCGGAAGTAGACGCCCCAGTTCGAGGGCATCGCGGCGGCCTCGGCGCCGAGCGGGTAACAGGCGGCGACCACCCGGTCGTCGAGCCGGAACAGGGTGTAGCGGCTGCCGTCGGGCATCGGCGAATGCTCCCTCGTCCAGCCGAACAGCGCGGTGTAGAACGCTTCTGCGGCGGCTGCGTCCCGGGTGCCGAGCTCGAACCAGTTCGGCGAGCCTGTGGCGTGCGAGCGGACGTTCATCGTGGGCCCTCCTGGCGGGCCTGCCACGCTACGCCCCGCGCGGCGCGCTGTCACGGCGCGACGCAGCGCACGCGGCGTTCACGGCCCGTGGCCCGGCCGCAGGCTAGCGTTCCGCCGTTTTCCCCCAACCCACGGACGCCATGACCACCAAACTGGAGAAGCCCATCCGGCGCGAGATCGCGATCGACGACCGCGCCTACACGCTGACCATCGACCCCGACGGGCTGAAGCTGGTCGAGAAGGGTCACCGCAAGGGCGTGCAGTTGCGCTGGCAGGATCTGGTCAACGGCGACGCCGCGCTCGCCGCCGCGTTGAACGCGAGCGTGCGCGCCGACTGACGATGCCGGAGGGCCCCTCGATCGTCATTCTCCGCGAGGAGGCCGAGCGCTTCGTCGGCCGGCGCGTGCTGGAGGTCGAGGGCAACAGCCGGCTCGACATCGCCCGGCTGAAGGGCCGCACGCTGCGCGGCGTGCGCAGTTGGGGCAAGCATTTCCTGATGGACTTCGGCAGCGAGGCGCTGCGCGTGCATTTCATGCTGTGGGGCCGCTACCGGATCGACGATCCCAGCGGCGCCACGCCGCGGCTGGCGCTGCGCTTCCGCAACGGCCGCATCGACTTCTACGCCTGCTCGCTGCGCTTCCTGGACGACGCCCCCGACGCGCTCTACGACTGGAGCGCGGACGTGATGGCCGACGAATGGGATCCGGCCGCCGCACGCCGCAAGCTGCGCGCGCGGCCGGATGCGCTGGTCTGCGACGCGCTGCTGGACCAGGACGTGTTCGCGGGCGTCGGCAACATCATCAAGAACGAGGTGCTGTTCCGGATCCGCGTGCATCCGGAGAGCACGGTGGGCGCGCTGCCGGCGCGCAAGCTGGGCGAGCTGGTCGCGCAGGCGCGCGAGTACAGCTTCGACTTCTACGCCTGGAAGAAGGCCTACGTGCTGAAGAAGCACTGGCAGGTGCACACGCGCAGCGTCTGCCCGCGCGACGGCGCGCGCCTGCAGTACCGCAGGGCGCTGGGACGGGCGCAACGGCGCGCGTTCTGGTGCGACGTGTGCCAGCGGCTTTACCGCTAGCGCGGAACGCGACGAATCGGCCCATCGCGCCGGTTCCGTAGAATCGCGCCGATGAGCTCGCCCTCCCCCACTTGCGCCGGCGCACCGCCGCGGCATCCGCGCCATTGGCCGACCTGGGTCGCGGTGGCCGCGATGGCGCTCGCGGCGCGGCTGCCGTGGCCGTTGCAGCGCGCGCTGGGCGGCGTGCTGGGCGGGGTGCTGCGCCTGATGGTGCCGCTTCGCCGGCGCGCCGCGCGGATCAACCTGCGGCTGTGCTTCCCCGCGATGACCGAGGCCGAGCGCGAGGCGCTGCTGCGCGCGAGCTTCCGCGATTTCGGCATCGGCCTGTTCGAGTTCGCGCGGGCGTGGTGGGGCTCGATCACGCCGATCCGGCGCCGGGCGCGCATCGAGGGCCTGGAGCATCTGACCGCGCTGCGTGCGCAGGGTCGCGGCGTGCTGCTGATCTCCGGCCATTTCATGACGCTGGAGACCTGCGGCCGCCTGCTCTGCGACCACGTGCCGCTGGCCGGCATGTACCGCCGCTACCGCAATCCGGTGATGGAGTGGGCGGTCAAGCGCGGCCGCCTGCGCTATGCGGCGGCGATGTTCGGCAACGACGAGGTGCGCGCCGCGCTGCGCCATCTCAAGCAGGGCGGGCTGCTGTGGTACGCGCCGGACCAGGACATGCGCGGCAAGGACACCGTGTTCGCGCCGTTCTTCGGCGTGCCGGCGGCGACCATCACCGCCACCCACCAGTTCGCCCGTCTGACCGGCTGCGCGGTGGTGCCGTTCTTCCACCGCCGCGAGGGCGGCCGCTACGTGCTGCGGATCGCGCCGCCGCTGCCGGACTTCCCGTCCGACGACGCGACGGCCGACAGCGCACGGGTGAACGCCGCGATCGAGGCGATGGTGCGCGAGGCGCCGAGCCAGTACCTGTGGATCCACCGCCGCTTCAAGCGGCGCCCCGGCGGGGCGCGCTCGCCTTACCGCAGGAAGCAGGGAGCAGGGACATAGGGAGCAGGTCCCGCCCACCCGATCCCCGAACCCCGGATCGCTAATCCCGGCCCCGCGCCAGCAGGCTGCCGGCGAACAGCGCGGCCAGCATCAGCGTCAGCCCGCCCCAGAACGTCGAGTAGAAGGCCAGGTGCGTGTTGAGCGGGAACACGGTCACCGCGAGCGCGAGCATCGCCGGACGCGCGCGGTCGCGCGCCGCCGGAGTGGCGTAACGCCAGGCGCGCCAGGCCAGCGCGACGCCGGCCAGCCACAGCAGCAGCCCGAACGCGCCGGTCTCGCTCAACACCTCCAGCACGATCTGGTGCGCATGCAGCGCGGGGCCCTCGCCCCACGCGGGCGGCTGGCCCGGCTGCGGGTCGCAGGCGGCGAACGCGTTGCGGAAGCCGCGCGCGCCGACACCGTTGAACGGATGCTCGCGCGCCATGCACCACGCCGCCGACCAGATCCGCGAGCGCCCGGCGAGCGCGCGGTCGACGTCGGCCTGCTCGGCGCTGAGCCCCGCCACCGTGCGGCCCACGCGTTCGCGCACCGGCGCCGACACCGTGCACAGCAGCGCCAGCGCCAGCGCGCCGAACGCGAACACGCCCAGCAGCTTCTTCCATCCGAGCACGCGCCAGCCGGAGAGCAGCAGCGCCAGCGCGAACGTGATCCACGCCGCGCGCGTGCCGGTCAGCAGCACGACCAGACCGACCGCTCCGGCGGCGAGCACCCAGCCCAGACCGCCGAGCCGGCGTCCGCCCACGTACAGCAGGAACGGCGACAGGCTGGCCAGCACCTGACCGAGCTTGAGATTGCACGGCCCGAGCACGCCGCCCAGCCGCGCGCCGTCCTGGATCTGGTCGGGCGGGCACAGCGGCCGGTCGCTGATCGCCTGCTTGGCCTGATCCAGCAGCGAGAACATCGGGCTGTGGCCCGACACCGCCTGCGCGAGCGCGTCGGCCGTCCACACCGCGACGATCGTCGCAAGGCCGACGAAGGTGACGCGCCGGCCGTGCGGGTTCGCCACCGCCGCCGCCGCCAGCCAGAGGAAGGGCAGATAGCGCAGGTCCTTCGCCGATTCGAGGAACGCGCGCGAGCGGTCCACCGCATCGAACGCCGATACCAGTTGCGGCAGCCAGTAGGCGAAGAACAGCACGCTGGTGAGCGCCCAGGCTTCGTGGCTGAGCAGCTGCGAGCCGCCGCGGAAGCGCTCCGCGAGCAGGCGCGCGATCGCCGCCAGCGCGCCGAGCACCAGCACGCCCTCGGCGATGCCCGGCATCGGCCACAGGGCGACGAACGCGAGCACCCACCACGGCGCCCAGCGCCAGCCGTCGGGCGTGCGCGGCTCAGCGGCGGTCTGCGAGTTCGGCGTAGACGGCAAGCGTGGCCTCCTGCATGGCGCGCAAGGTGTAGGGGATCGTAGCCGGCGGTGCGGGCGGATGGCGCAGCAACGCGTGCGCCGCGGCCCGCAGCGCCTGCGCGTCGAACGGCGTCACCGCGCCCTGCGGCTGCAGTTCGCGCAGCAGATCGCCGACGCCGCCGTGCGCCCAGCCGAGCACCGGACGGCCGACCGCCAGCGCCTCCAGCACGGTGCGGCCGAACGCCTCCGGCTTGCGCGAGAGCTGCAGGACGAGATCGGCGGCCGCGTAGGCGCGCGCGATCGCGTCGGTCGGTGCGGTGAAGGCGACCGCCTCGGCGATGCCGAGCGCGGCCGCTTCGCGCTCCAGTTCGGCGATGTAGGCCTCGCGCCCGGCCTCGCGCGCGCCGGGCAGCCACAGCGCGGCGTCGATGCCGTCCTCGTGCAGTCCCGCCAGCAGGCGCAGCGCATCGGCGTGCCCTTTCAGCCGCGTGCCGCGTCCGGGCAGCAGCAGCAGCGGGCGATCCGGCGCGAGCGCCGGATGCTGGCGCGCCGCCCACGCGCGCGCGTCGGTGTCCGGATGCGGCGCGCGCGGGAACGCCGCGGGCTCGATGCCGCGCGGGATCACGCACAGCCGGGCGGCATCGGTGTCGGGGTAGTGGCGAAGCACGTACTCGCGCACGCTGGGCGAGACGCAGATCACCCGCTCGCCGCGCGTCATCACCCGGCTGTAGCGCGAGGGCGAGTTGAGGCCGTGGACGGTGGTGACGAAGCGCGGGCGACGCGACGCGGGCAGCAGCCGCAGCGCGGCGAGCGCGACCCAGGCGGGCAGCCGCGAGCGCGCGTGCACCACGTCGGCCTCGGCGAACAGACGGCGCAGCGCGAGCGCGTGGCGGAACACCAGCGGCGTCTTGCGGCCGATCGGCAGGCGCACGTGCTCGGCGCCGAGCGCCTGCAGCCGCGGCACCAGCCGGCCGCCCGCCGACACCACCACCGCGCGATGGCCGGCGGCGACGAGCGCCTGCGCGATCTCCAGCGTCGAACGCTCCACCCCGCCCGACTCGAGCGCAGGCAGCACCTGGACGACGGTCAGCCGGCGCATCCGGCGCGGCTCAGTCCTCGAGGACGTAGACGGCCCCGCAGTAGGGGCACTTGCTTTCGCGCTCGGCCTCGATCGGCAGGAACACGCGCGGGTGCGAGTTCCACAGCGCCATCGACGGCATCGGGCAGCTCAGCGGCAGATCGGCGCGGCGCACCGTGTAGCGGCGCTCGGCATTGGACTGGACGTTCCTATCCTGCGTAGGGCGGTTCGCTTCGGCGGACATGGCGGGCCGGGGAGTCGGAGGATGCGCAAGTTTACCGCCCGGCGGCGGCGGAGCCGCACCGGGCGGCGCGCGAGCACCCGGAACGCCGCCGCGCGCCTTCGGGCGTCATCCCCGCGCAAGCCTCACCGCGGCAGGTCGAACAGCAGCGCCTCGGCCTCCTCCGCGCCGTGGAAGCCCAACGCGAGCTCGCCCGCTTCGTCGACCAAGCCGAGCGCATCGCCGGCGCCGAGCGTGCGATCGCTCAGCGCGATGCCACCGCGCGCCACGTGCAGCCAGTAGCGCCGCGCCGGATCGAGCGCGCGCGCGGCGGTGTCGCCCTGCCCCAACCGCACCGCCCACACGCGCGCGTCCTGGCGGATCGGCAGGCTGTCCTCGGCGCCGTCGGGCGCGGCCAGCAGCGTCCAGCGGCCACGCTCGCGCCCGGCGAACGCGCGCTGCGCATAGGCTGGGCGCATGTTGGAGCGCGCCGGCTGGATCCAGATCTGCAGGAAGCGCACGGGTTCGGCGTCGGAGGCGTTGAACTCGCTGTGCCGGATGCCGTGCCCGGCGCTCATCCACTGCATCTCGCCAGCCGCGATCACGCCGCCGCCGCCGCTGCTGTCGCGATGCGAGAGCCGGCCCTCCAGCACGTAGCTGAGAATTTCCATGTTGGCGTGGCCGTGCTCCGGGAATCCGGCGCCGGGCGCGACGCGGTCCTCGTTGATCACGCGCAGCGCGCCGAAGCCCATCCACGCCGGGTCGTAGTAATGCCCGAAGGAGAACGTGTGCCGGCTGTCGAGCCAGTCGGCGCGCACGTGGCCGCGCGCGGCAGCGGGACGTTCGACGATCACGGCGCCATCCCGGCGTCGCCCACCGCCTCGGTGCTGATGCGGATGGTGACCTCGTCGCTGACGTTGGGCACGCCGCGGCCGAGGCCGAACTCGCTGCGCTTAAGCGTGGTGCTCGCATCGAAGCCGGCCATCGGCTTGCGCGTCATCGGATGCTCGCCGACCTTGTTGACGACGACGTCCAGCACCACCGGCCGCGTGACGCCGCGCACGGTGAGATCGCCCGTGACTTTCAGGCGGTTCGCGCCCGCCGCTTCCACCCGCGTGCTGCGGAACGTGATCGCCGGGTGGCGGGCGGCGTCGAAGAAATCCGCGCTGCGCAGGTGCTCGTCCAGCTTGGGCACGTGCGAATCGAGCCCGGTCAGCGGCAGCGTCACCTCGACCCTCGACGCCTCGGGCTTCTCGGCGTCGTACACGATCGTGCCCTCGACCTCGCCGAAGTGCGCGACCGGATTGGAGAAGCCCAGGTGGTTCCAGCTCGCGATCACGCTGGTGTGGGCCGGGTCGATGCGATAGCTGCGCGGCGCGGCGTGCGCGGAGGCGACGGCGGCGAGCAGGACGGCGAGCGCGACGGACTTGAGCATGGCGGTCTCCTTCAGAGGATGCGCGCGGCTTCGTCGAACGGAAGCCGGGGCGAACGGGGGAACAGGGCCTCGCGACGGCCGTAGCCGAGATTGACCAGGAAGTTGGACCGGATCCGCGTGCCGGCGAAGAACGCCTCGTCGACCTTGGCGTTGTCGAAGCCGGACATCGGACCGCAATCCAGCCCGAGCGCGCGCGCGGCGAGGATGAGGTAGGCGCCCTGCAGGCTGCCGTTGCGCAGGCAGATCGTTTCCAGCTCGCGTTCGGACTTGGTGTCGAACCAGCCCTTGGCGTCGGTGTGCGGGAACAGGTAGGGCATCTTCTCGAAGAATGCCAGGTCGTAGGCGACGATCACCGTCACCGGCGCGCGCATGGTCTTGGCGAGATTGCCCTCGTCGAGCGCGGGGCGCAGCTTCTCCTTGGCCTCTTTGGACTTCACAAACACGAAACGCGCGGGCGACGAGTTGGCGCTGGTCGGCCCCCACTTCAGCAGCTCGTAGAGCTGGTGCAGGGTATCGTCGCTTACCTCCCCGCTCAGTTCGTTGTGGCTACGGGCGGTGCGGAACAGCGTGTCGAGGGCGACATCATCAAGCCTCATCGGCAACTCCTTCGGGCGAGCGAACGGTAAGGCCACGAAGTGTAGAGTCTGCATCGTCGCGCCCTCCCGCCGGGCGCCAGAACGGATCGATCCGCGCGGTGAAACGAGTCTGTGCCGACCACGACGCCTGGGTGCTGAGCGACGGCCACGCGGGCAACGTGCGGCAGGCGTCGGCGCTGGCGAGCGCGCTGGGGGTGCAGGCGCGGGCGTGGACGTTGCAGACGCAGGCGCCGTGGCGCTGGTTCGCCCCGCGCCGACTGCCGGGGAACGCGCGCGCCTGGGGCGAGCCGTTCCGCACCGCGTTGCGCACGCCGCCGCGACTGGCGATCGGCTGCGGCCGGCAAGCCGCGCTGGCGACCCGGCTGTTGCGCGAGCGCGGTTCGCGCACGGTGCAGATCCTCGATCCGCGCATCGCCTGCCGGCACTGGGATCTGGTCGTCGCTCCCGAGCACGACGGCCTGCGCGGCGCCAACGTGATCACGCTGCTCGGCAGCCTGCATCCGGTGGACGAGGCGTGGCTGGCGGCGGCGCGCGAGGCGTTCGCCGGCTTCGCCGCCCTGCCCGCGCCGCGCGTGGCGCTGCTGGTGGGCGGGCCGAGCGCGCATGCGCGTTTCGCGCGCGAGGACTTCGCGCACTGGACCGCTGCGGTGGCCGCGGCGATCCGGCACGCGGGCGGCAGCCTGCTGCTCACCACCTCGCGCCGCACCCCGGCGGACGCCGTCGCGGCGGTGCGCGCGGCGGCCGACGGTCTGCCCGGAGTGCGCTGGAGCGACCCGCGCGACGGCGCCAACCCCTATCCCGGACTGCTGGCCTGGGCCGACGCGATCGTCTGCAGCGCCGACTCGGTGAACATGCTCTCGGAAGCGGCGGCGACCGCCGCGCCGCTGTACGTCGTCGGCGCCGCGAAGTTGGACGGGCGGCCGCGGCGGTTCGTCGATGCGCTGCTCGAGCGCCGCCGCGCGCGCGCGTTCGACGGCACGCTCGCGCCGTTCGCGGCGACGCCGCTGCGCGAGACGGCGCGGGTGGCGGCGGAAGTGCGGCGCCGGCTGGACCTGGCCGGTTGACCTGGCGTCCGCGGGACGCACGAACGCGCGACTGCGCCCGCTCGTCCCGCGAAGGGCGCGCGCGAACGCGATGAGGCGGTCTACGGCGGCGCCGCAGGGCCCTTTCCCTCCTCGTCGCGATCGAACCGCAGCCCGCACGCCGCCACCGCCGCCCGCACCTGCGCGCGCGCGGTTTCGATGGTCTCGTCGTAGCGCACGCGCCGAGGCTGGCGGTCGAGGGTACTGGCCAGCCCGCGCGCCAGCAGGACCGCATGCGCCTCATGCAGGCGCGCGGCGATGTCCGGCGCCAGCACGCCGGCCCGCGCGGCGGCGTCGATCAGCCGCGGCGTGGTGCGCGGCGCGAGCAGCGCCGGGTGCGCGTGCGCGTGCTCAAGCACGATGGCCTGCAGCAGGAATTCGAGGTCCACCAGCCCGCCTTCGCCCTGCTTGAGATCGAACGCCGCGGCATCGCTGCGGTCGAGCTCGGCGCGCATGCGCCGGCGCATGTCGCGCACGTCGGCGCGCACCGCCGCGGGCTCGCGCGTGCGCCCGACGGTGCGCGCGCGGATGTCCTCGAACTCCGCCAGCAGCGTCGCATCGCCGGCCACGCCGCGCGCGCGCACCAGCGCCTGGTGTTCCCAGGTCCAGGCGCGTTCGCGCTGGTAGTCGGCGAACGCGTCCCGGGTGGTGACCAGCAGGCCCTTGGCGCCGTCGGGCCGCAGGCGCACGTCGACGTCGTACAGCCGCCCGGCCGCGGTCGCCGTGCCGAGCAGCGCGACCACCTTCTGCGCCAGCCGCACGAACCAGCGCGCGGCGTCCAGCGCGCGCGCGCCGTCGGACACCGCCGCCTCCGGCGCGTGGTACAGGAACACCAGATCGAGGTCGGAGCCGAACCCCAGCTCCTCGCCGCCCAGACTGCCGTAGCCGATCACCGCGAACCGCGCCTGCGGCACACGCCCGTGGGCGGCGGCGACTTCCGCCTCGGCCAGCCGCAGCACGCGCGCCACCACCGCGTCGGCCAGCCATGCCAGCCGCTGCGCGCAGGCCACCGCGTCGGCGCGGCCGTCGCGCAACGCGAGAGCGATGCGGAACCCCAGCGCCTGGCGCGCCTCGTTCAGCGCCTGCAGCACCGCTTCGGCGTCGTCCCCCTCGACCGCCGCGCACGCGGCGTGCAGCGCGGCGCGGTCGGGCACCTCGCCGGCCACGCGCGCGTCCAGCAGCTCGTCGAGCAGCAGCGGGTAGGCGGCGACGCGCTCGGCCAGCAGCGCGCTGTGCGCGACCGTGTCCACCAGCCGCGCCAGCGCCGCCGGCTGTTCGTCGAGCAGCGCCAGATACGCGCTGCGACGCAGGATGTTCTGCAGCAGCGCCAGCACGCGCCGCAACGCCAGCATCGGGCGGCCGGACGCCGCCGCGGCCTGCAGCAGCGCCGGCACCACGCGGTCCAGACGCGCCCGCGCGCTGCCCGACAACCCGCGCACGCCGGGGCTACGCGCCAGATCGCGCAGCAGGCCGTCGGCGTCTTCGACATCCTCGAACCCGGCGTCCGCCAGCGCCTGCGGCTCGCCGTGGTCCGGCAGCGCCTGCCAGTAGCGCGCCAGCGCGTCCGGCGGCGCACCGCGATCGCGCGGCGCCAGCAGCGCCTCGAACTCGGCGCCCACCGCCCTGCGATGGCCGTCCAGCGCGGCGCGGAACGCGGTCCAGTCGGCGAAGCCGAGTCCGCGCGCCAGGCGTTCGCGCGCCTCGTCCTGCTCCGGCAGGCGATGCGTCTGCGCGTCGGCCCACATCTGCAGGCGATTCTCCACGCGCCGGAGGAAACGGTACGCCTCCGCCAGCGCCGCGCCGGCCTGCGGCGCGATCAGCCGCTGCGCCACCAGCGCCTCCAGCATCGGCAGCAGCGCGCGGCCGCGCAGCGCCGGTTCGCGGCCGCCGCGGATCAGTTGCAGCGCCTGCACCAGGAACTCGATCTCGCGGATCCCGCCGGGGCCGCGCTTGATGTCGTCGGCCAGCTCCTTGCGCGCCACCTCGGCGGCGATCGCCGCCTTCATCGCGCGCAGGCCGTCGAGCGCGCCGAAATCGAGGTAGCGGCGGTAGACGAACGGCCGCAGCGTCTCCAGGAACCGCTCGCCCGCTTCGATGTCGCCCGCCACCGGGCGCGCCTTCTGCCAGGCGTAGCGCTCCCAGTCGCGGCCCTCGCGCTGGAAGTACTGCTCCATCGCCGCGAACGACCATGCCAGCCGCCCCACGCTGCCGTGCGGGCGCAGGCGCAGATCGACCCGGTGGCAGAAGCCGTCCGCGGTGACCTCGTCGAGCAGCCGCGCGAGCTGCTGGCCGAGCCGGGCGAAGTAGGCCTCGGCGTGCAGCGCGCGCGCGCCGTCGGATTCGCCCTCGTGCGGATAGGCGTAGACCAGGTCGACGTCGGAGCTGAAGTTCAGCTCGCCGCCGCCGAGCTTGCCGAGCGCGAACACCACCAGCCGCTGCGCTTGCCCGTGCCCGTCGCGCACCACGCCATGCCGCTGCGCGAAGTCCGCCTCCAGCGCGGCGAGCGCGGTCTGCAGGCAGCGCTCGGCCAGCCGCGTGGTGCCGGCCAGCGTGGTGTCGACATCGTCCAGGCCGAGCGCATCGCGCCAGATCAGCCGCACCGATTCGGCGGCGCGATACCGGCGCAGCAGCGCGGGCCACTCCGCGCGCTGCTCGGGCGCCAGCGCGGGCGCTTGCGCGGGGCCCGCGCCGTCGTCCGCCAGCAACCGGGCCAGCAGCGCGGGCTGGCGTTCGAGCACGTCGATCGCCCACGCGCTGACCTCCGCCAGCCGCGCGACGCGCGCGGCGGCGCCGGAATCCCACGGAATGCCCTCGCGCGCGGCGAGGGCCTGCAGTCGCGCGACGGCGCGGTCGCGCGACGGGTTGGCAACGGCGGTCGTCATCCGCGGATTGTCGCCTGCGGGCAATAAAAAGCCCGCCCCGGTCGAACCGGTAGCGGGCCTGCTCCCTCCCCCACGTCGGGATGCGGGGCCATCGTGAAGGAATCGTTAGAGGGTTTGCACGCTGCAGCGCAAAATAGAAACCGCCGGTTCACTAAAGCCACGAATCCGACACCGGCGCCGGTGTCCGGGGGCGCACGCCTTGACCACCCCCGACCAGCCGCTAGGCTGCGCGCTTTCCGCCAGGGACGACGGCCGTGGGCAATCGCGCGTATCTGTATCTGGGCACCGAGGAGAACGTCCGCCACGGTGGCGGAAGCCTGTTCGCCGAAGCGAACAACCTGTTCCCGACGTTGTGGCGCGTGCTGCTGGCCGGCGGCGGGCCGGGCGCGGCGAACACCGATCAGCGCGTGTTCGGCGATGCCGGCACGCCCGGCCTGATCGCGAAGGCCGCGCCCGCGTTCGCGCGCATCGACGCGATCGCGGCATTCGTGCGCCGACACCCGCGCGCGGCACGGCTGCCGTGGCTGCCGATGCACTTCGACGCGCTCACCGCCTGCCTGCGCGAGCGCTGCACCACGCTCGGTGCCACCGACGGCACCGGCCTGCACTTCTCCGCCGATCTCGACGAACTGTCATGGCTGACCGGGGAACCGGCGCACTTCATCGACGAGGCGCGCGCCGACTGCGATGCGCTCTGGGACGCGCTGCAGACGGCGATGCGCGAAGACGACCACGCCGCTTTCGATGCGCTGCTCGAACTCGACGCCTACGGCGACGGCTACGCCGGTCCCGACGCCTGGTGGTGGCAATTCGGTTTCGGCGGCATCGCGCATCCGTACTTCGACACGGACACCCCGCGCGAGGTCGCCTTCGACGCGTTCGAAGCGGTCGATCCGTTCCTGCACGAAGGCTGCGAAGCGTTCCGCCAGGACGGCCGCTGGGGCCTGCGCCGACGTGCCGAGGCCGACACCGGCGCGCCCGCCGAAGTGCTGATGCCCGCCGAATGGGATGCGATCGAATCCGCCGGCAACGACGCGCCCGATCTGCTGTGGGTGCGACGCGACCGCCATTGGGGCCTGTTGCGCGTGGAGCACGACTGCGCCGTGCTGCTGCGCGCGCCGGATCTCGATGCCGCGTGGGATTTCCGGACGTTCGATGGGGACCGCCTGCTCGCGCCCGCCGCGTGGCGCGGGCACTGGGGCCTGCTCGGCACGGACGGCGTATGGCACACCGCCCCGGAGCGGTACGTGCCCGCGATCGAGGAGATGACCGGCTTCCACGCCACCGTCTCGCCCGCGCTCGGCGGCGGCCGCTACGGCTTCGTCGATGCCGACGGCTGGCGGGTTCCGCCGCAGTTCGAGGACGCCGAATGGGATCCTCTCACCGACGCATGGCGGGTGGTCCGCGACGGTCGCCACGGCCTGCTGCACGCCGACACGCAACCGTGGATCGCGCCCGCGTGGGACGCGCTGCAGGTGCTGCCGCAGGGCGCCGGCGTCCTCGTCCAGCGCACGGGCCGCTGGGGCCTGCTCGACCGCGACGGGCACGAGCGCATCGCCCCGCGCTACCGCACGCTCGAGCCGCTCGCGCCGGCCGGCCAGCCGCTGCGGTTGCTCGCGCGCGAACGCGCGCTCGGGCTGATCGACCTCGACGGCCGCGTGCAGGTGCCCTTCGAGTACGACTCGATCGAGCCGTTCCCCGCCGTGCGTGTGCGCAGCTCCGACGACGGCTGCCCGCACCTGCTGCGCATCGGGCGCGGCCGCGGGCGCAAGCGCCGCTACGGGGCGTGGGATCTGCGGCGCGGTGCGGAAGTCGTTGCGTGCACGCACGAGGCGCTGTGCGCGTTCGTCGCCGGGCGCAGCGCCGACGGCGCCGACATCGTCTTTCTTGCCCAGCGGCCCGCGCCCGATGCCGGCGGGCGCATGCGGCTGCTCGGCGTGCTGGATGCCGACGGCCGCGAGCGCCACCCCATCGACTTCGTCGAGATCGAAGGCCAGCGCGCGCGCAATGACGCTGCGTTGCCCGCCATCGCCGACGCGCTCGCCGCGCGCTGGCGCGAGGACGCGCCGGCAGTGGCGGTCGACGCCGCCGGCCAGCGCTGGCGACTGCACCGCGACGGCCGTCGCGAGCACCCCGCGAACGCGCTCGAAGCGGCCGCGCTGGCCGGCGACCGACGCGCCGCCTACCAGCGCGCCTGTCTCGCGCTCGACGCTGGCGATGCCGCCGCCGCGCGCGAATGGTGCGCACGCGCGGCCGGCTTCGCCCCGCGCACCGCAGGCCTGCTCGGCCGCCTGCGCGGCCGCGTCGACTGGACCCCGCGCGAAGTCGCCGACGACGGCCTGCCCGAGGCCATGCACCGCCTCGCCCGCCTGCTGCTCGACGGCGAAGGCGGCGACCCCGAACCGGCGGCCGGCCGCGCCTGGCTCGAACTGCTGCTGCAGCGCGCGCGCAACCACCGCGACGCGCATGTGGAGCTGGCCGATCTGTACGACGAAGGCATCGGCGGACCGCAGGACCTGCCCGGCGCGCTCGCGCTGTACCGGCGCGCGGCGCTGATGAACGACGCCTACGCGCACTACCGTCTCGGCTGGGCCTGCGAGCACGGCCGCGGCACGCCGCGCGATCCGGAAGCGGCGCTCGTCCACTATTGCGACGCCGCCCGCCGCGGTGAGACCGCCGGAGCGCACCGTGCGGCGCTGGTGCTGCTCGAACTGGCGCAGCACGCCGCCCCGGACACGGCATCACCGCTGCGCCGCGAAGCGTACGAGTGGCTGCGGCCCCTGGCCGACGACACCGGCTACGCCTGGCGCGCCGACGTGCTGCGCCGGTTGGGCGAACTGCACCTCGGCGACGACCCGCACCTGCGCGACGTCCACGCCGCCGAACGCCGCCTGCGCGAGGCCGCCGAGCTGGACGACGCCGCCGCCATCGACCTGCTGATCGCACTGCACGAAGACGCCACCGGCGACCGCCACGACCCGGCGCAGGCCGCCCGGTGGCGCGAGCGCAGGCGGGCGCTCGCCGATTGAGCATCGGTGCGTGTTGCCGGCTCGCTTGTATAGTCCCGACCCAGAACGCCATGCCTCAAGGACGACCCGCATGTCCTGCCGCAATCGCACCCCGTTTCTCGCCTTGCTCCTGCTCGGCGCATGCGCGCATGCGCCCATGCACCCGCCTGCCGGCTCACTTTCCAGGGAGGAACCCGCCATGACCTCGCCCACCCCTACGGAATCCGATGCCACGCCGATCCGGCCCAAGCTGACGGCGGAGGAGGCATTGACCCGTCTGCTGGAGTTGATTCGCACGAGCAGAACCCTGAGCGATTTCACACCCGAGCGGGTGAGTCAGGTGATGGGGGTCGAGCTGGACCGCTCGGCGGATGGGTACCGCTACTACGAGCGCGTCGCGCCCCGGTGGCTGCACGGTTTCGACTACAGCGCGAAGTACGGCCGGTTCATGTTCAGCTTCGATCCACAGCCGCCGGGCACCTCGCCGGACATGACGGACATCTGTCAGCTCGATGTAGACCGGTTCTCGTCCGAACTGGAGGCGATGGGCTTCTCGAAACAGGCGTACTACGACTCGCCGCCCCAACCCGCCTACGATCCGGACACGGGCACCTATGACGACTCGCCGAGGCAAGGCCGTTTGATGAAGTACACCTTCGACAGGATGCAGGATGGCCTGCTCGAAATGCGGATCGATGTGTACCCACGCGGCGAAGCCAACGATCCACCCGAGAAGGTGCTGCACGACTGCATCAGCATGATCCGCATCTTCTGATTCATGGAGGAACGGGATGTCCACCCTCAGCCCGCAGGCACGGACCATCGTCGCCGCGTTCGGCCGCCAGCCCGGTGTCACCCAGGATCAACTGAACAACCTGCAGGCCGCCATCCAGGCCTCGCCTGTCCTGATCGACCAGATCAACGCGGCCGTCGCCCAGGGCCATCTGAAGACGATCGTGCCGCTGACCAACCCCAACGCCGGCGGCGAGTACGATCCGATCGACCGCGCCATGCGGCTGCCGCTGGCCCCGTTGACGACGCCACCGCCCGGGTCACGTCAAAGCCAAACCGCGCTGGAGAATGCAGGTGAAATCACCTTCGTACTCGGCCACGAACTGCAGCACGGCTTCAACCGCGCCGCCACGCAAAAATCCAACGCCGATTTCGCGAATGCCGTGCGCCGGATCGCCGAGCGCGATCTGGCGCCGCGCGACTACACCGCACCGCTCGCCGCGCGTCTGGCGCAGAACCGCCGCGACGAGGCCAGCGCGCAGATCGCCGGCTGGAATGCGCTCGTCAGCCGGGTCAGGAGCACGAATCCGAACCCGAGCCTGCAGGACATCTATGACGCCCAACCCGGCAGGACGGCAGACTTCATCGACCGCAATGGCGCGGTTTACACCCTGAAACCCGGCCTCACCCTCAACGCCGACCTCAGCCTGAGTCCCTCGCCCGCCAACGTGGAGGCGATGGGCCGAAACTTCTTCGACAAGGCCGCTTCGGACGCCAAGCTGGGCCCGCTCGGCCGCTCCGACTACGTCAACTACTACGCCCGCAGCGCGGTGAGCTACATCGCCCAGATGGAGCGCCACTTCCACCCGCCACGGCCGGGCACGACCTCGCCGCAGATGGCGCTGGACCTGGCACGGCTGCGGTTGAGCGAGAAGCTGCTGGAGGAGAACGGCATCGACCTGGGCAGGCACACGCAACCGCTGCCGTACTACGACCTCGGCACCCGGCCGCCCGGCGCGCGCCTGTTCCAGCACACGGCGGGCACGCACCGGCATGTCTGGCCCATCGAGACGGCCGAACGGTTGCGCGACGAAACGCCGGCTGCCCGGGCGCGCACGCCCGCCGACCCCGGTCATCCCGACCACGCCTTGCTGGAGAAGCTGCGCGAGCGCGTGCGCACGCTCGACCGCGAGGCCGGCAAGGGTTGGGACGAGTTCAGCGAGCGACTGGCCGGCAGCGCGTTGCTCATGGCGAAGAAGGCGGGGTTCACCGCCGAAGACGAGCTTGTCCTTGCCTTCAACCGGCCAACGGACACCCACGCGGCGGGCGAGATCCTGCATCTGGCGCGCACCGGCCCGCATGCCAGCGCCGACCCGGCCGCCAACCGCACCCACATGTTCACCGCCGACGCGCTGTCGCAACCGGCCGAGCAGCGGTATCGGCAGGTGGACGATCTGGAGCGGGCGCGGCAACGCGAGCTGCTGGCGCCGGCGGCTCCGATGCATGCCGTGGAGGTGGAGGGTCCCGGGCGAGGCGGGCGGGCGATGGCGATGTAGTCCGTTGGCCCATCGGCGCTTGTGCCATCGACGCGTTGTGCCATCGGCGCGCAGCCGCGCATGGAGAAAGGCCCCGCCGAAGCGGGGCCTTTCGGGTACCAAGGAACGAGTGCGAGCGGATCAGAAATCCATGTCGCCCATGCCGCCCATGCCGGCGCCGGCGGCCTTCTCGTCCTTCTTCGGCAGCTCGCCGACCATCGCCTCGGTGGTGATCATCAGGCCGGCGATCGAGGCGGCGTTCTGCAGCGCGGTGCGGGTCACCTTGGTCGGGTCGAGGATGCCCATCTCGAGCATGTCGCCGAACTCGCCGGTGGCCGCGTTGTAGCCGAAGCTGCCGTTGCCTTCCTTCACGCGGTTGACGATGACCGACGGCTCCTCGCCGGCGTTGGTGACGATCTCGCGCAGCGGCGCTTCCATCGCGCGCAGCGCGATCTGGATGCCGTGGTTCTGGTCGTCGTTGCTGCCCTTGAGCTCGGCGATCGCAGCGCGCGCGCGCAGCAGCGCCACGCCGCCGCCCGGCACGATGCCTTCCTCGACCGCGGCGCGCGTCGCGTGCAGCGCGTCCTCGACGCGCGCCTTCTTCTCCTTCATCTCGACCTCGGTCGCGGCGCCGACCTTGATCACCGCCACGCCGCCGGCCAGCTTGGCCACGCGCTCCTGCAGCTTCTCGCGGTCGTAGTCGGAGGTGGTCTCCTCGATCTGCGCCTTGATCTGCTTGATGCGCGCCTGGATGTTGCTGGCATCGCCGGCGCCGTCGATGATCGTGGTGTTCTCCTTCGAGACCACGACCTTCTTGGCGCGGCCGAGATCCTTCAACGTGGCCTTCTCGAGCTGCAGGCCGACTTCCTCGGAGATCACGGTACCGCCGGTGAGGACGGCCATGTCTTCCAGCATCGCCTTGCGGCGGTCACCGAAGCCCGGCGCCTTGACCGCGCACACCTTGACGATGCCGCGGATGGTGTTGACCACCAGCGTGGCCAGCGCCTCGCCCTCGACTTCCTCGGCGACGATCAGCAGCGGCTTGCCGGCCTTGGCGACGCCCTCGAGCACCGGCAGCAGGTCGCGCACCGAGCTGATCTTCTTGTCGTGCAGCAGGATGAACGGATCCTCCAGCTCGGCCTGCATCGACTGCTGGTTGTTGATGAAGTACGGCGACAGGTAGCCGCGGTCGAACTGCATGCCCTCGACCACGTCCAGCTCGTTCTCCAGGCCCGAGCCGTCCTCGACGGTGATCACGCCTTCCTTGCCGACCTTGTCCATCGCCTTGGCGATCAGATCGCCGATGTTCTGGTCGGAGTTGGCCGAGATCGCGCCGACCTGGGCGATCTCCTTGCTGGTCGAGCACGGCTTGCTGATCTTCTTCAGCTCCTCGACCGCGGCGGTCACCGCCTTGTCGATGCCGCGCTTGAGGTCCATCGGGTTGAAGCCGGCGGCGACCGCCTTCATGCCCTCGCGGATCATCGCCTGCGCCAGCACGGTGGCGGTGGTGGTGCCGTCACCGGCGTTGTCGGAGGTCTTGGAGGCGACCTCCTTCACCATCTGCGCGCCCATGTTCTCGAACTTGTCGGCCAGCTCGATCTCCTTGGCGACGGACACGCCGTCCTTGGTGATCGTCGGCGCGCCGAAGCTCTTCTCGAGCACGACGTTGCGGCCCTTCGGGCCGAGGGTGGCCTTGACGGCATTGGCGAGGATGTTGACGCCGCGCAGCATGCGGGTGCGCGCGTCCTCACCGAAACGGATCTCTTTGGCAGCCATGGGTGTTACTCCGGTAATCGAGAATCGGGAATGGAGAGTCGTCGAAAAAAGGGCGATCGGCGCAGGAACCGGCGAGGCGTAGGAACGTCAGCGCGGGCGCTGGAACGATTCCCGATTCCCCATTCCCGATTCCCGCGCGGTCGATCAGCCGAGGACCGCGAACACGTCGTCCTCGCGGACCACGAGGTACTCGGTGCCGTCCAGCTTCACCTCGGTGCCGGCGTACTTGCCGAACAGCACCTTGTCGCCGACCTTGACCTTCGGGGCGCGCACGCTGCCGTTGTCGAGCACCTTGCCCTCGCCCACCGCGACGACCTCGCCCTTGATCGGCTTCTCGGCGGCCGTGTCCGGGATGACGATCCCGCCGGCGGACACCTTCTCCTCTTCCATGCGCTTGATGACCACGCGGTCGTAGAGCGGCTTGATGTTCATTGGCAACCTCTAAGTGGTTGAAGTATCGAGGGAAATCGCGAAGCTTTAGCAGTCTCCGGAGGCGAGTGCCAACCGGCGGCCGCGAAAAAGCCCGGCGAACCGGGACGGGTGCGAGATGGGGGGGCCGCGCGGCCTTTCAAGGGGGCGAGCAGAACTTTTTTCGCATCCCGGCAAACCGCGACCGGCCGGCGCAGGTCCGCAGGGCGCGCGCGGCGGGCGCGCAAAAGAAAAGAGCGCGTCCGCTGGAACGCGCTCTTTTTGGTCCGTGGCAGGCCGTCCTAAGCGCGGCGCTGTCCTGCGCCCTGCCCTCGTACCGACGGCTTGTCGCGCCAGCTCCCTGCCGGCAAGGCCAGTGTTTCGCGGCGGCGGGCAAATTGCCAGCGACGTCTCAGTTACCTTCGGTAGCCAAGCCCGGCCATTCCGCCACAAACGGCAAGGCCCGCAGCGGGCACTGCTACCCCAAGTAAGCGACTTGACGACAAATCCGGTATCGGCGTTACTACAGGCAGCCGGGTGTCATCAGGGTGCCCGGGCGCCCGTCGAGAGCCCGTCGTCGTTCCCCCCGCGAGCCGCACCGCCATGTCACCGCAGCAGCGCATCCGCCTCGCCCGCCGGCACGCCGGCCTTTCGCAGGCCGCCCTGGCGGCGGCCGTGGGCGTGCAGCGCAGCGCGGTGAGCCACTGGGAAACGGCGCAGGGCAAGTCCCCCAGCACCGAGCACATGCGGCAGGTGGCCCTGGTCACCGGCGTGCAGTTCGAGTGGCTGGCGACCGGCCGCGGCCGGATGACGCTCTCGCCCGACGAGGAAATGGCCTCGGTGGCGGCGGCGGAGGCGCTGCTGGTGGACGATCCGCTCGAATTGCGCCTGATCGTCGCCTTCCGCGACCTGCCCATCCGCGCCCGTGCGCCGCTGGTGGAGATCGCCGAGCAGATGGCCGAACTGCGGACCGGCCGCAGCCGCGCCCAGCGCCGGCCGCCGCTGTAGCGGGCGCCGGCGCCGGGCCTCCCGGATGGCACGGGGCCGCCCGGAGCGCGTCCGGTACACTGGCCGCCATGTCCGCACCGACCGTCCTGCTCGTCTTCAGCACCTGCCCGGATGCCGCCAGCGCCGACGCCATCGCCCGCGCGCTGGTCGGCGAGGGTCTGGCCGCCTGCGTGACCCGGCTGCCGGGCGCGCGTTCGACCTACCGCTGGCAGGGGGCGGTGGAGGAGGCCGAGGAGGTGCAACTCCTGATCAAGACCACCCGTCCGCGGCTGCAGGCGCTCGCCGAGCGCCTGCGCGCACTGCACCCGTACGAACTGCCCGAGCTGGTGGCGGTCGAAGCGCAGGGCGGATGGGCGCCTTACCTGCAGTGGATCGCCGAGCAGACCGCATGAGCCGTTTCTCCTCCGTTCTGCGCCGCCTGGCGGGCGGCGCGCTCGCCCTGCTCGCGCTGTCCGCCGCACCGGCATACGCGATCGAACCGGACGATCTGCTGCCGGTCGACCAGGCGTTCGTGCTCAGCGCCCGCGCCGACGGACCGGATGCGATCGTGATCCGCTGGGCGATCGCGGACGGCTACTACCTCTATCGCCACCGCACCTCGGCGAAGACCGATGCCGGCTTCGCCGCGCAGCCGCTGCAGCTCCCCAAGGGCGAGGCGCACGAGGACGAGTTCTTCGGCCGCGTGGAGACCTACCGCGGCGAGCTGGTCGCGCGCCTGCCCGGCCAGGCACGCGCGGCGCGCACGCAACTGACCGTGAAGTACCAGGGCTGCGCGGACGCCGGCATCTGCTACCCGCCGCAGACGCGCACCCTGACCGTGGCGCTGCCCGCGAGCACGGAGCCGCCGCTGGCCGCCTCCCGCGGCGGCGCCGGGGCGCCGGGCGGCGGGCTGCTGGCGCGGATCGCCGGGCAGAGCGCACCGCTGCCGGAAGCGCAGGCGTTCGGCTTCGAGGCGATCGCCGACGGCGCGGACGCCCTGCTGCTGCGCTTCGCGCCCGCGCCGGGCTACTACCTCTACCGCGACCGCACCACGCTGAAGCTGACCGCCGACGGCGGCGGGGTCGCGCTCGGCCGGCCGCGCTGGCCGCAGGCGACGCCGTGGAAGGACGAGCATTTCGGCCAGGTGGCCGTGTATTTCGAGCCGATCGACGTGCGCGTGCCGCTGCAGCGCACGCGCACCGCGGCCGCCGAAGCCACGCTGACGGCCACGTTCCAGGGCTGCCAGACGGACGGGATCTGCTACCCGCCGATGACGCGCACGGTGCGCCTGTCGCTGCCGGCGGGCGGCACGCCGGCGGCCGCGGGTGTCGGCGGCAAGGAGAGCGCCGCCGCAACGCCGGCCCCGGCCTCCGCGCCGCCCGTGTCCGGAGCCGGGCCCGCACCCGCGGCCGGCGCGACGGCGGCCACGAGCCCCCCGCCCGCAACGGAAGCCGCGGCGAACGGCGAGGTGCCGCGCACCCCGCCGCCTCCGGGCGTCGCCCCGCGCGGCGCCCATCTCGGCCTGTGGTCGGCGCTGCTGCTGGCGCTGCTCGGCGGAATCGTGCTCAACCTGATGCCGTGCGTGCTGCCGGTGCTGTCGCTGAAGGCGCTGTCGCTGGCCGGCAACGGCCAGAGCCCGGCGGTCGCGCGACGCCAGGCGCTCGCCTACACCGCCGGCGTGCTGGTCAGCTTCGCGGCGCTGGGGGCGCTGGCGATCGGTCTGCGCGAGGCGGGCGTCGCGCTGGGCTGGGGCTTCCAGCTCCAGCAGCCGCTGGTGGTGGCCGCGCTGGCGCTGGTGATGCTGGCGCTGGGCCTGAGCCTGTCCGGCGTCTGGCACCTGGGCGGGGCGTGGACCGGCATCGGCCACGGCCTGGCCAGCCGCGGCGGGCTGGCGGGCGACTTCTTCACCGGCGTACTGGCGGTGGTGGTGGCCACGCCCTGCACCGCGCCGTTCATGGGCGCCGCGCTGGCGTGGGCGTTCACCGCGGCGCCCGCCACCGCGCTGGCGGTGTTCCTGGCGCTCGGCGTCGGACTGGCGCTGCCGTTCCTGCTGGTCGGCCTGGTACCGGCGCTGGCCCACCGGCTGCCGCGACCGGGCGCCTGGATGGAGACGCTGCGCCAGTTCCTGGCGTTCCCGCTGTACGCCACCGCGGCCTGGCTGGCCTGGGTGCTGGCGCGCCAGCGCGGCGCCGATGCGGTCGGCGCGCTGCTGGTGGCGGCGGTGCTGCTGGCGCTGGCGCTGTGGGCGTGGACACGGGCGCGCGCCGGACGACGCTGGGCGCTGGGCCTTACGGCGCTGGCGCTGCTGGCCACGCTGGCGCCGCTGGCGGCGATCCATCGCCTGCCGCGTGAAGGCGCGACGCAGCCGCAGGCGGCCGCGGGCGCGCTCGCGCCGGTGCCGTTCTCCGAGCAGCGCCTGGCCGAGCTGCGCGCGGCCGGACGGGTGGTGTTCGTCAACGTCACCGCCGACTGGTGCATCACCTGCAAGGTCAACGAACGCGCGGTGTTCGGCGATGGCCGCTTCGCCCGCGCGCTCGCGGCCAGCGGCGCGGTCTACATGGTCGGCGACTGGACCGACGTCGACCCCGCGCTGACCGCCTTCCTGCAGCGGCACAAGGCGGTGGGCGTGCCGCTGTACGTCGTCTACCCGCGCGACGGCGGCGAAGGCCGCGTGCTGCCGACCGTGCTGACGCCCGGACTGGTGGAGGACGCGCTGCGGCAGGCCGCAGGCGGCGGGCCATGAAGCGCGGCACCGGCACGGTGATCGCGGTGGCGCTGGCGGCGGGGCTGCTGGGCGCGGTGGTCGGCCTGTGGCGTCAGGACTTCAACCCGCTGCTGCGCACCGAAACCGGCCAACGCCTGCTGCTCGAGGCCGCCGAGCGCGCCGCGCCCCCCGCACCGGTGCCGGTGGCGCGGCGCGGCGACCCGATGCCGGGGCTGGCCCTCGACCGCCTCGATGGCAGCCCCATCGCCCTGCCCGCCGCGTACCGCGGCCGGCCGCTGCTGATCAATTTCTGGGCGAGCTGGTGCGCGCCGTGCGTCGAGGAGATGCCGGAATTGGACCGCTTCGCCCGCAGCCAGGGGCCGAACGGCGTCCAGGTGGTCGGCATCGCGCTGGACGAAGCCGATGCCGTGCGCGCCTTCCTCGGCCGCGTCCCGGTGGTCTATCCGATCCTGCTCGACCGCCCCGGCCCCGCCGACAGCAGCGTGCGGCTGGGCAACGTCCGCGGCGTGCTGCCGTACACCGTGCTGGTGGACGGCGAGGGGCGCATCGTGCGGCAGAAGATCGGCCCGTTCGCGCGCGGCGAAGTGACCGGCTGGGCGGCACGTTGACCCGCGAGCCCCGCAGGTCGCGCGATCCCCGCCGATCTTCGTCGATACGGCAGCGAACTGCTGGACATCCGTCGAAGGCTTCACGCACACTGCGCGCCTTCGCCCTTTGCCGCCCCGCATGGCCCAGTTGCTCGTCCTGCACGGCCCCAACCTCAACCTGCTCGGCACGCGCGAGCCGGAGGTCTACGGCCGCGCCACGCTGGAGGAGATCGACGCCGACCTGCGCGCCCGCACCGAAGCCGCCGGCCACCGCTACGCCAGCCTGCAGTCCAACGCCGAGCACGTGCTGGTGGACCGCGTGCAGGCGGCGCGCGCGGACGGCACCGCCTTCATCCTGATCAACCCGGCCGCCTTCACCCACACCAGCGTCGCCCTGCGCGACGCGCTGGCGGCGGCGGCGATCCCCTACATCGAAGTCCACCTGTCCAACCCGCACGCCCGCGAGCCGTTTCGCCACGTCAGCTACTTCAGCGACAGGGCGGTCGGCGTGGTCTGCGGGTTCGGCGCCGACAGCTACCGCTACGCGCTGGATGCCGCTTTCGCCCACCTCGCAAGGAAGCCCGCATGACACTGCTGAACCTGCTGCTCGCCTTCGCCACCGCGACCGCCTCCGCGACCCCCTCCGCCGTTGCGGAGCCCGCGCCGGCCGCGGCGACCTCCCACCGCGCCCATCGGGATCCGACCACGGGCGCCCACGTGGTGATCCCGCCGGGCTGGCACGTGCGCACCGAGGCGCCCGACGGTGCCAAGGCGCTGTTCGTGACCAAACAGAACATCGACGCCGAGGGCGGCTTTCTCACCGGCTTCTCGCTCAACCGCTTCGACGGTTTCCGCGCTCGCCAGGGGATTGCGCCGAGCGAGTACGCGGCCGGCTTCGCCGCCCTGATGGCCAAGCGCCACGCCGGCGCGCGCACGGCCACCGCCACGCTGCGCGCGGGCATGACCGTGCACGAGGTCCAGTTCCTGGACGATTCGCGCCTGCCCGTGACGAAGCTGCAGTACCTGATCGTGGCCGACGACGCCGGCGACACCCTCCAGCTCGCCTGGTTCGAGACGCCCGAAGCCACCGTAGCGACCGAATGGCCGCACGGCGAACGCATCCTCCACGCCTTCCTCGAAGGCCTGGCCCGCTCTCCGAACGATCGACCGGAACCCGCCCATGGACCTGCGCAAGATCAAGAAACTCATTGACCTGCTGGAAGAGTCGAACCTCGCCGAGATCGAGATCAAGGAAGGCGAGGAATCGGTGCGCCTATCGCGCGTGCCGACCGGCGCCATGGCAGCGCCGCAGGTCGTCCACATGCCGGCCGCGCCGGCCGCCGCGGCCGCCGCGGCCGAGCGCCCGACGCCGATGCCGATGCATTCGCCGACCGACGCCGCCACCGGTGGGGCCGCGCGCACCGGTGCCGACCTCCCCGACGGCCACGTCGTGCGCTCGCCGATGGTCGGCACGTTCTACGCCTCGCCGTCGCCGGACAAGCCGCCGTTCGTCACCGTCGGCCAGCAGGTCAAGGCCGGCGACACGCTCGGCATCATCGAGGCGATGAAGATGTTCAACCCGATCGAGGCCGACGTCTCCGGCACGGTGCTGAAGATCGCCGTCGAGAACGGCCAGCCGGTCGAGTTCGATCAGCCCCTTTTCGTGATCGGCTGAGCGGCGGGAATCGGGAATGGGGAATCGGGAATCGCGCAAGCGACCGCACGAGCGGCTGGACGTCTGGCAGGACGCCATGACGCTGGTGGAGCTTGCCTACCGTTTCTCGTCCACATTCCCGGATACCGAGCGCTTCGGACTCACCGCGCAACTGCGCCGGGCGGCCGTGAGCGTGCCAAGCAACATCGCCGAAGGCGCGGCTCGTCGCTCGACGCGCGAGTACGTTCGCTTTCTCTCCCACGCGCGCGGCTCGCTGTCGGAGCTGGACACGCAGCGCCAGTTGGCCCTGCGGCTCGGGCTCGCGCCGCCACTGTCCGCGCTGGAAGAAGCCATCGACCGTGTATTTGCCAAGCTCACGGCGTTGATGAATGCGCTGGACGCTTCCGCCTCGATGCCGTCGAGCACCGCTTCTGACGATTCCCGATTCCCCATTCCCGATTCCCGGCATTCCCATGCTCGATAAAGTCGTCATTGCCAACCGCGGCGAAATCGCGCTGCGTATCCTGCGCGCCTGCCACGCGCTCGGCATCCGCACGGTCGCGGTGCACTCCACCGTCGACCGCAATCTCAAGCACGTGGCGATGGCCGACGAGTCGGTCTGCATCGGCCCGGCGCCGTCGGCGGAGAGCTACCTCAACATGCCGGCGATCATCGCCGCCGCCGAGGTCACCGACGCCCAGGCGATCCACCCCGGCTACGGCTTCCTGTCGGAGAACGCCGACTTCGCCGAGCGGGTGGAGAAGTCGGGTTTCATCTTCATCGGCCCGCGCCCGGACACGATCCGTCTGATGGGCGACAAGGTCGAGGCGATCCGCGCGATGAAGGAGGCCGGCGTGCCGTGCGTGCCAGGCAGCGGCGGTCCGCTCGGCGACGATGCGGTGGTCAACGCCAAGCTCGCGCGCGAGATCGGCTACCCGGTGATCATCAAGGCCGCCGGCGGCGGCGGCGGCCGCGGCATGCGTGTGGTGCACACCGAGGCGCACCTCAACGCCGCGATCCAGACCACCAAGTCCGAAGCCAAGGCCGCGTTCGGCAACGACATGGTGTACATGGAGAAGTTCCTGGAGAATCCGCGCCACGTGGAGATCCAGGTGCTCGCCGACGGCCAGGGCAACGCCATCCACCTCGGCGAGCGCGACTGCTCGATGCAGCGCCGCCACCAGAAGGTCGTGGAAGAGTCGCCCGCGCCCGGCCTGACGCCCGAGCAGCGCGCCGAGATCGGCCGCATCTGCGTGGACGCCTGCATCCGCATCGGCTACCGCGGCGCCGGCACGTTCGAGTTCCTCTACGAGAACGGCCGCTTCTACTTCATCGAAATGAACACGCGTATCCAGGTCGAACATCCGGTGACCGAGATGGTGACCGGCATCGACCTGGTGACCGAGCAGTTGCGCATCGCCGCCGGCGAGAAGCTGCGCATCCGCCAGGAAGACGTCGTGCTGCGCGGCCATGCGATCGAGTGCCGCATCAACGCCGAGGATCCGGACACGTTCATGCCCTGCCCCGGCCTGATCCAGCACTTCCATGCGCCCGGCGGCCCCGGCGTGCGGGTGGACAGCCACATCTACGAGGGCTACCGCGTGCCGCCGAACTACGACTCGATGATCGGCAAGCTGATCGTGCACGGCCCGACGCGCGAGATCGCGATCGCGCGCATGCGCGTGGCGCTGTCGGAGATGGTCGTCGACGGCATCAAGACCAACATCCCGCTGCAGCAGCGCATCATGGCCGACGCCGGTTTCCAGCAGGGCGGCATGAACATCCACTACCTCGAGAAGCGGCTGAAGGAGCAGAAGGAAAAGTCGCTGGCGATCGGGTGAACGAACTCGGCCGCCGACGTTGACCGCGTTGCGCAGCCGGCCTAGACTGCCTCCATCCCGCCCCCGGCAGTACGCTTTCGATCCGCTTTATGCGGTCATCCATCGAAAGCCGAGCCCGGGGGCGTCGTGTTTCAAGGGATTGGACATGAAGACCGCTGTTCTCATCGATGGCGCCTTCTTTCTCAAATGTTCCAGGCGCGCATTTCCGGATCGGGACCATCGCGACCCGGCCAGCGTCGCCCGCACCGCGTTTTCGCTCGCACTGGAACACATCAGGCGCGCGGGACGCTCCAGGGATGCGCTGTACCGCGTCTTCTTCTATGACTGCCCACCGATCGAAAAGAAGATGCACCTGCCGGTGAGCGGGCGCTCGGTGGATTTCTCCAAGACCGAAGAAGCGGTTTTCCGCCGCGCCCTTCACTCGGCGCTGAGGCAACAGCGCAAGCTCGCGCTCCGCCTCGGCAAGCTCGCCGAGCCGGTGGACTGGATTCTGAAATCCGAAACGCTGACGCGGCTTCGAAAGGGCGAGCTCGCCTGGGGCGATCTGCAAGACGCCCACTTCCAGCTCGGAGTGAAGCAGAAGGCCGTGGACATGAAGATCGGACTGGATATCGCTTCGCTGGCCTACAAGCGCCTGGTCGACCAGATCGTGCTGGTCGCGGGCGATGCCGATTTCGTGCCGGCGGCAAAGCTCGCAAGGCGCGAGGGCATCGACTTCATCCTCAATCCGATGGGGCAGGCGATCTCCGACGACCTCTACGAGCACATCGATGGTCTGCACTCCGTGCGACTGAAGCCGCTCGTCGAACAGGCCGCCGAGCAGGCCCTTGCTCCAAGCGCCGCAACGGAGGGCTGACCGTGCCCTACCTGCAACTCGCCCTGCCCTGCCGCGCCAGCGAGCAGCCCCGCTACGAGCACGCGCTCGAGGATGTCGGCGCGCTGGCGGTGACGCTCGCCGATGCGCATGCCGATGCGCCGGACGAGCAGGCCATTTTCGAGCCCGGCGTGGGCGAGACGCCGCTGTGGGAGGAGCTGACGCTGACGGCGCTGTTCCCGCACGACGCCGATCCGCTGGTGCTGCTGGCCGCGCTCGAAGCGTTCGATCCGGGCCTCGACTGGAGCCGCGCGCGCTTCGAGGACGTCGCCGATCAGGACTGGGAGCGCGCCTGGCTGGACCAGTACGTGCCGCTGAAGTTCGGCCGCCGCACCTGGATCGTGCCGTGGAATCACGCGCTGCCCGAAGGCGCCGACGCGGCGGATGCGGCGGTGGTGCGGCTCGATCCCGGCCTTGCGTTCGGCTCCGGTACCCATCCCACCACGGCCTTGTGCCTGCAGTGGCTGGACGCGCTCGCCGACGAGGGCGCGCTGCATGGCGCGCGCGTGCTCGACTTCGGCTGCGGCAGCGGCATCCTCGCGCTCGCCGCCCTCAAACTGGGCGCGGCCGGCGCGGTCGGCATCGACAACGATCCGCAGGCGCTGACCGCCACCCGCGACAACGCCGAACGCAACGGCGTGGCCGACCGGCTCGCGGTGTTCTCGCCCGACGCCGCGCCGCAGGACGCGTATCCGGTGGTGGTCGCCAACATCCTGGCCTCGGCGCTGATCGAGCTCGCCGACGTCCTCGCCGCGCGCACGGCGCCGGGCGGGCGGATCGCGCTGTCGGGCATCCTCGCCGGCCAGGAGGACGAGGTCATCGCGCGTTATGCCTCCGCGTTCGCCGACCTGCGCGCCGACCGGCAGGACGACTGGATGCGCGTCACCGGCATCCGCCGTGGTTGAATAGCCCTTCGTGAGCGTCGCCATCACGCCCCGGTGGGGACGATGCGCCGCACGGATCGGAACGCGCATCCGGAAGGGGGCCGGCCATGAGCGAATCCACGTCGACCACGTTGCAGGACGACCCGACGCCGGCCACGAGCGCGGCGCCGCGCGTCGTCCCCGTGCGTCCCGCGCGCCCGCGGCGCTGGCCGCTGATCGCCGCGGTCGCGGGCCTGGCGTTGCTGCTGGCGCTGCAACTGCTGCTCGCGCAACGGCATGCGCTGGCCGCGGACGCGCGCTGGCGGCCCGTGCTGGAAGCGCTGTGCGGCGCGCTGGGCTGCAGTCTTCCGCCGTGGCGCGAACCGGAGGCGTTCGCGCTGCTGGCGCGCAGCGTGCGCACCGACCCCGCCGCCCCCGGAACGCTGGTCGCCGAGGCCCGCTTCCGCAACGACGCGCGCTGGCCGCAGCCTTGGCCCACGGTCTGGCTCGAGCTTTCCAACGTCGACGGGCCGGTCGCCGCGCGCGCGTTCCGCCCCGACGAATACCGGCCGCGCGACGCGGGCCCGCTCATCGCGCCCGGCCAGACCGCGGCGCTGCGTCTGCGGCTGGTCGAACCGGCGCCGCAGATCGTCGGCTACGTGTTCGACTTCCGCTGAGCGGGGGCGCAGCGATGGCCGCACGCCGCCGCACCGGCTTGCCGCCCGCGTCGCGTTGCCGCGTCGGACGCGGCGGCGCTAGACTCGCCTGCCGTCGCCGCACCGGCGGCTTCGATGCGTGACCTGCCGTGGCGCCCTCGAACAGCGACCGTTCCGACCGATCCAGCGCGCGCGTGCCGCTGCGCGATCACGTCGCGACCTCGATCCGCCGCTACCTCGGCGACCTGAACGGCAGCGACGTCGACAACCTCTACGAGATCGCGCTGCGCGAGCTGGAGATCCCGCTGTTCGCCGAGGTGCTGCGCCATTGCGACGGCAACCAGAGCCGTGCGGCGGCGATGCTCGGCATCCACCGCGCCACCCTGCGCAAGAAACTGCGCGATTACGGCCTGGCCTGAGCGGCGGCTCGTCGTCGCGCAGGAGCGGCTTCAGTCCCGATCCGCCTGTGACTGCAATCGATGGCGCATCGCTCGAAACCGCACCCGCCGGGCATCCGGTGACATCCGGTCGCGGCTGAAACCGCTCTACGGCGGCAGGGCCGCGCGCAGGCGGCCGGTATAATTCCGCGCCTTCCCCGCACCCTTCTCCCCCGCATGACCGCCGACCGCCTGCCCGTGCGCCGGGCCCTGCTGTCCGTTTCCGACAAAACCGGCCTGATCGAGCTCGCGCAGGCGCTGGCCGCTCGCGGCATCGAACTGCTCTCCACCGGCGGCACCGCCAAGGCGCTGCGCGATGCGGGGCTTGCGGTGCGCGACGTCAGCGACGTCACCGGCTTCCCCGAGATCATGGACGGCCGGGTCAAGACGCTGCATCCGAAGGTGCACGGCGGCCTGCTCGGCCGGCCCGGCATCGACGAGGCGGTGATGGCCGAGCACGGCATCGCGCCGATCGATCTGCTGGTGCTGAACCTGTATCCATTCGAGAAGGTCTCGGCGGATCCCGGCGCGTCGCTGGATGCGCTGATCGAGAACATCGACATCGGCGGCCCCGCCATGCTGCGCGCGGCGGCGAAGAACTTCGCCCGTGTCGCGGTGGCCACCGACCCCGCGCAGTACGCGGCGCTCGTCGACGAGCTCGAGGCCAACGACGGCACGCTGTCGGCGAAGACCCGCTTCGCGCTCGCGGTCGCCGCGTTCAACCGCGTGGCCCAGTACGACGCCTGCATCAGCGACGTGCTCTCCTCGATCCAGGACGACGGCACGCGCGCGCTGTTCCCGGCCCAGCAGAACGGCACCTTCGTCAAGGTGATGGATCTGCGCTACGGCGAGAACCCGCACCAGCAGGCGGCGTTCTACCGCGACCTGTGGCCGGTGCCGGGCACGCTGGCGACGTTCGCCCAGTTGCAGGGCAAGGAACTCAGCTACAACAACCTCGCCGACGCCGACGCCGCGTGGGAGTGCGTGCGCCAGTTCGAGCGACCGGCGTGCGTGATCGTCAAGCACGCCAACCCGTGCGGCGTGGCGCAAGGCCCCGACTGCGGCAGCGCCTACGAACTGGCCTACGCCACCGATCCGACCTCCGCGTTCGGCGGCATCATCGCCTTCAACCGCACGCTCGATGCGGCGACCGCGCGCACGATCCTCGAACGCCAGTTCGTCGAGGTGCTGATCGCGCCCGATTACGAGCCCGGCGCGCTCGACGCCGCGAGGAAGAAGGCCAACGTGCGCGTGCTGCGCATTCCGCACGGCGAGGGCCGCAACGCCATCGACATCAAGCGCGTCGGCTCCGGCCTGCTGGTGCAGACCGCCGACATCCGCGAGGTCGCGCGCGAGGAGCTGAAGGTGGTCACGCAGCGCGCGCCCACCGAGGCCGAGCTCGCCGACCTGCTGTTCGCTTGGCGGGTGGCGAAGTTCGTCAAGTCGAACGCGATCGTCTACGCGAAGGACGGCCGCACCGTCGGCGTCGGCGCCGGCCAGATGAGCCGCGTGGTGAGCGCGAAGATCGCCGCGCTCAAGGCCGAGGAAGCCGGCCTCGCGGTGCCCGGCTCGGTGATGGCCTCCGATGCATTCTTCCCGTTCCGCGACGGCATCGACGCCGCCGCCGCGGCCGGCATCCGCGCCGTCATCCAGCCCGGCGGCTCGATGCGCGACGCCGAAGTGATCGCCGCCGCCGACGAGCACGGCATCGCGATGGTGTTCACCGGCATCCGCCATTTCCGCCACTGACGGGCGTGAAACGCTTTGAGCCACGGATCCGCGCAGATGAACGCGGATAAGGCTTTGCAAGAATCAAGCTTTATCTGTGTTCATCCGTGTCGATCCGCGGCAAGAAGAGCCTTCTCTCACTCCCCACGCTCGCGCCAGATCGCGTGGTCCACGCCCTCGCCCAGTTCGGGATAGCGGCTGATGTGGAACTCCGGCGAAAGCCCGCGCGCGAGCTGACCCTCGTAGTCGCGCGTCAGCTTCACCACCACGGCTGACAGGCCGACCAGCGCGACCAGGTTGATCGTCGCCATGATCGCCAACGCCGCGTCCGCCGCGTTCCACACCAGCTGCACCTTCGAATACACGCCCCACACGATCACGCCGAGCGCCGCCAGCCGCAGCGCGAGCAGCGCGCGGTGGCCGCCGCCGAGGTAGACCAGGCCGCTCTCGGCGTACGAGTAGTTGCCGAGGATGGTGGTGAACGCGAAGAAGAACAGCGCGATCGCGACGAACGCGCTGCCGTGGTCGCCGAAGAACACCGTCATCGCGCGCTGCGTCACCACCACGCCATCGTTGGCGCCGAACTCGTAGGTGCCCGACAGCAGGATGATCAGTGCGGTCGCGGTGCAGATCAGCAGGGTGTCGATGAACACGCCAAGCGACTGCACGAAGCCCTGGCTGGCCGGATGGTGCGGCACCGGCGAGGCGGCGGCGGCGACGTTCGGCGCGCTGCCGAGCCCGGCCTCGTTCGAATACAGCCCGCGCTTGACGCCGTTGAGCATGGCCGCGGCCAGTCCGCCGAGCACGCCGCCCACCGCCGGCTCCAGCCCGAACGCGCTGCGCAGGATCAGCGCGAACGCGGCGGGCACCTGCCCAAGGTGGGTGAGGACCACCCAGCCGGCCAGCCCGAGGTAGCCCAGCGCCATGAACGGCACCACCCATTCGGCGAAGCGCGCGACCGAGCGCAGGCCGCCGAAGATCACCACGCCGGTGAGCAGCACCAGCCCGATCGCGATTTCCATCTGCCCGAACCCGAACGCGTGCTGCAGCGAACCCGCGATCGCGTTCGCCTGCACGCTGCTGAAGATCAGCCCGTAGGAGAACAGCAGGCAGGCCGCGAACAGCGTGCCCATCCAGCGCCGGCGCAGCCCGCGCGCCATGTAGTGCGCCGGCCCGCCGCGGTACTGGCCGGCCTCGTCGCGCACCTTGTAGAGCTGGGCGAGCGCGCTTTCGGCGTAGGCCGTGGCCATGCCGAGCACCGCGGTGCACCACATCCAGAAGATCGCGCCCGGCCCGCCGAGCGCCATCGCGATCGCCACCCCGGCGATGTTGCCGGTGCCCACGCGCGCGGCCAGCGTCGTGCACAGCGCCTGGAACGGCGAGATGCCGGCGGCGTCGCCGGCGGTGCCGCGGCCGATCACCTTCAGCATGTGCGGGAAGCGGCGCACCTGCACGAAGCGCAGGCGCAGGCTGAAGAACAGCCCCACCGCGAGCAGCGCGTAGGTCAGGAAGTAGTCCCACAACAGGCGGTTGACCGCGCCGATCACCGGCGCCAGCACCGCTTCGATGCCCTGCAGCAACACGTCCACCGGCGAAGTCCTCGCGAAGAGGCGGCGATGCTAGCAACCGATTCGCCCGCGCAGGGCCGCTCGCGTACCATTTCCGGCCTTCGCAACGCAGCGTTACGCCAGGAGCGGGCAATGAAGGTTCTGGTGATCGGATCCGGCGGTCGCGAGCATGCGCTCGCGTGGAAACTGGCACAGTCCGCGCGGGTGGACGAGGTGCTGGTGGCACCCGGCAATGCCGGCACCGCGCACGAGGCCAAATGCCGCAACGTCGCCGTCGGCGCCACCGACATCGACGGCCTGCTGGCGCTGGTCGAGCGCGAGCGCGTGGCGGTCACCGTGGTCGGCCCGGAGGCGCCGCTGGTGGCCGGCGTGGTCGACCGCTTCCGCGCCGCCGGCCAGCGCATCTTCGGCCCGACCGCCGCCGCCGCGCAGCTCGAAGGCAGCAAGGCGTTCGCCAAGGACTTCCTCGCCCGCCACGGCATCCCCACCGCGCACTACGCGGTGCACACCGACGTCGAGGCCGCGCTCGCCCACGTGCGCGCGAAAGGCGCGCCGATCGTGGTCAAGGCCGACGGCCTCGCCGCCGGCAAGGGCGTGATCGTGGCGATGACGCTGGAGGAAGCCGAAGCCGCGGTGCGCGACATGCTGGCCGGCAATGCGTTCGGCGCCGCCGGCTCGCGGGTGGTGATCGAGGAGTTCCTCGACGGCGAGGAGGCCAGCTTCATCTCGATGGTCGACGGCACCCACGCGCTGCCGATGGCCACCAGCCAGGACCACAAGCGCGTCGGCGACGGCGACACCGGCCCCAACACCGGCGGCATGGGCGCGTATTCACCCGCGCCGGTGGTCACGCCCGACGTGCACGCGCGCATCCTGCGCGAGATCGTCGAGCCCACCGTGCGCGGCATGGCCGCCGACGGCGTGCCGTTCACCGGCTTCCTCTACGCCGGACTGATGATCGACCGCAGCGGCGCGCCCAAGGTGATCGAGTTCAACGTGCGCTTCGGCGATCCGGAAACGCAGCCGGTGATGCTGCGCCTGCAGTCGGACCTGCTCGACCTGGTCGAGGCCGCGATCGACGGCCGCCTCAACGACGTGCAGGCGCAGTGGGACCCGCGCCCCTCGCTCGGGGTGGTGATGGCCGCCGCCGGCTACCCCGGCACGCCGCGCACGGGCGACATCATCAACGAGTGGGACGCGCCGCTGCCGGAGGACGTCAAGGTCTTCCACGCCGGGACCCGGCTCGAAGGCGGGCACGTCGTCACCGCCGGCGGCCGCGTGCTCACCGTGTGCGCGCTCGGCGACACCGTGGCCGCCGCGCAGCGCAAGGCGTACGAGGCGGTCGCCGGCATCTCCTGGACCGGCGAGTTCCACCGCCACGACATCGGCTGGCGCGCGATCGAACGCGAGCGCGCCTGACGCGGGTCGCCAGCGCATGCGCGCCGATGTCGCGCACTTGGCACGCAGGCATCGCGCGGCGTGACGCACGCCGCGGCATCCTGAGGGTTTCCACCCTCGCCCCGGCCGTCGCCGCCCCGCGACAGTGCCGCCCGGGGGGATGCCAATGCACGTCCAGGATGAGTTCACACGCCAGCGCGAGCTGGATGCCTACCGCATCGTCGACACGATGCCGCAGGCGGCCTACGACGACATCGTCCGGCTCGCCGCGCACCTGTGCGGCGCGCCGGTGGCGCTGGTTTCCCTGCTCGATCGCGAGCGCCAGTGGTTCAAGGCGCGGGCCGGCTTCGAGCACACCGAGACCGAACGCCGGATCGCCTTCCGCGAGCACGCGATCCGCGCGCCCGGGCGGCTGCTGGAAGTGGCCGACGCCGCCAACGATCCGCGTTTCCGCGACAACCCGCTGGTCGCCGGCCCGCACGGCGTGCGTTTCTATGCCGGCATGCCGCTGGTGACGCCGGAAGGCGCCGCGCTCGGCACGCTGTGCGTGCTCGACCGCACGCCGCGCCGGCTGGAGGCTGCGCAGCAGGAGGCCCTGGGCGCGCTCGCGCGGCTGACGGTCGAGCTGCTGGAAGCGCGCCGCCGGCTGCTCGACGCGCAGCGTGCGGCGATCCTCGAGCGCGACGCCCGCGCCGCGGTCGCGGCCGCGAACGACGCCGGCGCGGCTGCGTTCTCCATCGTCATCGTGCAGGTCCAGCGCTACGCCGATCTGGTCGAAAGGCGTGGCGGCGAGACGGTGGAACTTCATCTCGACCGTGCCCTGCGCGGCCTGGAAATGCTGCTGCATGCGGGCGAGCGCATCGAGCGCGTGCCGGACACCGCCGAGTTCGTGCTGACGCTGGCCGGCGTGGTCGAGGCCCACCGGCTGAACACCCTGCGCGGCGTGGCCGAGCGCCTGCTCGCGCCGCTGGGCGAGGACATCGTCTGCGCCGCCGCCAGCAGCGGCGCGCGCGGCGACAGCCCGCGCACCGTGTTCGAACGCGCCGACGAGGCGCTCACCCGCGCGAAGAACCGCCGCATCTCGCTCGCCGACGCGCGGCTGGAGTGAAGCGCTGCCGGGCGTGGGCCGGGATGCCTGTCTCTCTTGCAGATGATAATCGTTCGCAAATAAGATGCGCTCGCATTGTGGTCTCCGCCACGACGAGCGTCCCATGCCCCCACACCCCCACACCCCCGCCGGCCGCCCGGCCGGACGTCCCCGCACGCGGGCGGTCCCGCTCCTGCTGGCCGTGCTGCCCCTCGCCGCAGGTGCGGAGCCCGCGCCCGCAGCCACCGACCTCGACCGCATCGTCGTCAGCGGCCAGCGCGACGGCTACAGCGCCGAGCCCACCCCGGCGTCCACCGGCCTTGCGCTCACGCGGCGCGAGATTCCGCAGTCGATCAGCGTGCTCACGCGAACGCAGCTCGACGACTTCGGCCTCGACAACCTCAACGATGCGCTCGACCTGGCCACCGGCGTCAATGTCGAGCGGGTGGAGAACACGCGCACGTACTACACCGCGCGCGGTTTCGACATCACCAATTTCCAGCGCGACGGCCTCGGCATCCCGCTGCCGTACGGCGTGCAGAACGGCGACATCGACACCGCGCCGTACGAGCGGATCGAAGTGCTGCGCGGCGCCAACGGCCTGATGTCGGGCACCGGCAATCCGTCGGCGACGGTCAACTTCGTGCGCAAGCGGCCGACCGCGGATCTCGAGGGGCAGATGCGCGCCACGGTCGGCAGTTGGGAGCGCGTGCGGCTGGAGGCCGACGTCGCCGGGCCGTTCGACGCCGAGGCGCGCGTGCGCGGGCGCGCGGTCGCCGCCTGGGAGGACGGCGCGAGCTACCTCGACCGGCACCGTCTGGAGAAGGCCGTCGCCTACGGCGCGATCGAGGCCGACCTCGGCACCGACACGCGCCTGCTGGCGGGCATCCTGCACCAGCGCAACGACGCCGACGGTCCGCTGTGGGGCGCGCTGCCGCTGTACTACACCAACGGCACGCCCACCGACTACGACCGCAGCACCAGCACCGCGGCCGACTGGTCGTTCTGGGACACGCGCGAGACGCGGGCGTTCGTCGAACTGGCGCATGCGCTCGCCGGAGGCTGGGAACTGCGCGCGGCGGTCAACCACGAACGGCTGCTCGAGGACACCCAGTTGTTCTACGTCTACGGCACGCCCGATCGCGCCACCGGACTCGGTCTGTTCTCCTACCCGTCCGACTACGAAGGCGAGTTCGACGCCCTGCAGGCCGACCTGCGCCTCGTCGGCGGCTTCGCGCTCGGCGGGCGCACGCACGATCTCGTCGCAGGCCTCAGCCGGGCGGACGGCGCGATGCGGGAAACCTCGTGGTACGGCAACGACATCGGCACGCCGCTGCCGCCGCTGGAGCAATGGGCCGGGCGTTATCCCAAGCCCGCGTTCGATGCGTTCTCGGCCGGCTCCGACTTCGATTACCGGCGCGACACGGTCTATGCCACGGTGCGCTGGAACCTGGGCGAGCGCTTCAAGCTCATCACCGGCGCCAACCGCGCGCACGTGCGCATGGAGGGCGCGAGTTACGGCGAACCGCACGACAGCGACGAAGCGCGCACCACGCCGTTCGCCGGCGTCGTCTGGGATTTCGCGCCGGCCTACTCGCTGTACGCCAGCTACGGCGAGATCTTCGCGCAGCAGACCGAAACCGGCGCCGACGGCCGCGTCCTGCCGGCGATCGAAGGCGACAACGCCGAGGCCGGCATCAAGGCCGGATGGTTCGACGGTCGCCTGCATGCCAGTGCCGCGGTGTTCCGCGTGCATCAGGACAACCTCGCCGAAAGCGCCGGCTTCGACCCCGCGCTCGGCCGCACCGTCTACGTGCCGTCGGATGCGGTGTCGCAAGGCTACGAGCTGGAGCTCGCGGGCGAGCTGGGCGAGCACGTCTCGCTGTCGGCCGGCTTCACCCATCTGGCCATCGAGGACGACGACGGCGCGGCCACGCGCACCTACGTGCCGCGCAACACGCTCCGCATGGCCGCGATGTGGCGTGTGCCCCAGATCGAGGGCCTGCGGCTCGGTGTCTCCGCGCGCTGGCAGGACGACATCCACCGCGAGCAGAGTCTGCTGCTTGCCGACGGCTCGCCGGTGGTCACGCGCCAGGAGGCGTACACGGTCGTGGGCCTGGTCGCCGGTTACCGCTTCGCCGGGCGCTGGGAGGCGACGCTCAACGTCGACAACCTGACCGACGCGAAGTACGTGCCGAGCCTGTACTGGGAGCAGGGCTACTACGCCGCCCCGCGCAGCGCCTCGCTCACCGTCGCCTATCGCTTCTGAGCGCACCGGCATGCGTCGCGCCGATCGCGCCCCGACCGACGCCGCATCCGCGGTGCGCCCCGGCCGCGGATGGAGCCGCGCGCTGCACGCCCTCGCGATCGCCGCGCGCACGGCGTCGGCGGTGCTGGGCGGCTATCTCCTCGCGCACGGCTTTGCCGCGTTCATGACGCTGGCGCTGCCGTTCGCGCGCGCCGACCGCGTGATCGCCGCCAACCTGATGGCGATCCTCGTCGCGTGCGTGGGCGCGCTGTACGCGTTCGCGGCGCGTTCGGCAGGGCGCGCCTGCCTGCTGCCCGCGGCGGCCGGCACGCTGCTGCTCGGCATCGCCGCGCTGTTCCCCGAACACGCCGCGCGGCCGTAGAGAGGACGCGATGAAGACCAGCCTGCGGCAATCGATGGCGTGGCTGCACACCTGGTCCGGGCTGCTGGCCGGATGGCTGCTGTTCGTGATCTTCGTCGGCGGCACGCTCGCCTGTTTCGATCGCGAGCTGGACGACTGGATGCGCCCCGCCCTGCACGGCCGCGACGCGCCCGCCACGCCGCGCTTCGATGCGGCCTTCGCGCACCTGCGCGAGCGCGCGCCCGATGCGCACGTGTGGTGGGTCCACGTCGCGGGCCCGCGGGAGCGCGCAATGGAAGCCTACTGGATGCTCGACGACGGCACCGAAGGCAAGCTCGCGCTCGATGCGCACAGCGCGCGGCCGGTGCCGGACACCGCCGGCGGCGAGTTCTTCTTCGAGCTGCACTGGAACCTGCACGCCGGCACGCCCGGCATGTACCTGGTCGGGTTCACCGGCATGCTGATGCTGGTCGCGCTGGTGGCCGGCGTCATCACCCACAAGCGCATCTTCAGGGACTTCTTCACCTTCCGGCCGCAAGCCGGCGGGCAACGCGCGTGGCTCGACGGCCACAACGTCACCGGCGTGCTCGGACTGCCGTTCCATCTGATGATCGCGTACACGGGCGTGGCGATCTTCATCGCCAGCTACGTGTTCGGCGGGCTGAACGCGGCCTACGGCGGCGACGTCGAACGCTTCTTCGCGGAAGCGGGCGGCTTCTACGAGCGCGAGGAAACCGGCAAGCCGCTCGCGCGCCTGCATTCGATCGATGCGCTCCTCGCCGATGCGCAACGCCGCATGGGCGCGCCGATCGACTGGGCGTCGGTGCAGCACCCGGACGACTCCAGCGCGGTGATCGCGTTCGGCACCGACCACAGCCGCCGCGTCGCCTGGGACATGCAGCAGGTGAGCTACGACGCGGCCACCGGCGCCTTCCTGCACCGGACGCATCCGCCCACGCCGGGCTACCTCGCCTACTCCTGGCTCGGCGGGCTGCACATGGCGCAGTTCGGCGGCAGCGCGCTGCGCTGGCTGTACTTCGCGATGGGGCTGTCGGGCTGCGTGATGCTGGCCAGCGGCATGCAGGTGTGGGTGCGCAAGCGCGCGCAGCGGATCGCGCAGGCCGGCGCGCTTTCCGGCTACACGCTGGTGCAGGGGCTGAACGTCGGCGTCGTCGCCGGCATGCCGCTGGCGTGCGCGGCGATGCTGCTGGCGAACCGGCTGTTGCCGCCCACCCTTGCCGATCGCGCCGCCGCCGAGGTGACGGTGTTCTGCGCGACCTGGGCGCTCGCCGCCGCGTGGGGCATAGCGCGTGTGGGCGGCGGTCTGGCGTGGCGCGACCTGTTCGCCGCAACGGCGCTCGTCGCGCTCGCGATTCCACTGGCCAATCTGCTCGTCACGCGCGAGAGCCACCTGCTCGCGACGCTGCCGCGGGGCGAATGGGCACTGGCGTCGGTGGATCTGCTGGCGCTCGGCTTCGGCATCGGCTTCCTCGCGCTCGCGCGCCGTGCCTCGCCGCATCGCGCGCGCGGTGGCGGTCGCGTTGCGTCCGCAGGAGGGTTGAGATGACCGCGCTCGCCGTGCTGCTCGCCCTCGCTGCCTGGCCGCTGCTGAGCCTGGCGATGCCCCGGCATCAGCAGGACGCGCTCGGCCGGACGCTGCCTGCGGCCCGCGCGCGCGCGCTGCGTGCGGGCGGGATCGTCGCGCTGGCGGCCAGTCTTGCGGGCTTCCTGCGCGCGCACGGCGCCGAGCTCGGCGCCATCCTGTGGACGCTGACGCTGATGCTGGGGTCGCTGGCGTGGGTGCTGGCGCTCACCGCCTGGAGCGGCCGGCGCGCTGGCGCGACGCGCGCGCGCGACGCACGGCGCCGCCGCGGTTGAACCGCAGCGCCCGCGACGCTCGCAACGCAATCGCGCGACCGGTCGAATCATCCCGGAGCGACCGCCGCCTCCGCCAGCGGCAGACGCAGTTCGAACGTCGAGCCCTGGCCCAGCCCGGGGCTCGCCGCGGTGAGCGTGCCGCCGTGCAGTTGCGCCAGGCTGCGCGCCAGCGCCAGGCCGATGCCGAGCCCGCCCATCCCACGCTCGGGCGCGGTTTCCGCCTGCACGAACAGGTCGAACACGCGCGCCAGCAGCGCAGGCTCCATGCCGATGCCGGTGTCGCGCACGCGCACCACCGCCTCGCCGCGCTCGCGCGTCACCTCCACCACGATCGTGCCGCCGGGCGGCGTGTACTTGGCGGCGTTGTTGAGCAGGTTGCTGACAATCTGGGTGATGCGGGTGGGATCGGCCTGCAGTTCCAGCTCGGGCGCGTCCGTCACCAGCTCCAGCCGGTGCCCGCGGCTGTCCACCAGCGCGCCGGTCTGCTCGATCGCCGCCGCCACCAGATCGCCCAGCCGCGCGCGCTGCCGACGCAACCGCACCAGCCCGCGCGTCACCCGCGAGACGTCCATCAGGTCTTCCACCAGATGGCGCATGTGGTTGGCCTGACGGGTGATCACCTCGGCCGCCATGCGCACGTTGTCCAGCCGGTCCGGCGCCATCGCCAGCACCTGCGCGGCGTTGGCGATCGGCGCCAGCGGGTTGCGCAGCTCGTGCGCCAGCGTGGCCAGGAACTGGTCCTTGTGGCGGTCGGCCGCGCGCAGCGCCTCGCGGCTCTGCTCCAGCAGCTCCAGCGCGCGCTTGTGCTCGTGGATGTCGGTGCTGCTGCCCATCCAGCGCACGATCCGGCCGTCCGCATCGCGCACCGGCACCGCGCGGCCCAGCACCCAGCGGTATTGCCCGTGGCGGTCGCGCAGGCGGTACTCGACCTCGAACGGCGCCTCGTCCGCCAGGCTCTGCGCCCACACCCGTCGCGCGTGTTCGCGATCGTCCGGATGCAGCACCTCGGCCCAGGCGTCGCCGTGGGTCGCGCCTTCGGGCACGCCGGTGAAGTCGTACCAGCGCTGGTTGAAGTAGTCCGGCCGGCCGTCCGGCGTGGTCGACCAGATCATCTGCGGCAGCAGGTTGGCGATGGTGCGGAAGCGCGATTCGCTTTCGCGCAGCGCGGTCAGCGCGGTCTCGCGGTCGGTGACGTCGGCGCCCTGCACGAAGATGCCCTGCGCGCGCCCGTCCGGACCGACGATCGGCTGGTACACGAAGTCGACGAAGATCGTGCGCTCGCTGCCGTCCGGCTCGCGCAACATCACCGGCACGCCACGACCGACGAACGGGTTGCCGGTTTCGCGCACCTGATCGAGCAGCTCGAAGAAGCCCTGGTTCCGCAGCTCGGGCAGGGCCTCGCGCACGCTGCGGCCGAGCACGGGGCGGCCGCCCACCAGCCGCATGTACGCCGCATTGGCCAGCTCGAACACGTGCTCCGGCCCGCGCACCACCGCCATGAATCCCGGCGCCTGCTCGAACAGCCCGACCAGGAACGACAACTGCTGCGACAGCCGCAGGTTGTCCTGCTGCACCGCCGCCGCGCGCGACAGCACGCCGCCGTCGAGCTGTTCGGGCGTCAGCCCGGTCGCCTCGCGCGCGCGCCGCACCTCCTCGCGCAGCCGGTGCAGCTCGGTGACGTCGGTGGTGTGCTGCATCACCGCGTACACGCGCCCTTCCGCATCGCGCAGCGGCGTGTGCGTGGCGCTCCAGTAGCGCGTATCCACCACCGGCCCCTCGGCGGTCATGGTTTCGATCGCATAGGGGATCAGCGCCAGCACGTCGCGCTCCCCGCGCGCGAACGCGCGCGCGATCGAATCGCGCACCCGATCCGCATGCGACGTGCCGTCCGGATTGGTGCCGCCCGGAAACACGTCGAACACCCGCCGCCCCAGAAGCTCCTGCCGCCGCTTGCCGGTCAGCAGCTCGTAGGCGTGGTTGACCTCCAGATAGCGGAACTCCCGATCCACCACCATGTAGGCATTGGGCGAATGGCGGAACAGGGCGTCGAACGGCAGCGACACGGACGCGAACCGGCAGTTGCGGAGCCGCCGAGTATCGCGCAGGCGGCGTGGTGCCGGCGGTGAGAAGGCCGGCGACCTCTCGGCGGGGTGGGACACGGGCGGCCCCACCACCGCAGCGAAGCGGAGATGTACCGCCCGCCTGACGGCTGCGCCGCGCCGACCAAGGCCGGACATCCGGTGAATGGTTACACGTTGAGCAACGATCGTTTCACCGCTTGGGCAACAAGGCGGCGCCCCTACCACCTACCCGTTCCGCCCTTCCCCGCACGCTTTGGAGCTTCAGCCTTCTTAAGCCCGGCTCAGCAAACCTGATCACCCTTAACGTTATCGCTGACGCAATCGACCGCATTCCACGGTGACTCAGCGACGCACCGCCACACGCTGGGCCAAGCGCGTGCACAAACACAACAGCCCGGCAAGCCACGTCTTATCTTCCTCTTTCATCAGCCTGGCGGTTGAGTGTGGCTATGCGCCCATCTGACCAGGATGTCGTGGAGCTGAGAGGGCTCGAACGCGACGTCCCAGCACCACGACCCGAACCCGCCTCTTGAGTTGACTGCCTTGACCCATGTGTCTAGGGCTGCACGCTTCGCTCGGTTCTGGTCGTCGTCCTCGCCCTTGATCTCGAGCACCAACGTTCTGCCGTTCACCAATCGCACCAAGAAATCAGGCACATAGCGACGCTTGGCACCGTTCCACATGTAATAGATGTGGAACCCGAGGTGATCGTTCTTTGCATAGGCACTGACCAGATCGCTTATCTCCATGACATTCGCCGCATGTGCCTCCCATGCTCCATCGGCGACGACATGGCTGATCTGCGACTTTTTCGTGGGTTGACACGTCCTTGTCGTAAACCACGTTCGCATGTAGCGCGTGGAGCCGAGCGGGAAGGACTCGTCGAAGACAGGCTCGAAACGCTCGCTGTTCTGCTCGATCAGATAGCGGAGCACGTGCTGGACGATCAGGTCCATGTTCAAGCTGACGAGGATCCGCTTGCGCAGTGGCTCCTGGTGAAACAGGGAGGGGACGTCCAATCGATCCGATGCGAGAAAGCTCTCGATCAATCGAATGAGCTGGAAAGCCAGATACTCCGGCGTCCCGGTAAACCTCTCCCGCATCTGGTCGTATGCCCTGCGAGCGGCCTGGAAGACCAGCCGCTGCAACCTGAACTCGTCGGGCAGCTTTTCCAGATCAATCGTGGTGATCTGGTCCCATGCGCTCGCGCCACCAAGCGCCGGTGCCATCTCGGCAGCAAGCGGCGTTTTGGCCGGATCGAGCCGAAGCGGTTCTATCCTTGCCCAGTCTAACGCCAGTGTTGCGCGCACGACGGCGTCCACACGGAGCACGTTGGGCCAACGGATCTCGAAAGCGTTGCGCTCTACAAGAGACTGGATCTGGGTACTCGGCTTCGGTGGCGGTGGGGGATCTCCCTCGCCGCTCAGGTCCTGGAACACGGACAGCGGCACACCGAAGACATTCACGAACTCAGGCTTGAAGAGCTGCCTTTCCTCGCCATCGGGGCAGACGACCGGTTCCGTGTCGTATCCCACGCGACGCAGCCCGCGCCCGATCACCTGCTCGCACAGCAACTGACTGGTGAAGGCGCGCAGCCCCATGATGTGGGTGACATTCTTCGCATCCCATCCCTCGGACAGCATGGCCACCGAGATGACGTTCTGCAGATCCTGGCCTGGTGTGCCGCGCTTGCCGATGTTGTCCACGATCGCCCGCAACAGCTCCTCCTTCGTTGCGGAGGCCAGCCTCTCCTTTGCATCCGGGGGAATCCGTGCAGCTTCGACGATCGCCTCCAGCCTCTTCTGATAGGCCGAGTCAGCAGCAGCGGTTTCGCCGACTTCCGCCTTCTCCAGTACCTTGGAGTCCACGCGCAGCGTCCGGTTCGGATCACGCAGCTCGGGCCAGTGGGCATCTCCACCGGTGAAGTACCGCTCGATGCGCGCCGCCGTCTCGGTGCGGTTGCAGACCGTAAGCATCACGGGCGGCGAGGTGTGCCCCTCCTGTGCCCACGCTTGCGCGGTCCTGCGCCAGTCGGCGCCGAGGAGCGTGTACGCCTGCTGCACGAGCAGTGGCAAGGGTTCGTGCGTTTGAGCCCCCCGGCGGTTGAGGTCCTCGTGTACCTCAGGGTCGCGGTACAGGTGATAGAGCTTGGGCTTGAGCGTCTGCGTATCGGGCACAACGCCGTCCCGCACGACGACCCGCGGCGTCTTGACCAGCCCCGCCTCAATGGCGTCGTTGAGCCCGAAATCGGAAACGATCCAACCGAACAGGCCGGTCTCGTTGTTGGCACGACCGGTCGGCGCGAAGGGGGTCGCCGACAGGTCGAAGCAGCGCTGGATGCGCAATACGCGGTGGATGCGATCCAGCCCCTCAACCCAGCGAGTGGCTTCTTCCTGGTCGAGCCCCATTTCCTCGGCAAGCCGTTTGACCTCCCGGCTGCGCTTGTCCTCGGCGGACTGACGATAGGCGTGGTGGGCCTCGTCGTTGATGACGACGATGTCCTTGTGGTTTGCCAGCTTGCCGAGGACACGCTTGACGAACGCTGCGTCGCTTTCGCGTCCCCTCTGCACGACACCCCTTTTGGGATCTTCCTTCGGCATGAGGGCGTGCCAGTTCTCGACCAGAATGTCGGCCTGGTTGAGCCGGCTGCGCAGGGCCTCCGAAGGGCAAAGCGAAAAGGCGTCGTAGTAGTTGTCGGGGTGCCCCGGATAGAGCACCTGCAGGCGCTCGCGCACCGTCAGCCCAGGCGCGACGATGAAAATCGCGCGTGAGAAGTCCTTATTGCGTCTCGGGTAGGTCAGCGCGTTGAGCACCTGCCATGTGATCAACATGGCCATGACCGTGGTCTTGCCACTGCCCGTCGCCATCTTGTTGCACAGCCGCTCCCAGGGCCCGCCGTCGCCGGGGATGGCAATGCCCTGCTTGTAGTCGGCCGGAGCCTCCACCCACCAGATCAACGTCTCGATGGCCTCGAGCTGGCAGTAGTAGAACGGGTACTGACGCGCCGAAGCGTCATGCCAGTGCTCCAGCAGGCTCCGCGTCACGGTTGTGACGCCGGGATAGCCGGCCTGCCGCCATTCCTCGACTCGCGGACGAATCCGCTCGACCAGTTCCAGGCGTTCCGTGCGGTGCGTGTTGCCGCGTGTGTCGTAGATGTCATATCCCGCCGGGCGTCGACCCTCCCGCAGTTCCAGCACCCGCTGGTTGTTCACCCAATGCCAGCGCGGCGGCTCGAAGGGAGAGTTGACGATTAACGACTTTGGCGCGCTCATGGGAGTCTCAGATGGCGGGTCGGAAACGCAATCCCGCGCTCGGCGAGCAGTCGTGCCTGCCGAGAGCCAGGCACCAACCGCATCTCGCCACTTGCAGCAAGCCAACGGAAGGCAAGCCCCAGTTGCATCGCGTTCCGCGTCAACTCATTTAGTCGGGAAAAAGCTGGCTGGCTTAGCTTGGCCTTTAGCCAGTCGAGTTTGGCGATCATTCTGGCCACTTCACTCGTGCTCGAGGCCGGGTGCGGCTCGACCCAGAACGCCAGCTCTACTCCGTTCCGTTGGATACCCAACCCGTAATCCCATCGGGACGCATGCGGCTCTGCCTGCGCGAAGGCCGCATCGAGATCCACGCTGCCGCAGAAACGACTGCCATCGGCAGCTTGAATGCCCGAACGATACTGGTGCTGGATCGCCTGTTTTCCTTCGGCAGGACTCAAGCCCGCAGCCGAGGCGGCCGCCATGAACATGGAAGTCGAACTGGTTTTGCTGACGGTGGCCTTCGTTCTTGAACGCCCGCGCATTGAATTCATGCGACTGGCTCCTTGCGGCCAGATCGCGCGCTTCTGCTTTGCTCGGCACGTTGACGATTGACTGCCTTGGCGACCATCTCGCCCGCCCGGCTTGCGAAGCCGACCAGACCACCCCATTCGGCTTCAGCGCCAGACTCAGCACCGGGGTCCAGCCTGGAGATGTCGCGCACGGCCTGGTTCCGGTCGAAGAAATAGACTCTATAGCTCTTCGCCAGGGCGGACTTCGCGAGCGCCTTGGCATTAGCAGTCGCCCTTAGCCCGAACAACTCGCGCACCAGCGACTCATCGCTGCCGAGCTCTTGAAACTGCCGCAGCGCCCAGACCATGTCCAGCACAACCGGGGAGTGAGTCGAGATGACTACGCGATAGCCACGCCGCATTAACTCGAGGACGAGCAACAGCAAGGTGGCGATCGCCTGCGGGTGCAGGCCCATCTCCGGTTCTTCGATTACCACCCACTCAAGGCCCTCACGCCTCGAAACAGCCCCCGCGGGACAGAGCCAATAAATGCCGAGCAGCAACGGTGTGAATTCACGCTGACCTGCCGACCAGGCGAGGAACGGCAAACCGGCCTCGTGCCCCGGAACCCTGATAACCAGCGTCTTGGTGAATTCCCGCGTATCGATTTCAAGATTGGCACCCCCAAAAAGATGGTCCGAGATAGGTTGGCGCAGAGTGTTGTTGAGGCGACCCGACTGCGGAAACAGTTCAGCCTTTGCCCCAAACTCGTTCTGTAGAAGGTTGTGCACGGTGTCGCTGAAGTGACGCAACACATAGGGATCACCGTAGTTGAAGTTGCTGAAGTGCTGCGAAACGCCCCCCGGCAAACTCACAACACGCTGAGCAGGGATGAAGAACACCTTCTCCTCCGGAGCCTTTGGCCTCTTCCGGTACCGGACAAGGCTGGCAAGGAGCACCTCCTTGCCCTTCCAGGCAATCGCGGACCCATCCTTACGCAGTGCCGCCATCCCTTTTCCGAAGTACCCTCCGAGAAAGGCAGCCATGTCGTTCCCGCCACCATTGAAGGTCACGTTGTGACGGGCAAAGGTGTGATGAATATGGTCCCGATCGAGCACGAGCTTGAGCGTCGCCAGCAGGATGCTCTTGCCGCTAGCCTGTGGGCCGACAACCACCGTCAGGTCCCCGAATTCCATATGGGCATCCGTAATCGGACCGAACTGCTTGACATGCAAGCGGTAAGGTTCCCTGCGGTTAGGTTTTCCGCTCTTAGGTTTCCTGGCCATGCTCAACGCTCCAAGGGATCCAACGGAATCACTTTGAGGGACTCGATGCCACGGTCATCCACGATCTTGACCGCGATCTTGCGGTTCTCGCCCGCCTCGAACGGCAGGCTGACGGTGCCGTGCAACTTGTCCAGCTTCGACTCGTCCAGCTCCGCCTTGATGTCCTTCTTCAGCTTGTGCCAGCCGTCCTTGGCGCCGGCCATCGGGAAGAAGACCTGGCGCGGGAACAGGCTGCGCTCGTCGTAGTCGGTGTCGAGCATCCAGGCGGCGATCTTGTTCTTGCCGCCGGAGCGCAGTTCGCCGGTGACGGTGTCGAAGTAGTCGAAACCGTTGACCTCGACGACGTAGCGGCCGTCCTTGAGCGGGCGCACTTCCACATCCGGTTGGCCCATCAGCCAGAAGCTCTGGTTGCTGGCGCGCGCCTTCTTGAGGTCCTCGGTCAGCAGATCGGTGTTCATCTGCACCTTGAGGGCCACGATGCCCTTGGTGGCGTCGATGTCCTTGGCTGCTTCGGGGTCGAAGGCAAACGCACAGAACACGATCATCTTGGGCCGGGGGAAGAGGTCGCTGGCCTCACGCATCGCCAGCTCCACCTGGCGCTGCTCCAGCGCGGCGTGCTCGGGGCCGAAGCTGACGACCACGCGCTCGCCGGAGTCCAGGTGCCCGGTGCAGTGCAGGTAGCGCGTGTCGGGCAGGGTTTCCAGCTCGGCGAACCTGAGCATCTGGCCACCCTTGCCGCGGATGCCGGTCTTCAGCAGTTCGTCGCGCCAACTGTGCTGACGGCGCGACTCGCCGCTGCGCGCGATCGCGAGGTCGGCCTCGGCCGGCTGCTGCGCCTCGTCCAGCGCCAGCACGGTGGGGAACGGCACGGCCTCCACCGTGAACGGGCCAGTGATGCGCAGCTTGTCCTTCGCCACCTGCGGCTGGTCGTACAGCACTTCCTGGTCGGCGTGCGCGGCGATGGAGGCGTCCATCTTGCGCTGCATCGCCTGGCGCGCCGCGTGGAAGGCATCGAACGCCCGCCGCGCGGAGGCCGGCCAGTCGCCCGGAAAATCGAACGGCACTTCCCACTCCAGCAGCGCACCCACCGGTGCCACCTCGCCGGAGGGCAGCGTCATCGTCCTGCTTTCCGGCGCCGCGAAGTCCACCTCGAAACCCTTGCGGCCGCCCTCGGTCACCTTGAACGGCTGGGCGGGCGGTGCGCCGCGCAGCGCCGCATTCAACTCGCGCAGCGCCTGCTCGATCGCCGGGTGCATCCGGGCGTAGATCTCGTCGATCTCCGGGTTGTTGGCGATGGACTTCAAGGTGACGTGCGGCACCGTCTTGTAGATGAAACCGCCCTTGAGCCCTTCGTGCGGGTACTTGAGTTCGTAGTAGTCGTAGCTGGCGGTCATCAGCCGCTGCTTGGCCAGCGTGATGGCCACGCGCGAGGTGTCGCACGTGATCCAGCGGCGGCCCCACTTCTCGGCGACGTAAGCGGTGGTGCCGGAGCCGCAGGTCGGGTCTAGCACCAGGTCGCCGGGGTCGGTGGTCATCAGCAAACAACGCTCAATTACTTTCGCCGCTGTTTGCACGACATATGATTTAGGGTCGCCAAATCCGCTTTGTTTAGTATCCACCCAAAGATTATTAAGTGGTTTCGCCGGAAAGTCGTCGAGATAGCGGATGAAGCACAACGTGCTTCCCACTGTCATCAAGCGGCGCGAGCGCCTGAGGCACTCCATACCTTGCTCGTTAGTTTTCCAACCCCCTGCCGATGGCCGAAGGGACTGACCATGAAGGGCGTAGGTGAATGTAGTGGTGGCCGAGCCTGATTGACTTGTGATCGGATTAGGCCTGAACACGGCTCCTCCGTGCTCAATAGCGAACTGCATCTTGACTATGTCGGCAATGCGCTCCGCTCTGCCATCAGGCCACCTGATCCACCGTAGATTGTCATCGTCTTCGAAGGTTCGGCCTTGGTATAAGGAGTGGAATTTGAAACTATCGCTGCGCGTGTACCAAACCAGAAAATCAAAAGTGCTGTCCAACTGCGCGGACGCTTTCCCGGCCGTCGTCTGGTAGCTGATAATTGCTCGAAAATTTTGCGAACCGAAGATTTCATCCATGACCTCCCGTACGTGATGCAGGTTCTCATCCGAAATCTGCACAAACACGCTGCCGCTCTCGTGCAGCAGCTCGCGCGCCAGCAGCAGCCGGTCGCGCAGGTAGGTCAGGTAGGAATGGATGCCCAGCTCCCAGGTATCCCGGAACGCCTTGATCATCTCCGGCTCTTGCGTCAGGTCCTCGTCCTTGCGGTCCTTGACGTCGCGCTTGTTGACGAAGGGCTGGAAGTTGCTGCCGTACTTGATGCCGTAGGGCGGGTCGATGTAGATCATCTGCACCTGCCCGGCCATGCCCTCTTTCTGCAGCAGGCTGTTCATCACCAGCAGGCTGTCGCCGGCGATCAGGCGGTTGGCCCAGCCGCGCTCGTGCCGGTAGAAGTCCACTGCCTCGCGCAGCGGCAGCGGTTCCTCGAACCAGGCGCGGAACATGTCGCCGGTGCTGGCGTACTCGCCCTTGTCCTGCTTCATGCGCTTCTGCACGGCGGCGAGGATCGTGGCCGGGTCGATGCGCTCGTGGACGTGCAGGCTGACGGTGTCCACCTCGAAGCTGGTGCGCTCGGCCTTGCCGGCCCAGTTGAGATACGGCTCGGCCTGCCGCTTGAGCTCCTCCAGCGCCGCACGCATGGTGGCTTCGTCGCCGCTGGCGAGCGCATCGTCGATCAGCTTCTCGATCTGCGCGCGGCCGATGTCGAACTGCAGCGCCGGGTCGATGTGCGGGTCGTAGGCCCAGCGGGTCCTGGGCTGCTCGGGGTCGTTGTCGGGCGTGACCACACCAACATCGGGGTTGTTCTTGCGCTTCTGGTCGTGGCGATAGGCGATGACCTTGGGGTCGTCGGCGCCCTTGCGCGGTGCCCGGGTCGGCTCGCCCGGCTTGCGCGGCATCGGCACGCCGGCCTGCCGGGGGCGCGGCGCGTTCGCCCCTTCGGGCACGGCCGGCGCCTGGAGCGTCAGTGCCGGCGCCCCGCTCAGGACCCGGCGCACCGACCCGCCCCGCCCCTGGCCCTTGGCGACCATCCCCTCCGCAACCAGCTGATCGCGCGCATGGAAGTAGTCGCCCTCGTCCACGGGCCTGCCCAAACGCGAGGCCAGCCGGTCGCGAAGCGCCATGTTTCCGACGGCAGTGCCGTCGACGGGCAGTTCCTCGAGGATCGCCTGGCGGATCTCCGACACCGTAGCTTTCGACATCTCTTCGTCTCGCTTGTTGCTCATCGAGGTGCGTAGGGCTCAGCGCCCGGAAGTCGGGTGGGAGGGTACGCCGGCCAGCGCATGCATTCGCCCGACGACCTGCCGCAATACCGGAGCTGGACGCACCTGGCGATCTCCGAGCCCGTCACTCAAGGCTGTGTAGTACCACAGCGTGCCCTCCCGGCCGCCGGTGAACCGCTCGAACACGCGAGTGCCGACGTGGGGGTTCTCCAGGTCCTGCACGATCGCCCGCGCGTTGTGGAGCTTGTCGCAGGCGGAGACGAGCAGGACGTGGTCGGGCGCTTCGGCGAGGTGCGCCAGATAGGCCTGCTTGCGGGCGAGCCAGTCGCGGCGTTTGGCGTCGGGGTCTGTGTGCGCCTGCTTGCCTTCGGCGGTGCCATCGGTGCAGGCGGCGACGATTTCGGCCACGCGCTCGCCGAACTGCGCGCGGACGATCGCGAGATGGGTCTCGCCACAGTCCTCCACCACGTCATGCAATAGGCCGGCGATGGCCTGGTCCTCGTCGCCGCCGAACTCAAGAACGAGGCTGGCGACGGCCAGCAGGTGGTAGAGGTACGGAATGCTGGAGCCCTTGCGGACTTGGCCGGCGTGGGCGATGCGCGCGTAGTCGACGGCGCGGGTAAAGCGGTCGGTCAGTACGGTCATGGCCTTTCCCCTCGAGGCGCGTCCGTATGCGGACGGTAGTGTCGCCGATAGGAGCCGATGGGGCCATTCTTCGAACACTCTCGACCTTGCGGATGCTGGCGGCTGAGCGAACCACTGCGCCCCCACCTCCCAGCCCGTGACCACTGCCCGCCGCGCACGGGGCCCTGACGGGGCACGGGTCTAGTCTGGCGTCCGCTGTGGGTGGAGGCGCGCAAGAGTGATGGCGTGGATGGCACCGGGGTGGATGGATCACGGCACGCAGGCGGCGCTGCGGCTGGGCGAGGCGCTGCTGATCCTGGCGGGGGCGTGGCTGCTGAACGCGCTGCTGCGGCGGCTGCTGGTGCGGCTATGCGCGCGCTACGAGGTGGCGCCGGCGTTCGTGATCGCCACGCGGCGTCTGCTGGGGACGGTGATCTACCTCGCCGCGGCGATGCTGTTCCTCAATCGCATGGGCATTTCCGGCTCGGTGGTGTGGACCACGCTGACCGGCTTCGCGGCGGTGGCGGCGGTGGCGTTCTTCGCGGCGTGGAGCGTGCTGTCGAATCTGTTCTGCGCGCTGCTGATCCTGACCACGCGCCCGTTCCGCTTGTACGACCACATCGAGGTGCTCGACAACGGCGAGAAGCCGGGCTTCAAAGGCCGCGTGGTCGACATCAACTTCGTCTACACCACGCTGCAGGAGACGCGCGAGGACGGCGCAGAGACGGTGCTGCACGTGCCGAACAGCCAGTTCTTCCAGCGCACCACGCGGCTGTGGCGGCGCGAGGCGTTGCCGGAGCAGGCGGCGGGCGGCAACGGGACGAACGCGCAGCGGTGATGCGGCGAGCGCGCAGCGGGCGCAGAGCCTGCTAGGCTGCCGCGGTTCGCGGGGAGATAGCCATGGCGCACAACCAGTTCGAGCTGCTGAAGCAGCGGCGGTTCCTGCCGTACTTCGTCGTCCAGCTGCTGGGCGCGTTCAACGACAACGTGTTCCGCCAGGCCATCATCGGCCTGCTCGGCTACATGGCGATCGACGCCGACGACAAGGCGCTGTACACGCAACTGGCGCCGGCGATCTTCATCCTGCCGTATTTCCTGTTCTCGGCGACCGCGGGCCAGATCGCCGAGAAGCTGGAGAAGGCGCGGCTGATCCGCATCACCACCGCGATGGAGATCGCGATCATGACGATCGCGGCGGCCGGCTTCGTGACGCAGAACATGATCGTGCTGCTGGTCGCGCTGTTCCTGACCGGCGTGCAGTCCACGCTGTTCGGCCCGGTGAAGTACTCGATCCTGCCGTCGGTGCTGAAGCCGGAGGAGCTGACCGGCGGCAACGGGCTGGTCGAGATGGGCACTTCGATCTCGATCCTGATCGGGATGATCGCGGGCGGTCTGATCTTCGCGCTCGCCGGCGCGCAGGGGCCGTGGGTGGCGGGCATCGCGGTGATCGCGCTGGCCGTGGCCGGCAACCTGACCAGCCGCGCGATCCCGCCCGTCGGCGCCGGCGCGCCGGAGCTGCGCATCCAGTGGAATCCGATTCCAGAATCGGTCCGCATCTGGAGACTGACGCGCAAGCAACTGGCGGTGCGCAACGGCGTGCTCGGGGTGTCCTGGTTCTGGTTCGTCGGCACGGTGCTGACGTCGAACCTGCCGGTGTACGCGGAGAGCTACCTGGGCGGCTCGCCGACGCTGTACGTGTTCGCGCTGGCGGTGTTCTCGGTCGGCGTCGGCATCGGCTCGCTGCTGTGCGAGAAGCTGTCGGCGCGCACGGTGGAGATCGGCCTGGTGCCGCTGGGCGCGTTCGGCATCAGCGCCTTCGTGTTCGATCTGCATTTCGCGCAGCCGGTGGCCTCGATGGCGCAGGGGCTGACGGTCGGCGGCTTCCTCGCCCAGCCGGGCAGCGCGCGGGTGGTGATCGACCTCGCCGGCATCGGCCTGTTCGCGGGCGTGTTCGTGGTGCCGCTGTTCGCGCTGATCCAGAGCCGCACGCCGAAGGGCGAGCTGGCGCGCGTGATCGCCGGCATGAACATCCAGAACGCGCTGTTCATCGTGCTGGCGGCGGGGGTGGGGATCGGCGCGCAGTCGCTGCTCGGCTGGACGATTCCGCAACTGTTCCTCGCGCTCGCCATCGCCAACACGCTGGTGGCGCTGTGGATCTTCACCATCGTGCCCGAGTTCTTCATGCGGTTCCTGAGCTGGGTGCTGGTGCGCGCGCTGTACCGCCTGCGCGTGCGCGGCATCGAGCAGCACGTGCCGGACGAGGGCCCGGCGCTGATCGTCTGCAATCACGTCAGCTACATGGACGCGCTGATCCTCGCGGCGAGCATCCCGCGGCCGGTGCGCTTCGTCATGTACTACAGGATCTTCAACATCCCGGTGATGCGCTGGATCTTCCGCACCGCGAAGGCGATCCCGATCGCCGGCGCGAAGGAGGACCCGGAACTGCTGCGGCGCGCGTTCGAGGAGATCGATGCGGCGCTCGCCGACGGCCAGGTGGTCGGCGTCTTCCCCGAGGGCGCGCTGACCCGGGACGGCGCGATCGCGCCGTTCAAGAACGGCGTGGAGCGCATCCTCGAGCGGCGGCCGGTGCCGGTGGTGCCGATGGCGCTGCGCGGGATGTGGGCCAGCATGTGGAGCCGGCGCGATTCGCGGCTGGGCCGCATGCGCGTGCCGCGACGCTTCCGTGCGCACGTGGAAGTGGTGGCGGATGCGCCGGTTTCGGGCGAGCAGGCCACGGCGGCGGCGCTGGAAGCAAAGGTACGCGCGTTGCGCGGCGATGCGGCCTAGCTGTGAAGCTTCAATAGGTTGTTTCGGCGGAGCGCCAAGCGGGTGATGGGTGGCTGACCGCCGAGTGCGCTGTGTGGGCGGTGACAGTTGTAGTGATGCAGCCAGTCCTGCAGCGCCTCGCGG
>NZ_VOHJ01000010.1 GCF_007923255.1 Vulcaniibacterium thermophilum | reverse complement strand
CTTGGGGCGAGAGCACGGAGTGCGGCGGTCCATGCTCCTGCTCGTGCTCGCGGCACCGCGGCTTAGCGACCTGCCGCACTCCGCTCTCACCTTGGAAATCTAGCGGGATCGAAAGACACAAGCGGCTTCAGCCGCGACCGGACACGGCGCGGCGTCGCGGCTGAAGCACTACGCAGCGAAGCCCAACATCGCATTGCGGACCGACGTTGGGCTTCGCCTTCGGCTCAGCCCAACCTACGTCAAGCCTCGGGTAGGGCGGGACTTGTCCCGCCGCATGGGAGCTGCGCGCCTGCGGTGCAGGAAACGATCCGTGTTCATCCGCGCCAATCCGTGGCCGATCACTCCTCCCGCGCGACTCACAACGCCCGATGCACCGCCTCGCCGAACAGCGGCGTGTGGTGGCTGCAGTCGTTGAGGCGCACCACCTCCAGGCCGTCCACGCTGTCGCCTTCCAGCAGGTTCAACGTGGTCGGCGCCTGCCGGAAGCTCCACAGCCGCGACAGCGGCAGGCCCATGATCCGGCACAGCAGCACGCGGTTGACGGCGTCGTGCGCCACCACCAGCAGCGTGTCGCCGGGACCGAGGCCGTCGCAGGCGCGCGCCAGCGCGGGCCAGGCGCGATCGAGCACGTGCTGCAGCGATTCGCCCTCCGGCATCAGCACCTCGTGCGGCGCCTCGCGCCAGGCGCGCATGCGCTCGGGATCGCGCTCGCGGATCTCGCTGGCGAGCAGGCCCTCCCAGGTGCCGTGCGCGATTTCCATCAGCCCGGGATCGAGCGTGAGCGGAATGTCGCGCGCGCCGAGCGCGAGCTCCGCGGTCTGCCGCGCGCGCGACAGCGGCGAGCACACCGCGCGCGCGATCGGGACCTCGCGCAGGCGCGCGCCGAGCGCCTGCGCCTGGCGCAGGCCGACGTCCGACAGCGGAATGTCCACCTGGCCCTGGTAGCGGCCTTCGGCGTTCCAGGGCGTCTCGCCATGACGGGCCAGCAGCACGCGCATCACAGCATCTCCAGCGCGAGCACGCCCGGGATCGCACGCAGCGCGAGCAGTTGCGGCTCGGGAACCGGGCGGTCGACGGTGATCGCCGCCAGCGCCTCGCCATCGCCCTTTGCGCCGAGCGAGAAGTTGACGATGTTGATGCCGGCCGCGCCAAGGTGCGAACCGACCAGGCCGATCATGCCGGGGCGGTCCTCGTTGCGCATCAGCAGCAGGTGCGCCTGCGGGTCGAACTCGATCTCGGCGCCGTCCATGCGCACCACGCGCGGGCCGCGGTGCAGGGTCGCCTCGATCTCGCGCACGTCGCCATTGCCTTCCACGCGCACGCGCAGCAGGCGGTCGAAGCCGTCGCCGTCGCCGCCGACGGTCTCGGCCACGGTCAGACCGCGCGCGGCCGCCTCGTGCAGCGCGTTGACCGGCGTCACCCGGCCGGACGCGGTGCCCAGCAGCGCGGCCACCAGCAGGCGCGTCAGCGGCCGCGTGTCGAGCGCCTCGGTGCGCCCGGCGTAGGTGATCTGCAGGCGCGTCGGCGCGTGCACCAGGCGCGAGGCCAGCCGGCCGAGCGCGGACATCAGCGGCATCCACGGCCCGACCTCGCGCGCGGCCTCGGCCGACAGCGGCGGCAGGTTGACGCAGCCGGCGACCGCGCCGGTCTGCACGAAGTCGAGGATCTGCCGCGCGAGGATGGTGCTGACCGCCTGCTGCGCCTCGCCGGTGGAGGCGCCGAGGTGCGGCGTGAGGATCAGCTTCGGATGCGCGCGCAGCGGCGAGTCGGCCGGCAGCGGCTCGGTGGCGAAGGTGTCGAGCGCGGCACCGGCGAGGTGGCCTTCGTCGAGCAGCTTCAGCAGCGCGGCCTCGTCCACCAGCCCGCCGCGCGCGGCGTTGACGAGGTAGGCGCCGCGCTTCATCGCGCGCAGGCGGGCTTCGCCCAGCAGGTGGGTGGTGTCCTTGGTGCGCGGGATGTGCAGGGTGACGATGTCCGCCCACGCCAGCAGCTCCTCCAGCGGCTTCAGCGGCACGCTGCCCTTGCCGGCGGCGGCTGGCGGCAGGAACGGATCGTGCGCGGCCACTTCCATGCCGATGCCGTGCGCCTTGCGCGCGACCGTGCTGCCGATGCGGCCCAGGCCGATGATGCCCAGCCGCTTGCCTTCCAGCTCGAAGCCGGTCAGGCCGGCCTTCGGCCATTCGCCGGCCTTCATGCCGGCATCGGCGCGCGGCACGTGGCGCGCCAGCGCGAACAGCAGCGCGAGCGCGTGCTCGGCGGCGGCCAGCGTGTTGCCGTCGGGCGCGTTCATCACCGCGATGCCGCGCGCGGTGGCGGCATCGACGTCGATGGTGTCGACGCCGGCGCCGGCGCGGCCGATCACGCGCAGGCGCGGTGCGTCGGCGATCGCCTCCGCGGTGACCTGGGTGGCGGAGCGCACCAGCACGGCGTCGACGCCGGCGAGCGCCTTCGCCAGTTTCGCGGCGTCCTTGATCGGGTCGGACACGACGACCTCCCAGCCCGCGGCGCGGAACAGGGACAGACCGTCTTCGTGGATGCCATCGCAGGCCAGGACTTTCATCGCAGCTCCTCGGGTGGGAAGGGAGCGCGGAAACGCCTGCGAGCCGGCACGACGCCATGCGCCGCCCGTCGGGCGGCAAGCGGCCACCGCGGGGTGGCCTGGATCACAACGCTGGTCGGGAAACGGGGCCGGCTGGCATGGGAATCCGCGACCGGGCCAGCGTAGCAGACGGGCGGCGGCGCACAAGCCGGTTTTTTGCCGCGGATTTGCACGGATGACCACGGATCGACATCTGCAGGACTTCAGCCCCGACCGCGCCACACCCTTGTGGGCGTGCGGCCGAGTACCCGGACCTTGCAGATTCCTGCCGCGCCTGCACGGCGCCGCCGATCGGCAGGTTCGATCCGTGCTCATCCGCGTGGATCCGTGGCCAAAAGAAAGGGGCCGGCGAACCGGCCCCTTCCGCGACGTCAACCTGGGCGGTCAGCGCTTCTTCGGCGCCACGCCCATTTCCTCCAGCAGACGCGGCGCCGGGAAGACCTCCTGCATGATCCAGCGCATGTAGCGCTGGTCGACCGCGATCATGCGGGTCATCTTCGGATCGAACACCCAGTTGGAGCTGACCGACTCCCAGTTGCCGTCGAACGCAAGGCCGACCAGACGGCCGCGCGCGTCGAGCACCGGCGAGCCGGAGTTGCCGCCGGTGATGTCCAGATCCGACAGGAAGTTCACCGGCACCGTGCCGAGGCGGCGATCGGCCAGCCCGCCGTAACGCTTGGCCTTGATCGCATCCAGCAGCGCCTGCGGCGCGTCGAACGGCTCCTCGCCGGTGGCCTTGGCCGCCACTTCCTCGAGCCGCGTGAACGGCTGCTGCTTGCTGCCGTCGAGCTTGGTGTAGCCCGTCACCTGGCCGAAGGTGATGCGCAGCGACGAATTGGCATCCGGGTAGACCGCTTGGCCCCGGCTCTTGCGGTAGTCGGCGACCGCCTTCAGGAACACCGGCCGCGCCACCAGCGCCTCGCCGGTGCGGGTGTCGACCTCGCGTTCGATCTGCAGGACTGCCGGCATGATCGCGACCGCGAACTGCACGGCCGGGTCGTTGCTGGCCTCGAAGCCCTTGCGGTCGGTCTTCAGCAGCGCCATGCGCGCGTCGGCGTTGCCCAGACGCGTCTTCGCCAGCCGGTCGAGCGCGCGCTCGATCGCCTTCTCGTCGCTGCCGCCGAGCCACTTGTCCAGCGCGGGCAGACGCTGCGCCTTGGGCAGCTTCACGTACTGGCGCAGCCAGTACTGCTGCAGCAGACGGTCCATGCGCGGGTGGTAGCGGCGCTCGAACTGCTTCAGGCCGCCTTCGATGGTGGGCAGGTCGCGCTGCTGGTAGCCGGGCTCGCGCTCGGCGTCCGGCTTGGCGCGCTCGATCGCCAGCCGGTAGAGCTGCGTGGCCACGCCCAGCACGCCGGTGTTGCGCAACTGGCCGAACACGAGGTCGCGCTCGCGCGTGGCCTGCGCCTGCCCGCTCAGCGCCACCAGCTTCGCGTGCGCCTCCAGCGCCGGCTTGCCGGCATCGCCCTGCTGGCGCAGCCAGTCGAGCACCGCGGCCTCCTCCTTGCGCTTGGTCTCGCCGGCGCCGATGCGCTTGAAGCCTTCGAGCTGGCCGTCGTAGTTCTTGAGCGTGTTCTGCCAGCCGCGCACGGTGTTGGCGTACTTCACCGCGATGTCGGGATTCTTCTTGCCCTCGGCCTCCACCAGCGCGACCAGGCTCTTGTAGTGCTGACCGACGGTGGGATAGGTCCAGCTCTCGGTGGCGTCGAAATCGGTCGCCAGCGCGTAGCGGTTGGTGTAGCCGGGATAGCCCGCCACCATCACGAAATCGCCCGGACCCAGCGGCCGGTCGGCGATCTTCAGCCACACCTTCGGCCGGTAGGGCACGTTGTCGGGCGAGAAGGCCGCCGGCTTGCCGTCCTTGCCGACGTAGGCGCGATAGAACGCGAAGTCGCCGGTGTGGCGCGGCCACATCCAGTTGTCGATCTCGCCGCCGTAGTTGCCGATGCTGCCGGGCGGCGCGTAGACCAGGCGCACGTCCTTGATCTCGAGGTTGCGGAACAGGCGGTAGGCGGTGCCGCCCATGAAGCTGTAGAGGCGGCAGCGATAGCCCGGCTCGCGTTCGCACTCGGCCACCAACTGCTTCTCGAGCGTCTCCATCGCCTGGGTGCGGGCGTAGGCGTCCGGCGCGCGCGCAATGACGTCCTCCACTTCCTCGGTGACGTCCTGGATCGAATCGAGCGCGTAGATGCGCGCGTTCGGGCCGGCGGAAACCTCCTCCTGCAGCGTGGCGGCGTTGAAGCCGTCGCGCATCAGGTTCTTCTCGGGCGTGGAGTTGAGCTGGATCGCGCCGTACGCGCAGTGGTGGTTGGTCGCCACCAGCCCCTGCGGCGAGACGAAGCTCGCGGTGCAGCCGCCGAGCGAGACCACCGCGCCCATCGGATCGCCGGTGAGATCGGCCAGCTGCTTCGGATCCAGCCGCAGTCCCGCCTTGCGCAGCGGCCCCGCGATCTCCGGCAACTGCTGCGGAACCCACATGCCCTCGCCCGCCATCGCGGGCGTCGGTGCGGCCAATCCGGCCGCGGCGGTCGTCAGCGCGATCGCGCAGGACAACACGGAGTGACGCATGGCTCGCCTCCTTGTCAGGGGAGGCCGAGTCTAGCCCGGCCGTGGGTGCGGCGACCATGACGGAGCGCCCGCCCGGCGATGCCCGGGCGTACGGAACCCGGCGCGTATAATTCCGGCCCTCTCACCCGCAGGTCCGCGGAACTCCCCATGACGCAAACGATGAAGGCGCTGGTGAAGCGCGAGCCGGCCAAGGGCATCTGGATGGAGCAGGTGCCGATCCCGACGCCGGGGCCGAACGAGGTGCTCATCAAGCTCGAGAAGACCGCGATCTGCGGCACGGACCTGCACATCTACCTGTGGGACGAGTGGAGCCAGCGCACCATCAAGCCCGGCCTGGTGATCGGCCACGAATTCGTCGGCCGCATCGTCGAACTCGGCCCGGGCGTCACCGGCTACCGGCTGGGCCAGCGCGTGAGCGCGGAAGGCCACATTGTCTGCGGCCACTGCCGCAACTGCCGCGCCGGCCGCCAGCACCTGTGCCCGAACACGGTCGGCATCGGCGTCAACCGCGACGGCGCGTTCGCCGAGTACATCGTGATGCCGGCCTCCAACCTGTGGCCGATTCCCGACCAGATCCCGAGCGAGCTGGCCGCGTTCTTCGACCCTTACGGCAACGCCGCGCACTGCGCGCTGGAGTTCGACGTGGTCGGCGAGGACGTGCTGATCACCGGCGCCGGCCCGATCGGCATCATCGCCGCCGGCATCTGCAAGCACATCGGCGCGCGCAACGTGGTCGTCACCGACGTCAACGACTACCGCCTGAAACTGGCCGCCGACATGGGCGCCACCCGCGTGGTCAACGTCGCCAACACCTCGCTCAAGGAGGTGATGGCGGATCTGCACATGGAAGGCTTCGACGTCGGCCTGGAGATGAGCGGCAATCCGCGCGCGTTCAACGACATGCTCGACTGCATGTACCACGGCGGCAAGATCGCCATGCTCGGCATCATGCCCAAGGGCGCCGGCGCCGACTGGGACAAGATCATCTTCAAGGGCCTCACCATCCACGGCATCTACGGACGCCGCATGTACGAGACCTGGTACAAGATGACCCAGCTGGTGATGTCCGGCTTCCCGCTGCACAAGGTGCTCACCCACCAGCTTCCGGTCGACGAGTTCCAGAAGGGCTTCGAATTGATGGAATCCGGCAAGGCGGGCAAGGTGGTGTTGAGCTGGAACTGAATCTGAAGCCGGGAATCGGGAATCGGGAATCGGGAATCGGGAATCGGGAATGGGGAATCGGGAATCGTAAAGCGACCTGCTCGCGCGTCCCGCTTCCCTTCCACGGCTCCCTCCCGACGATTCCCGATTCCCTATTCCCCATTCCCGATTCCCGCAGCCATGTCGCTCACCGACCGCTACGCCCACACCCTCGACGAGATCCGGGAAGCCGGCCTGTTCAAGTCCGAGCGCATCATCACCTCGCCGCAGTCGGCCGAGATCACGCTCGCCGACGGCCGCACGGTGCTGAACTTCTGCGCCAACAACTATCTGGGCCTGGCCGACCACCCGGACATCATCGCCGAGGCCAAGAAGGCGCTCGACACCCACGGCTTCGGCATGGCCAGCGTGCGCTTCATCTGCGGCACGCAGGATCTGCACAAGCAGTTGGAAAAGACGATCGCCGACTTCTTCGGCACCGAGGACACCATCCTCTACGCCGCCTGCTTCGACGCCAACGGCGGCCTGTTCGAGCCGCTGCTGGACGAGAACGACGCGATCGTCAGCGATGCGCTCAACCACGCCTCGATCATCGACGGCGTGCGCCTGTGCAAGGCCAGGCGCTACCGCTACGCCAACTGCGACATGGCCGACCTGGAGAAACAGCTCCAGCAGGCGAAGGGCGACGGCGCGCGCACGATCATGATCACCACCGACGGCGTGTTCTCGATGGACGGCTTCATCGCGCCGCTCGACGAGATCACCCGGCTGGCGCGGCAGTACGGCGCGCTGGTGCACATCGACGAATGCCACGCCACCGGCTTCCTCGGCGCGACCGGCCGCGGCTCGGCCGAAGTGAAGGGGGTGATGGACCGCATCGACATCTTCACCGGCACGCTCGGCAAGGCGATGGGCGGCGCGCTCGGCGGTTTCACCACCGCGCGGCGAGAGATCGTCGAGATGCTGCGCCAGCGCTCGCGTCCGTACCTGTTCTCCAACTCGCTGCCGCCGCACGTCGTGGCTGCCGGCATCAAGGCGTTCCAGATGCTGTCCGAGGCCGGCGAGCTGCGCGAACGGCTGGCGCAGAACACCCGCTACTTCCGCGAGCGCATGACCGCCGCCGGCTTCGACATCAAGCCGGGCGTGCATCCGATCGTGCCGGTCATGCTGTACGACGCACCGCTGGCGCAGCGCTTCGCCGAGCGCTTGCTGGAGGAAGGCATCTACGCGATCGGCTTCTTCTTCCCGGTGGTGCCGAAGGGACAGGCGCGCATCCGCACGCAGATGAGCGCGGCGCACACGCGCGAGCACCTCGACCGCGCGATCGACGCCTTCACCCGCATCGGCCGCGAACTGGGCGTGCTGAAGGCCTGAGCCGATGCGGCCGGCGCTGCGACGGCTGATGCTGCTCGCGGCGCACACCGACGCGCAGGCGGCGCTCGCCGATGGTCTGTGGACCACGCGCTGCCTGCATTGCCGCCGCACGCTGCGACTGCGCGCCGACGGCGAGCCGATCGGCGCGACTTCGCTGGAGCACGTGATCCCGCGCGCCTGGTTCGGCCGGCGCGCGGCGGCCGCGCTTACCGCGCGGGTCGGCGACGTGCCGGACGATGCACGCAACCTCGCCCTCGCCTGCGCGCGCTGCAATCAGGACAAGGGCAAGGGTCCGGACGCGCGCGGCCCGTCGGACGCACGCGCGTTCGCGGTGGTGGCGACGCTGCTGGAGGCGCGGCTGGCGCGTTGGCGCCCGCCTCCCGCCTGCGACCGCGGGGACGCCGCGCTCAGCGGCCGCGACGGCTGACGGCCGCCGTCGGCGCGTCGGCCGAGTCCGCGTCCCTGGGCTTGCCGGTCGCCACGCGGATGCCGCGCGCCTTCATCCAGGCGTCGAAATCATCGGCGGTCATCCGTTTGCCGCCCTGGGTCATGTCGAAGCGCTGTGCGGCGGGCGCCGATGCAGGCTCCACGCGCGTGCTGCGCCGCTTGCGTGCAGCCACGACTTCCGCACCTTCGAACCGCAGCGGTGAAACGATGGCGGTTCGTTCGTCCGTACGATCGAAGCGGGCGGCCATAGCAGCCGGCTGCGTGGACGACACCATCCCCAACGACAGCGCGAGGGCTGCCATCCCCATGACGCTCATACCAATTCCCCTCAGACCTGCCCCCCCTGGTCCGGCCTGAAGTCTGGCAGCGCCGTGCGTCGCACGCGCGGGCGCACGTGTGCCTGGGCGCACGGTTCCGGAAAGCGTCCGGGGTGGGATTACGGTTCTGTGACCGTTTGCTGCTGGCTCGACAGTAGGCGGACCTCGTCGGCCGTCAGCCGCCGCCAGCGCCCCTTGACCAGATCGCCCAGCGCGAGCGGACCGATCGCCACCCGCACCAGCCGCAGCACCTCGAGTCCGCACGCCTCCATCAGACGCCGGATCTGCCGGTTGCGCCCCTCGTCGAGCACGACCTCGATCCAGGCCGTGCGGCCGCCGCTGCGCAGCAGCTGCGCACGCTTGGCGCGCAGCCATTCGCCGTCGCAGTCGATGCCAGCCTGCAGGTGCGCGAGCAGCGTCTCGTCGGGCACGCGGTCGATCTGCACGTGGTAGGTCTTGTCGGGGCCGCGGGCGGGGTCGGTGATCGCCGCCGCCCATTCCGGGTCGTTGGAGAACAGCAGCAGGCCCTCGCTCGCGCGGTCCAGACGTCCCACCGGCGCGAGCCACGGCAGGCCGGCGCCGTCGAAACAGCGGTAGACGGTGTCGCGCCCCCGCTCGTCGCGCGCGGTGGTGACCAGGCCGCGCGGCTTGTTGAGCATGAGGTGGACGCGTTCGGCGGGATCGAGCGGCCGGCCGTCGATGCGGATGCCGGCGCGTTCGCGCGCGCCGATCGGGAATTCGGGATCGCGCACCACGCGGCCGTCGACGCTGACACGCCCAGCCGCGATCCAGCGCGACGCCTCCGCGCGCGAGCACACGCCCGCCTTCGACAGCACGCGCGCGAGGCCGTGCCGCGGCCCGCGCCGCGCGGCGCCGGGCACCGCGCTTACTTCTTCTCGGGGGTCGGCGCCGGAGCGGGGGCCGGCGTGGTCGCCGCCGGCGCGCCCTTGGCGACCCGCACGCCGCGCGCCTTCATCCAGGCATCGAACTCGTCGGCGGTCATGCGCTTGCCGCCCTGGCTCATGTCGAAGCGCCACGGGGTGTTGTCGTACTGGGTCTGCGGCTTGTAGGCGGCAGGATCGCTGGCCAGCGGCGCGGCGCCGGGCGCGGCGGACGGCAGCGCCTTGGCGACGTTCTGGCAGCCTTCGATACGCAGCCGCAGCAGAACGCGATCGACCGACAGGGCCTCGTCGTAGGCCTGCGCGAGCACGCCGCTCGGCGATCCCAGCGGGTGCGCGGGGGCGACCAGCTCGGGCGCGACCGGCGCCGCCATCGCCGGCTCCACCACGGCCGCGGCCGCGTTGGCCGCCGCCAGGTTCGCGCACTGCACCGTCTGCGCGTGCGCCGTACCGGCCGCCGCGCCCAAGGCCAGAGCCAGGATGATCCGCATGAGTCCGCCCTCCGGTTGCTGCGCGGCAGTGTAGGCGCGCATTCGGCGGCCGCTCAACCTCCCGGACGCGGCGCGCCGCGGCAAGCTGAACCGCCGTCACGGCCGCCGGCTCGCAGCCGTCCGCCTTCGGGCCCGGAAAAACGAAGCCCGGCCGGAGCCGGGCTTCGTCGAGGGCCGTAGCGCCCGCTTACTGCTGCACGTTCAGCTCGGTGCGGCGGTTCTTGGCGCGGCCTTCCGGATTGTCCGAACCGTCCGGATTCTCGTTCGGCGCGATCGGGCGGCTCTCGCCGTAACCCACCGGGCCGACCAGACGCGAAGCGTCGATGCCGTTGCTGGTCAGGTAGTCGTACACCGCCTGCGCACGGCGCTCCGACAGCTTCTGGTTGTACGCGTCGGTGCCCTTCGAGTCGGTGTGACCGGCCACCTCCACCCGCAGCTCCGGATAGCGCTTCAGGATCTCCACCGCCTCGTTGAGGATCGCGATCGCGTCCGGACGCAGCGTCGACTTGTCGTAGTCGAAGTTCACGCCCTTCAGGTCGATCGTCACCGGCACCGGGCAGCCGTCCGGACCGATCGTCTGACCGGCCTGCGAACCCGGGCACTTGTCGTCGCAGTTGTTCACGCCGTCGCCGTCGTCGTCCTTGTCCGCGCAGCTCGGCTGCGGCGCCGGCGCGGGCTCGGCCGGCGCGGCCGGCTCCGGTCCCAGCGGCACCACCACGCCCACCGACGCCAGCACGTCGCCGAAGCGGTCCTCATCCGGCGCCGCCACGCTCGAATCGTCGAAGTCCACCCGGTACGCCAGCTCGGTGCGGATGCCCACCCGGCCCAGGTCGCCCTGCAGGCCCAGACCCAGCTTCGCCGCCAGGTTGCCGTCCTCACGCTCGCCCGGCGAGGTCGGCGACGGAATCACGAACTCCTCCTCCGAACGCTGGTAGCCCAGACCCATCAGCAGGTACGGATTCCAGTTGCGCCCGTCCTGCACGAAGTGACGGCGCAGGTCCACCGACGCGCCGTACTGGCTCCACAGCAGATTCTGGTTGGCGTCGAACTTCGGGTTCTGGTAGTTCAGCTCGAAGTCCAGCGACCACGTCGGGCTCAGGTGCTTGCCGAACCCCAGCGCCGCGAACGGCGCGTTGCGCGTGCCGCGCGCGTTGTCCTGCACGTTGAAGCCGGCCGCGCCGGTCAGATACCAGCGATCGTCGAAATCCTGCGCGCTGGCGATCTGGGCGAAGCCCAGGCCGGCAAGCAGCGCGGTGCTCAGCAGACGAGTCTTCATTCGCTTCACTCCTTGGGTTTCCGGAAATTCGGGGCACGGCTCGAACGCACGTGGCAGCGGCCGTTCAGCGCCCGCGGGCGCCGGTCATGAACGCTGGCCGGGCCGATCATACACGTTCAGCTTTGTCGTTAATAGCGCTTAACAAGCACGGCGAGGGCAGGCGCCCGGCGGCCGGAAAAAACGAAGCCCGGCCGGAGCCGGGCTTCGTCGAGGGCCGTAGCGCCCGCTTACTGCTGCACGTTCAGCTCGGTGCGGCGGTTCTTGGCGCGGCCTTCCGGATTGTCCGAACCGTCCGGATTCTCGTTCGGCGCGATCGGGCGGCTCTCGCCGTAACCCACCGGGCCGACCAGACGCGAAGCGTCGATGCCGTTGCTGGTCAGGTAGTCGTACACCGCCTGCGCACGGCGCTCCGACAGCTTCTGGTTGTACGCGTCGGTGCCCTTCGAGTCGGTGTGACCGGCCACCTCCACCCGCAGCTCCGGATAGCGCTTCAGGATCTCCACCGCCTCGTTGAGGATCGCGATCGCGTCCGGACGCAGCGTCGACTTGTCGTAGTCGAAGTTCACGCCCTTCAGGTCGATCGTCACCGGCACCGGGCAGCCGTCCGGACCGATCGTCTGACCGGCCTGCGAACCCGGGCACTTGTCGTCGCAGTTGTTCACGCCGTCGCCGTCGTCGTCCTTGTCCGCGCAGCTCGGCTGCGGCGCCGGCGCGGGCTCGGCCGGCGCGGCCGGCTCCGGTCCCAGCGGCACCACCACGCCCACCGACGCCAGCACGTCGCCGAAGCGGTCCTCATCCGGCGCCGCCACGCTCGAATCGTCGAAGTCCACCCGGTACGCCAGCTCGGTGCGGATGCCCACCCGGCCCAGGTCGCCCTGCAGGCCCAGACCCAGCTTCGCCGCCAGGTTGCCGTCCTCACGCTCGCCCGGCGAGGTCGGCGACGGAATCACGAACTCCTCCTCCGAACGCTGGTAGCCCAGACCCATCAGCAGGTACGGATTCCAGTTGCGCCCGTCCTGCACGAAGTGACGGCGCAGGTCCACCGACGCGCCGTACTGGCTCCACAGCAGATTCTGGTTGGCGTCGAACTTCGGGTTCTGGTAGTTCAGCTCGAAGTCCAGCGACCACGTCGGGCTCAGGTGCTTGCCGAACCCCAGCGCCGCGAACGGCGCGTTGCGCGTGCCGCGCGCGTTGTCCTGCACGTTGAAGCCGGCCGCGCCGGTCAGATACCAGCGATCGTCGAAATCCTGCGCGCTCGCGGCCTGGGCGACACCCAGTCCCGCCAGCAGGGCGGCGCAGAGGAGCTTCTTGTTCATAAAGCCTTCTCCTTTGGATAGATGTCCGAAACGCGCCTGTGCGTGTTTCTGACGCTCGAAACGGAAGCTGAGCGACGGCGGCAGACTAGGTTTTGCTATGTGAAAGCGGTGTTAACCGGGTCCTAACGATTCAGGGCGCCGGCCGCGTTGCCGGCGCCCGCGTCACCCGTGGTTCAGCCGTGCAGAAGCGCCATGAATTCGGTGATCGGCAGGGCCTCGAGCTGCTCCGGCGCGTTGGCCAGCGCCAGCAGGCGGTCGGCCTTGTCGGCCGGCAGCCTGGCCCGGATCGCGGCCTCGAACTTGGCCATCAGCACCGGGATGCCCTCGGCGCGGCGGCGGCGGTGGCCGATCGGGTAGTCGATCGACACCTTCTCGGTCGAGCTGCCGTCCTTGAAGAACACCTGCACCGCGTTGCCGATGTAGCGCTTGTCGGGGTCGAAGTAATCCTTGGTGAACTGCGGGTTCTCGCGCACCACCATCTTCTCGCGCAGGGCGTCGATGCGCGGGTCGGCGGCGACGGCGTCGGTGTAGTCGTCGGCGGTCAGGCGGCCGAAGATCAGCGGCACGGCGACCATGTACTGGATGCAGTGGTCGCGGTCGGCGTAGTTCGCGAGCGGGCCGGTCTTGTCGATGATGCGCACGCCGGCTTCCTGGGTCTCGATCTCGATCCGCTCGATCTGGTCGAGCCGGTCCTTGACCTGCGGGTGCAGCTTCATCGCGCACTCGACCGCGGTCTGCGCGTGGAACTCGGCCGGGAAGCTGATCTTGAACAGCACGTTCTCCATCACGTAGCTGCCGAACGGGCGCTCGAACTCGAAGCTCTTGCCCTTGAACGCGACGTCGTAGAAGCCCCAGGTCTTGGCGCTGAGCACGCTCGGATAGCCGACCTCGCCCTTGATGGCGTTGAGCGCATGGGTCACCGCGCGACGGCAGGCGTCGCCGGCCGCCCAGCTCTTGCGCGGGCCGGTGTTCGGGGCGTGGCGGTAGGTACGCAGCACGCCGTTGTCGGCCCAACTGTGGGAGACGGCGTTGACGATCTGATCCTTGTCGCCGCCGAGCATGCGGGTGGTGACGGCGGTGGACGCCAGCCGGACCAGGATCACGTGGTCGAGGCCGACGCGGTTGTACGAGTTCTTGAGCGCGTAGCAGCCCTGGATCTCGTGCGCCTTGATCGCATGGCCGAGCACGTCGCGCACGGTCATCGCCTTGCCGCCTTCGGCTTCGGCCTTGCGGCCGAGGTAGTCGGCGACGGCGAGGATCGCGCCGAGGTTGTCGGACGGATGACCCCACTCGGCGGCCAGCCAGGTGTCGTTGAAGTCGAGCCAGCGGATCTGCACGCCGATGTTGTAGGCGCCCTGCACCGGGTCGAGCTCGTAGGCGGTGAACGGCACGCGCGCGCCGCCCTTCATCTCCGCGCCGGGCACCACCGGACCCAGATGCTTCACGCACGCCGGGTGATCCATCGCCAGCGCCGCGCACGCCAGCGAGTCGAGCAGCATGTAACGCGCGGTGTCGTAGGCCTCCTTCGACTCGATCGTGTGATCGACCACGTAGTTGGCGATGTCGACCATCGGCTGGTCGGGATCGGGACGGGCGGCGGAGCGGAGGTCGTAGTGGCTCATGACGGCTCGGGTGGGGTGGACAAAGTCCCCTATTCTGCCAGACGCTCCAGGCCGGACCGTGGCGGTCAGTCGAAGCGCAGGCCCTCCTGTTCGCCCTTGATGCCCGCCTCCGCCATCGCGTCGACCAGCGCCGCGAGCGTCGACGGAAGCGCCAGCCCACGCAGGCGTTCCAGTTCGGCGCGGTCGTAATCGCCGAGCGGTTTGTGGCGCGGAAGCGCGCGCAGATCCTCGGGCCCCATCCGCCATGGCTCCCACGGCAGGCCGGCGCTCTGCCACAACGAGGCGATCGCCAGCGCGATGCGGACCCCGGCGGGGTCCGGGTCGCAGGCCACGAGCAGCGGCGCCGTCGCATGGCGCAAGAGCGTCGCCACCGCCTCACGCCACCAGGTAGGGGCGAACCCGGGCAGCCACAGAACACCATCACGCGCGCCGTGGGCACGCGCGGCCTGTTCGAAGCTGGTGCGGTTCTCGACCACGCGCCAGCATCCGATCGATGCGTCGATGCGATCGACCTGCGCGACCGTCGCAGGCGTGAGGGCGACCACATCGGGCAGCAGCGCGAGGTCGATCGACCCGCCAGGCAGATGCAGCCTCAGCGGTGCCCGCAGCCAGAGACCGGGAGTATGGGCATCGATGCCGAGCGTGGAGAGGCCGAGCGTCTCGTCGAGCCACTGCCACTCGCTCTCGCCCACCGCCTTGGTGTCGCCGCGCGCGAACTGCGCGAACTGGCGCCGCGTCCCCTGCCGCCCCTCGCGCAACCAGCGGTCGAGCGCATGCAACAGCTCCAATCGACGCAGCGCGTGTTGCTGCGGCCTGTCCGCGAGGCTGTCGGCCAGCGCCGGCAGGCGGGGATCGGCGAACTGCCACCGCCGCAGCGCCGTCATCCGGTCCTGGAGCACGTCGGGATCGGGTCGCCCCAGCAACGTCTCCAACTTCTGCCGATCGCGCCAGCGCAGTTCCCACGGCTCCCAGCCGCGCCGCGGTTCGCGTCGGACCTCGAGCTCGGCCCACCCGGCCGCGAGCAGGTCTTCGATCAGCCGGAACACCCGCCCCATCCGCGCGTTGCCGGCCAGACGCGTCAGCGTCGCCCAGCGTCGCACGGGCGCCTGAGCGCGCAGCCAGTCCAAGGCCAGCTCACGCTGTTCGCTCGGCCAGCCGCCGACCATGCGTTCCGCATCCGGCGCCGGCTCGTCGCGATGCAACAGCAGCCGCCGATGCGAGGCACTGCGGCCCCGCAGCGGCGTGGCACGCACGCCATGCGCCCCCAGCGTCCGCAGCAGCTCGTCGATCACGCCGCCGTGGCCTCCTCGCGCTGGCGCTCGCGCTTGAGCACCGCCACCGGCTCGGCCCAGGCCTGGCCGGGGCGGCGCTTGCTGGTGGCGAGCACGAGGTCGGAGGGCTCGAACACGTTGAGGTTGTGCGTGATCGGCGTGGTGAGGATGTACTGCGCGTCGGTCGCGCGCAGGAAGCGGCCGACCTTCTCGATGTTGAACACGTCCAGGTGCGCGAACGGCTCGTCGATGAAGACGAAGCCGCCGGGCTGGTCCTCGTCGCGCAGCAGCGCGACCAGCAGCAGCAGCGACTTCATCACCTGCTGGCCGCCGGAGGCCTCGCCGTCGTCGAGCCCGATCCAGCCCTTGCGGTCGAAGTCGAAGCGCACGGTGAGGCCGGCCTGGGCGAGCGCAAGATCGTCGTTGGCCAGTTCCGGCAGCTCGACGTCGACGCCGATGCCGGCCAGTTCGCCGAGCGCGGCGAGGTTCTTGCGATACCGCCGCACGGTGGCGCGCAGCACGTTGATGTAGGCGCCGCGCGCTTCCTCGGTGATGCGCCTGGCGCGCTCGAGGTGGGCTTCGCGCTTGCGCAGGGTCGCCTGCAGACCGTCGTGGTCGGCGGCGATCTTGTCGCGCAGCGCCACGCAGGCATCGTCGAGCACGTACTGGCCGTCGGCGAGCCTGTGTTCGAGACGCTCCAGCTCGCGGCGCACCGCCGCGGCGCTCTCGAACTCGGCGCGGACCGCTTCGCAGGCTTCGCGCGTGCGCCACGCGGGCGGCATCGGCGCACGCTTGCGGCGCAGTTCGAGGATGCGCTGGACCAGCGTGCGGCGCTCGGCGTCGATCTGCCGCGCCTGCTCGTCGATCTCGCGTCGCAGCGCGGCGATCTCGCCCTCGCGGCGCGCGGCGGCGATGCCCTCGGCCTTGTCCTGCTCCACCAGCGCGTCGCGCGCGGCCTGCGCCTGCGCGAGCGCGGCGCCGGCCTGGGCGACGGCGGCCTGCAGCTCGGGCAGGCGCGCTTCGGCATCGGCGAACTCGGCCGCGCGCGTCACCAGTTCCTGTGCGGCGTCGAGTCCGAGCAGGCGCGTCTGGTCGGCGTCGAGCCGCTGGCGCAGGTGCTGCAGCTCCTCCTCGCGGGCGCGGGCGCGCTCGGCGAGTTTGCTCTGTTCCGCACGCAGTTCCGCCAGCCGCGCCTGACGCGCGCCGGCACCGAAGTGCTGCTGGTGGCCGCCGATGTGGCGCCCGCCGCGGTGTTCGCGCAGGTAGCCCTTGAGCGTGATCCAGTCCTGCCCCTTCGGCAGGCGGCTGCCTTCCTCGACGTCCTCCACGCGCTGGATGCGGTCGAGCTGGCGCGGCAGCCAGGCCGGCGGATCGGCGGCGAACCGCACCACCTCCAGCAGCGAGCCGCGGGTGGGCGTGCCCACCGGCGCGCGTTCGGCGACGACGAAGTGGCGGTACTGCATCGACTCGCCCAGCCGCCACGCCGCGCGCGCGTGGCTCGGATCCTCGAGCACGATCAGGTGGCGGTACGGCGCGAGCACCGCCTCGACCGCCACCGCCCAGCGCGGATCGGCGATCTCCACCAGCTCGGTCAGCACACGGTGCGCGATGCCCTCGCCATCGAGCGCGGCGCGGAACTCGCGCTCGAACGGCTCCACCAGCCGTCCGCCGCTGCCGAGCGTGGCGATCTGCGAAGCGAGCTCCTCGCCGCGACGGCGGTCGTGCTCGGCCTCCAGCTTCAGTTCGGCCTGCCGGCGGCGCGCGTCCTCGATGCGGCGGGTCAGCGCCTCGACGTCCACCTTGCCGCGCTCGGCCTGCATCTGCGCCAGCCGCGTGCGGCGTTCGAGCAGGCGCTCGGCGTCGCGGGCGGCGTCGCGCGCCGCGGTGAACGCGGCCTCGTAGTCGCGCACCTGTTGGCGGGCCGCTTCGAGCTCGGCGCGCAACGCCTCGCGCAGCGCGGCGGCACCGGCATCGGCCTCGCGCAGCGCGTCGAGGCGCTGCCGGCGTTCGCGCTGCGCGCGCCGCAGGCCGGTCAGGCGCGGGCGCATGCCGTCCAGCGTCGCGCGCAGGTCGGCCAGTTCCAGCCGGGGCAGCAGTTCCGCCTCCAGCCGCTGGCGTTCGCCGCGCAGCGCCATGCCCTCCTCGTACGAGCGCACGTCGGCCTGCGCCGCCTGCAGGCGCACGTGCAGGGCGTCGAGGTCGTGGCGGAGCTGGCCGATCTCCTTCTCGACGTCGAACTGCTCGTTGCGCGCGCGCTGGTAGTCGTCCAGGACCGCCTTGTCCTCGAACACGTCGAACACGAGCTGCAGCAGTTCGCGCGGCGAGAGCTGGCACAGCTTGTCGGTCGCGCCCTGCTCCAGCGTCAGCACGCGGCAGATGGCGCGGCTGAGGCCGGCGGCCGCCAGCCGCACGCGGTAGTCGCGCACGCCGAGCCACTCGCCGCTGCCCTGCTCCAGCGCCTCGACCCCGACGTCGCCGGCGGCGATCTGGTATTCGCGCGTCCATTCGCCGCCGCGCTTGCGGATGCGGCAGGCGAGCGTGACCTGCGCGTCCATGCACGGGAAGAACGCGCGCTTGCCGCGGCGGTCGACCGGATTGCTGACCACCGCACGCAGCCAGGCGTAGGGCTTGCCGTTGTGGCGCAGGTAGGTCTTGTAGTCGCGCGCGGTGTCGCGGTCCTCGATCGCCAGCAGCGTGCGCAACGCGTCCAGCAGCGTGGTCTTGCCCGAGCCGTTGGGACCGACCACGGTGATGACCGAGGCGTCCAGCGGAAGCTGGAAGCGCTGCCAGTAGTCCCAGTGCACCAGTTCCAGGCTGCGGAACTCAAACATCGGTTGCGGTCTCCATGGACTCGGCGTCTTCCGCCGCGTCCGCCTTCGCCTCGCGCGCCTGCGCGACGACGAACGCGAGCGCGCCGTCCATCACCCGGCTGGCCATGCGCTCGTAATCGAACGCCAGGTCGAGCAGCGGGCCTTCGTGGATGCGCTCCTTGCGGCGGACGATGAAGCCGTGCCGCTGCAGCGTGCCGAGCGCGAGGTTGAGGCGGGTCTTGCCGCCGAGCTTGTCGCCGAAGTCGGCCAGCAGCGTGCGCTCGTTGACCGGCTCGACCACCTCCGCGCCGACCGGCACCGGCTTGAGCTCGGCGAACATCTGCGCCTGGTCCTGAGCGGCCTCGGTCTGCTGGCGCGCGATCTGGCGCTGGCGCTTGGGCAGCACCAGCAGCGCCCACAGCACGACCAGCAGCGCCATCGCATCGCGGTCGAGCTGCAGGTTGCTGGCCGCCCAGCCGCGCGCGCCGCCGAACACGTCGTGCTCCTGCGCGCGGGCGATGCCGAGCGCGACGTGCGCGGCGAACGGGTGTTCGAGCAGACGCAGGCCGGCGGCGGCCAGGCGGCGGTCGAGATCGTCGCGCAGCTCGGCATCCACCAGCACCGCGCGCACCGCGGCGTCCTCGCGCGGCAGCCAGCGCTCGGCGAGCAGCCGCGCGATCAGGGAAGCGATGGGGTCGGTCATGCGGTTTCCGCGGGTTCGTCGGTGGCGGCGGGGTGCGGCGCGGGCGGGCGGTTGGTCTTGCGGCCCGACCGCTTCGCTTGGTCATTCCCGCGCAAGCGGGAGTCCATGGACGTGGCCTTCGTCCGCCGGCGTGCCGGGGCGGGATCGACGTCCAAGGGTCCCCGCTTTCGCTGGGACGACGACACCGGGGGCGCCTCGGGTCCGGCGGCATCGATCCCGTCGCGGCCGGACGCGTCGGCGCCGCGCGGCGCCAGCCAGCCGCGGCTCATCGCGGCGACGCCCGCGCGGTGCACCTCTTCCAGTTCGGGCGCGACGTGCCAGCGCAGCGGCAGTTGCGCGATCGCGGCGCTGACGCCGCTGCGGTTCTCCGCACCCGGATCGCCGATCAGGCCGAGCAGCGAGAGCCGGTAGGCGCTCTGCGCGAAGCCGTCCTGCGGCACCCAGTCGGCGAGCGGCGCCTCGGCGTCGAGCGCGGCCAACTGCGCCAGCCACTGCTCGGCGTGGCGGTAATCCTGTTCGGCCAGCGGCACCGCGGCATCGGTCGGCGCGGCCTGCGGCGGCGGCAGCGAGGCGTCCTCCTGCGCCTCGCGCTCGCGTTCCACCAGTTCGTACTCGGCGATGTCGAGCGCGATCGGCGCCAGCACGAACGCCGGCTGCAGCGTGCGCGCGAACGCGTCCTCGGCGAGCGCGGCGAGCGCGTCGGCTTCGAGCGCGCGCAGGTAACGGTTGACGTCCGACGAGGACAGTCCGCTGGCGCCGAGGTGCACGCGGTGGCGGTCGAGCTGGTTGAGCGCGCGCTGGAACACGGAGGCCTGCCGCAGCATCGCGCTCTGCGCACGGCCGATCTGCTGGGCGACACGGTGGGTGGCGGCGTCGAGCTCGCCGTCGGCGGCGATCGCCTGCACGATCGCGGTGCCCTTCTCGACCCAGCGCCAGACCGACTGCAGGGTGGCCGCGGCGCGCTGGATGCGGTGTTCGGAGCCGCTCAACACGGCGTCGTCGAAATCCTCGCGCAGCTCGTTGAGGCGCGAGAGCAGGTGCTGCAGGTCGGACGCGCCGACGCGCCCGGCCGCCTGCCCGGCGGCAAGCTGCGCGGTGACGTACGCCAGTTCGTCGCCTTCCTGGTTGAACTGCAGCAGCAGGCCGATCGCCGACAGCGCCTGCCGTCCCACCGGGCTGATGCGGTAGCGCTGGCTGCCGCCGTCCCACAGCAGCAGGCCGTTGTCGCGCAGGCGGTCGAGCACGGTGCCGAACTTGGTGGGTTCGAGGTAGGCGAAGTGCTCGCGCAGCTCGTGCGGCGACCAGTCCGGCGCCTCGCCGCGCGCGCCGATCGTGCGCAGCACCAGCAGCCGCACCAGCACGCTCTCCTCGCCGCCATGGAACAGCGTGGAGAACGCACGCAGCAGCTCGCGCGCGGTCAGCAGCGGGTGCAGGTCCGGCAGGTCGGCGGCGACGATGCCGTCGCGCAGGTAGTCCTGCAGGGAGAGGGACGCGTCGTCCATGGAGGGGTACGGCTCGGGGCCGGCCATGGTGGGCGAGCGCGCCGGTGGAGGCAACCCGTCGCGACGGTTGCGCGGCGGGCGCGTTCACGGCATCGTCCGCGCTTCCGTACGGCTGCGTATGCCCATGACCCCGCACCCGCGCTTCCCGCACCTGTTCGCCCCGCTCGACCTCGGCTTCTGCACCCTGCCCAACCGCGTGCTGATGGGCTCGATGCACACCGGGCTGGAAGACCGCGCGGCGGATTTCCCGAAGCTCGCGGCCTATTTCGCCGAGCGTGCGGCCGGCGGCGTCGGGCTGATGGTCACGGGCGGCTTCGCGCCGAACATCGAGGGCTGGCTCAAGCCGTTCAGCGGCACCCTGTCGTGGCCGTGGCAGGTGCGAAGGCACCGGCAGGTGACGCGTGCGGTGCACGAACACGGCGGGCGCATCTGCCTGCAGATCCTGCACGCGGGCCGCTACGCGTACCACCCGCTGCAGGTAGCGCCGTCGAAGCTCAAGGCGCCGATCAACCCGTTCACGCCGCGCGCGCTGACCGCACGCGGCATCGAGCGCCAGATCCGCGCCTTCGTGCGCAGCGCGCAGCTCGCGCGCGAGGCCGGCTACGACGGCGTCGAAGTGATGGGCTCGGAAGGCTACCTGCTCAACCAGTTCACCGTGCCGCGCACCAACCGGCGCACCGACGCGTGGGGCGGCGATGCCGCGCAGCGCATGCGTTTCGCGGTGGAGATCGTGCGCCGCATCCGCGAGGCGTGCGGCCCCGATTTCATCCTGATCTACCGGCTCTCGCTGCTCGATCTGGTCGACGACGGCAACGCATGGGACGAGGTGGTGATGCAGGCGCGCGCGGTGGAAGCGGCCGGCGCGACGATCATCAACTCGGGCATCGGCTGGCACGAGGCGCGCGTGCCGACGATCGCGACCTCGGTGCCGCGCGCGGCGTTCGCCGGCGTCACCGCGCGCATCCGCACGGAAGTGCGCGTGCCGGTGGTGGCGACCAACCGCATCAACATGCCGGAGGTGGCCGAGCAGGTGCTCGCCGCGGGCCACGCCGACATGGTGTCGATGGCGCGCCCGCTGCTGGCCGACCCCGACTGGGTGAACAAGGCGCGCGCCGGCCGCGTGGAGGCGATCAACACCTGCATCGCCTGCAACCAGGCCTGCCTGGACCACGTGTTCCAGAACCGGCGCGCCAGTTGCCTGGTCAACCCGCGCGCCTGTCACGAGACCGAACTGGCGCACGCGCCGACGACGATGCCGAAGCGGATCGCGGTGGTCGGCGCGGGGCCGGCGGGCCTCGCCTGCGCCACCGTCGCCGCCGCACGCGGCCACCGGGTGACGCTGTTCGAGGCGGCGGAGGACATCGGCGGGCAGTTCAACCTCGCCCGCCGCATCCCGGGCAAGGAGGAATTCGCCGAGACGCTGCGCTATTTCCGCCATCGCCTCGCCGAAACCGGCGTCGAGGTGCGGTTGAACACGCGTGCGGATGCCGACGACCTGGCCGGTTTCGACGAGGTCGTGATCGCCACCGGCATCGTGCCGCGCAGGGTCGACTTTCCCGGCGCAGACCATCCGAAGGTCTGCGGCTACATCGACGTGCTCACCAAGCGGGTGGTGCCCGGACGGCGGGTCGCCATCGTCGGCGCGGGCGGGATCGGCTTCGACGTCGCGGAGTTCCTCGTGCACGAGGGCGATTCGCCGTCGCTGGACGGTGCGCGCTGGCGCGCCGAATGGGGCGTGGACGTCGGCTACACCGACCGCCGCGGCGGTCTGGTGCCGCCGCGGCCGGAGCCGCCCGCGCGCGAGGTCTGGCTGCTGCAGCGCTCGCCCGGCAAGCCCGGCGCGCGGCTGGGCAAGACGACCGGCTGGATCCACCGCGCCACGCTCAAGGCCAAGGGCGTGACGATGCTGGGCGGGGTGAGCTACCTCGGCGTCAGCGACGCCGGCTTCGCCATCCGCACCGAGGCCGGCGAGCAGGTGCTGCCGGTGGATCACGTGGTGATCTGCGCCGGGCAGGAACCGCACCGCCCGCTGGCGGAGGCGCTGGCCGGCCGCGGCGTGCCGGTGCACGTGGTCGGCGGTGCCGACGTGGCCGCCGAGCTCGACGCCAAGCGCGCGATCGATCAGGCCAGCCGCCTGGCTGCCCGCCTCTGAGCCGACCGCCTGTCGGCTCGCCAGGCAGCGAGACGCACGGAAAACCGCTTCCCCGGCAGGCATTTGCGCGCCGCAGCAGAAGGCGGTTCGAACAAAAACAGGCACTTAGCGACAAGGCATTCAGCCACCGTTCGGTTTGGTGAGGCTACGGTGCGCCCGCCTCCGGCCGGCCCCGCCCGCCGGAGCCCCGGCCGGATCGTCCGGCCCCGTGAACGCCGCCGGCCCCCGAGCGCCGGCCCGCACGGCCCACGACAGGGATTGCCGCGAATCCTTCGCACCGGTCCGGCCCGACGGCCGACCGCAATCAAGACGCCGGAGCGCTTGCCTCGGCCCTCACGGGCCCCGCGGCAGGCTGCGCCGGCGCGATGAAGCCGGCAGGGGCGTCCCTGCCTGCAAGGAGTCCGACATGAAACTGGCCTGGATCCTGTGGCTCGCCTCGGTGCTGCCGCCGCAAACCGCCGATTCGCTCTGCCTGAGCACCACCGTCTATCTGGAAGCGCGCGACCAGTCCGTCCGCGGCCAGCGCGCGGTCGCCGAAGTGGCCCTGCGCCGCCGCGACAGCGGCCTGTGGGGCGACACGGTCTGCGACGTGGTCACCGCCGAGAAGCAGTTCGCGCCGACTCTGGTCTCGCCGCGCACCCGCCTGAGCAACGCCGAAGCCTGGGCGGAGGCGGTCACCATCGCGCTCGAAGCGCAACGCAACTGGGCGCTGCCGCCGGATCAGCGCGAGGAAGTCGTACCCGGCGCCAGCCACTTCGCCGCCCATTCGATCGCGCGTCCCTCCTGGCGCAACGCCTACCGCGTGGCGGTGATCGGCGACCACACGTTCTACGCCGTGCAGCCGCTGACGCCGCGGCGGTCGTGAGCCGACCGCCGAAAGCTCAGCGCGGCGCCACGTCGGAAAGCGTGGGCGCCCACGACGCCAGCACGTCCGCCGCAGGCGCGTCGTAGAACTCGGTGTACGCGCACCGCCTGCACGTCGCGGTGGTGAACCAGCGCGTCTCCACCTCCGCGAGAGCGGCCAGCGGATTGGACGGCAGCGCCGCCTCGCCCAGCCGGCCCTCGCCATGCGCGCAGCGGGGACACGCCCAGCGCGAAGGGTGTGCACGATCACCCATGAACAGGCTCATTCCCGAAGCATCCAAGCAGCCGTGACGCAGTGTCGCACACCCGCAAAAACGTCTTCGGCCGGCTTCCCCTGCATCCGCAGGGGGAGGAGTAGAGGCGGCTCGCCCTGAGCCTGTCGAAGGCGGGCGCACGGCCTGCCATCCTTCCGCGTACCGGTCGATTCCCGCGTCACCCCCTCCCGGCCTCCCCCTGCATCCGCAGGGAGAGGAGGAGAGGCCGCTCGTCCTCGGCGCGCCGCGAGGGCGCGGCGCGGGGCTGTCAGCGACCGTCGTCGCGCCAGTGGCGCGACATCTCGAGGTAGGTGAACGACGCCGACCAGGTGATCAGCAGCAGCCCGGTGAGCGCCTGGCTGCCGGAGAGGAACCGGATCGGGCCCACCGGCGCGAGATCGCCGAAGCCGACCGTGGTGAAGGTGATGGCGGACAGATAGACCGCGTCGAACAGACCGACCTCGTGCGCGCCGGCGATGTCGCCGGTGCCCTCGACCGCCATCAGACCCCAGTACGCGAAGCCGAACAGCCAGATCTCGACCACGTGCAGCGCCAGCAGGCCGAAGATCATCTTCAGCACGGTGCGGCGCGAGGGCCGTTCGCGCCGCGTGCCGAACCGCCGCCCCAGCGCGGTGAGGCCCTCGTAATGCACCGCGACCGCGAGCGCCACGCCCACCAGCGTGACGCCCACGACCAGCGAAGCGGGGCCCAGCGGCGGCATCAGCGTCGATCGATCGGCACGTACTCGCGGTCTTCCGGGCCGATGTAGTTCGCGCTCGGGCGGATGATCTTGCCGTCCTGGCGCTGCTCGATCACGTGCGCGCTCCAGCCGGTGGTGCGCGCGATCACGAACAGCGGCGTGAACATCGGCGTCGGGATGCCCATCATGTGATAGGCCGAGGCGCTGTACCAGTCGAGGTTCGGGAACATCTTCTTGAGGTCCCACATCAGCGTCTCGATGCGCTCGCTGACGTCGAACAGCGTCGGGTTGCCGCCCTCCGCGCAGAGCCTGCGCGAGATCTCCTTGATGATCGGGTTGCGCGGATCGCCCACGGTGTACACGGGGTGGCCGAAGCCGATGATGATCTCCTTGCGCTCGACGCGCGCGCGGATGTCGGCCTCCGCCTCGTCGGCGCTGCGGTAGCGGGCGATGATGTCCATCGCCACCTCGTTGGCGCCGCCGTGCTTCGGACCGCGCAGCGCGCCGATCGCGCCGGTGATGCACGAATGCAGGTCGCTGCCGGTGCCGGCGATCACGCGCGCGGTGAACGTCGAGGCGTTGAATTCGTGCTCGGCGTACAGGATCAGCGACTTGTCGAGCGAATCGGCATGAAGCTGCGACGGCGGCTCGCCGTGCAGCAGGTGCAGGAAGTGGGCGGCGACGCTGTCGTCGTCGGTTTCGACGTCGATCCGGCGGCCGTTGCGGGTGAAGTGCCACCAGTACAGCAGCATCGAACCGAAGCTGGCGATCAGGCGGTCGGCGATGTCGCGCGCCTCCGCCTCCGGATGGCCCTCGCGCTCCGGCAGCACGGTGCCGAGCACCGAGCATCCGGTGCGCAGCACGTCCATCGGATGCGCGTTGGCCGGCACCAGCTCCAGCGCCTCCTGCACGATCGCGGGCAGCCCGCGCAGGCGCTTCAGCTTGGTCTTGTACGCGGCGAGCTGCGAGCGGTTCGGCAGGACGCCATGCACCAGCAGGTGGGCGACCTCCTCGAACGTCGCCTGGGTCGCGAGGTCCTTGATGTCGTAGCCGCGGTAGTGCAGATCGTTGCCGCTGCGGCCGACCGTGCACAACGCGGTATTGCCCGCGGCGGTGCCGCTGAGCGCGACGGACTTCTTGGCCTTCGGAAGCACCTGCTGGGTTTCGGACATGGCGTTCGGTTCCTCTGGTAGGCGGGCACGCGCGCGGCGTCAGCCCTTCTGCTTGAACAGCGCGTCGAGCTTGCGCTCGTAGTCGTGGTAGCCGATGCGCTCGTAAAGCTCCTCGCGCGTCTGCATGAGGTCGAGCACGTTCTTCTGATGGCCGTCGCGGCGGATGGCGGTGTACACCGCCTCGGCCGCCTTGTTCATCGCGCGGAATGCGGACAGCGGGTAGAGCTGGATCGCCACGCCCACCGAAGCGAGCTCCTCGCGGGTGAACAGCGGCGTCTTGCCGAATTCGGTGATGTTGGCGAGCACCGGCACCTTCACCGCCTCGACGAAGCGGCGGTAGGTGTCGAGGTCGTAGGCGGCCTCGGCGAAGACGCCGTCGGCGCCGGCCTCCACGCACGCCAGCGCGCGCTCGATCGCCGCGTCCACGCCTTCCACGGCGATGGCGTCGGTGCGCGCGATCAGGAAGAACGCCGGATCGGTTTTGGCATCGGCCGCGGCCTTGACGCGGTCGACCATCTCGCCTTTCGAGACGATCTCCTTGCCCGGGCGATGGCCGCAGCGCTTGGCGCCGACCTGGTCCTCGATGTGGCAGGCCGCCGCGCCGGCCTTGATCAGCGACTTCACCGTGCGCTCGATGTTGAACGCGCTCGGGCCGAAGCCGGTGTCGATGTCGACCAGCAGCGGCAGATCGCAGACGTCGGTGATCCGGCGCACGTCGATCAGCACGTCCTCGAGCGTGCTGATGCCGAGATCCGGCAGGCCGAGCGAACCGGCGGCGACGCCGCCGCCGGACAGGTAGATCGCGCGATAACCGGCGCGTTTGGCCAGCAGGGCGTGGTTGGCGTTGATCGCGCCGATCACCTGCAGAGGTTTCTCGGCGGCCAGGGCCTCGCGGAATCGCGCGCCGGGGGTCGATGTCATGCTCTTGGCGGCTTGGGTGGGGCCGTCATTCTACCCTCAGCCGCATCGGCACCCGCTTGCGCCCATGGGAGCGTCGGGACGAGCCCTACTGTTCCGCGTCGGCGGGAAATTTGCCGTGCTCGCGCTCGATGCGTTCGAGCTCGTGCTCGAGTTGACGCTTGGTTTCCTCGATGAAGCGAGCGGTGTCGTCAGCGACCGCCTCTGGACCTGCGGACATCACGATCTTGCACTCTTTGTCGCCGGTTGCGCGCTTGCACGCGCTCCGCGCCTTGCGCTCCGCGTTGATCAGCACGTTTTTCTGAGGCGTCCACTCGGCGAACAGGCGGCCATCGGCGCTGCGCGCGATCGCGGCGTAACCGCCCTGGTAAGCGAACGTCCAGCAGCCAGGCGCTCCGCAGCGCTCGGTCGCCTCGGCGACAGCCACGCTCCGGCGCCGGCGCTCGAAGCTTCGGCCCGAGGCGCCGGTCGCCGGATCGTACGAGAGCGCCGAGAAGCCCCAGTAGACCGGCGCTGCGGTACTGCTGCCTCCCAGCACGACCGCGCAATCGCGACCGCCGCTGAAGGTGCATTGACGCAGCGCGTCCTCGGCGCTCTTCAAACTCACGCCGTACGCGCTGTCGTCGTCCGCCATCGCAACCCACACGAAGTCGGTGTAGAACGACTGGCCGACGCAGTGGCGTCCACACTGTGCGATTGCCGCGTCCAGCGCCTCGTCGGCGCTCGCGTGGTTCCAGGCGGCGCTGTAAACCCGCGTCCGCACGTCGAACGCGATGGCGCCGGCGACCCAGGCGCACTGCGTCTGGTAGATCGCATGGGGAGCCAGGCCGTTCCCGCCCGGCGACATGCCGACCATGACGTCCTGACACACCTGGGCCGCATCGGCGCGTGACGCCCAGAACCAGGACAGCGAGAGGAAACCGAGCAGCAGTATCCAGTGTCGCGACATCTTGAACCTCCTTGTCCGATGGCGGCGTAAGCCTATTGCGCCCCCTCCCGCAGGCAATGGGTGCGTGGCAAGCCGCCTTCGCGCCCGAAGGCGTCAGCGCCGACACTGCGGCGCTGACCCGCGGCGCACCTCAGCCCAGCAGATGGGCGACGCCGGCGCGCTCTTCTTCCAGCTCGGCGAGCGTCTTGTTCATGCGCTCGCGGCTGAAGTCGTCGATCGGCAGGTCGCGCACGATGCTGTACTCGCCGTTCTGCGTCGTCACCGGGAAGCCGTACATCACGCCTTCCGGGATGCCGTAGCTGCCGTCGGACGGAATGCCCATCGTCACCCACTTGCCGTTCGAGCCCAGCAGCCAGTCGCGCACGTGGTCGATCGCGGCATTGGCCGCCGAAGCCGCGGACGACAGGCCGCGCGCCTCGATGATGGCAGCGCCGCGCTTGCCGACGGTCGGGATGAACACGTTGGCGTTCCACTCGGCGTCGTTGATCCGGTCCTTCAACGACTCGCCGTTGACGGTGGCGAAGCGGTAGTCCGGATACATCGTCGGGCTGTGGTTGCCCCACACGATCAGCTTCTCGATGTCGCCGACGGCCACGCCGGCCTTGGACGCGAGCTGGCTGAGCGCGCGGTTGTGGTCCAGACGCAGCATTGCGGTGAAGTTCTTTGCCGGCAGATCCGGCGCCGACTTCATGGCGATGTAGGCGTTGGTGTTGGCCGGGTTGCCGACCACCAGCACCTTGACGTCGCGCGAGGCGACCTCGTTCAGCGCGCGGCCCTGCTCGATGAAGATCTTGGCGTTCTCCAGCAGCAGGTCCTTGCGCTCCATGCCCGGGCCGCGCGGCTTGGCGCCGACCAGCAGGGCGACGTCGGCGTCCTTGAACGCCACGCGCGGATCGTCGGTGCCGACCATGCCGGCGAGCAGCGGGAATGCGCAGTCCTCCAGCTCCATCATCACGCCGCGCAGCGCGGCCTGCGCCTTCTCCAGCGGCAGCTCCAGCATCTGCAGGATGACGGGCTGGTCCTTGCCGAGCATCTCGCCCGAAGCGATGCGGAACAGCAGCGAGTAGCCGATCTGGCCGGCAGCACCGGTCACGGCGACGCGGATGGGCTTTTTCATGCGGGGAAACTCCGGGATTCGGGATTGGGATTTTCGGGATTCGAAACGGCAACGGGCTCGGGCGGACCGGGATCCGGCGTCCGCCGGATCCCGATCACGGATCCCGAATCACTGCAACTCGGCGAAGAATTCCTGGATGCGCTGCAGCCCCGGTGCGAGCTGCGCCGTCGGGCAGGTGTAGCTGATGCGCATCGCGCGCGGTTCGCCGAACGCGGAGCCGGGCACGCAGGCCACGCCCTTGGCTTCCAGCAGCGCGTTGCAGAAATCGACGTCGTTGGCGAGCGCAAGGCCGGTCGGCGCGTGGGTTTTGCCGTACGCGACGCTGATGTCCGGGAACACGTAGAACGCGCCCTGCGGACGCGGGCAGCGGATGCCCGGGATCTGCGCCAGCGCCGCCATCACCTGGTCGCGCTTGGCCTGGAACTCGGCGCACTTCTGCATCGGCACGTCCTGCGGGCCGGTCAGCGCGGCGATCGCGGCGGCGGTGGTGATTTCCGGAATGTTGGTGATGTGGTTCGAGTTCATCGTCACCACCGCCTGCGCCACCTCCTCCGGACCGGCCATGAAGCCGACGCGCCAGCCGGGCATGCCGTAGGTCTTCGACAGCGAGTCGATGAAGATCACCCGATCGCGCAGTTCGGACCGCGCCTGCACGAAGTTGTGGTAGCCGACGCCGTCGAACACCATGCGGTTGTAGATGTCGTCGGTGATCACCCAGGTGTCCGGGTGCCTGACCAGCACGTCGGCGAGCGCGGCGATCTCCTCGCGCGTGTACACCATGCCGGTGGGATTCGACGGGTTGTTGAACAGGAACACCTTCGGCTTCGATGCCAGCGCGGCATCGAGCTGCGCCGGCGTGAGCTTGTAGTCCTGCTCCGGCGGGCACGGCAGCAGCTCGATCTTCGCGTTGACGATCTCGGCGATGTCGAGATAGCTGGTCCAATACGGGGTCGGGAACGCGATCGTGTCGCCTTCGTCGAGCAGCGCCTCGGCGAGGTTGTAGATCACGTGCTTGGCGCCGATGCCGGTGGCGACGTTGACCCGCCCGTAGCCGGTCAGCCCCAGCTTGCCGATGTGCTCGAGGAAGGCGTCCAGCAGCAGGTCGGCGCCGCGGTTGCTGCCGTACTGGCCGCTGTCGCGGGCGAGCGCCTCGCGCGCGGCGGCGTACACGTGCTCGCCGGGCAGGAAGTTGGGAACGCCGATCGAGAAGCTGATGATGTCGCGGCCTTCGGCCTTCAGACGCTTCGCCTTCTCGGCGACCTGCATGATGGCGCTGGGCCTGGCGCGACCGATGCGCCGTGCGAGCTGGGGCATGGCAGTTCTAACCCGTGGGGGAGACCCGTTATTGTAACGGGCGAGAGACCGCGGGCGGCGTGGCGGGAGTTCCGCCTGCGGAACGCAGACCAGATGGAGCGAGGGGGTGCCCATGAACGTCCGCGGTCGTGCCGCCGGCTTGCTTGCCGGCATCGTGCTGAGCCTGGCTTTGGCGTCCACCGCACACGCGCTGACGCGACCCAAGGTGGCCCGGGACTCGAACGGCCAGTCCGTCCGGCTCGACGGCAGCCTGGTCCTCGTCGAACCGGACATCGAACTGTCGCTGGTCACCGCCGGCGGGCTGCATGAGCCCCGCAAGGACTGGTCGGAGACCGCACGCCGCCTGCTGCCCGCCGCACTCCGCCGCGAGCTGGCGGGGCGGTCGCTCCAGCTGCAGCCGGATTTCGACATTCCGGACGACCTCGATCCGGCCTCCACGCTCGGTCAGATCGTGCGCCTGAACGAGGCGGTCGCCCTCAGCATCACCCAGTACTCGCAACCGGGCAGCCAGTTGGCGACCAAGCGCGATCCGCGCGGACGCGCCCGTATGGACTGGAGTCTCGGCCCGGGCGTAGCGACGCTGCGCGAGGCCACGGGCGCGGACTACGCGATGTTCGTTTACGTCCGCGACAGTTACGCCAGCGGCGGCCGCACGGCGCTGCGTGTGTTCGGCCTGCTGTTGGGGGCAGCGATGGGCGGCGTGCTCGACATCGGTGGCGGCCTCCAAGTCGGCGTGGCGACGATCGTCGACCTGCGCAGCGGCCAGGTGGTCTGGTACAACCTGATCGCCAACCAGTCGGGCGACCTGCGCGACGAAGACGGCGCGCGCAAGACCGTGCGGCAGGTACTGCAGAAGCTGCCGCTATGAAGCGCCTGCTCGCCGTCCTTTGGATCGCGCTCGCCAGCGCGGGTCCGGTGTGCGCGCAGGCGCTCGAGCCCCTGCGCCCTGGCGAACGGCCTACCCCGGGTTCGACCGAAGCCGAGCTCTGGTACGGCATGGACCAGGCTGAGAAGCGCATCCGCCAGTCGCCCCTGATCGTGCGCGATCCCGCGCTCAATGCTTACGTGCGCACCGTGCTATGCAGGGTGACTGGCGAATACTGCAAGGACCTGCGGCTCTACATCGTCGATATTCCGGTGTTCAATGCGTCGATGGCGCCCAACGGCGTCACCCTCGTATTCACCGGCGCGTTGCTGCGGATGCGCGACGAAGCAGAACTCGCCCTCGTGCTCGGCCACGAGTTCGCCCACTACCGCGCCCGCCATTCGCTGGAGGGCTGGAACTCGGCCAAGCGCACCTCCGCCTTCCTGGCAACGTTCGGGTTGGTAACGCTCGGCATTGGCGCGCCGCTTGCGGGCGACCTCGCCGCGCTGGCGGGCGTCGGCGGTCTGTTCAAGCAGTCGCGCGACAACGAACGTGAGGCGGACCGGCTCGGCTTGCTGGCAGCCGTCGCCGCCGGCTACGACCCGCAGGCAGGCGTTCGCCTATGGGAGCGCCTGCGACGCGAGGAGCGCGCCGACCGCACCCACAAGGATCGCGCCGTCTTCGCCAGCCATCCGCAGACCGAGGAGCGTGTCGCCGACATCCGGACGGCGGCCGCGCAGCATCCGGGCGACGGGATGCGCAACATCGATGCGTATCGCGGCGCCATTCGCCCCTTCCTGCCACACTGGCTGCAAGGCGAGCTCTCGCGGCGCACTTACGACACCACCGTACAGGCGCTCACCGAACTGCGGCAAGACGCGCCGCCGGAGTCCGCGGCGCTCTGCACCTTCCATCTCGCGGAGGCCCTCCGCCGCCGCAACAAAGGCGACGACGCGCAAAAGGCGGCCGCGCTCTATGCCGAAGCGGTCGCTCTGCCCGGGCCGCCACCGGAGGCTTGGCGCGAACATGGCCTGCAACTCCGGCACCACGGCCGACACGCCGAGGCGGCGCGGGCCCTGCGCCGCTACCTCGACGCGGCTCCGCATGCCGACGACGCCGCGCTCATGCGGCATTACCTGACGCAACTGGAGAGCGCCCCATGAGCATCTTCCGTCTGTTGATCGTCCTGGGCCTGCTGGTGCTGGGCGGTTGCGCATCCGGCCCCGGCGGTCGTCTGCAGAAGGCCGGTACCGTCGCCGTGTTCGACATGAGCCTGCACACCTCGCTGGACTGGGCACGCATCAAGGGACACCGCAGCGAGCTGTGGACGATCGACGGCACGCCGTTGAACCGCCTGCTGATCTACTCGAAGGTCAGACCCGGCGAGCACGTGTTCCAGCTCGCCCGTGAGCGGCGCTCGCGGCCGGACGGCCCGTGGTACCGCGCCGGCATGCGGCTGGACGAACTGCAGGCGCTGGTGGTCGACGGGCTGACCGATCAGGGCTGGGTCGGCGTGGATGCCGGCAATCTGCGGCCGCATCGGTTCGGCGACGTCGAGGGCCTGCGTTTCGACCTCGATCTCGCCAATCCGGACGGCCTCATCTATCGCGGCACCGCAGCGGTCGCGGAGCGCGAAGGCCGGCTGACCGTGCTGGTGTGGCTGGCACCGCGCGAGTACTACCATGCTCGCGACGTCGCCGCGGTCGACGCGATGCTCGACAGCCTGCGCTTCACGGGCCGCTGATCGAACGCAGAAAGGCGCCCGCAGGCGCCTTTCGTCGGGGCGATCGCACGCCCGCTCAGGCGTCCAGCGCGCGGTTCCATTCCGCCACACGGTCGGCCCTGGCGGCCAGCACGGGGGCGGCGTCGCCCTCGATGCGGATGCTGCGGATGTGGTCGCCCTGCTGCACCTTGTCGACCACCTCCTGTCCTTCGATCACCTTGCCGAACACGGTGTGCTTGCCGTCCAGCCACGGACAGGCGACGTGGGTGATGAAGAACTGGCTGCCGTTGGTGTTGGGGCCGGCGTTGGCCATCGACAGCACGCCGCGCTCGTGCTTCAGGCCGTTGCGGGTTTCGTCCTCGAACTTGTAACCGGGACCGCCGGTGCCGGTGCCGCGCGGGCAGCCGCCCTGGATCATGAAATCGGGAATGACGCGATGGAACGTGAGGCCGTCGTAGAACCCGCGCTGCGCCAGGTTGACGAAGTTGGCGACGGTGAGCGGCGCCTGCTCGGCCGCGAGCTCGACGCGGATCGCGCCGCGGTCGGTGTCGAAATGAGCGATGAGGGACATGGTAGAGCTCCTGATGTTCAGCGATGCGCGCGGTGACGAAGGACGAGGATGATCGCGGACAGCGCGCCTGCGACCATCATCGCGCCGCCCAGCCCCAGCAACCCCAGCCTGTATGGCGCCAGCGCGGTGGAGGGCGCGTAGTGGGCATGCAGCCCGAGCGCCAGCAGCAGCACGCCGACACCGTCCAGCGCGATCAGCCACAGCGGGGGTTTCCAGGGTCGAGCGGCGCTCATGAGGCTCCCCTCCCATGCCTCCGGAAGCGGCAGGATAACCCGCCTGAACGCCGCGGCGCCGGCCCGGCCGTCCGAACGGCTATAATCGCCGGCTTCCCTCGCCAGCTCCGGCGCCTTGCGGCGCCCGTTTCCATGTCCATCGAACGCCTGCGCAACATCGCCATCGTCGCCCACGTCGACCATGGCAAGACCACCCTCGTCGACCAGTTGCTCAAGCAGTCGGGCACGTTGAGCGAGCGCGCCGTGGTGCCCGAACGGGTGATGGACAGCAACGATCTCGAGAAGGAACGCGGCATCACCATTCTCTCGAAGAACACCGCGATCCGCTGGACCGACCCGCAGGGCGAGACGTGGCGCATCAACATCGTCGACACCCCCGGCCACGCCGACTTCGGCGGCGAGGTCGAGCGCGTGCTGTCGATGGTCGACTCGGTGCTGATCCTGGTCGACGCGATGGACGGCCCGATGCCGCAGACGCGCTTCGTCACCCAGAAGGCGTTCGCGATGGGCTTCAAGCCGATCGTGGTGATCAACAAGGTGGACCGTCCCGGCGCACGGCCGAGCTGGGTGCTGGACCAGACGTTCGACCTGTTCGACCGCCTCGGCGCCACCGACGAGCAGCTCGACTTCCCGGTGGTGTACGCCTCCGGCCTGCAGGGCTACGCCGGCCTGACCGAGGACGTGCGCGGCGGCGACATGACGCCGTTGTTCGAGGCGATCGTGAAGCACGTCCCCGCCCCGCCGGTCGATCCGGACGGCCCGTTCCAGATGCGGATCAGCTCGCTCGACTACAACAGCTATGTCGGCATCATCGGCGTCGGCCGCATCCAGCGCGGCAGGATCCGCACCAACATGCCGGTGACGGTGATCGACCGCGACGGCAAGCCGCGCAGCGGCAAGGTGCTGCAGGTGCTCGGCTTCATGGGCCTGGAGCGCATCGAGGTGCCGGAGGCGCAGGCCGGCGACATCATCGCCATCAGCGGCGTGGAGGGCCTCGGCATTTCCGAGACCGTGTGCGACCCGAGCGCGCCGGAGGCGCTGCCGGTGCTCACCGTCGACGAGCCGACCATCTCGATGACCTTCCAGGTCAACGACTCGCCGTTCGCCGGCCACAAGGAGCGCAGCGGCGGCAAGTTCCTCACCAGCCGGCAGTTGCGCGACCGCCTGCTGCGCGAGACGCAGCACAATGTCGCGCTGAAGGTCGAGGACACCGCCGATGCCGACAAGTTCAAGGTCTCCGGCCGCGGCGAGCTGCACCTGTCGATCCTGATCGAGACGATGCGCCGCGAGGGCTACGAGCTGGCGGTCTCGCGCCCGGAAGTGATCGTGCGCGAGATCGACGGCGTGGCGCAGGAGCCGTACGAGCAACTGGTCGTCGACCTCGAGGAGCAGTACCAGGGCGGCGTGATGTCGCGCCTGGGCGAGCGCAAGGCGATCCTGCGCAACATGGAGCCGGACGGCAAAGGGCGCGTGCGCATGGAGTTCATCATCCCGGCGCGCGGCCTGATCGGCTTCCAGACCGAGTTCCGCACGCTCACCGCCGGCACCGGCCTGCTGTTCCACGTGTTCGACCACTACGGCCCGAAGGCCGAGGGCGCGATCGGCCAGCGCCAGAACGGCGTGCTGATCTCCAACGACACCGGCACCTCGACCGCGTACGCGCAGTTCGCGCTGCAGGAGCGCGGCCGGCTGTTCATCGAGCCGGGCGAGGAGATCTACGAAGGCCAGATCATCGGCATCCACAGCAAGGACAACGATCTCACCGTCAACGCCCTGCGCGCCAAGCAGCTCACCAACTTCCGCGCCGCCGGCAAGGACGACAACCTGATGCTGACACCGCCGCTGAAGTTCTCGCTGGAGCAGGCGCTGGAGTTCATCGACGACGACGAGCTGGTCGAGGTCACGCCGAAGTCGATCCGCCTGCGCAAGAAGCTGCGCGCCGAGGTGGACCGCAAGCGCGCCTCGCGCGCGGCGTAACAGGCGCCCTCTCGCGGCGCCCTGGCGGGAGCGCAACCGCCCTCTCTCCCACCCCCTGGCGGAGAGATTTGGGTGAGAGGGCCAACGAAGCCGATCGCATGGCGCTCGCACTGCGATGTAACTCCACCGCCGCGTGATTCCCTCTCCCCCACCACGTGGGGGAGAGGTTGGGGTGAGGGGGTCAACGAAGCCGCCGATCGCAAAGCGCTCGTGCTGCGTCGGAACCCTGCCCGTTTCCGCCCCATCGAGCGCCCAGGGCGGCCTTCAGCCCATCCGCTCCGCGGTGTCGGTGACCGTCTCGTCCTCGGCCCGCGGCGAGCTCGGCAGATCGGCGGTCGTCGGCAGCCGCCAGCGGCGTTCGGGACGTTCGGTCTGCGCCACGCTGGCGCGCAGCCGCGGCAGCGCCTCGGGATGCTCGCGCTGCAGGAAGTCGATCATCCGCTCGCGCACCGCGCAGCGCAGATCGAACGCATCGCCCGAGTTGCGCGCGCTGACCAGCAGGCGTACCTGCATCGTGTGCTTGTCGGTGTCGGTGATCTGGGCGATGCACACGCGGCCGTCCCAGCGCGCATCGCTCTCGCAGATGCGTTGCAGTTGCGCGCGCAGCGGCTCCATCGGCGTGCGGTAGTCCAGCCACAGGAACACCTCGCCGAGCAGGCACGCGGTGCGTCTGGTCCAGTTCTGGAACGGGTTCTCGATGAACCAGCTCAGCGGCACGATCATCCGCCGCTCGTCCCAGATGCGGACCACCACGTAGGACGAAGTGATCTCCTCGATCCGCCCCCACTGGCCGTCGACGATCACGACGTCGTCGAGCCGGATCGGCTGGGTGAGCGCGATCTGCAGACCGGCGATCAGGTTTCCGAACACCGGGCGCGCCGCGATGCCCGCGACCAGACCGGCCAGGCCCGCCGAGGCCAGCAGGGTGGCCCCGACCTGGCGCACGGCCGGAAACGTCATCAACGCCGCCGCCGCGCCCACCACGACGATGCCGCCCATCACCACGCGCGCGAGCACGCGCGTCTGGGTCTGCACGCGGCGCGCGGCGAGGTTGTCCTCCACGTCGACGGGATGCTTCAGCAGCACCCACCGCTGTGCGGCATTCACCAGCCGCACCGCCAGCCAGGTCAGCGCGGCGATCAGCCCGATCCAGATCGCATGCTGGAGCGCGGCCAGTCCGCGCGGCGCGAGCGGCACGAAGCGCAGCGCCATGCCGAGGAACACCAGCGGCAGCGCGAACGCCGCCGGAATGCTGATCGCGCGCACCAGCAGGGCGCGCAGGGTCTTGCCGCCGCGCACGCGGCGCGCGATCGCCAGCAGCAGATGCCGCGCAAGCAGGCCGAGCAGGAGCGCCAGTCCCAGCGGAATCGCGAAGCGGGCGATCTGGTCCCAGTCGGGTGCGAAGATGTCCATCGCCGCCGCATTGTCCAGCCGCAGCGCGAACGTCGCGCCAAGGCGCGTGAGGCGCGCTCGCCCGCGCGCATGCGGCGCGCGCGAAAGCGCCGCGTCGGCGGCGAGCCGCGGCATGCCGGCGAAGCGGACCCCACCGATGAGCCCTGACCGCCCCCCACCGGGCCGGCTGCGCGCCGGCCTCAGCCCGCCCCGTGCTTGCGCACGATCAGCATCGCCACTTCCAGCGCCTGCTCGTAGTTCAGGCGCGGATCGACGGTCGAGCAGTACGCGCGTTCCAGATCGGTCTCGGTCAACTCGCGCGCACCGCCGAGGCACTCGGTGACGTCCTCGCCGGTGAGCTCCAGATGCACGCCGCCCAGGCGCGTACCGGCCGCCGCGTGCAGTTCGAACGCCAGCTCCAGTTCGCGGCCGATGTTGGCGAAGCGGCGCGTCTTGTAACCGTTGCGCGTGGTTTCGGTATTGCCGTGCATGGGATCGCACACCCACAGCACGCGTCGGCCGTCGCGGCGTACCGCATCCAGCAGCGGCGGCAGCCGCTCGGCGATGTGCGCCGCGCCCATGCGGTGGATCAGCGTCAGTCGGCCCGGCTCGTCCTCGGGATTGAGCACGTCGATCAGCCGCAGCAGCGCATCCGGCGCCACCGAGGGCCCGACCTTCACCGCGACCGGATTGCGGATGCCGCGGAAGTACTCCACGTGCGCGCCGTCCACGTCGGCCGTGCGCATGCCGATCCACGGGAAATGGGTGCTGAGGTTGAACCAGCCCCAGTGGCGCGGCACCTGCCGGGTGAGCGCTTCCTCGTACGGCAGCAGCAGGGCCTCGTGCGAGGTGTAGAAGTCGACCCGGTTGAGGTTGTGGATCTCCTCGCCCGAGAGCGTTTCCATGAAGCGCACGGCATCGCCGATGGCTTCCACCATCCGCCGGTACTCGTCCGCCAGCGGCGAATGGCCGACCCAGCTCAGATTCCAGTATTCCGGGTGATGCAGGTCGGCGAAGCCGCCGTCGATCAGCGCGCGCACGAAGTTCATCGTCATCGCCGAACGCGCATGCGCCTTCACCATCCGCCGCGGATCGGGCGTGCGCGCCTCCGCGGTGAACGCGGGCGCGTTGACCATGTCGCCGCGGTAGCTCGGCAGGGTGAGGCCGTCGATGGTCTCGCTGTCGGCCGAACGCGGCTTGGCGTACTGCCCGGCGAACCGCCCCACCCGCACGACCGGCTTGCGCATGCCGTGCACCAGCACCAGGCTCATCTGCAGCAGCACCTTCAGCCGGTTGCTGATGACTTCCGAGGTGCAGGCGTCGAAGCTCTCGGCGCAGTCGCCGCCCTGCAGCAGGAAGCGGCGGCCCTCCTGCGCCTCGGCGAGCTGCTGTTTGAGCGCGAGGATTTCCCATGACGTCACCAGCGGCGGCAGCGCGCGCAGCTCGCGCAGCACGCCTTCCAGCGCGCCGGCATCGGGATACTGCGGCAACTGGCGCGCCGGCCGCGCACGCCAGGAGTCCGGCGCCCAGGCGTCGGGCAGGCGGACGGGGTGCAGGCGACGGTCGATGGGACTCATGGGCACTCGGCGGTCAGCGACGGAAGGCGGCATACCCGGCCCACAGCGCGAGTGCGACGAAACTGATCAGCACCCACGCCGGCATCGACAGGCCGAGCAGCGTCCAGTCGATGTTCGCGCATTCGCCGCTGCCGCGCAGCACCTTCGACACCAGCTCCGCGAGCGGCAGCGTTTCACGCATGAACTCGAACGGCGGCCCGCATGCCGGCACCTGATCGGGCGGCAGGTTCTGCAGCCAGACGTGGCGCCCGGCGACGGCGATCCCCGCCCCCGCCGCCAGCAGCGCGAGCACGCCCCACGCCGCGCGCCCGCCGCGACCGCGCGGGCCATGCAGCGCGCCCAGCAGGAACACGACGCCGAGCGCGATCACGGCCACGCGCTGGAAGATGCACAGCGGGCACGGCTCGAAACCCTGCACGTGCTGCGCGTACAGCGCATAGCCCATCAGCCCGGCGCAGGCGAGGAACCCGAGCAGGAACTGGGTGCGGAACGAAGCGCGGAAGGGATTGGCAGGCATCGCGGACACGGATGTGAGGGGAACGTCATCGTCGCAAGCGGCGGTGCGGAAAGCAAAAGCCCCGGACCAGGCCGGGGCTTTCGCGCGTCGTACCGAGGTCGGCCGAATCACTCGCCGACGTCGGCGCTCACGGTCTGCGGACGGTCCACCAGCTCCACGTACGCCATCGGCGCGTTGTCGCCGGCGCGGAAGCCGCACTTCAGGATGCGGAGGTAACCGCCGGGACGCTCGCGGTAGCGCGGGCCCAGCTCCATGAACAGCTTGCCGACCGCCTGCTTGTCGCGCAGACGCGAGAACGCGAGGCGGCGGTTCGCCACGCCATCCTGCTTGGCCAGCGTGATGAGCGGCTCGGCGACGCGGCGCAGCTCCTTGGCCTTCGGCAGGGTGGTGCGGATCAGTTCGTGCTTGATGAGGGACGCGGCCATATTGCGGAACATCGCTTCGCGATGGGCGCTGGTGCGGCTGAACTTGCGTCCGGCTTTCTGGTGGCGCATGGCTTGGATTCCTGTTGAATGCTGAAACCTTGGACTTCGCTGTCGCCATCGTGGCGTTGGAGCATCGGACTGCGGGTGGTCCTCGCCGGCCCTCCGTGACCGGACATGCCGCGGGCTGAGCCCGTCGGCGGGTCGTCCGCGCCACCCTCGGGGACGGCGCGGCGACGGCAGCGCCGCAGCCGGAGCCTGGCGCCGGCCTTGCGCCGCACGCGGCGCAGGCCTCGAAACTTCACCGGGCACCCGCCGATCACCGGCCGGGTGTCCACTGGCCTTGCGGCCGGTCGCGCTTGCGAAGACGCACCGTCAGCGCTGCGACCGCGCCGCCCGGCCCGCGCCAGCGGCGCGGGCGTTCGACTGATCGGATCGCCAGGTCCGCTGGTGCCGGAGCCTGGCGCCCCGGCCCGGCCTTGCGGCCGGGCGTTCTACTGCGTGTCGGGCCCCACACCTCTGGAGCTTGCCGCCCGGCCCGCGCCAGCGGCGCGGGCGTTCGGCGGGTCGGATCGCCAGATCCGCTGGTGCCGGAGCCTGGCGCCCCGGCCCGGCCTAGCGGCCGGGCGTTCAGCGCAGCGCGAGATGCCTTTGGGCATCTCGCAAGCGCTGCGCTTCACCCCATCATGCCGTGGCTGGCGATGCCGGCCGGCGGCCAGTTCTCGAGCTTCATGCCGAGCGACAGGCCACGCTGCGCGAGCACTTCCTTGATCTCGGTGAGCGACTTCTTGCCGAGATTCGGCGTCTTCAGCAGCTCGACCTCGGTCTTCTGCACCAGATCGCCGATGTAGTAGATGCTCTCGGCCTTGAGGCAGTTCGCCGAGCGCACGGTGAGCTCCAGATCGTCGATCGGGCGCAGCAGGATCGGATCGACACCCGCCGTCTGCGGCTTGGAGGCGCCACGGTCGCGGTGGGTGAAGTCGCCGAACACCGAGAGCTGGTCGGTGAGGATGTCCGCCGCGGTGCGCACCGCTTCCTCGGCATCGATGGTGCCGTTGGTCTCGATGTCCAGCACCAGCTTGTCGAGGTCGGTGCGCTGCTCGACGCGCGCGGCTTCCACCGCGTAGGCGACGCGGCGCACCGGCGAGAACGACGCATCCAGCAGCAGGCGGCCGATCGCGCGGGTCTCCTCGTCGGGACGGCGGCGCGCGGCGGCCGGCTGGTAGCCGTAGCCGCGCTCGATCTTCAGCCGCATGTTGATCGCCGTGTCCTTGGTCAGGTGGCAGATCACGTGCTCGGGATTGACGATCTCGACGTTGTGGTCGGTCTTGATGTCGCCGGCGGTGACCACGCCCGGGCCCTGCTTGGACAGGCTCAGCGTGGACTGGTCGCCGGTGTGCATGCGGATGGCGACATCCTTGAGGTTCAGCAGAACCTCGAGCACGTCCTCCTGCAGGCCCTCGACCGTGGTGTACTCGTGCAGCACGCCGTCGATTTCCACCTCGGTGATCGCAAAGCCGGGGATGGACGACAGCAGCACGCGACGCAGGGCGTTGCCGAGCGTGTGCCCGTAGCCGCGTTCCAGCGGCTCGATCACGACCTTCGCGCGATTGCCGCTCAGGCGTTCGATCTGGGGACCACGCGGGCGCAGAACCTGGTTGGCGGTAACCGTCATGGGGTTGGGTCTCCTGCGGGCCGCCGCATCCGCGGCGGCCGGCGACAATGGATTACTTGGAGTACAGCTCGACGATCAGCGCTTCGTTGATGTCGGCCGGCAGATCGGCGCGGTCCGGCACGGCCTTGAACACGCCGGCGAACTTCTTCGCGTCCACCTCGACCCACGAGGGGACGAGGTCCATCTGCGAGGCGACCTGGATCGCTTCCTGCACGCGCAACTGCTTCTGCGCGCGCTCGGCGAGCGCGATCGTGTCGCCGGCCTTCACCTGGTACGACGGCAGGTTGACGATCTTGCCGTTCACGGTGACGCCGCGGTGGCTGACCAGCTGGCGCGCCGAGGCGCGCGTGACCGCAAAGCCCATGCGGTAGACGACGTTGTCCAGGCGGGTTTCCAGCAGTTGCAGGAGGTTCTCGCCGGTGTTGCCCTTCCGGGTCGACGCCTTCTTGTAGTAGTTGCGGAACTGGCGCTCCAGCAGGCCGTAGATGCGCTTGACCTTCTGCTTCTCGCGCAACTGGGTGGCGTAGTCGGACAGCTTGCCCTTGCGCGCCGTGGGACCGTGCTGGCCGGGCTTCTGCTCCAGCTTGCACTTGGAATCGAGCGCGCGCGCCGGCGACTTCAGGCCGAGATCGACGCCTTCGCGACGCGCGAGCTTGCAGGTGGGACCAATGTAACGAGCCATGGTTCTTCAGCTCCTCAGACGCGGCGCTTCTTCGGCGGACGGCAGCCGTTGTGCGGAATCGGCGTGACGTCGACGATGTTGGTGATCTTGTAGCCGACCGCGTTCAGCGAACGCACGGCCGATTCGCGGCCCGGACCCGGGCCCTTGATGCGCACTTCGAGCGTCTTGACGCCGTAGTCGAGCGCGGCGCGGCCGGCCTTCTCGGCGGCCACCTGGGCGGCGAACGGGGTCGACTTGCGCGAACCGCGGAAGCCGGCGCCGCCGGAGGTCGCCCACGAGAGCGCGTTGCCCTGGCGATCGGTGATGGTGACGATGGTGTTGTTGAACGAAGCGTGGACGTGCGCGATGCCGTCGGTGACGACGCGCTTGATCTTCTTCTTCGTCTTCGCAGCTGCGGCGGGTTTGGCCATGATCGTCCGTCCTTACTTCCTGATCGCCTTGCGCGGGCCCTTGCGGGTGCGGGCGTTGGTGCGGGTGCGCTGACCGCGGACCGGCAGGCCGCGACGATGGCGCAGACCGCGGTAGCAACCGAGGTCCATCAGGCGCTTGATCGCCATGCCGACCTCGCGGCGCAGGTCGCCTTCGACCGTGAACTTGCCGACCTCGGCGCGGAGGCGCTCGACCTCCGGTTCGGACAGGTCGCGGATCTTGGTCGACGGGTTGACCCCGGCGGACTCGCAGATCTGCTTGGAACGGGTACGGCCGATGCCGTAGATGCTCTGAAGCCCGACCCAGACGTGCTTCTGGGCAGGCAGGTTGACGCCCGCAATACGCGCCATGTGGCGATCTCCAACGAAAGTGTCGGCCGGGGGCTGCCCGGCTGAGGGAACTCGAAATTCTAGCGTGGTCTCGGGTTACCTAGGAAGCCCCGCGGCCTGTGGCCGCTGAACCCCGGCATGGGGAGTGTGCCCATGCTCCGGCGACGAGCCCGGGCTGCCGGACGCGGGGGAGGCCCCTCGTCCGACGCCGCGCGCTACTCTGGCGCGCGGACCGGCCCGGCTCACCCGCGCGCGAGACCGCCGCGCGAGCCGCCCTGTGTGGATCCGGGGCCCTCACCCCGGATCCGGATGCCGTCACCCGAGGGGTGCCGGCGAGGCCCCGGCGGCATGCCCGGGGCCGATGACCGCACCGGGCCTGCGCCCGGCTCCGGGTCAGCGTCCCGATCCGGGACGGCCGCCCTTGAGGTTGGCCTTCTTCAGCAGGCTCTCGTACTGATGCGACATCAGGTGGGCCTGGATCTGGGCGATGAAGTCCATCACCACGACCACCACGATCAGCAGCGAGGTGCCGCCGAAGTAGAACGGCGTGTTCAGCTCCGCCCGCATCACTTCCGGCAGCAGGCAGACGATCACCAGGTACAGCGCACCGGCGGCCGTCAGCCGGGTCAGCACGCCGTCGATGTAGTCCGCCGTCGCCTTGCCCGGACGGATGCCCGGGATCAGCGCACCCGACTTCTTCAGGTTGTCCGCGGTTTCCTGCGAGTTGAACACCAGCGCGGTGTAGAAGAACGCGAAGCCCGCGATCAGCGCGCCGTACAGGATCATGTGCACCGGCTGTCCCGGGCTCAACGCCTGGCTGACGCGCTGCAGCCACGAGTCGCCGCCCCCCTGCCCGAACCACTGCGCCGCGGTCGCCGGAAACATGACGATGCTCGAGGCGAAGATCGCCGGGATCACGCCCGCCATGTTGAGCTTGAGCGGCAGGAACGACGACTGGTTCAGGTAGGCGTTGCGGCCGCCCTGGCGCCGGGCGTAGTTCACCGTGATCCGTCGCTGGCCGCGCTCGACGAACACCACCAGGTAGGTGAAGCCGAGCACGATCGCCGCGATCAGCAGCGCCTGCAGGACGTTGATGTCCTCGTTGCGGACGTTCTCGAACATCGTCAGCACCGCCGACGGCAGTCCGGCCACGATGCCCGCGAAGATGATCAGCGACACGCCGTTGCCGACGCCGCGCTCGGTGACCTGCTCGCCCAGCCACATCAGGAACATGGTGCCGGCGGTGAGCGCGATGACCGCGGTCAACAGGAAGCCGATGCCCGGGCTGTAGACCACCGGGATGCCCTGCGAGGCGCCGCTGGCCTGAAGCGCCGAGGCGATGCCCCACGCCTGGAAGATCGCCAGCGGGATCGCGCCGATGCGCGACCACTGGTTGATCCGCCTGCGCCCTGACTCGCCCTCCTTCTGGATCGCCTTCAGGCTGGGCACGATCTGCACCAGCAACTGGACGATGATCGAGGAGGAGATGTAGGGCATCACGTTGAGCGCGAACAGGCTGAAGCGCTCCAGCGCGCCGCCGGTGAACATGTTGAACATGTCCACGATGGTGCCTTCCTGCGTCTCCATCAGCTGGAGCATCGCCTCGGGATTGACGCCCGGCACCGGCACGTAGCAGCCGATGCGGTAGACGATCAGCGCCCCGAGCACGAACAGCAGGCGCTGGCGGAGCTCGGTGAACTTGCCGAGCCCGCCACCCAGTCCGCCCAACGCGTTGGCGTTTCGCGCCATGCGCGATTACTCCTCGATCCGGCCGCCTGCGGCCTCGATGGCCGCCCTGGCACCGGCGGTCACGGTCAGGCCCTTCAGCACGAACGCCTTGCTGACGTCGCCCTTCTTGACGATCTTGATCTTGCGCGCATTGGCCGGCACCAGCTTGGCGGCGCGCAGCGCGGCGAAATCGACCTCACCCGCCTGCAGCTTGTCGAGCTGGTACAGCAGCACCTCGACGGTGTCCTTCGCGGTCAGCGAGCGGAAACCGACCTTGGGCAGACGGCGCTGCAGCGGCATCTGGCCGCCTTCGAAGCCGGGCTTCACCTTGCCCTTGCCCGAACGCGCGTACTGACCCTTGTGACCGCGGCCGGCGGTCTTGCCGAGGCCGGAGCCGATGCCGCGGCCGACGCGCTTGCGCTCGGTGCGGGCGCCCTCGGCGGGCTTGAGAGTGTTGAGACGCATGTTCCTTACTCCTCGACGCGGACGAGGTAATGGAGCTGGTTGATCAGGCCGCGCACCTGCGGGCTGTCCTTCAGCTCACGGACGTCGTTGACCTTGTTGAGGCCGAGCGCGCGCACCGACAGGCGGTGGCGCGACTGCGTGCCGCGCAGGCCCTTCACCAGACGCACCTTGATGGTGCCGTTGCTCGCGCTGTTGTTAGCCATTGAGCAGCTCCTCCACCTTCTTGCCGCGCTTGGCCGCGATCCGCTGCGGCGAACGCATGTCGGCCAGGCCCTTGAGCGTGGCGCGCACCAGGTTGATCGGGTTGCGCGAACCGATCGCCTTGGCGAGCACGTTCTTGACGCCGACCGCTTCCAGCACCGCGCGCATCGCGCCGCCGGCGATCACGCCGGTACCTTCGGACGCCGGCTGCATGAACACGCGCGCCGCGCCGTGGCCGGCCTTGACCGAGTGCCACAGGGTGCCGTTGTTGAGGTCGACGTAGATCATGCTCTTGCGCGCATGCTCCATCGACTTCTGGATCGCGACCGGCACTTCGCGCGCCTTGCCGTAGCCGAAGCCGACCTTGCCGTTGCCATCGCCCACCACCGTCAGCGCGGTGAAGGTGAACTGGCGGCCGCCCTTGACCGTCTTGCTGACGCGGTTGACCGCGATCAGCTTCTCGATCATGCCGTCGTCGATTTCCTCGCGGTTGCGGTCGCGATCACGACCCCGCGGTTCACGCTCGTTCGCCATGTGAATTCTCTTGTCTGTTGAGGATGCTTGCGGCGGTGCCGCTTATGGTTGTGGTGTGTTGCGGGTGGATCGCGACGAGAGGGAATCCTCTCGCGGCGCCCGACGCCAGTCGCGTCGGCGACGGATGCCCGGGTGGGGGCGAACCCCCGCCCGTTCAAGCATCAGAACTGCAGGCCGGCCTCGCGCGCGGCGTCCGCCAGGGCCTTGATGCGGCCGTGGTAGCGGTAGCCGGAGCGGTCGAACGCCACCTTCTCGACGCCGGCGGCCTTCGCCTTCTCGGCGATCGCGCGGCCGACCTTGGCGGCGGCCTCGAGGTTCTTGCCGCTCTTGAGGCCTTCGCGCAGCTCGGCCTGGGTGGTCGAAGCGGCGGCGATCACGCGCGAGCCGTCGGCGGTGAACACCTGCGCGTACAGGTGCTGGCCGGTGCGCAGCACCGACAGACGCGGCACACCCAGCTCGCGGATGTGCAGACGGGTCGACTTGGCGCGGCGCAGGCGGGCGGTCTTCTTTTCCATGGTCGTGTTCTCGCAGATCGGAAGCGGGTCGTCGCGGCGGTCCGGATGCATCCGGACCGGCCCGCATTACGCCTTCTTCGCTTCCTTACGGATGATGTTCTCGCCGGCGTACTTCACGCCCTTGCCCTTGTAGGGTTCCGGCGGACGGAAGGCGCGGATCTTGGCCGCCACCTCACCGACGCGCTGCTTGTCGGCGCCCTGCACCACGATCTCGGTCTGGGTCGGCGTGGCGAGCGTGATGCCCTCCGGCGCCTTGAACACGACCGGGTGGGAGAAGCCGAGCGACAGGCTCAGATCCTTGCCCTGCATGGCGGCACGGTAACCGACGCCGACCAGCTCGAGCTTGCGCTCGAAACCCTTGGACACGCCCTCGACCATGTTGGCGAGGATCGCGCGCAGCGTGCCGGTCAGCGGCACCAGCGCCTCGTCCTGCGTCTCGAACAGGGCGGTGCCGTTGTCGAGCTTCAGCGTGATGGCGGCGGGCTTGGCCTGGGTCAGGGTGCCCTTCGGGCCCTTGACGGTGATGCTCTCGTCCTGGACGGACACTTCGACGCCCTTCGGGAGGGCGACCGGCTTCTTGGCAACTCGGGACATGGACGGTCCTCCCTTAGGCCACCAGGCACAGGACCTCGCCGCCCACGCCAAGCTGGCGTGCGCGCGCATCGGTCATGATGCCCTTGGAGGTGGAAACGATCGCCACGCCCAGGCCGCCGAGGACCTTGGGCAGCGCGTCCTTGCCGCGATACTGGCGACGGCCCGAGCGCGAGTAGCGCTCCAGCCGCTCGATCACCGGCCGGCCTTCGTAGTACTTCAGCGCGATCGTGAGCTCGGTCTTGCCGGCGCCGACCTCGTCGACGCGGTAGTCCTGGATGTAGCCCTCGTCCTTCAGCACGGAGGCGATCGCCACCTTCACCTTGGAGGACGGCAGCGTGACGCTGGGCTTGCCGACGGCCGCCGCATTCTTGATGCGGACCAGCATGTCGGCGATGGGATCAGTCATGCTCATGGATGGTTCCTGATGAGAAGCACCGATATCCGCGGTATGCGGGAATCGAGAATCGGGAACGGGAATCGGAAAGGGGCCGCGGTGTCGCTTGCGCTTCCCTCACCCGATTCCCGGATTCCCACGTTGTTACCAGCTCGCCTTGCGCAGGCCCGGCACGTCGCCGCGCATGGTGGCGGCGCGCAGCATGTTGCGGCCGAGGCCGAACTTGCGGTACACGCCGCGCGGACGCCCGGACAGGGCGCACCGGTTGCGCTGGCGGATCGGCGAGGAATCGCGCGGCAGCTTCTGCAGCTTGGCCGACGCTTCCATCTTCTCCTCGTACGACGCGGTCGCGCTCTTCAGCACCTGCTTGAGCGCCTCGCGCTTGGCGGCGTAACGCTTCGCCAGCTTGGCCCGCTTGATCTCGCGGTTCACCATCGAAGTCTTGGCCATGGTTGGTCCTCGAGCCTCAGTTGCGGAACGGGAAGCGGAACGCCTCGAGCAGCGCCTTGGCTTCGGCGTCGGTCTTGGCGGTGGTGGTGATGGCGATGTCCATGCCGCGCAGCGCATCCACCTGATCGAAATCGATCTCCGGGAAGATGATCTGCTCCTTGATGCCCATGTTGTAGTTGCCGCGGCCGTCGAACGCCCGGCCCGACACGCCGCGGAAGTCGCGCACGCGCGGCAGCGCGATGTTGACCAGGCGATCGAGGAACTCGTACATCCGGTCGCGGCGCAGCGTGACCTTGCAGCCGATCGGCCAGCCGTCGCGGATCTTGAACGACGCCACCGACACGCGCGCCTTCGTCACCACCGGCTTCTGGCCGGCGATCTTGGTCATGTCGGCGACCGCATTCTCGAGCACCTTCTTGTTGCTCGCGGCCTCGCCCACGCCCATGTTGAGCGTGATCTTGACCAGGCGCGGCACTTCCATCGGGTTCTTGTATCCGAACCGCGCGGTCAGCGCCGGCACCACTTCCTTCTTGTAGAACTCTTCAAGCCGGGTCATTTCGGGTTCCTCAGGCGTCGACCGCCTCACCGCTGGAGCGGAACACACGCAGTTTGCGTCCATCCTCCAGCACCTTGAATCCGACGCGTTCGCCCTTGCCGGTGGCCGGGTTGAACAGCATCACGTTGGAAATGTGGATCGGCGCCTCACGCTCGATCACGCCGCCGGGCTGACCGGCCTGCGGATTGGGCTTGGTATGGCGCTTGACGACGTTGACGTTGGACACGACGACCTTGTCGCCGGCCACGCGCACGACCTCGCCCTTCTTGCCCTTGTCCTTGCCGGCGATGACGACCACCTGGTCGCCCTTCTTGATTCGGTTCATGACTCTTCTCTCTGTGAGCGAACTGCCGTCCATGGCGCGACCTCGTCACCTTCGGATCGTCCGGCCCGGCCATCCTGGCCGGGCGTTCGCCGAGGCGGCGCGGCAGTGCCGCGCCAAGCGTGCCTCAGCTCACCCGCTCAGAGCACTTCGGGCGCGAGCGAGACGATCTTCATGAACTTCTCGGAGCGCAGCTCGCGGGTCACGGGCCCGAAGATGCGGGTGCCGATCGGCTCATGCTTGTTGTTGAGCAGCACGGCAGCATTGGCGTCGAAGCGGATCAGCGAACCGTCCGGACGGCGCACGCCCTTGCGGGTGCGCACCACGACGGCGTCGTAAACGTCGCCCTTCTTGACCTTGCCGCGCGGAATGGCGTCCTTCACGGTGACCTTGATGATGTCGCCGATGCCCGCATAGCGGCGCTTGGAGCCGCCGAGCACCTTGATGCACATCACTTCCTTGGCACCGGAGTTGTCGGCCACGTCGAGGTAGCTTTGCATCTGGATCATGGTCGTGCTCCTCGCTTACTCGCCGGCGCGGGTGACGATCTCCACCACCCGCCAGTTCTTGGTCTTGGACAGCGGCGCGCACTCGACGACGCGGACGACATCGCCCTCGTTGCAGGCGTTGTCGGCGTCATGGGCGTGCAGCTTGGTCGAGCGCTTGATGTACTTGCCGTACAGCGGATGCTTGACCAGACGCTCGACCAGCACGGTCACCGTCTTGTCCATCTTGTTGCTGACGACCCGGCCTTCGACCGTGCGCCGCTTGGTTTCAGTGTTCTCGGTCATGGCGGATCCTTACTTCGTCTTCGCGCCGAGCAGCATGTTCACGCGCGCGATCTCGCGGCGCACCCGGCGGACTTCGTGGGTCTTGGCGAGCTGACCGGTGGCCTGCTGCATGCGCAGCGAGAACTGCTCCTTGCGCAGCTCGACCAGGTGGGCCTTGAGCTCTTCGGCCGACTTTTCGCGCAGTTGCTTCAGTTCCATTAGCGCACCGTCCGGGTCACGAATTGGGTGGTCACCGACAGCTTGGCGGCGGCCAGGCGGAACGCCTCGCGCGCGACTTCCTCGCTGACGCCCTCGATCTCGTAGATCATGCGGCCGGGCTGGATCTGGGCGACCCAGTACTCCACGTTGCCCTTACCGGAGCCCATTCGGACTTCGATCGGCTTCTGGGTGATCGGCTTGTCGGGGAACACGCGGATCCACATCTTGCCGCCACGCTTGACGTAGCGGCTGATGGCGCGACGCGCGGCCTCGATCTGGCGGGCGGTCAGGCGGCCGTGCGAGGTGGCCTTCAGACCGTACTCGCCGAAGCTGACGGCATTGCCGCTCCAGCTCAGGCCTTCGTTGCGGCCCTTGTGTACCTTGCGGTACTTGGTTCGCTTGGGTTGCAACATGGTCGATTACCTCGCTTCACGGGCCTGGCGCGACGGACGGTCGCTGCGGTCGCGACGATCGCCGCGGTCGCCACGCTCACCGCGCTCGGCGCGCGGCGTGTCGTCCTGCTTTTCCTGGCCGACCTGGGAGAAGTCGAAGACTTCGCCCTTGTAGATCCACACCTTGATGCCGATCACGCCGTAGGTGGTGCGCGCCTCGGCGAAGCCGTAGTCGATGTCGGCGCGCAGGGTGTGCAGCGGCACGCGGCCTTCGCGATACCACTCCGAACGCGCGATCTCGGCGCCGTTCAGGCGGCCGGCGACGTTGACCTTGATGCCGAGCGCGCCGAGGCGCATCGCGTTGCCGACCGCGCGCTTCATCGCACGACGGAACATGATGCGACGCTCGAGCTGCTGCGCGATCGACTCGGCGACCAGCTGGGCGTCGAGCTCCGGCTTGCGGACCTCGGTGACGTTGATGTGCGCCGGAACGCCCATCATGTCGCTGATCTCCTTGCGCAGCTTCTCGATGTCCTCGCCGCGCTTGCCGATCACCACGCCCGGGCGGGCGGTGTGGATGGTCACGCGGGCGTTGTTCGCCGGACGCTCGATGAAGATGCGCGAGATGCCGGCCTGCGCCAGCTTCTTGCGCAGCATCTCGCGGACCTTGAGGTCAGCGGCCAGGTACTCGGCGTACTGCTTCTTGTTGGCGAACCACTTGGAATTCCAGTCCTTGGCGATGCCCAGGCGGATTCCGGTCGGATGAACTTTATGACCCATTGTCTACTCCGCCTTACTTGCCCGCGCCCACGACCACGGTGATGTGGCTGGTGCGCTTGAGGATGCGGGTGCCGCGGCCCTTCGCGCGCGCCATGAAGCGCTTCAGCGTCGGACCTTCGTCGACCATGATGGTCTTGACCTTCAGTTCGTCGATGTCGGCACCCTGGTTGTTCTCGGCATTGGCGATCGCCGACTCGACCACCTTGCGGATCAGGTGGGCGGCCTTCTTGTCCGAGAACTTCAGCAGGTTGACGGCGCGTTCGACCGGCAGGCCACGCACCTGGTCGGCGACCAGGCGGGCCTTCTGCGGGGAGATGCGCGCGGTGCGCAGGATCGCTTTCGCTTCCATGGTCATCTCTCCTTACTTGCCGGACTTCTTGTCGCCGCCGTGACCCTTGAAGGTCCGGGTGATGGCGAACTCGCCGAGCTTGTGGCCGACCATGTTCTCGTTGACCAGCACCGGAACGTGGGTCTTGCCGTTGTGCACGGCGATGGTGAACCCGATCATTTCCGGCAGGATCGTGGAACGACGCGACCAGGTCTTGATCGGCTTCTTGTTGTTGCCCGCGGTCTCCACCTTCTTGAGGAGGTGGTGATCGACGAACGGGCCCTTCTTGAGTGAACGTGCCATGGCCGATTAACCCCTGCGATCGCGCACGATGAACTGCTGGGTGCGCTTGTTCTTGCGCGTCTTGTAACCCTTGGTCGGCACGCCCCACGGCGTGACCGGATGCGGATTGCCCTGACCGGCGCGACCTTCACCACCGCCGTGCGGATGGTCGACCGGGTTCATCGCCGCACCGCGGACGGTCGGCTTGATGCCGCGCCAGCGGCTGGCGCCCGCCTTGCCGAGCTTCTCCAGGTTGTGCTCGTCGTTGCCGACCTCGCCGACGGTGGCGCGGCACTCGGCCGGCACCTTGCGCATCTCGCCGGAGCGCAGGCGCAGCGTGGCGTAACCCTGCTCGCGCGCGACCAGTTGCACGCCGGCGCCGGCGGCGCGGGCGAGCTGGGCGCCCTTGCCGGGCTTCATCTCGACGCAGTGCACGGTCGAGCCCACCGGGATGTTCGCCAGCGGCAGCGTGTTGCCGACGCGGATCGGGGCATCGCGGCCGGAGATCACCTGGTCGCCGGGCTTGAGGCCCTTCGGCGCGATGATGTAGCGGCGCTCGCCGTCCACATAACACAGCAGCGCGATGTGCGCGGTGCGGTTGGGGTCGTACTCGATGCGCTCCACGCGCGCCGGAATGCCTTCCTTGTCGCGCTTGAAGTCGATGATGCGGTAGTGGTGCTTGTGGCCACCGCCGATGTGGCGGGTGGTGATGCGGCCGTAGTGGTTGCGACCACCGGTCTTGGTCTGCTTCTCGACCAGCGGCGCGTACGGCTCACCCTTGTGCAGGCCCGGCGTCACCACGCGGACCGCGCTGCGGCGGCCGGGGGAGGTCGGCTTGAACGTCATCAATGGCATGGCGGACTCCTCAGGCCTTGGCCATCACGTCGATCGACTGGCCTTCGGCCAGCTTCACGTACGCCTTCCGCCAGTCGCTGCGGCGACCTTCGCGGAAGCGGAAGGACTTCTTCTTGCCCCTCACGTTGACCACGTTGACGGCCTCGACCGTCACGTCGAACAGCTTTTCCACGGCCTGCTTGATGTCGGCCTTGGTGGCGTCCGTCGCGACTTCGAAGACGTACTGGTTGGACACTTCCTGCAAGCGCGCAGTCTTCTCGGACACGCGCGGCGCACGGATGATGCTGTAGAGCTTGGCCTCGTTCATGCCAGCCACTCCTCGATCTTCTTGACCGCGTCCGTGGTCATCACGACCGAGTCGGCGCCGACCAGCGCGACCGGGTCCAGGCCCTGCACGTCGCGCACTTCCACGTAGGGCAGGTTGCGCGCGGAGAGGTACAGGTTCTCGGTGGCGTCCTCGGTGACGATCAGCGGACGCTGACCCACGCCGAGGTCCTTCAGCTTGGCGACCAGGCCCTTGGTCTTCGGCGCGTCGACGTCGAACGCCTCGACCACGGTGATGCGGCCCTGGCGGTTGAGCTCGGACAGGATCGCCGCGATCGCCGCGCGGTACATCTTGCGGTTGACCTTCTGCGCGAAGCTGCGCGGCTTGGCCGCGAAGGTCACGCCGCCGCCGACGAAGATCGGCGCGGTCAGCGCGCCGTGACGCGCGCCGCCGCCCTTCTGGCGCTTCGACTTCTTGGTGGTGCCGTTGACTTCCGAACGCGTCTTCTGCGCCTTGGTGCCGGCGCGAGCCGCGTTGCGGAACGCGACCACGACCTGGTGCACCAGCGGCTCGCTGAATTCGCGGCCGAAGACGGCGTCGGACACCGTCAGCTTGTTGTTGCTACCCGTGATGGCGAGTTCCATCGTCATGCTCCCTTGCTCGCCGGACGGACGACCACGTCGCCACCCGGAGCGCCCGGAACGGCGCCCTTGACCGCGATCAGGCCGCGCTCGACGTCGACCTGCACCACTTCGAGGTTCTGCACGCTGGTCGTGACCGCACCCATGTGGCCGGCCATCTTCTTGCCCGGGAACACGCGGCCCGGCGTCTGGCGCTGGCCGATCGAGCCCGGCGCACGGTGCGATAGCGAGTTACCGTGGCTGGCGTCACCCATGGTGAAGTTCCAGCGCTTGATCGTGCCCTGGAAACCCTTGCCCTTGCTGACGCCCTGCACGTCGACCTTCTGACCGACCTGGAAGATGTCGGCCTTGATCTCGCCGCCGACCTGGAAGTCGCCGATCGCCTCGTCGGCGACGCGGAACTCCCACAGGCCGCGACCGGCTTCGACCTTGGCTTTGGCCAGGTGGCCGGCTTCCGGCTTGTTCAGCAGCGAGGCGCGCTTGACGCCGGCAGTGACCTGCACCGCGCTGTAGCCGTCGCTGTCGACCGTCTTGATCTGGGTGATCCGGTTCGGGGTCGCCTCGATCAGCGTCACCGGGATGGACTTGCCGTCCTCGGTGAAGAACCGGCTCATGCCGGCCTTGCGGCCGACGATGCCCAACGAATGCTTCTTCGTCGCCATGGCCGGAACCTCAGGTCAGCTTGATCTGGACGTCGACGCCCGCCGCGAGCTCGAGCTTCATCAGCGCGTCCACGGTCTTGTCGTTGGGGTCGACGATGTCGAGCACGCGCTTGTGCGTGCGGGTCTCGTACTGGTCGCGCGCGTCCTTGTCGACGTGCGGGGACACCAGGACGGTGTAGCGTTCGATCTTGGTCGGCAGCGGGATCGGGCCGCGCACCTGCGCGCCGGTCCGCTTGGCCGTCTCGACGATCTCGCTGGCCGAGCGATCGATCAGACGATGATCGTACGCCTTCAGCCGGATTCGGATCTTCTGGTCCGCCATGACGGTTTCCTTGATGAAAGAGCGACGGGCCCGACGACGCGAGGCGCCGAACCCCAATGAAAGAGCGGTCCCGACGCCTCACCTCGCGGCGCCGACACCTTCCCTGAGTCGAAAAACAAGGCAGGCCGGTGATCACCGGCCCGCCCAGACGGAGAATCGCGGACGCGCCATCCGAGCGGATGCGCCCCTCGCGGGGCGGCTCGGCGGCCGCGCGACAGTTCCCTGTCTGGCGAAGACGAGGCGCGTCCTGCCCCTCATTTCGCTGGTTTTGCGGCGCCCCGAAGGGATTGCCGCAGGTGGTCGTGCATTCTAGTGGGTTCGTGCGGTGCGATGCAAGCGTTCTTCACCTGCACTGCCCCCCGGCTGAAGCCTGCCCTGTTCAGACGGCCCGCGTCCCGACGGGATACCGGGCCGCACGCAGGGGCGGTGCCCCGCTTGAGGGCCCCGCTTGAGGGCCCCGCTTGCGCCGGGGCCCGCGTGCCGCTGCCGCCGGGATCCCGCTTGCGCGGGGATGGCCTCACTACTGGCGGTGGATCCCCGCTTGCGCGGGGATCGCGTCACTGCGCCATGGATCCCGCTTGCGCCGGTATGACGCAACCGCAAAGGCGCCTGGTCCATGGATCCCCGCTTTCGCGGGATGACGCATCCGCAAAGGCGCCTGCGCTGGGCGCAGGCGCGCGGTTGCGTCACTTCAGGATCTTCGCCACCACGCCGGCGCCGACCGTGCGGCCGCCCTCGCGGATCGCAAAGCGCAGACCCTCTTCCATCGCCACCGGGTTGATCAGCGACACCGACAGCTTCACGTTGTCGCCCGGCATCACCATCTCCACACCCTCCGGCAGCGTCACCGCGCCGGTCACGTCCGTGGTGCGGAAGTAGAACTGCGGACGGTAGCCCTTGAAGAACGGCGTGTGACGGCCGCCCTCCTCCTTCGACAGCACATACACCTCGCACTCGAAGTCGGTGTGCGGGGTGATCGTGCCCGGCTTCGCCAGCACCTGGCCGCGCTCCACTTCGTCGCGCTTGGTGCCGCGCAGCAGCAGACCCGCGTTGTCGCCCGCCTGACCCTGGTCCAGCAGCTTGCGGAACATCTCAACGCCGGTCACCGTGGTCTTGGTGGTCGGGCGGATGCCGACGATCTCGACTTCCTCGCCCACCTTGATCGTGCCGCGCTCGATTCGGCCGGTCACCACCGTGCCGCGACCGGAGATCGAGAACACGTCCTCCACCGGCATCAGGAACGGCTTGTCGATCGCGCGCTGCGGCTCCGGAATGTAGGTGTCCAGCGCGTCCACCAGCTTGATGATCGCCGGCACGCCGATCTCCGACTGGTCGCCTTCCAGCGCCTTCAGCGCCGAACCCTTGATGATCGGGGTGTCGTCGCCCGGGAAGTCGTACTTCGACAGCAGCTCACGCACCTCCATCTCCACCAGCTCCAGCAGCTCGGCGTCGTCCACCATGTCCGCCTTGTTCAGGAAGACCACGATGTACGGCACGCCCACCTGACGCGCCAGCAGGATGTGCTCGCGGGTCTGCGGCATCGGGCCGTCCGCCGCCGACACCACCAGGATCGCGCCGTCCATCTGCGCCGCACCGGTGATCATGTTCTTCACATAGTCGGCGTGACCCGGGCAGTCCACGTGCGCGTAGTGACGGGTCGGCGACTCGTACTCCACGTGCGCCGTCGAGATCGTGATGCCGCGCGCCTTCTCTTCCGGCGCCGCGTCGATCTGGTCGTACGCCTTGAACTCACCGCCGAAACGCTCGGCACCCACCTTCGTCAGCGCCGCCGTCAGCGTCGTCTTGCCGTGGTCCACGTGACCGATCGTGCCCACGTTCACGTGCGGCTTCTTGCGCTCGAACTTTTCTTTTGCCATCGCAATGTCCTCGAGAGTCGGAAAGTCGGAGTGATCAGCTCTTCTTCATCACCGCTTCGGCGATGTTGGCCGGCGCCTCGGCGTAGTGGTCGAATTCCATGGTGAAGGTGGCGCGGCCCTGCGACATCGAGCGCAGCGTGGTCGCGTAGCCGAACATCTCGCCCAGCGGCACCATCGCGTTGATGACCTTGCCCGACGGGCTGTCGTCCTGGCCCTGCAGGATGCCACGACGACGGCTGATGTCGCCCATCACGTCGCCGAGGTAATCCTCGGGCGTGACCACTTCGACCTTCATGATCGGCTCGAGCAGCACCGGGCTGGCCTTCATGAAGCCTTCCTTGAAGGCCATCGAACCGGCGATCTTGAACGCCATTTCGGACGAGTCGACCTCGTGGTACGAGCCGTCGACCAGACGCACCTTGATGTCGACGACCGGGTAGCCGGCCATCACGCCGTTCGCCATCGCCTCCTGGATGCCCTTGTCGACCGCCGGGATGTACTCCTTCGGCACCACGCCACCGACGATCGCGTTCTCGAACACGTAGCCGGCGCCACGCTCCTGCGGTTCGAGCTCGATCCAGACGTGACCGTACTGGCCCTTACCGCCCGACTGGCGCACGAACTTGCCTTCGACCTTGACCGCCTTGCGGATCGCCTCGCGATAGGCCACCTGCGGCTTGCCGACATTGGCCTCGACGTTGAACTCGCGCTTCATGCGGTCGACGATGATCTCCAGGTGCAGCTCGCCCATGCCGGAGATGATCGTCTGGCCCGACTCCTCGTCGGTGCGGACGCGGAACGACGGGTCTTCCTGCGCCAGGCGCGACAGCGCCATGCCCATCTTTTCCTGGTCCGACTTTGTCTTCGGCTCGACCGCCATCGAGATGACGGGCTCGGGGAAGGTCATGCGCTCGAGCGTGATGACCTTGTCCTGCGCGCAGAGCGTGTCGCCGGTGGTGACGTCCTTCAGACCGACCGCCGCGGCGATGTCGCCGGCGCGGACCTCCTTGATCTCGTCGCGCTGGTTGGCGTGCATCTGCAGAATGCGGCCGACGCGCTCCTTCTTGCGCTTGACCGGGTTGTAGACCTGGTCGCCCGCGCTCAGCACGCCCGAGTAGACGCGGAAGAACGTCAGCGAGCCCACGAACGGATCGGTCATGATCTTGAACGCGAGCGCGGAGAACGGCTCGTCGTCCGACGCCCGGCGCTCGGCTTCCTGCTCGTTGTCGTCGATGCCCTTGACCGGCGGACGATCGGCCGGCGACGGCAGCAACTGGATCACCGCGTCGAGCATGGCCTGCACGCCCTTGTTCTTGAACGCGGTGCCGCAGAACACCGGCACGATCTCGGTCTTGATCGTGCGCTCGCGGATGCCGGCGATGATCTCGGCTTCGGACAGGTCACCGTCGTTGAGGTACTTGTCCATCAGCGTCTCGTTGGCCTCGGCCGCGGCCTCGACCATGAAGCTGCGCGCCTCTTCCGCCTTCGACTGCAGATGCGCCGGGATGTCGCGGTACTCGAACTTGGTGCCCTGCGACGCCGGATCCCAATGGATCGCCTTCATCTTGACCAGGTCGATCACGCCCTCGAACGCGTCCTCGGCGCCGATCGGCACCTGCATCGGCACCGGGTAGGCGTTCAGGCGCGACTTCAGTTGTTCGACGACCTTCTCGAAGTTGGCGCCGGTGCGGTCCATCTTGTTGACGAACGCCAGCCGCGGCACGCCGTACTTGTTGGCCTGGCGCCACACGGTTTCCGACTGCGGCTGCACGCCGCCGACCGCGCACAGCACGAACACCGCACCGTCGAGCACGCGCAGCGAGCGCTCCACCTCGATGGTGAAATCGACGTGGCCCGGCGTGTCGATGATGTTGAACCGGTGCTCGGGGAAGTTGTGGTCCATGCCACGCCAGAAGCAGGTCGTGGCCGCGGACGTGATGGTGATGCCGCGCTCCTGCTCCTGCTCCATCCAGTCCATCGTCGCGGCACCCTCGTGCACCTCGCCAAGCTTGTGGTTGACGCCGGTGTAGAAAAGGATGCGCTCCGTCGTGGTGGTCTTGCCGGCATCGATGTGGGCCATGATGCCGAAGTTGCGGTAGCGCTCGATGGGAGTGGTGCGAGCCACGGGATCCTCTGTCTCGTTTGCGGTTTCCAGATGGCCGGACGCCGCCCGTGAGGCGGCATCCGGATCGCCGTGCGGCAAGGCCGACGCGGCTTCGTAGTGGACGCGACCGCGGCCGCGTCAGCCGCCGGTTACCAGCGGTAGTGGGCGAACGCCTTGTTGGCTTCCGCCATGCGGTGGGTTTCCTCGCGCTTCTTGATCGCGCCACCGCGGTTCTCGGAGGCGTCGAGCAGTTCGGCGGCGAGCTTCCGCGGCATGCCGTTCTCGCCACGCTTGCGGGCGGAATCGATCACCCAGCGCATCGCCAGCGCGGTGCGGCGGGTGGCGCGCACTTCGACCGGCACCTGGTAGGTGGCGCCGCCGACGCGGCGGGACTTCACCTCGACCGCGGGAGCGACGTTGCCGAGCGCCTTCTCGACCAGCTCGAGCGCATTGGCGTTCTTCTCGGCAATGATGTCCATCGCGCCGTAGACGATCTTCTCGGCGACGGACTTCTTGCCGCTCTTCATGACCATGTTGATGAAACGCGCGATCGTTTCGCTGCCGTGCTTGGGATCCGGCAGGACCGAGCGCTGCGGGGCAGAGCCTTTACGCGACATTGTGCGTACCTGTTACTCGTGATTCGGGGCGGCCGGCGGCCGATCAGGACTTCGGACGCTTGGCGCCGTACTTCGAACGGCCTTGGCGACGCTTGGCGACGCCGGCGGCGTCCAGCGAGCCGCGGACGGTGTGGTAGCGCACACCCGGCAGGTCCTTGACGCGGCCGCCGCGGATCAGCACCACCGAGTGCTCCTGCAGGTTGTGGCCTTCGCCACCGATGTAGGAGATCACCTCGTAGCCGTTGGTCAGCCGCACCTTGGCGACCTTGCGCAGGGCCGAGTTCGGCTTCTTCGGCGTGGTGGTGTAGACGCGGGTGCAGACGCCGCGGCGCTGCGGGCAGTTGGCCAGCGCCGGCGAGGCGCTCTTCTCGGTGGCCGCCCGCCGGGGCTTGCGGACCAGCTGGTTGATGGTTGCCATGCGTTCGCTTTGCTTGGTTTCGGGCCGGAGCCCTTGCGGAAAAACGGACGCCGGGCGTTTCGGCCCAGCGAGACGGAAAAGTATAGCCCGCGTTAACGGCAGGCGTCAAACACGAATCCGGGCGTCCGACCGCCTGCCGGGCGTCTGCCCGGATGGCGGCCGGAAGTCCGGCATGCGGCGGCGCGCGGCCTCCGCGGAATACCCCGTCCATCCGGTGGACCGAACACGAGGCGGATCCGTCCGCCTCATTTCGGGTTCTGGACGGCCCGCGCGGGGGCCGTCGGCTCAGGCATTGCTCAGGACTCGCTCGACTCCTCGCCGGTATCGGCGGTGGCGGTTTCGGTCTCGGCGCCGCCCGTCAGCGTTTCCAGCTCCGATTCGGTCAGGCCCGAGGCGGTGCGGCGGCGCTGCGTATGGTACGCAAGACCGGTGCCGGCCGGGATCAGGCGGCCGACGATGACGTTTTCCTTGAGACCGCGCAGCGTGTCCCGGGTGCCGCGCACGGCCGCCTCGGTGAGCACTCGGGTGGTCTCCTGGAACGACGCGGCGGAGATGAACGACTCGGTCGCGAGCGACGCCTTGGTGATGCCGAGCAGCACCGGCTCGTACTTGGCCGGAATCTCGTTGCGCGCCATCACGCGGGCGTTCTCCTCGAGCACGCGCTGCTTCTCCACCTGCTCGCCCTGCAGGAAGCGGGTGTCGCCGGCGTCGGTGATCTCGACCTTGCGCAGCATCTGGCGAATGATCACCTCGATGTGCTTGTCGTTGATCTTCACGCCCTGCAGGCGGTAGACGTCCTGGATCTCCTTGACCAGGTACGCCGCCAGCGGCTCGACGCCGAGCAAGCGCAGGATGTCCTGCGGGTTCGGCTCGCCGTCCACGATGGTTTCGCCCTTCTCCACGTGCTCGCCTTCGAACACGATGATTTGGCGGTACTTCGGGATCAGCTCCTCGTGCTCGCCGCCGTCGGCGTCCTTGATGATCAGGCGCTGCTTGCCCTTGGTGTCCTTGCCGAAGCTGACCACGCCCGAGCGCTCGGCCAGGATCGCCGGATCCTTCGGCTTGCGCGCCTCGAACAGGTCGGCCACGCGCGGCAGACCGCCGGTGATGTCGCGCGTCTTGGACGCTTCCTGCGGGATCTTGGCGACCACGTCGCCGACGCCGACCGCATCGCCGTCCTGCAGGTTGACGATCGAGCGCGGCGGCAGCAGGTACTGCGCCGGCAGGTCCGTGCCGGGGATGCTGAGATCGTTGCCGTTCTTGTCGACGATGCGGACGATCGGACGCAGATCCTTGCCCGCGGAGCCGCGACGCTTCGGATCGGTGATCTCGCGCGAGGCCAGGCCGGTGAGCTCGTCGGTCTTCTCGATGACGGTGACGCCGTCGACGAAGTCGATGAAGCGCACGAAGCCGGCCACTTCGGACACGATCGGGTGGTTGTGCGGGTCCCAGTTGGCGATCTGCTGGCCGGCCTTGACCTCGTCGCCGTCCTTGACCGCGATCATCGCGCCGTACGGCACCTTGTAGCGTTCGCGCTCGCGGCCGTGGCCGTCGAGGACCGACAGCTCGCCCGAGCGCGACACCGCGACCAGATGGCCGTTGGCGTGCTGCACGTGCTTGAGGTTGTTGAACTTGATCGTGCCGGTGGTCTTGACCGTCACGTTGTCGATCGCCGCCGCACGCGAGGCCGCACCACCGATGTGGAACGTGCGCATGGTGAGCTGCGTGCCCGGCTCGCCGATCGACTGCGCGGCCACCACGCCCACCGCCTCGCCGAGGTTGACGATGTGGCCGCGGCCGAGGTCGCGGCCGTAGCAGTACGCGCACACGCCGAACGCGGTCTCGCAGGTGATCGCCGAGCGGACCTTGATCGCCTGCACGCCCGCATCTTCGAGCTTCTGCACCCACTGCTCGTCGAGCAGCGTGTTGCGGGTGACGATCGGCTCCTCGTCGTTGCCCGGCAGGTAGACGTCCTCGGCCACCATGCGGCCGAGCACGCGGTCGCGCAGCGGCTCGACCACGTCGCCGCCTTCGACGATCGGCGTCATGGTGAGGCCCGCGTGCGTGCCGCAGTCCGGCTCGGTGACGACCACGTCCTGGGCGACGTCGACCAGACGGCGGGTCAGGTAACCCGAGTTCGCCGTCTTCAGCGCGGTGTCGGCCAGGCCCTTGCGGGCGCCGTGGGTGGAGATGAAGTACTGCAGGACGTTGAGGCCTTCGCGGAAGTTCGCGGTGATCGGCGTTTCGATGATCGAGCCGTCCGGCTTGGCCATCAGGCCGCGCATGCCGGCGAGCTGGCGGATCTGCGCCTGCGAACCGCGCGCGCCGGAGTCGGCCATGATGAAGATCGAGTTCATCGACTTTTGCTCGACCGTGTCGCCCTTGGCGTTCTGCACGCGATCGACGCCGATCGCGTCCATCATCGCCTTGGCCACGCGCTCGTTGGTGCGCGACCAGATGTCGACCACCTTGTTGTAGCGCTCGCCGGCGGTGACCAGGCCCGACTGGTACTGCTGCTGGATCTCCAGCACCTCGGTCTCGGCCTCGCCCAGGATCTCCTTCTTCTCCTCCGGGATGATCATGTCGTCGATGCCGATCGACACGCCGGCGCGGGTGGCGTAGGCGAAGCCGGTGTACATCAGCTGGTCGGCGAAGATCACCGTCTCCTTCAGACCGAGCGAGCGGTAGCAGGAGTTGATCAGGCGGCTGATGGCCTTCTTGTTGAGCTCGGTGTTGACCAGCGCGAACGGCAGGCCGTCGGGCAGGATCTCGCGCAGCAGCGCGCGGCCCACCGTGGTGTCGACCACGCGGGTCTGCTCGCTGCGGCTGCCGTCCTCGGCGATCACCGTCTCGGTGATGCGCACCTTGACCTTGGCGTGCAGCTCGACGACGCGGTTGTCGTAAGCGCGCTTCACTTCGGCGACGTTGGCGAACACCATGCCCTCGCCCTTCTTGTTCTCGAGCGCGCGGGTCATGTAGTACAGGCCGAGCACGACGTCCTGCGACGGGACGATGATCGGCTCGCCGTTGGCCGGGCTGAGGATGTTGTTGGTCGACATCATCAGCGCGCGCGCTTCGAGCTGGGCTTCCAGCGACAGCGGCACGTGCACGGCCATCTGGTCGCCGTCGAAGTCGGCGTTGAACGCGGTGCACACCAGCGGGTGCAACTGGATCGCCTTGCCTTCGATCAGCACCGGCTCGAACGCCTGGATGCCGAGGCGGTGCAGGGTCGGCGCGCGGTTCAGCAGCACCGGATGCTCGCGGATCACCTCTTCGAGGATGTCCCACACCGCGGCGTCTTCGCGCTCGACCAGCTTCTTGGCCGCCTTGATGGTGGTGGCCAGGCCCAGGCGCTGCAGCTTGGAGAAGATGAACGGCTTGAACAGTTCCAGCGCCATCTTCTTCGGCAGGCCGCACTCGTGCAGTCGCAGGGTCGGGCCGACCACGATCACCGAGCGGCCGGAGTAGTCCACGCGCTTGCCGAGCAGGTTCTGGCGGAAGCGGCCCTGCTTGCCCTTGATCATGTCGGCCAGCGACTTGAGCGGGCGCTTGTTGGTGCCGGTGATGGCGCGGCCGCGGCGGCCGTTGTCCATCAGCGCGTCGACCGCTTCCTGCAGCATGCGCTTTTCGTTGCGCACGATGATGTCGGGCGCGTTCAGCTCGAGCAGGCGCTTGAGGCGGTTGTTGCGGTTGATGACGCGACGGTAGAGGTCGTTGAGGTCGGAAGTCGCGAAGCGGCCGCCGTCCAGCGGCACCAGCGGACGCAGGTCCGGCGGCAGCACCGGCAGCACGGTCATCACCATCCACTCCGGACGGTTGCCGGAGTCGAGGAAGGCCTCGACCAGCTTGATGCGCTTGGTCAGGCGCTTGAGCTTGGTCTCGCTGTTGGTGGCGGCGATCTCTTCCTTCAGGCGCACCATCTCGGCCTGCAGGTCGATCGTGCGCAGCAGCTCGTAGACGGCCTCGGCGCCCATCGCGGCCTCGAAGTCGTCGCCGTGCTCCTGACGCGCCTGCATGTACTGCTCTTCGGTGAGCAGGGTGCCGCGCTCGAGCGGGGTCAGGCCCGGCTCGGTGACGACATAGGCTTCGAAGTACAGGATGCGCTCGATGTCGCGCAGGGTCATGTCGAGCATCAGACCGATGCGCGACGGCAGCGACTTCAGGAACCAGATGTGCGCGACCGGCGAGGCCAGCTCGATGTGGCCCATGCGCTCGCGGCGCACCTTGGCCAGCGTGACCTCGGTGCCGCACTTCTCGCACACCACGCCGCGGTGCTTCATGCGCTTGTACTTGCCGCACAGGCACTCGTAGTCCTTGATCGGACCGAAGATGGCGGCGCAGAACAGGCCGTCACGCTCGGGCTTGAACGTGCGGTAGTTGATCGTCTCGGGCTTCTTGACCTCGCCGTACGACCACGAGCGGATCAGGTCCGGCGACGCCAGGCCGATCTTGATGGCGTCGAAGTCGATGACCGTCCGCTGCTGGTTGAAGAGGTTGAGCAGGTCTTTCATTGGAAATCTCCGGGAATCGGGAATCGAGAATCGGGAATCGTGGAGAGCGGGGAATCAGGTCGGGACCGCCGGCGTTGCGCGCCTTTGACGGTTCCCGCTTCCCGATTCCCCATTCCCGTCCTCAGTGCTCCTCGAGCTCCATGTTGATGGCCAGCGAGCGGATCTCCTTCACCAGCACGTTGAAGGACTCCGGCATGCCCGCGACCATTTCGTAATTGCCGTCGACGATGTTCTTGTACATCTGGTTGCGGCCCTGCACGTCGTCGGACTTCACCGTCAGCATCTCCTGCAGGGTGTAGGCCGCGCCGTAGGCTTCCAGCGCCCAGACTTCCATCTCGCCGAAGCGCTGGCCGCCGAACTGCGCCTTGCCGCCCAGCGGCTGCTGGGTGACCAGCGAGTACGGGCCGGTCGAACGCGCGTGCATCTTGTCGTCGACCAGGTGGTTGAGCTTCAGCATGTGCATGTAGCCCACCGTGACCGGACGATCGAACGCCTCGCCGGTGCGACCGTCGTAGAGCGTGGTCTGGCCGCTCTCGGGCAGATCGGCGAGCCTGAGCATCGTCTTGATCTCCTCCTCGGTCGCGCCGTCGAACACCGGGGTGGCCATCGGCACGCCGTCGGTGAGGTTGCCGGCCAGGCGCAGCAGCTCCTCGTCGGAGAACTGCGACAGGTCGACGCGCTCGCCCACCAGCTTGCGGTCGTGGTTGTAGATCTGGTCGAGGAACGCGCGCAGGTCGTCGACCTTGGCCTTGGCTTCCAGCATGCGCTGGATCTTCTGGCCGAGGCCCTTGGCCGCCCAGCCCAGGTGCGTCTCGAGGATCTGGCCGATGTTCATTCGGCTCGGCACGCCCAGCGGGTTGAGCACGATGTCCACCGTCTCGCCGTTGGCCATGTACGGCATGTCCTCGACCGGGACGATGTTGGACACCACGCCCTTGTTGCCGTGGCGGCCGGCCATCTTGTCGCCCGGCTGGATGCGGCGCTTCACCGCGAGGAACACCTTGACCATCTTCAGCACGCCCGGGGCGAGGTCGTCGCCCGCGGTGATCTTGGCGCGCTTGTCGGCGAAGCGCTTCTCGAACTCCGCCTTGTGCGCCTCGATCTGCTTCTGCGCGCGCTCGATGGCCTCCACGGCCTCCTCGTCCTTCATGCGCAGGTTGAACCACTCCTTGCGCGGCAGGCTGTCGAGCACCAGGCTGGTGACGACGTCGCCCTTCTTCAGGCCGGCGCCGCCGTTGGCCACCTTGCCGATCAACTGCGAGCGCAGGCGGTCGTAGATCGCCGCCTCGAGGATGCGGAACTGGTCGTCGAAGTCCTTCTTGACGCGCTTGATCTCGCTCTCCTCGATCTGGCGCGCGCGGGCGTCCTTCTCGATGCCGTCGCGGGTGAACACCTGCACGTCGATCACGGTGCCGTCCATGCCCGGCGGCACGCGCAGCGAGCTGTCCTTCACGTCGGACGCCTTCTCGCCGAAGATCGCGCGCAGCAGCTTCTCCTCCGGCGTGAGCTGGGTCTCGCCCTTCGGCGTGACCTTGCCGACCAGGATGTCGCCGGCGCGCACCTCGGCGCCGATGTAGACCACGCCCGACTGGTCGAGGCGGTTGAGCGCCTGCTCGGACACGTTCGGGATGTCGGCGGTGATCTCCTCCGGCCCGAGCTTGGTGTCGCGCGCGACGCAGGTCAGCTCCTCGATGTGGATCGTGGTGTAGCGGTCTTCCTGGACGACCCGCTCGGACAGCAGGATCGAGTCCTCGAAGTTGTAGCCGTTCCACGGCATGAACGCGACCAGCATGTTCTGGCCGAGCGCGAGCTCGCCGATGTCGGTCGACGGACCGTCGGCCAGCACGTCGCCGCGCGCCACCACGTCGCCCACCTTCACCAGCGGACGCTGGTTGATGCAGGTGTTCTGGTTGGAGCGCGTGTACTTGACCAGCGTGTAGATGTCGACGCCGGCGTCGGTCTCGCCCTCGATCTCGCTCTCGTTGGCCTTGACCACGATGCGCGCCGCGTCGACCTGCTCGATCACGCCGCCGCGGCGGGCGTTGACGGTCACGCCCGAGTCGCGGGCGACCGCGCGCTCGATGCCGGTGCCGACCAGCGGCTTCTGCGCGCGCAGCGTCGGCACCGCCTGGCGCTGCATGTTGGCGCCCATCAGCGCGCGGTTGGCGTCGTCGTGCTCGAGGAACGGCACCAGCGCGGCCGCGACCGACACCGTCTGCATCGGCGAGACGTCCATGTAGTGGACCTCGCTCGGCGGCTTGAGCATCGACTCGCCCTGGTAGCGGCAGGCGACGAACTGCGCGGTGATCGCGCCCTTCTCGTCCACCGGCACGTTGGCCTGGGCGATGACGTACTCGTTCTCCTCGATCGCCGAGAGGAACTCGACCTCGTCGGTGACGCGGCCGTCCACCACCTTGCGGTACGGCGTCTCCAGGAAGCCGTAGCGGTTGGTGCGGGCGAACACCGCCAGCGAGTTGATCAGGCCGATGTTCGGACCTTCCGGCGTTTCGATCGTGCAGACGCGGCCGTAGTGGGTCGGGTGCACGTCGCGCACCTCGAAGCCGGCGCGCTCGCGGGTCAGACCGCCCGGACCCAGCGCCGAGACGCGACGCTTGTGCGTCACTTCCGACAGCGGGTTGTTCTGGTCCATGAACTGCGAGAGCTGCGAGGAGCCGAAGAACTCCTTGATCGCGGCCGCCACCGGCTTGGCGTTGATCAGCTCCTGCGGGGTGAGCCCTTCGGACTCGGCCATCGACAGGCGCTCCTTGACCGCGCGCTCCACGCGCACCAGGCCGACGCGGAACACGTTCTCGGCCATCTCGCCGACCGAACGCACGCGGCGATTGCCGAGGTGGTCGATGTCGTCCACCACGCCGCGGCCGTTGCGGATCTCGGTCAGCACGCGGATCACGTCGAGGATGTCGGAGCTGTCGCCGCACATGTCGCGCATGCGCACCGACTCGTCGTCCTTGCGGTCCTGGAAGTACTTGGCGTCGTACAGCACCGGCGCGCCCTCGGTCTCCTTGCGGCCGAGGCGGCGGTTGAACTTCATGCGGCCGACCGCGGACAGGTCGTAGCGCTCGAAGGTGAAGAACAGGTTGTGGAACAGGTTGAGCGCGGCTTCCTTGGTCGGCGGCTCGCCCGGACGCATCATGCGGTAGATCTCGACCAGCGCCTCGAGCTGGGTTTTGGTCGGATCGATGCGCAGCGTGTTGGAAATGTACGGACCGCGGTCGAGGTCGTTGACCCAAAGCGTGCCGACCGACGCCACGCCGGCCTTGCGGAAAGCCTTCAGGTGGTCGTCGTTGATCTCCTCGTTGGCGCTGGCCAACAGCTCGCCGGTCTTCGCGTCGACCACGTCGTGCGCGAGGATGCGGCCGAGCAGGTACTCGTCCGGCACCGCCAGCGCGGCGATGCCCGACTGCTCGAGCTGCTTGACGTGGCGCGCGGTGATGCGCTTGCCGGCTTCGACGATCACGCGGTCGCCGTCGGCCAGGTCGAAGTTGAGCGTCTCGCCGCGCAGGCGCTCCGGCACCAGCTCGAGCTGCACGCCTTCCGGCAGGATGTGGAAGGTGTTGATCTCGAAGAAGTGGCGCAGCATCTCCTCGTTGGAGTAGCCGAGCGCGCGCAGCAGGATCGTCACCGGCAGCTTGCGGCGGCGGTCGATGCGGCAGAACACGGCATCCTTCGGGTCGAACTCGAAGTCCAGCCACGAGCCGCGGTAGGGAATGATGCGGGCGCTGTACAGAAGCTTGCCCGAGCTGTGGGTCTTGCCGCGGTCGTGGTCGAAGAACACGCCCGGCGAGCGGTGCAGCTGGGAGACGATGACGCGCTCGGTGCCGTTGACGATGAAGGTGCCGTTCTCGGTCATGAGCGGGATCTCGCCCATGTAGACCTCTTGCTCCTTCACGTACTTGATCGCCTTGTTCGACGACTCGCGGTCGTAGATCACCAGGCGCACGGTCACGCGCAGCGGCGCGCCGTAGGACAGGCCGCGGTTGCGGCACTCGCGCTCGTCGAACGGCGGCTCGCCGAGCTTGTAGCCGACGTATTCGAGCGCGGCGTTGCCGCTGTAGCTGACGATCGGGAAGACCGACTTCAGCGCGGCGTGCAGACCCTTGTCCTCGCGCTGGGCCGGCTCGACGTCCTGCTGCAGGAACTCGCGGTAGGAATCGACCTGGATCGCCAGGAGGTAAGGCACCTCGAGGATCGACTTGCGCTTGCCGAAATCCTTGCGGACGCGCTTCTTTTCGGTGAACGAGTAATTCGTCGCTGTGGTCATGGTGCTACCGCCTCGCTAGAGCCGGGTATCGGGAACCGCCTCGGCCATCCGCCTGCTCGTGGATGCCGCGTCGTCACGACGCCCTTGGGGGAAGATCAAATTGCCAGTAGGAAGTCGCTGGTATTGCCGGCACCAGCACGCCCTCTCCCGCTACTTCCGACTGTCAACTCGGTGGACGGGAACCGGGAATCGGGAATGGGGAGTCGCAAGCAGGCAGGCCCTTTGCCGTTCGCTTCGACGATTCCCGATTCCCGATTCCCGGCTCCCGGCTTTACAACGGCCAAAGGCCGGGGGCTTGCACCCCCAGCCTTCGGTGGTCGCCTTGTACGAACGGCGACGCAAGTAACGCTTACTTCACTTCGACGGTGGCGCCAGCCGCCTCGAGATCCTTCTTGATCTTCGCGGCGTCGTCCTTCGACACGCCTTCCTTCACGACGCCGCCGGCCTCGGTGAGGTCCTTGGCTTCCTTCAGGCCCAGGCCGGTGATCGCGCGGACCACCTTGATGACCTCGACCTTCTTCTCGCCCGCCGACTTCAGGGTGACCGTGAACTCGGTCTGCTCTTCGGCCGGAGCGGCGGCCGCACCGGCGGCCGGGGCGGCGGCGACGGCGACCGGAGCGGCCGCGGACACGCCGAACTTCTCTTCCATCGCCTTCACCAGCTCCATCACCTCGACGAGGGTCTTGCTGGCGATCGCTTCGATGATCTGCTCGTTGGACAGGGACATGGTGTTTACCTCGGGTATCTCAAATGGAAACGGTTGAACGGTTCGGATTTCGTTTGCCGATGATCAGGGTCAGGCCGCCTTCTGCTGGCCGACCGCGTTGACCACGCGGGCGACCTGCGCCGCCGGCTCGGAGAGCAGACGGACCAGCTGGGTGGCGGGCTGCACCAGGACCGACAGCAGCATCGACAGGGCCTGCTCGCGGGTCGGCAGCGACGCGAGCACCTCGACATGGGTGCCCGGGTACATCTGCCCGCCGATCGAGACGAGGCGCGGCTTCAGCTTGTCGTTGGTCTTGGCGAACTCCTTGATCAGGCGGCCGGCGGCGCCGGGGTCTTCCTGCGAGAAGGCATACAGCAGCGGGCCGGTCAGCGCGTCCTTGACGACGGCGTAATCGGTACCCTCCACCGCGCGCGAGACCAGCGTGTTCTTCGCAACCTTCAGATACACGCCGTTCTGACGCGCCTTCTTGCGCATTTCGGTCAGCTCGGCGACCGTCAGACCCGCGTACTCCGACGCGACCAGCGAGAGCGCCTTGCCGGCGACCTCGGCCAGTTCGGCAACGACTTCCTGCTTCTGAGTCAGATTGAGAGCCATTGCACTCCTCCGTACTTAACGCCGCCGCCGCGCGGGTGTGCGGCGGCGGTCCTCGGTCGGCACCGTTCGGCGCGGTGCCGGGACGCCTCGCGGCGTCCGGGTGGTGGCCGTTTCCAAATCCGGTTGACCCGAAAACTGGAGGGGCGGCGACCATCTGCGCAGGCATCGCCCCGAAGGGCTCATTAAGCGGCTCGCTTTCACCGGGGGCGACTCCTTGCCAGCCGAGCCTCCCTGCCCGCCTCCGGTGCGCGCTGTCCGCGCCTGCGGTCTTTGACGGCGATCGCGCGGGCGAACCCGTGCGATGCCCTCAAAAGCGTGGCGGCGAACTTCGGCCCGCCGCCGGGTGTTGCGTTCGCCCGCTTGCGCGGGGTGCTGCTGCGTTGCCCCGCGGCAGCGGAATACCGGTCCTGCTTCCCGTGCCTCCGGCGCCCGGGCGTTGGAGGCACGGGATCCCCGCTTTCGCGGGGATGACGCAACCGCGAAGGCGCGCCATCCGTCGATGGATCCCCGCTTTCGCGGGGGTGACGCAACCGCGAAGGCGCGCCATCCGTCGGTGGATCCCTGCTTTCGCGGGGATGACGCATCGGCAAAGGCGCCCGCGCTGTGCGCGGGCGCGCCGATGCGTCACTTGCCGAGCGGGAGCGAGGCCTGGTCGACGATCACGCCCGGCCCCATGGTCGAGCTGATCGCGATCTTCTGCAGGTACTGACCCTTCGCCGTGGCCGGCTTGGCCTTCAGCAAGTCCGCCAGCAGCGCCTGCAGGTTCGACTTCAGCGCCTCGTCGTCGAAGCTGACCTTGCCGATCGTGCAGTGGATGATGCCGGCCTTGTCGGTGCGGTAACGCACCTGACCGGCCTTGGCGTTGCGCACGGCTTCGGCCGGGTTCGGCGACACGGTGCCCACCTTCGGGTTCGGCATCAGGCCGCGCGGGCCGAGCACCTGGCCGAGCTTGCCGACCACGCGCATCGCATCCGGGGTGGCGATCACCACGTCGTAGTTGAGGTCGCCGGCCATCATCTTCTCGGCCAGATCGTCCATACCGACCACGTCGGCGCCGGCGGCGAGGGCCTCATCGGCCTTGGCGCCGGCCGGGGCGAACACCGCCACGCGCACGGACTTGCCGGTGCCGGCCGGCAGCACGGTCGAGCCGCGCACCTGCTGGTCGGACTTCTTGGCATCGACGCCGAGACGCACGGCGACGTCCACCGATTCGGTGAACTTGGCGCGGGTCGCGGTCTTGACGATCTTGATCGCCTCGTCGATCGGGTAGGCCTTGCCCGGCACCACGGCCGCCTTGATGGCCTTCTGTCGCTTGGTCATCGCCATGGCTTAGCCCTCCACCACCAGACCCATGCTGCGGGCCGAGCCCGCGATCGTGCGCACCGCCGCATCCAGATCCGCCGCCGTCAGGTCGGGCTCCTTCAGCTTGGCGATCTCCTCGAGCTGCTTGCGCGTCACCTTGCCCACCTTGTCGGTGTTCGGGCGCTTGGAGCCCGACTGGATGCCGGCCGCCTTCTTCAGCAGGATCGTCGCCGGCGGGGTCTTGGTGACGAAGGTGAAGGTACGGTCCGAGTAGGCGGTGATGATCACCGGGATCGGAATGCCCGGCTCCATCTTCTGCGTGGCGGCGTTGAACGCCTTGCAGAACTCCATGATGTTGAGGCCGCGCTGACCGAGGGCGGGGCCCACCGGCGGCGACGGGTTGGCCTGGCCGGCCTTGACCTGCAGCTTGATGTAACCGACGACTTTCTTTGCCATTGCTTGACTCCTGCGAGTGCGAACGCCTTGCGGCTCCTCGCGTTGCGGCCGGCACGAACCGCTCGTGCCGGCGAATGCTTACTTGGCCTTCTCGACCTGGCCGAATTCCAGCTCGACCGGCGTGGAGCGTCCGAAGATCAGGACCGCCACGCGCAGGCGGCTCTTCTCGTAGTTGATCTCCTCGACCACGCCGTTGAAATCGTTGAACGGGCCGTCGGTGACGCGCACCATCTCGCCGACTTCGAACAGCACCTTCGGCTTGGGCTTCTCCACGCCTTCCTGCACGCGCTGCAGGATGGCGTCGGCCTCGGCGTCGGTGATCGGCAGCGGGCGGTCGGCGGTGCCGCCGATGAAGCCCATCACCTTCGGCGTCTCCTTGACCAGATGCCAGCTCTCGCTGTCGATGCGCGGAATGCCGCCTTCCATGTGGGTGGCGATCTGCACCAGCACATAACCGGGGAAGAACTTGCGCTCGGAACGGCGTTTCTGGCCGGAGCGCATCTCCACCACTTCCTCGGTCGGCACCAGCACGTCGCCGAAGCGGTCCTGCATGCCGTAACGGGCGATGCGGTCGCGCAGCGCCTGCGCCACCGACTTCTCGAAGCCGGAATAGGCGTGCACCACGTACCAGCGCTTCTGCACTTCGCTCATGTCCTTCACCGCCCCAGCAGGAACTTCACGCCAGCCTGGATCACCAGGTCGAAACCGGCCAGGATCAGCGACAGCACCACCACCATCACGACCACGACCCACGTCGTGCGCAGCGCCTCCTGGCGGGTCGGCCAGACGACCTTGCGCAATTCGAAACGCGATTCGGCCAGGAACTCGCGCGTCTGCCCGCCGCGCGCCGTCAGCAGGAACACACCGGCGCCCAGCACCAGACCGGCCACCACCAGCAGCGCGCGCAGGCCGATCGCCCACTGGGCGAACCAGTAGTAGCCGAACACGCCCGCCCCCACCAGCAGGAGGGCCAGAGCGTACTTGGCGAGGTCGCCGGCCGAGGCGGGCTTGGATTGTTCGACCTTGCTATTCATCAACCGCGATTCCCTCGCGAGTCCGTCCGTCCCTGACACGGACCTCTCGATGGTTCATGTCGTGGCGGTCCGCAGGACCGCGCGAAGTGGCACGCCAGGAGGGACTCGAACCCCCAACCTGCGGTTTTGGAGACCGCTGCTCTGCCGATTGAGCTACTGGCGTAAAACCGTTTTTTCCTCACTTGCCTTAGACGGCGACGGCGAGCCGTTGCCGACTCGCCTCGGGATCGCCGCTTCTGGCGTTGTTCCTTGGGTCCATGGGCGCCTGGCGCTCGCCTTGGTCCGCTTGCGCGGGTATGACGCAACCGCAAAGGCGCCTGGTCCATGGATCCCCGCTTTCGCGGGATGACGCATCCGCAAAGGCGCCTGCGCTGGGCGCAGGCGCGCGGTTGCGTCACTTCAGGATCTTCGCCACCACGCCGGCGCCGACCGTGCGGCCGCCCTCGCGGATCGCAAAGCGCAGACCCTCTTCCATCGCCACCGGGTTGATCAGCGACACCGACAGCTTCACGTTGTCGCCCGGCATCACCATCTCCACACCCTCCGGCAGCGTCACCGCGCCGGTCACGTCCGTGGTGCGGAAGTAGAACTGCGGACGGTAGCCCTTGAAGAACGGCGTGTGACGGCCGCCCTCCTCCTTCGACAGCACATACACCTCGCACTCGAAGTCGGTGTGCGGGGTGATCGTGCCCGGCTTCGCCAGCACCTGGCCGCGCTCCACTTCGTCGCGCTTGGTGCCGCGCAGCAGCAGACCCGCGTTGTCGCCCGCCTGACCCTGGTCCAGCAGCTTGCGGAACATCTCAACGCCGGTCACCGTGGTCTTGGTGGTCGGGCGGATGCCGACGATCTCGACTTCCTCGCCCACCTTGATCGTGCCGCGCTCGATTCGGCCGGTCACCACCGTGCCGCGACCGGAGATCGAGAACACGTCCTCCACCGGCATCAGGAACGGCTTGTCGATCGCGCGCTGCGGCTCCGGAATGTAGGTGTCCAGCGCGTCCACCAGCTTGATGATCGCCGGCACGCCGATCTCCGACTGGTCGCCTTCCAGCGCCTTCAGCGCCGAACCCTTGATGATCGGGGTGTCGTCGCCCGGGAAGTCGTACTTCGACAGCAGCTCACGCACCTCCATCTCCACCAGCTCCAGCAGCTCGGCGTCGTCCACCATGTCCGCCTTGTTCAGGAAGACCACGATGTACGGCACGCCCACCTGACGCGCCAGCAGGATGTGCTCGCGGGTCTGCGGCATCGGGCCGTCCGCCGCCGACACCACCAGGATCGCGCCGTCCATCTGCGCCGCACCGGTGATCATGTTCTTCACATAGTCGGCGTGACCCGGGCAGTCCACGTGCGCGTAGTGACGGGTCGGCGACTCGTACTCCACGTGCGCCGTCGAGATCGTGATGCCGCGCGCCTTCTCTTCCGGCGCCGCGTCGATCTGGTCGTACGCCTTGAACTCACCGCCGAAACGCTCGGCACCCACCTTCGTCAGCGCCGCCGTCAGCGTCGTCTTGCCGTGGTCCACGTGACCGATCGTGCCCACGTTCACGTGCGGCTTCTTGCGCTCGAACTTTTCTTTTGCCATGGCGGTCGCTTCTCGTTGAGACGGTTGGGTTGCGTTGGGCCCGTTTCGAAATGGTGCTCACGACTGGAATCGAACCAGCGACCTCCTCCTTACCAAGGAGGTGCTCTACCGACTGAGCTACGTGAGCGGAAACTCGTTTTCGCGCTATGCCTCGCGGATTCGGCGCGGAAGCGGCAATGGAGCGGGAGACGGGAATCGAACCCGCACCATCAGCTTGGAAGGCTGAGGTTCTACCATTGAACTACTCCCGCGCCGGGAGACTGCTACTGCACCGCACCCGAAGGCGCGGGTACAACGATCGGCGACAAACCGGATGGGCCGCGCCTTCGGCGCGCACGACGACGCTTCGCGTCGTCGCCGAACCAGCGGTGGTTCTCATCCACCTCTGGATCAGCCCGGCCACTTTCCCGCCGGTGAAACTCTTCACTCCGTTGAAGCTGGTGGAGGGAGGTGGATTCGAACCACCGAAGGCGTAAGCCAGCAGATTTACAGTCTGCCCCCGTTGGCCGCTTGGGTATCCCTCCAAAAGAGCCCGCAATTCTGGCGGGGCCGCGCGCGGAAGTCAACGGATGATGACGGGGCCGCGCTCGCTTGGCTCAGACGTTGAAGCGGAAGTGCAGGACGTCGCCCTCCTGGACACGGTAGTCCTTGCCTTCCAGCCGCAGGCGGCCGGCATCGCGGGCGCCGGCTTCGCCGCCGTAGCGGATGAAGTCGTCGTAGGCGATGGTCTCGGCGCGGATGAAGCCCTTCTCGAAATCGCTGTGGATCACGCCGGCGGCCTGCGGCGCGGTGGCGCCGACCTTCACGGTCCAGGCGCGGACTTCCTTCACGCCGGCGGTGAAGTAGGTCTGCAGGCCGAGCAGGCGGTAGGCGGCGCGGATCACGCGGTTCAGGCCGGGCTCGTCGAGGCCGAGGTCGGCCAGGAAGGCGTCGCGGTCGGCGTCGTCGAGCTGGGCCAGCTCCTCCTCGATGGCGGCGCACACCGGCACCACCTCGGCGCCCTCGGACGCGGCGCGGGCGCGCACGGCGTCCAGGTGCGGATTGCCGGTGAAGCCGTCCTCGAGCACGTTGGCGACGTACATCACCGGCTTGAGGGTCAGCAGGAACAGGTCGCGGACCAGCGCACGCTCGTCCTCGCCCAGTCCGAGCGCGCGGGCGGTGCGGCCCTCATTGAGCCCGGCGGCGAGCCGGGTCAGCACGGCCTTGCGCGCGATCGCCTCCTTGTCGCCGCCCTTGGCCGCACGCTCGGCCTTGGCCAGCGCCTTCTCGACCGTCTCCAGGTCGGCCAGCGCCAGTTCGGTGTCGATGGTCTCGATGTCGGCGATCGGGTCGACCCGGCCGGCGACATGGACGATGTCGGGGTGCTCGAAGCAGCGCACGACGTGGGCGATCGCATCGACCTCGCGGATGTGCGAGAGGAACTTGTTGCCCAGCCCCTCGCCGCTGGCGGCGCCGGCGACCAGGCCGGCGATGTCGACGAACTCGACCGCGGTGGGGATCACCTTTTGCGGCTTGACGATCTCCGCCAGCGCGTTCAGGCGCGGATCCGGCACCGGCACCACGCCCACGTTGGGCTCGATGGTGCAGAACGGGAAGTTGGCGGCGGCGATGCCGGCCTTGGTCAGCGCGTTGAACAGGGTCGACTTGCCGACGTTCGGCAGGCCGACGATGCCGCATTTGATGCCCATGGTGTTGGTCCGGGAATGGGGAATCGGGAATGGGAATCGAGATGCGGGACGGGGCGTCGGTCAGCGACTTCCGGTTCCCGATTCCCGATTCCCGGCCGTATGCAGGCGCTTCATCGCCTCGTTGAAATCGCCGGTCACCGCCAGCGGCAGGACCGCCAGCGCGTCGTCGATGGCGCGCAGGATCGCGGCCTCGTCGTCGCGGCCGGGGCGGCCCAGCACCCAGGGGGTGACGCGGTCCTTGTGGCCGGGGTGGCCGATGCCGACCCGCAGGCGGTGGAAGCGGGCATGGCCGAGCAGGCGAATGATGTCGCGCAGGCCGTTCTGGCCGCCGTGGCCGCCGTCGAACTTGAGCCGGGCGGTGCCCGGCGGCAGGTCGAGCTCGTCGTGGGCGACCAGCATCTGCTCCGGCTCGATCTTCCAGTAGCGCAGCGCGGCGGCGACCGACTTGCCGGAAAGATTCATGAAGGTGGCCGGCTTGAGCAGCCAGAGCGACTGGCCGGCGAGCGTCGCCTTGGCGGTTTCGCCGAACAGTTTGGATTCCAGCCCGAAGCGCGCCCCGGCCTGTTCGGCGAGGGCGTCCACCAGCCAGAAACCGGCGTTGTGCCGGGTCTTGGCATGTTCGGGGCCGGGGTTGCCGAGCCCCACGATCAGGCGCAGGCCGGTCACGGGTCAGCGGAAGCGGAGGGACGGGAGGGCGGCGGTGCGGGGGCTTCGCCGCGACGGGCGGCGGCGCGACCGGTCGCGGACCGGGCACGCCGCCCCCTGCAGGCTCCCCCTGCGCGCAGGGGGACGCGGCGCCGTGCGGGGCGGGCCCGCACGGCACGGGCGAGGGCTTACTTCTTGCCCTCGTCCTTCTTGGTGACCTTGGCGGCCGGCACTTCGGCCGGCGCCTCGGCCGGGGCTTCCTCGGCTTCCTCGCGGGCGTGCTTGGCGATCACCACCGCGACGTCGTGCTCCTTGCCGAGCTTGAGCTCGGGGATCTCCACGCCGGCCGGCAGCGTGAGGTCGGACAGGTGGACGATGTCGCCGACCTTCAGCTCGCCGAGGTCGACCTCGATGAACTCCGGCAGATCCTTCGGCAGGCAGCTGATCTCGATCTCGTTGAGCTCGTGCAGGATCACCACGCCCGCGGTCTTGCCGGCCGGCGACTTCTCCTGGTTGAGGAAGTGCAGCGGCACCTTCACGCGCAGGGCCTGGTTGGCGTCCACGCGCTGGAAGTCCAGATGCATGATCAGCTGCTTGTACGGATGACGCTGCATGTCGCGCAGCAGCACGCTCTCGCGCTGGCCGTCGACTTCGAGCGTCAGGATGGACGAGTAGAACCACTCGTTCTGGCTGGCGATCCAAGTCTTCTCGTGCTCGAGCTGGATCGACTTGGGGGCGGACTGACCGCCGTAGACGACGGCCGGGATGAAGCCGGAACGACGCAGGCGGCGGCTCGCACCTTTCCCCTCGTCCTTGCGGCCCACGGCCTGGATGATGTGTTCGGACATTGCGGTTTACTCACTTGCTGCGTTGAGCCGCATCGCTGCGGCGGAAAGCCTCGCCCGCGACCAGGCGAGGGGGTGAAGCCGGGATTCGGATCGGGATCCGTCAAAGCCGGAAGTTGCGAATCCCGAATGGCGAATCCCGTCAATCGATGTAGAGCGAACTCACCGACTCGCCGAACGCCACGCGCCGGATGGTCTCGGCGAGCAGCTCGGCGACGCTGAGCTGGCGGATGCGGCCGCAGGCGCGGGCGGCCTCGCTCAGCGGGATGGTGTCGGTCACCACCAGCTCGTCGAGCTGCGACTTGCCGATGTTGTCGATCGCCGCGCCGGACAGCACCGGGTGGGTGCAGTAGGCGACCACCTTCGACGCGCCCTGCGCCTTCAGCGCCGCGGCCGCCGCGCACAGCGTGCCGGCGGTATCGACGATGTCGTCGACCAGCACGCAGGTCTTCTCGCGCACGTCGCCGATGATGTTCATCACCGTGGCGACGTTGGCGCGCGGGCGGCGCTTGTCGATGATGGCGAGGTCCGCATCGTCGAGCCGCTTGGCGATCGCGCGCGCGCGCACCACGCCGCCGACGTCGGGCGAGACGACGATGACGTTCTGCGTGCCGTGCGTGCGCCAGATGTCGGCCAGCAGCAGCGGCGAGGCGTAGACGTTGTCGACCGGGATGTCGAAGAAGCCCTGGATCTGGTCGGCGTGCAGGTCGACCGTGAGCACGCGGTCGGTGCCCACCGCGGTGAACATCTTGGCCGCGACCTTGGCGGTGATCGGCACGCGCGAGGAACGCGGGCGGCGGTCCTGGCGGGCATAGCCGAAGTACGGCACCACCGCGGTCACGCTGGCGGCCGAGGCGCGCTTGAGCGCGTCCACCAGCACCAGCAGCTCCATGAAGTTCTCGGCGGTCGGCGCGCAGGTCGGCTGGACCACGAACACTTCCTGCCGGCGCACGTTCTCCTCGATCTCGATCTGCACCTCGCCGTCGGAGAAGCGACCGACCAGCGCCTTGCCCGGGCGCACGCCCAGCTCGCGGCAGACGGCGTCGGCCAGCGGGCGGTTGGCGTTGCCGCTGAAGACCAGGAGGTTGCGATCGTTCTGCATGGCCGCGGTCGGGAGTGAAGAATCGGGAACGGAGAATCGGGATCGGATCCGGGGGCGGGTGGCGCGCCTGCACGCACGCGGCGTTCGATTCCCGATTCCCGAACTGGCAGGGGCGGTAGGATTCGAACCTACGAATGCCGGGATCAAAACCCGGTGCCTTGGACCTCTTGGCGACGCCCCTGTGGCGTCCGCTCGAGGGCGTCCCGCAGCGGCGAGCGCGCGGCGCCGGCGGCGACCCAGACCCGCAGGTCCGGCGCCAGCCGCGCCCGGGCCGCCTCGGCGGCCTCGCGAGTGGAAAACTCGACGAAGCAGCCGCTGCCGGTGCCGGTCAGCCGCGGCGTGCCGGTCTGCGCCAGCAGGCGGAAGGCCGCGTCCACCGCCGGCTCCCGCGCGCGCAGCACCGGCTCGAACGCGTTGCCGAGCGGTACCCCCGAAACGAAGTCGTGCATTGTCGCGGGCGCGGCATTGCGCGTCAATTCAGGGGCTTGGAAGAGCGCGGCGGTCGGAACGTGGACGCCGGGGTCGGCGATCAGGTACCAGGCCGGCGGCAGGTCGACCGCCACCAGCGCTTCCCCCACCCCCTCGGCCCAGGCGTTGCGGCCGCGCACGAACACCGGCACGTCGGCGCCGAGGCGCAGACCGAGCGTGGCCAGGGCGTCCTCGTCCAGGCCGGTGCCCCACAGGGCGTCGAGCGCGACCAGCACGGTCGCCGCGTCGGACGAACCGCCGCCGAAGCCGCCGCCGGCGGGGATGCGCTTGTCGACCGCGACGTCGGCGCCCAGCCGGGTGCCGGTGGCCTGCTGCAGCAGGCGCGCGGCGCGCACCAGCAGGTCGTCCTCCTCGGCAACACCGGGCACCGAGGCGCCGACGCGGCGAATCGCGCCGTCGCCGCGCACCCGCAGGCGCACGGTGTCGCCCCAGTCGAGCAGGCGGAACACGGTCTGCAGCAGGTGGTAGCCGTCGGCGCGGCGGCCGGTGATGCGCAGGAACAGGTTGAGCTTGGCCGGCGCGGGCCAGGCGGTCCAGCCGGCGTCGCTCATGGCGCGGACGCGGTGTCGGCGGCGGACCCGAGGCGGGCGGCGTCGATCGCCAGCCGCACGCGGACGGGGTCGCGGCGGGCCTCGATACGGGCCGGAAATTCCGGCGCGGCGGCGCCGTCGGGCCAGACGTAGGCGATGGTCCAGCCGTCCTGGGCGATGCGCGCGGGCAGGCCGTCCGGGCCGAACTCGATCACCGCCGGCTCTCCCGGCGCGCGCGCGCCGCGCACCCACCACGCCAGCGCCTCGACCGGCACCGGCCAGCCGGTGGTTTCGTGCAGCAGCGCCGCCGGGTCTTCGCTCTCGCGCGGACCGCCAGGCAGGCCCTCGATGCGCGCGGCGGCGGCATCGCCGGTCAGCCGCCAGCTCTGCCGGGTGACGGGCGCGCTGACCGCGATCCGGTAGCGGCTGCCCTGCTGGGTCCACTCGATCCGCCCGCTGCCGCCGTCCCTGCCGTTGGCGACGGCGATGCGGCCTTCCAGATGCCAGTCGGCCTGCGCGCGGACGGCCGCCTCGCGCGCCTGCTGCGCGGCTTCGGCCTGGGCGGCGGGCACGGCCGGGCGCGGCGGCGCGACGGTGCAGCCGGCCAGCGCGAGCGCGATCCCCGCCGGCGCGAGCCACCGCTTCACGCGTCGCCTCCGGTCCTGGCCGCCGGCGCCGGCGCGGCGGGCAGCCGGGCGCCGGTCTTCTCCAGCGCGCGCCGCAGGGCGCGGTTCTCCGGATCGAGCTTGCGCGCCATTTCGAAGTACTTCATCGCCTCCTCGCGCTGGCCGCTGACCCACAGCACCTCGGCCAGGTGCGCGGCGATCTCGGGATCCTTCTGCAGCGTGAGCGCGCGGCGCAGTTCGACCAGCGCTTCCTTGTGCCGGCCGAGGCGGTACAGGACCCAGCCGTAGCTGTCGACGATCGCGCCGGATTCGGGCTCGGCGGCGCGCGCGCGGTCGATCAGCTCGAGCGCCTCCTGGTAGCGCGTGGTGCGGTCGGCGAGGGTGTAACCGAGCGCGTTGAGGGCGGCGACGTTGTCCGGGTCGATGACCAGGATGCGGCGCAGGTCGGCCTCGGCGCGCGGGATGTCGTCCTGCCGCTCGTAGCTCAGCGCGCGGGCGTAGAGGATCTCCGGCTCGTCCGGGAACGCCGCCAGGCCGCGCGCGTAGGCGTCCATCTCGGCGGCCGTCTCGCCGTCCTTCTGGTACAACGCCGCTTCCAGCAGGTAGGCGTCGCGGCGGACCTCTTCCTCGGCGGCGGCGTCCGACTGGATCGCGCGCAGGCGATCGTAGGCCTCGCGCTTGCGGTCCAGTTCGTGCAGCACGTTGGCGCTGCGCAGGCGGGCCTGCCAGCGCTGCGGGCCGCCAGGCACGCCCTCGTACCAGTCGAGTGCTTCGGCATGGCGTTCGAGGAACTCGGCCATGCGGCCGAGCAGCAGCCGGCGGCCCGGGTCGGGCCGCGCGGCGTCGGCCTTCAATTCCCCGTACAGACGGGCGAGGCCGGCCTTGTCCTCCGCCTGCGCCAGCAGCGCCGCGCGCTGGGCGATGGTCTGCTCGTCCTGCGGGCCGGCGGCGAGCAGCCGCTCGGCCTCGGCATAGTCGCGCAGGCGGAAGTACTCGTCGGCGAGCAGACGGCGCAGGGTGGCGTCGCCGGCCAGCTTCGGCTCGAGCTCGCGCAGGGCTGCGCGGGCCTCGTCGGTCCGCCCCGCCTCGCGCAACTGGTTGGCGCGCAGCAGGCCCACCCGCGGTTCGCCGGGAAACCGGCGCACCACCTCGTCCACCACCCGCTCGGCGAGCTGCGGCTGTTCGAGCTGCTGCGCCAGGCCGCCGAAGGCGAGCCACGCCGGCAGGTGATCCGGGATGCGGCCCTCGTTGATCAGGCGGCGCAGGATCGGCACCGCCTGCGCGGGCTCGCGGGTGCCGGTGCTGAGCACCGCCAGCGCCTGCTTCCAGCCGTCCTCGCCGGGCGCGGCCAGCAGCGCGTTGAGCTGCGCGCGCGCGGTGGCGGTGTCGTTGCGGCGCAGCGCGAGCACGGCTTCGGCGCCGCGCAGGGCGAGCGCGTCTTCGGGCGGGGCGAGCCGCTTCCAGAGCGCCAGCGCCTGCGCGGTGCGCGCATCGTCCTTGGCCAGCAGGGCGATGCGGGTGGCGCGCGAGGCCAGCTCGGCATCCTCCGCGGCGCGCGCGGCCTCGAGATAGGCCGCAGCCGCCTCCTTCAGGCGCCCGGCCTGCAGGGCGAATTCGCCCACCAGTGCGGGCTCCAGCGCCCGCGCGATGCGGTCGCGCGGCAGCGGCGCGCGGGCGGGCTCGGCGGCGACCGCCTGGATCGACAGGACGGCGCAGATCGCGACGATGAACAGCCGCGTGCGGGCGCGTGCGGGCATGGGGGTCCGGGCGGCCGGTAGAATGACGGCCTTCGGCAGCCAGCTTAGCGCAAGCGCCTGAACCCACTCCCGTGACGCTGTACGCCCTCGGCCTCAACCATCAGACCGCGCCGGTCAGCCTGCGCGAGCGGGTCGCCTTCTCCGGCGAGGCGCTCGCCGCGGCGTTGCGCGGGCTGAAGGCGTTGCCGGGCGTATCGGAGGCCGCGCTGCTGTCCACCTGCAACCGCACCGAGATCTACGTCGCCGCCGAGGGCGAGGCCGATGCGCTGGCCGACTGGCTCGCGCGCCAGGCCGGCCAGGCGGCGCAGACGCTGCAGGCCTACCTCTATCTGCACCGCGACGAGGGCGCGGTGCGGCACCTGTTCCGCGTCGCCACCGGGCTGGATTCGCTGGTGCTGGGCGAGCCGCAGATCCTCGGCCAGGTGAAGGAAGCCTGGGCGACCGCGCGCGCCGCCGGCACGCTGGGGCGCGAACTCGACCGCCTGTTCCAGCAGGCGTTCGCCACCGCCAAGCGCGCGCGCACCGACACCCGCATCGGCGCCAACCCGGTCTCGGTGGCCTCGGCGGCGGTGCGGCTGGCGCAGGAATCGTTCGCGCGGCTGGAGGATTCCACCGTGCTGCTGATCGGCGCCGGCGAGACCATCGAGCTGGCCGCGCGTCACCTGGTGCAGGCGAAGGCCAAACGCCTGCTGGTCGCCAACCGCACGCTGGCGCATGCGCAGGAACTGGCGCTGCGCCACGGCGGCTACGCGCTGCCGCTGGCCGACCTCGACCGCCACCTGGCCGAGGCCGACATCGTGATCTCCGCCACCGCCGCGCGCGAGCCGATCCTGCACACGCACCAGGTGCGGGCCGCGCTCGGCGCCCGGCGGCACCGGCCGATGCTGCTGCTGGACCTCGCCGTACCGCGCGACATCGCCGCCGACGTCGCGCAGCTCGAGGACGCCTTCGTCTACACCGTCGACGACCTCGAGCAGGTCATCGAGGACAACCGCCGCAGCCGGCGCGAGGCCGCGGAGGAGGCGGAAGCCATCATCGAGCTTCAGGTCGCTCGCTACCGCGAGCAGATCGCCGCGCGCCGCCACAGCGAACCGCTGAAGCGCCTGCGCGCGCACGGCGAGGCCGCCCGCGCCGAGGCGCTGGAGAAGGCGCTGGAGCGCCTGCGCGCGGGCGAGTCGCCCGAAGCGGCGCTGCAGTTGCTCGCCCACACCCTCACCAACCGCCTGCTGCACGCGCCGACGGTGGCGCTGCGCGAGGCGGCGCTGATCGGCGACGTCGAACTGACCCGCGCCGCCGAACAGCTCTTCCCTCCCCTGCCGTCGCGGACCGATGACGCCGACCCTGCGCCGTAAGCTCGAGGCGCTGGTCGAACGGCGCGAGGAACTCGAACGTCTGCTCGCCGATCCCGCCGTGATCGGCGATGGCGAACGCTTCCGCGCGCTGTCGCGCGAGTTCGCGCAGCTCGAGCCGGTGGCCGCCGCGATGGCCGCCGAGCGCCAGGCGCGCGCCGATCTCGCCGCCGCCGAGGCGATGCGCGCCGATCCCGAGCTGCGCGAGCTGGCCGAGGAGGAATCGGCCGCCGCGCAGGCGCGCCTGCAGCGGCTCGAACAGGAGCTGCTGGCGCACCTGATTCCGAAGGACCCGCGCGACGAAGGCGACCTCTACCTGGAAGTGCGCGCCGGCACCGGCGGCGACGAGGCGGCGATCTTCGCCGGCGACCTGTTCCGGATGTACGCGCGCTACGCCGAGCGCCAGGGCTGGAAGGTCGAGGTGGAATCGGCCAATCCGGGCGAGCATGGCGGCTTCAAGGAGATCATCGCCCGCGTCGAGGGCCGCGGCGCCTATTCCCGGCTGAAGTTCGAGTCCGGCACCCATCGCGTGCAGCGCGTGCCCGAGACCGAGTCCCAGGGCCGCATCCACACCTCGGCGGCGACGGTGGCGATCATCCCGGTGGAACCGGAGGGCGCGCCGATCGAGATCAATCCGGCCGAGCTGCGCATCGACACCTACCGTTCCTCCGGCGCCGGCGGCCAGCACGTCAACAAGACCGATTCGGCGGTGCGCATCACCCACCTGCCGAGCGGCCTGGTGGTCGAAAGCCAGACCGAGCGCAGCCAGCACGCCAACCGCGACAAGGCGATGAAGCGGCTCAAAGCGATGCTGGCCGAGGCGCAGGCGGCCAAGGCCGCCGCCGCACAGGCTTCGATGCGCAAGCTGCAGGTCGGCAGCGGCGACCGCAGCCAGCGCATCCGCACCTACAACTTCCCGCAGGGCCGCATCACCGACCATCGCGTCGAAGGCCTGACGCTGTACGACCTGCCGAACATCCTCGAGGGCGACCTCGACGCGCTGATCGGCCGGCTGATGGCGGAGCACCAGGCGGACGAGCTGGCGCGCCTCACGCGCGGCGACTGACCGCCCGGCGGAGAGCCCGCCTGTCCGCGCGTCGCGCGCGCTACGCTGTGCGCTTTTCGCCGCCGCGCCGATGATCGAGATCCGCACCGCCACCTTCGCCGACGCCGAAGCGCTCGGCGCGCTGTTCGACGCCTACCGCCGCTTCTACGGCCAGCCGCCCGCCCCGCACTGCGCGCGCGAGTTCCTGCAGCAGCGCCTGCGCAACGGCGAATCGCGCGTCCTGCTCGCGGAACGCGACGGCGCCGCCGTCGGCTTCGCCCAGCTCTACCCGACGTGGTCGTCGGTGCGGCTGGGCCGGCTGTGGATCCTCAACGACCTGTTCGTCGAGCAAGGCGCGCGCCGGCAGGGCGTGGCGCGCGCGCTGCTGGACGCGGCGGCCGCGTTCGCGCGCGAGGACGGCGCGGTCGGCATCGTGCTGGAGACCGCGCGCGACAACGCCGCCGCGCGCGCGCTCTATCGCGGCGCGGGCTGGCGCGAGGAGGCGACGCAGTGGTACGGCCTGTCCTTCGAACAGGCACCGCGCGACCAGCCGCTGTTTTCCTACGGCACCCTGCAGGACGAGGCGGTGCAGCAGCGCCTGTTCGGCCGCAGTCTGCACGGCACGCCCGACGCGCTGGTCGGATACCGGCTCGACTGGCTGGAGACGCGCGACCCCGATGCCGTCGCCACCAGCGGCATCGTCCGCCATCCGGTGGTGCACGCCACCGGCGACGACCGCGATCGCGTGCCCGGCACGCTGTTCCGGCTGACCGCGGCGGAGCTGGCGCGCGCCGACGACTACGAGGCCGACGACTACCGCCGCGTGCAGGTGCGGCTGGCCTCCGGCGCCGACGCCTGGCTGTACGTGGAAGCGCCATGAGCGCCGACCCGCGCAGCGCCGCCCGAGCCGCGGTGCAGCGTGCACCGCACGACGCGCTGGCCTGGATCCTGCTCGCCGAGGCCGAACTGGACGCCGGCGACGCGCGCGCGGGCGAGGCCGCGGCGAACCGCGCGCTGGCGCTGCGGCCCGGCCATCCCGAGGCGCTGGCGCGGCTGGGACGGGCGCAGTGGATGCAGGGCCGCCGCGAGGAGGCCGCCGACAGCCTGCGGCGCGCTTCGGCGAACGCGCCCGCGCACGCCGGCATCGCCGTGTGGCTCGGCCATACGCTGGAGGACATCGGCGCCTGGGAGGAGGCCGGCGAGGCCTACGCCCGCGCGCACGCGCTGGCGCCGCAGGAACCGATGATCGCCGGCTACCTGCTGCACCTGCGCCGCAAGCTGTGCGACTGGCGCGGCCTCGACGCGCTCGCCCTGCAGGTGCGCGCCGCCGTGCGGGCCGGGCAGGCCGCAGTCGAGCCGTTCGCCTTCCTCAGCGAGGACGCCACGCCGGCCGAGCAACTGCAATGCGCCCGCCTGCGCGCGCGGGCGGTGGCGGCCGCGGTGCGTCCGCTGCCGCCCCCGCCGCCGCGCGATCCCGCGGCGCGCCTGCGGGTCGGCTTCCTGTCCAACGGCTTCGGCGCGCACCCGACCGGGCTGCTCACCGCGGCGATGTTCGAAGCGCTGCGCGCACTCGATCCGTTCGAAGCGCACCTGTTCGCGCTCAACCCCGACGACGGCAGCACGATCCGGCAGCGCCTCGCCCACGCCGCGCACGCCGTGCACGACGTCGCCGGCCAGCCGCATGCGGCGGTGGCGCAGCGCATCCGCGATGCGGGCATCGACGTGCTGTTCGACCTGCGCGGCTGGGGCGGCGGCGGCGCCCCGGAGGTGCTGGCGATGCGGCCGGCGCGGGTGCAGGTGAACTGGCTGGCGTATCCGGGCACGTCCGGCGCGCCGTGGATCGACCACGTGCTGGCCGACGGCTTCGTGCTGCCGGAGGCGCTGCAGCCGCACTTCAGCGAACGGGTGATCCGCCTGCCGCGCGCGTTCCAGCCGTCCGACACCGCGCGCGCCGCGCCGGTCCCGATGCCGCGCGCGGAATGCGGGCTGCCCGAGCACGCGGTGGTGTTCTGCTGCTTCAACAACAGCTACAAGCTCAACCCGCGCAGCGTGGCGCGCGCGCTGGCGGTGCTGCGCGAGGTGGAGGGCAGCGTCCTGTGGCTGCTGTCCGGCCCCGGCCGCGCCGACGAGCGGCTGCGGGCGTTCGCGCAGGCGCAGGGGGTGGACCCCGCGCGCCTGGTGTTCATGCCCAAGCAGCCGCACGCGGAGTACCTGGCGCGCCTGGCGCAGGCCGACCTCTTTCTCGATACCGGCCCCTACAACGCGCACACCACCGCATCGGACGCGCTGTGGGCCGGTTGCCCGGTGCTCACGCGGCCGGGCGACACCTTCGCCGCGCGCGTCGCCGGCAGCCTCAACCACCATCTCGGCCTGGACGCGATGAACGTCGACAGCGACGAGGCCTTCGTCGCGCGCGCGGTCGCGCTCGGACGCGACGCCCACGCCCGCCGCGCGCTGCGCGCGGAGCTGACCGAACGGCGACGCGTGTCCGGGCTGTTCGACATGGACGGCTTCGCGCGCGATTTCGCCGCCGCGGTGGCCGCGATGGCGACACCGCCGGCGCGATCGCCCTGACGCCGCGCCCGCCTCGCCGCCGCCGCGATGGCCGATGGAGTAGGCTCAGCCGATGACCGCGCAGACCGACTTCGTGCCGCTGCGGATCGCCGTGCTCACGGTGTCCGACACCCGCACCCTGCCGGAGGACACCTCCGGCGACTACCTCGTGCACGCGCTGGCCGAGGACGGCCACATCCTGCACGAACGCGTGCTGCTGCCCGACGACAAGTACCGCCTGCGCGCGCAGGTGTCGCTGTGGATCGCCGATCCGCACGTGGACGGCATCCTGGTGACCGGCGGCACCGGGTTCACCGGCCGCGATTCCACCCCGGAAGCGCTGCTGCCGCTGCTCGACAAGGAGATGCCCGGCTTCGGCGAGCTGTTCCGCATGCTCAGCTACGAGGAGATCGGCACCTCGACCGTGCAGTCGCGCGCGTTCGCCGGGCTGGCCAACGCCACCTTCGTGTTCGCCCTGCCCGGTTCGACGTCGGCCTGCCGCACCGCGTGGGAGCGCATCATCCGCGCGCAGCTCGACGCGCGCACGCGCCCCTGCAACCTCGCCGCGCTGCGCCCGCGGCTGAAGGAGTGACGCATGCCGCTGGACACCACGCTGCGCCTGCTCGCCCGCGCCCGCGGACTCACCACCGCCGACATCGCCACCGCCATTCCGCGCGCCGGCGTGGCCACCGTGCGCGCCTGGCTCACCGGCGAGAAACAGCCCGGACGCGAGCAGCTCGCGGCGCTGGCGCGCACCTTCGGCGTGCCGGCCGGCGCGCTGCTGGCCGAACTGGCGAGCACGCTCGATCCGGCACGCACCGCCGGCGAACACGACCTGCTCGCCGCCTACCGCGCGCTCGATGCGCGCCAGCAGGGCGCGCTGCTGGAAGTGGCGCGCAGCATGGCCGGCCAGCGCCGCGCGGCGCGCAAGCGATCGCGATGAAGAAGCTCAAGCGCAAGGAATACGAGCAACGCCTGAAGCCGCTGCACTGCGAACTGGCGGCGATGGCGCACTGGGTGCGCGAAACGGGGCAGCGGCTGGTGGTGCTGTTCGAGGGCCGCGACACCGCCGGCAAGGGCGGCACCATCGACGCCATCCGGGCGCACATCAATCCGCGCCAGTGCCGCGTGGTGGCCTTGCCCAAGCCCGGCGAGCGCGAGCGCACGCAGTGGTACTTCCAGCGCTACGTGCCGCATCTGCCCGCCGCCGGCGAGATCGCGCTGTTCGATCGGAGCTGGTACAACCGCGCCGGCGTCGAGCAGGTGATGGGCTACGCCGACGAGGCGCAGGTCGCGCTGTTCCTGAAGCAGGCGCCGGTGTTCGAACAGATGCTGGTGGAGGACGGCATCCTGCTGTTCAAGTACTGGCTCTGCTGCGACCAGGCGAAGCAGGAGGAACGCTTCGCCGAGCGGCTGGAGAATCCGCTCAAGCGCTGGAAGCTTTCGCCGGTGGACGTGCGCGCGCGCGAACGCTACGAGGACTACACCCGCGCCCGCGACGCCATGCTGCGCGCCACCCATACGCCGTGGGCGCCGTGGACGCTGGTCGACTTCAACGACCAGAAGCGCGGCCGTCTGACGCTGATCCGCGATCTGCTCTCGCGCCTGCCGGATACCGCGCTGCCGCCGGTGGAGATCGGCCTGCCGCCGCTGGATGGCAAGCCGCGCAAGGAACGCTACCGGGTGCTGAAGCCGATTCCGTCGGTGGAGTGAAGGGCGACGCGGGTGCGGAGCGGGCCGGAGGCGGGCGGGCTCCGTTCCCCGCGTCGGCCGGCCCGCCCGTGCTTCGGCAGGCTCGCCACGGCCGGGCCGGCGAGGGCGGCAGGCACGTGCGCGAGCCTCGACGCCACCACCCGCACGTCGGCCCTAGCCGATACCGAACCCCTCGCCCGCCTCGTCCTCCGCGGCGGCGCAGCGCTCCACGCGTTCCACCCGCGCCAGCGGCGGGCCGTCGTGCAGCCAGGCGTGCAGGCGTTCGATCGCGTCGGCCGCGCCCACCGCCAGCACCTCCACCCGCCCATCGGCCAGGTTGCGCGCATGCCCGCGCAGGCCGAGGCGGCGCGCCTGCTCGCGGGTGTGCGCGCGGAACGCGACGCCCTGCACGCGGCCGCTCACGAAGAAGCGCGCCGCGCTCACCGGCGACCGGCTCCGTGCGCGGCGATCGCGTCCTCGATCGCCTTCGCGGTCACCGGGCCGAGAAAGGTCTTCGCGACCTGCCCGTCCGGCGCGATCAGATAGGTCATCGGCAGCCCGCGCGGCGTTTCGAAATCCTCCGGCGGCGCGGTGACGTCGAGGATCGCGATCGGATACACCACCGGCACCTTGCGCAGGAACTCGCGCATCGCCGCCGGGTCGATCTCCTCGTAGGCCAGTCCGACCACCTCGATGTGCTCGCGCATCGTGTCCAGCGCCGACAGTTCCGGCATCTCCTTGATGCAGGGCTTGCACCAGGTCGCCCAGAAGTTGACCACCACCCAGCGCCCGCGGCGCTCGGCGAGGTCGAACGTGCCGCCGTCGAGCGTGGTCACGCGCAGGCGCGGCACCGTGCGCGACGGCGCCTGCGCGGCCTCGGCGCTCGCCGCCGGTTGCGCGGGGGCCGCCGGCGCGGCGGGCGGCGCGG
>NZ_VOHJ01000001.1 GCF_007923255.1 Vulcaniibacterium thermophilum | reverse complement strand
GGGCGCGGGCCCGGTGTGCGGACGCAGACCGATCCACGCCGCCAGCGCGACCGAAGCCGCCAGCGCGCCGCCGACCGCCCAGCGGCCGGCCCGACGCGGCCGGACCGGCGTCGCGGCCGCCTCGCGGGCGATGCGCTCGCCCACGCGCGCGGCGAAATCCCCACGCGCGATCGCCACCTGCTGCCCGCGCAGGACATCGCCGATGAGCTGCCAGCGGCCCGCGGTCGCGCGCCATTCGGCGTCGTGGCCCAGCCGCTTCATGGCGAAGCGCACGGCATCGCCGTGCAGCTCGCCGTCGATCAGCGCGCTCAGGGTTTCGCGGTCGCCCGTGCCGGGCGCTTCGGGGCGGAAGGGGCTCGTGGACATCAGAACGCGCGCTCCCGTGTGTCGTGGTCGAGCAGGGGCCGGAGCTGGGCGTCGATCGCCTCGCGGGCGCGGAAGATCCGCGAACGCACGGTGCCGATCGGACACCCCATCCTCTGCGCGATTTCCTCGTAGCTCAGGCCGTCCACCTCGCGCAGGGTGATGGCGGCCCGCAGTTCCTCCGGCAGGGCTTCGACCGCGCGCATCACCGTGCGTTCGATTTCCTCGCGCAGGAGTTCATGTTCGGGTGTGGCGGTTTCGCGCAGACGGCCGCCGATGTCGAACTGTTCGGCTTCGACCGCATCGACGTCCTCGTTGGGCGGGCGGCGGTGATGCGCGACCAGGTGGTTCTTGGCGGTATTGACGGCGATGCGGTGCAGCCAGGTGGAGAACTGCGCCTCGCCGCGGAAGCTGCCGAGCGCGCGGTAGGCGCGCAGGAAGGTCTCCTGCGCCACGTCCTGCGCCTCGCTCCAGTCGGGGATGTAGCGCGCGATCACCGCCAGCACGCGGTGCTGATGGCGGCGCACGAGCGCATCGAACGCCGCGCTGTCGCCCTGCTGGACCCGTTTGACCAGCTCCACGTCGAACTCCGCTTCGGGGGACACGTCCCGCTTCGTCGAAAGGTCTTCGGCCATGCCGTGCCGGCACTCCAGTCAGGCGCGGCCGATGGCCGGGCAATGGGACAACGCGTCCGCGGAAAAGTTCAGGGCGCCCGACGCGCGTGCGTCGGCGTTCGGTCGACGTCGGGCCGGCGCGCGGGCGGTCGGGCCGGCTTGGCGCGCCACGCGCGCATTTGACGCCGACGAAACGAGGCCGGGATGATAACGGCCTTTCCCATACCTGAACGAATGGTGCCGCGATGACAGCAGGCATGGACGGTCTCCGCTTCCAGCATTGGACCACCGAGGTCCGCGACGACGGCGTGCTGGTGCTGTCGTTCGACCGCGCCGGAAGCGCCGTCAACACGTTCGGCCAGGACGTGCTGCTCGAGCTGGACGCGCTGCTGGAGCGCGTCGCGCTCGATCCGCCGAAGGCGCTGGTGCTGCGCTCGGCCAAGGCCAGCGGCTTCATCGCCGGCGCCGACATCAAGGAGTTCCAGACCTTCGACGCCCAGGGCACGGTCGGCGATGCGATCCGCCGCGGCCAGCAGGTGTTCCAGCGGCTGGCCGAACTGCCCTGCCCCACGGTCGCGGCGATCCACGGCTTCTGCATGGGCGGCGGCACCGAGATCGCGCTCGCCTGCCGCTACCGCGTGGCCAGCAGCGATCCGTCCACCCGCATCGGCCTGCCGGAGATCAAGCTCGGCATCTTCCCCGGCTGGGGCGGCAGCGTGCGCCTGCCGCGGCTGGTCGGCGCGCCGGCGGCGTTCGATCTGATGCTGACCGGCCGCAGCCTGAACGCCAAGGCCGCGCGCGCGATCGGCCTGGTGGACAAGGTGGCCGAGCCCGCGTTCCTGCTGGACGCCGCGGTCGAACTGGCCAGGCGCGGCGCCGAGCGTCCGCTGCGCCAGCGTTTGCTCGGCTGGATCACCAACACCTGGCCGGCGCGGCAGGTGCTGGCGCCGATGCTGGTGAAGCAGGTCGCCCGCAAGGCGCGCCGCGAGCACTACCCCGCCCCGTACCTGCTGATCGAGACCTGGCGTCGCAGCGGCGGCGGCATCCAGGCGCGGCTGGCGGCCGAACGCAAGTCGGTGGTCAAGCTCGCCTCCACCCCGACCGCGCGCAATCTGATCCGCGTGTTCTTCCTGCAGGAACGGCTGAAGAGCCAGGGCGGCAAGGATGGCAGCGGCGGCAAGCCGCTGCCGGGCATCGCCCGCGTGCACGTGGTCGGCGCCGGCGTGATGGGCGGCGACATCGCCGCCTGGTCGGCCTACAAGGGCTTCGATGTGACGCTCACCGACCGCGAGCAGCGCTTCGTCGACGGCGCGCTGGAACGCGCGAAGGCGCTGTTCGAGAAGAAGGTGAAGGACGAGCACAGGCGCGCCGAGGTCGCCGCGCGCCTGAGGGGCGACCTCGCCGGCGACGGCGTGGCCGATGCGGATCTGGTGATCGAGGCGATCGTCGAGAATCCCGACGCCAAGCGCGCGCTGTACGCGCAGGTCGAGCCGCGGCTGAAGGCGGACGCGCTGCTGACCACCAACACCTCTTCGATTCCGCTGCACGAACTGCGCGAGGGCCTGCAGCGGCCGGCGCAGTTCGCGGGCCTGCACTACTTCAATCCGGTGGCGATGATGCCGCTGGTGGAGATCGTCCGCCACGACGCGATGGCGCCCGAGACCGAGCGCCGCCTGGCGGCGTTCTGCCGCGCGATCGACAAGTTGCCGGTGCCGGTGGCGGGCACACCGGGCTTCCTGGTCAACCGCGTGCTGTTCCCCTACATGCTGGAGGCGGCGACCGCGCTGGCCGAGGGCGTTCCGGGTCCGGCGATCGACAAGGCGGCGACCGCGTTCGGCATGCCGATGGGACCGATCGAACTGCTCGATACCGTGGGGCTGGACGTCGCCGCGGGCGTGGGCGCGGAGCTGGCGCCGTTCCTCGGGCTGCAGATCCCCGCGTCGCTGTCGGCGCCGCCGCAGCCCGGCCGACGCGGCAAGAAGGACGGCCAGGGCCTGTACCGCTGGGAGAACGGCAAGGCGGTCAAGCCGCCGCTGCCACGGGACTACCGCGCGCCGGAGGATCTGCAGGACCGCCTGATCCTGCCGATGCTCAACGAGTGCGTGGCCTGCCTGCACGAGGGCGTGGTGGCGGACGCCGAACTGCTCGACGCCGGCGTGATCTTCGGCACCGGCTTCGCGCCGTTCCGCGGCGGCCCCATCCAGTACATCCGCGAGACCGGCGTCGATGCGGTCCGCGCGCGCCTCGAAACGCTGCAGGCCAAGTACGGCGAGCGCTTCGCGCCGCGGCCGGGCTGGGACGATCCCGCGCTGCGCGCCTAGGAGCGCGGCGCGGACGAGCCCGAAGGCGACTCCGCGCCGCGCGCGGCATGCGTCGATGCGCGCCTGAGGTCGCCCACCGTTGTGGGAGCCGCTTCAGCCGCGACCCGGAAGCCTGGCAGGCATCCTGTTTCGCGGCTGAAGCCGCTCCTGCAGAACACGTGGGCTCGAGGCGACGGGCGCGCCTCGCCGGCGGCTCACATCGTGTGCGTCGGCCGCTCGCCGCTGAGCTGGCCTGCGAGCAGCGTCTCGATCTTGCCCTTGATGGCCTCGCCTTCGGCGCTGTCGGCGAACTGCACGCCGATGCCGGCGGGGCGATTGCCCTGCGCACCGACCGGGGTGACCCATACCACCTTGCCCGCCACCGGCAGGCGCTCGGCCGAATCCGGCAGGGTCACCAGCAGGAAGACCTCGTCGCCGAGGAAGTAGCGCTTCGGCGTGGGCACGAACAGGCCGCCGGACTTCAGGAAGGGCATGTAGGCGTTGTAAAGCTGCGCCTTGTCCTTGATCGCGACCGACAGGATGCCCTGCCGCCCTGCGCCCGCTCCCGTTGCACTCATCGCTTGCTCCCGGTGTCCGCCGGACGCGGCTCGCCGTCGCGCCAGGCCATCAACAGCTCGGCCACCGCGAGATCCGCGCGCACCGTGGTGCGCAGCAGATCGCGGGTGCGGTTGGCCCGTTCGAACCAGGCCCCCAGCCTGCGCACCTGCGCCGGCTCGGTCAAGTCGCGCGCGGCGCGGTCGAGGGCCAGATCGGCGGCGTGACGCAACCGCAGCTCGGCGTGCTCGTCGCCGGTCCAGCGCTGCGCCGTGCCCAGCACGTCCGCATCGCCGCGCGCCAACTGGTCGAGATCGCGCGCGACCTCGCGCCGCAGCGCCAGCCCCTCGCCCTGCAGCCAGGCATCCGCCAGCCCGGGGTGACCGCGCGCGGCCTCGAGCGCCTCGACCGCATCGCGCCCGGCATGGCCCTGCGCGCGCAGCCAGTCGAGCGCTTCCTGCCGCGGCGGCAGACGGAATTCGAGCCGCTGGCAGCGGCTGCGGATGGTGGCCGGCAAGCGCGCCGGATGCGCGCTGACCAGCCACAGATAACGACCGGGCACCGGTTCCTCGAGCGTCTTCAGCAGCGCGTTGTACGCGGCCGCGTTCATCGCCTCGGCGGGATCGATCAGTGCGACCTGCGCGCTGCCGTACTGCGGCGTGAGCGCCAGCTTCTCCGAGACCGCGCGCACCTGCTCGATGACGATCTCGGTGCGCAGACGCGTGCCTTCGCGGTTCATCTCCAGTCCGACGGCGTGGAAGTCGGGATGCGTCCCGCTCGCCAGCAGATGGCAACTGCGGCATGCGCCGCAGGGCTCGCCGTCGGGCCGTCGCTGCGGGCACAGCAGGCGCTGCGCAAGCCGTTCGGCCACCGCGCGCTTGCCGAGCCGGGCCGGCCCGCAGAACAGCAGCGCATGACCGAGGCGGCCGCCTTCGAGCGCCGCCACCGCCTGCGCGTACGGCCGCTGCTGCCACGGCGCGAACGCGGTCATCGCAGCGTCTCCAGGTAGGCGCGCAGCGCGCCGACGGCCGCCGCGACCACGCGCTCGGGGGCCGGCGTGGCGTCGATCACCCGGATGCGCCCGGGTTCGGCCTGCGCGCGTTCGCGGAAGGCGGCGCGCACCTTTTCGAAGAACGCGTCCTGCTCGCGCTCGATGCGGTCGGGATACACGTCGCGCCCGCGCGTGCGTTCGCGCCCGTGCGCGACCGGCACGTCGAGCAGCAGCGTCAGCCCCGGACGGATGCCGACCGCGCGCCGCTCCAGTTCTGCGATGAACGCCGGATCGAGCCCGCGCGCGCCGCCCTGGTAGGCGTAGCTGGAATCGGTGAAGCGGTCGCTGAGCACGAATGCGCCGCGGCGCAGCGCGGGCAGCACGGTCTCGCGCACGTGCTGGGCGCGCGCGGCGAACATCAGCAGCAGTTCGGTCTCGGGCGCGGGCGGCTCGTGGTCGCCGGCCAGCAGCAGGGTGCGGATCTGTTCGGCCAGCGGCGTACCGCCGGGCTCGCGCGTGCTGACCACCTCGTGCCCGGATTCCAGCAGCGCATCGCGCAGCGCGGTCAGCACCGTGGTCTTGCCCGCGCCCTCGCCGCCTTCCAGCGTGATCAGCCGCGGCTCGGTCCGCAGGCTCATCGGCGTTCCGCCTCGGCCCGGCGCGCGGCGCGGTACTGCTGCAGGTAGGCGCGCACGTTGGCGTTGTGCTCCTCCAGCGTGCGCGCGAAGCGGTGACGGCCGCTGCCGTCGCCGACCGCGACGAAATACAGATCCTCGCCCGGCGCCGGCTTGGCCGCAGCCATCAGCGCATCCTCGCTGGGCATCGCGATCGGTGTCGGCGGCAGGCCGGTGCGGGTGTAGGTGTTGTACGGGGTGTCGGTGTCGAGGTGCACGCGCCGCAGGTTGCCGTCGTAGTTCGTGCCGAGGCCGTAGATCACGGTCGGGTCGGTCTGCAGCTTCATGCCGAGCTCGAGGCGCCGCGCGAACAGGCCGGCGATGCGCGGGCGCTCCTCGGCCACGCCGGTCTCCTTCTCGACGATCGAGGCGAGGGTGAGCAGTTCCTCGGGCGACTTCAGCACGCTGTCCGGCGCACGCTGCGCCCAGGCGCGTTGCAGCGCTTCCTCCATCGCCGCATGGGCGCGTCTGAGCACGTCGAGATCGCGGTCGCGGCTGCCGTAGTGGTAGGTTTCCGGCAGGAAGCGGCCCTCGGGATGCTGTCCGGGATGGCCGAGCGCCTTCATCAGCGCGGCATCGTCCATCGTCTGGATCGTCTGCCTGAGCGGTTTCGCACGGGCGAGCGCCGCGCGCAGGTCGCGGATGTTCCAGCCGGGCACGATGGTGAAGCGGTAGCTGACCACGCGGCCGTCGCGCATGGCGGTCAGCAGCGCCTTCGGCGTGGTCTGCGGCGTGAGTTCGTACTCGCCCACCTGCAGCCGGCCGGCGGCGCCGAGCTGCTGCGCGAGCAGCCGCCACGCCCAGTCGTCGCCCTGTCGCACGCCGGCCTCGCGCAGCTTGCGCAGCACCGCCGGCAGCGAGTCGCCCGGCGAAACCTCCACCCGCGTGCCCGCTTCCACCGTGGCCAGCGGCGCGTCGACGAACGCGGCATAGCGCTGCCAGCCCCAGGCGGCGACCGCCACGGCGAGCGCGATCAGCACGAGCAGGAAACCGCCGAAGCGGCGCGTGCGGCTGCGGGCCACGAAACCTCCTAGAGCACGAGTCCGGGATGCGCGTCGGCCAGCGCGCGCCGCAGGGCGTCCACCGCGGGGTGCGGCGGCCAGCGGCGACGGCCGAGCCGCGCGACCGGCAGGATACCCCGCACGGCATTGCAGACGAACAGCGCCTCGGCGCGTTCGACATCCTCCGGCGACAGCCGGACCACAACCGCCTGCGTGCGCGGAACCAGCCAGGCGCGACACACGCCCGCCACGCCGCAGCGATCCACCGGTGGCGTGTGCCAGCGGCCGCCGCGCAGCGCGAACAGGTTGCCGGCGGTGGCGCACACCACGTCGCCTTCGGTGGAGCACATCAGCCCTTCGTCGGCGTCGCGGTCGGCGCTGCCGGGCTCGTCCCATTCGCGCCGGGCGAGCACCTGTTCGAGCCGGTTGCAGTGCTTCATTCCGGCCAGCGCCGGCTGCAGCGCCAGCGCGGTGCGGCACCAGCGCAGCACGATGCCTTCCTCGGGCGCGGCCGGCGGCAGCGGATGGCGCGCCAGCAGCCAGGTGGGCGCGGCGTCGCGCGGCGGCGCATAGCCGCGACCGCCGCTGCCGCGCGTCACGACCAGCTTCAGCACCGCGTCGTCGCCGGCGAGCAACGCCCCGGCTTCGGCGCGCACCTGCGCCGGATCGGGCAGCGGCAGGCCTAAACGCGCGGCGCCCTGCGCCAACCGCGCCCAGTGCGCCTCCCACCACGGCACATCGCCGCGATGCGCGCGCATCGTCTCGAACAGGCCGTCGCCGTAGGCGAGTCCGCGGTCGTCGGACGGCAACGCATCCAGCGGCCGATCGCCGCGGAACAGACGGAAACGGGGCGGAGGCGCGGTCACGCGGTCGGGAACGTCACGGGATGGGGCAGTCTAGCGGGCGAACACCGTGACCGTGGCGCCGGCCGCGCGGGACGAAGGCGTCGCGCATCACGGCATGCGGTCGCGGCCGAAGCCTCCTACGACGCGTTTCCCAGCGCGCGCAGCAGCCCGCGGGCCTTGGCGCGGGTTTCCTCCAGCTCGCGCTCGGGCACCGAGTCGATCACGATGCCGGCGCCGGTGCGGAAACGCAGGGTGTCGCCCTCGAGCTCGGCGGTGCGGATCAGGATGTTGAGGTCGAGGTCGCCGTCGCGGTTCAGCCAGCCCATCGCCCCGGTGTAGGCGCCGCGGCCGACGCCTTCGAGCTCGGCGATGATCTGCATGCAGCGCACCTTCGGACAGCCGGTGATGGTGCCGCCGGGAAACACCGCGCGGATCACCGCGCCGGGCGTGGCGTCCGCGCGCAGGCGGCCGCGCACGTTGCTGACGATGTGGTGCACGTGGGCGTAGCTCTCCACCGTCATCAGCTCGTCGACCTCGACGCTGCCGGGCGCGCAGACGCGGCCGAGGTCGTTGCGTTCGAGGTCGATCAGCATCACGTGCTCGGCGCGTTCCTTCGGATGTCCGACCAGCTCGCGGATGCGCGCGGCCTCGTCGTCGCCCGGCAGACGCGGCCGGGTGCCGGCGATCGGACGCGTCTCCACGCTCTCGCCGCGGATCGCGACCAGCCGCTCCGGCGAAGAGCTCACCACCGCCCAGTCGGCCTGCGCGAACAGGCCGGCGAACGGAGCGGGGTTGTGGCGCCGCAACTGCGCGAACAGCGCCGCCGGCTCCGGCGCCTGCGCGAAACGCGCGCGCCAGCCGCGCGACAGGTTCACCTGGAACACGTCGCCGGCGGCGAGGTAGTCGAGCACGCGCGCGACCCCGTCGGTGAAGCGCGCGGGCGCGTCCTCCTCGAGCGCGACCGGCGGCGTCCACGCCGGCGGTGCGACTTCGCCCGCCGCCCGCGCATCGCCTTCGATCGCATCGAGCAGCGCCGCGTGTTCGGGCTCCGCCACCGCCACGCATTCGCCGGTCACGCGATCGCGCAGCACGGCCGCCGGGCAGCGCAGCGCGATCGCCACCGGCAGCGCGCCTTCGGCCTGCGGCAGGCGCAGCACCGGCTCGACCTCGCCCGCCAGCTCGTAGGCCAAAAGCAACGCCCAGCCGCCGCGGAACGGCCAGCGCGGTTCGTCGCGCGGCACCCGCAACGCCTGCCAGGCGGCGTCGAGCGCATCCAGGAAGCCGCCGGGCAGCGCGCGTCCGGTGTGGTCGCGGGTGACGCCATCGCGCCCGCACACGAGCGCTTCGCCGCCCGTCGCCAGCAGCAGATCCCAGCGCCCCTGCGCGGTGCCGTGCGCGCTCGACTCCAGCAGCACCGGATAGCGCTGCGGCGCGAGCCGGTGCAGCGCCAGCAGGTCGAAGCCGGCGGGCAGCGCGCGGGTCAGGATCATCGGGTGGGATGCGGGATCGGGATTCGGGATTCGGGAGAGCGAAGCTGCGGCGCGCCGAATCCCGAAAGCCGAAGTCCCAAGCCCGGCTTCTTCAGATCCGCCGGAAGATCAGCGTGCCGTTGGTGCCGCCGAAGCCGAAACCGTTCGACATCGCCACGTCGACCTTGGCCTCGCGCGCCACGTTCGGCACGTAGTCGAGGTCGCAGCCCTCGCCGGGCTCGTCGAGATTGATGGTCGGCGGAATGATGCCGGTGTGCAGCGCCATCACCGAGAAGATCGCCTCGGCGCCGCCGGCCGCGCCCAGCAGGTGGCCGATCATCGACTTGGTCGAACTGACCATCGTGCGGTAGGCGTGCTCGCCCAGCGCGCGCTTGATCGCCAGCGTCTCGGCGACGTCGCCGAGCGGCGTGGAGGTGCCGTGCGCGTTGAGGTAGCCGACCTCGTCGGCATTGACGCCGGCATCCTTCATCGCCGCGATCATGCAGCGCGCCGCGCCCTCGCCGTCCTCGCTCGGCGCGGTCATGTGGTAGGCGTCGGAGCTGGCGCCGAAACCGGCCAGCTCGCAGTAGATGCGCGCGCCGCGCGCCTTCGCGTGCTCGTATTCCTCCAGCACCAGCACGCCGGCGCCGTCGCCGAGCACGAAGCCGTCGCGGTCCTTGTCCCACGGACGCGATGCCTTCGCCGGCTCGTCGTTGCGGGTGGACATCGCCTTCATCGCGCAGAAGCCGCCCATCGAGGTCGGCGAGGATCCGCGCTCGGCGCCGCCGGCCAGCATCACGTCGGCATCGCCGTACTGGATCATCCGCATCGCCACGCCGATCGAGTGGTTCGACGTCGCGCAGGCGGACACGGCCGAGAAGTTCGGCCCCTTGATGCCGGTGAGCAGCGACACCTGCCCCGGCAGCATGTTGATGATCGTGCTCGGCACGTAGAACGGCGAGATCTTGCGCGGGCCGCCCTCGTGGTACTTGATGGCCTGTTCCTCGATGCCGAGGATGCCGCCGATGCCGGAACCGATCAGCGCGCCGATGCGGTCGGCATTGGACTCGTCCACCTTCAGGCCCGCGTCCTCCATCGCCATCAGCGAGGCGGCCACGCCGTAGTGGATGAACGGGTCCATCTTCTTGGCGTCTTTCGGACTCACCCAGCGGGTGACGTCGAAATCGCGGATCTCGCCGGCGATGCGGGTCGGGAAGCCGGACGCATCGAAATGCGTCACCGGGGCGATGCCCGAGCGGCCGTTGACGATGCCGTCCCAGGTGCTGGCGAGGTCGTTGCCAAGCGGGGAGACGATGCCCATCCCGGTGACCACTACGCGGCGTTTCGACATGACGGACTCCAGAGTGTGTCGTGACCTCGCCGGCGGCGCGCCGGCCTTTGGTGCCGGCGCCCGCTGCGCCGGCTGCCCACGGCGGTCGGCTCGTGGGTACGGGGCCGTACGCGGCCCCAAACGCACGGGGCCGCGCGGACGCGGCCCCGGAACGACGGCACCGCGCAAGCGGCGCCGTCCGCGATCGGATCAGGCCTTGACGTGCGCCTTGATGTAGTCGATCGCCTGCTGGACCGTGGTGATCTTCTCGGCCTCTTCGTCCGGGATCTCGCACTCGAACTCTTCCTCGAGGGCCATGACCAGCTCGACCGTGTCGAGCGAGTCCGCGCCGAGGTCGTCGACGAACGAAGCGTTGTTGGTGACTTCCTCTTCCTTGACGCCAAGCTGTTCAACGACGATCTTCTTGACGCGCTCTTCGATGCTGCTCATGTGATGGCTCCTCTCGGGAGGGTTGAATCAAAGGGATAGTGTAGTGGAAACCGGGCCGTGCAACCGCCCGGGCGGGGCCGACCGCGCCCCGTGGCGGCTCAGGGCATGTACATGCCGCCGTTGACGTGCAGCGTCTCGCCGGTGATGTAGGCGGCGGCCGGGCCGGCCAGGAACGCCACCGCGCGGGCGACGTCGGCCGGCTCGCCGAAGCGGCCGAGCGCGATCTGGCCGAGCATCGCGTTCCTGGCGTCCTCCGGCAGGGAGCGGGTCATGTCGGTGTCGATGAAGCCCGGCGCGACCACGTTGACGGTGACATTGCGGCTGCCGATCTCGCGCGCCAGCGACTTGCTGAAGGCGATGATGCCGGCCTTCGCCGCCGCGTAGTTGGCCTGGCCCGCATTGCCGGTGACGCCGATCACCGAGGCGATGTTGATGATGCGGCCCTTGCGCGCCTTCATCATGCCGCGCATCACCGCCTTGCAGGTGCGGTAGACGCTGGTCAGGTTGGTGTCGAGGATCGCCTGCCAGTCCTCGTCCTTCATCCGCATCAGCAGGTTGTCGCGGGTGATGCCGGCGTTGTTGACGAGGATGCCGATCGGGCCGATCTCCTTGGCGATCGCGTCGATCAGCGCGTCGATCGCCGCGCCGTCGGTCACGTTCAGCACGCGGCCCTGTCCGCCGTGCGGCGCGAGACGCTCGCCGATCGCGGCGGCGCCGCTCTCGCTGGTCGCGGTGCCGATCACGGTCGCGCCCTGCGCGGCCAGTTCGTCGGCGATGGCGGCGCCGATGCCGCGGCTGGCGCCGGTAACCAGCGCGATTTCACCCTTCAGCGGTTGGGTCATTCCCATTCTCCCTGGATGATGTTTGAGCCACGGACGGATGCGGTTCCGCACGGAGAGCGCAAGGATCCGTCATGCGGTAGCGCGGCGTGACCGCAGTGCATCGCTCGTATCCGCGCCTTATCCGTGGTGATCCGTGGCCCGGATCAAAGTTTCCAGTCGGCCAACGCCGCATCGAGCTCTGCAGGCGTGCCGAGCGCGCGTGCGTCGAGCGCCTTGTCGATGCGCTTGACGAGACCCGCGAGCACCTTGCCCGGGCCGCATTCGGCGATGCGCGTACTGCCGGCGGCGGCGAGCGCCTGCACGCATTCGGTCCAGCGCACCGGCAGATAGAGCTGGCGCACCAGCGCGTCGCGGATCGATTCGATGCTGTCGCGCACCTGCGCGTCGACGTTCTGCACGACCGGCAACTGCGGTGCCCGCCAATCGAGCGTGGACATGGCATCGCTCAGGCGGTTGGCGGCCTCGCGCATCAGCGGCGTGTGCGAAGGCACGCTCACCGCGAGCTTGACCGCCTTGCGCACACCGCGCTCGGCCAGCATCGCCAGCGCGCGGTCGACCGCGGCGGCATGGCCGCCGATCACGATCTGTCCGGGCGAATTGAAGTTCGCCGGCACCACCACCTCCTCGCCCGACGCCGCGGCGCAGACCTCCTGCACCAGCGCGTCCTCGGCGCCGAGCACCGCGGCCATCGCGCCGGTGCCGGCGGGGGCGGCGTCCTGCATGAGCTGGCCGCGCAGGCGCACCAGGCGCGCGCCGTCGGCCAGCGTCAGCGCGCCGGCGGCGACCAGCGCGGTGTATTCGCCCAGGCTGTGGCCGGCCAGCCGCGCCGGCTGCGCGCCGCCGCAGGCCTGCCACACGCGCCACACCGCGATGCCCGCGGCCAGCAGCGCCGGCTGGGTGAACTCGGTGCGGTTGAGCTGGTCCTCGGGGCCCTGCTGCGCCAGCGCCCACAGGTCCACGCCCGCGCCCTCGCTGGCCTCGGCGAAGGTCTCGCGCACGAGGGCGTGGCGCTCGCCGAGCTCGGCGAGCATGCCGAGCGACTGCGAGCCCTGGCCAGGGAACACGAAGGCGAGTTGCGAAGCGCTCACGCGGGAATCCAGTGGCGAAACGGAGCGCGATGATACGGGCAGGTCCGCACGATTGTCTGTACCGGCCCGTACGCTCGGGTCGCGCGAACAGGGCCGCGCCCGCGCGGATGGTCCGGCCCACGCGACGTGCGCCCCGCGATCCTGCAACCGTTGTCGCGGCTGAAGCCGCTTCTGCACGGCGTCAGTAGCGCAGCAGAACGGCGCCCCAGGTGAAGCCGCCGCCGAAGGCTTCCAGCAGCAGCAACTGACCGCGCTGCACGCGGCCGGAGCGGATCGCCTCGTCCAGCGCCAGCGGCACCGAACCGGAGCTGGTGTTGCCGTGCCGGTCGACGGTGACCACCACGCGGTCCATCGGCATGTCCAGCCGCTTGGCGGTGGCTTCGATGATGCGCAGGTTGGCCTGATGCGGAATCAGCCAGTCGATGTCGTGGCGGTCGAGGCCGTTGGCTTCGAGCGTCTCCTCGACCACCGAGTCGAGCGCCTTCACCGCGTGCTTGAAGACCTCGTTGCCGGTCATCAGCACGCGCACGCCGGCGTTCTTCTCGCCGGGCTTGAAGCCGGCGGAGACGCCGACCGGGTTCCACAGCAGCTCCTTCTTCGCGCCGTCCGCGTGCAGGTGGGTGCTGAGGATGCCGGTTTCGCGGTCGGCCTTGAGCACCACCGCGCCGGCGCCGTCGCCGAACAGCACGCAGGTGGAGCGGTCGCCCCAGTCCAGCATGCGGGTGAGCGTTTCGCTGCCGACCACCAGCACCGTCCTCACCGTGCCGGCGCGGATGAACTGGTCGGCGACCGTCAGCGCGTAGATGAAGCCGGAGCAGGCGGCGTTGACGTCGAACGCGCCGCAGCCGCTGGCGCCCAGCCGCGCCTGCAGCAGGCAGGCGGTGGACGGAAAGATCAGGTCGGGCGTGGTGGTGCCGACGACGATGAGATCCAGATCGGCGCCGGTGACGCCGGCCGCCTCCATCGCGCGGATGGCCGCCTGGTAGGCGAGATCGCAGGTGGTCTCGCCCTCGGCGGCGACGTGCCGCTCGCGGATGCCGGTCCGGGCGGTGATCCATTCGTCGCTGGTGTCGACGAATTGCGCCAGGTCATCGTTGGTCAGCACTTTCTCCGGCAGGTAGCTGCCGGTTCCCGCAATGCGGGAATAGATACGTTCGCTCATCACCGCTCCAGCGACGCCGCCGCCAAACGCCTCGGGCGCTTGCGCGGCGCAGGGGAGTGCCGCTTGCGGACCGGCGTCGCCGGCCGGACGCCTGACCGTTCCCCTCTTCCGGTCAGAGCCTCACGAAGATGGATGGCGCGGGCCGTGCGGACACGGCACCGACGCTTACTCCTCGTCGACGATCTTGGTCTTCGGCTCGATCACGCGACGGCCGCGGTAGTAGCCGTCGGCGGTGACGTGGTGGCGCAGGTGGGTCTCGCCGCTGGTCGGATCGGTGGCGAGCTGCTTGCTGGTGAGCGCGTCGTGCGAACGGCGCATGCCACGCTTGGACGGGGTGACGCGGGACTTCTGAACGGCCATGGTCTTGCTCCAGGTGAATCGGTTGCGGCGCGAATGCGCCCGGTGTTTCGCGCCTTCGCGCGGTTCAGCTCGGTTTGTTCTTCTTCAGCGCTTCCAGCGCGGCGAACGGATTGGGGCGCGGGGCCTCCTCCGTCGCAGGGCCGAACTCGCGCTCGACCGTCTCGCTGCCGGGCGCCACCGGCACCGCGGGAACCGCCAGGATCAGCTCGTCCTCGACCAGTTCGGCCGGATCGAGCATGCCGTCCTCGGGCACCAGCAGCGGCTCGTAGCCGGCCGGCAGCGCGGCCTCCTCGGCCTCGTCGCGGATCAGGCCGAGCCGCTGCACGATCCGCACCGGCAGCAGGAACCGTTCCAGGCTGCGCTGGCACGTCAACGGCAATTCGGCTTCGGCGCGCAGCTCGACGTAGGCGACCTGCAGGGCGTCGCGGTCGAACTGCAGCGCGTAGCGCACGCTGCCTTCGCCGTCGACCAGCAACCCGCCCAGGCGCGGCATCGACGACAGCGGCAACTGCCCCTCGACCCCGCGCCGGCCGGACACCATGCGCCAGGCGTCGACCGCCTCGGGCCTGCGCCCTGCCGAAGTACCCGCTGACATAAGACGCGAAATGGTAGGGAGCCGCCCGGAACGTGTCAAACCGGCGCGGATTGACCGGCCCTCGACCGCCATTTGCGCCACACTGACCCGGTCGCGCAGACTTCCCGTCCGTTCCCCAGCCGCTGCCGCCTCTGTCCACGTTCCTGCTCCTGTTGTCCGGCCTGGCCGCGGTGGCGGCGGCGATCCTCCTGGTCCGCGCGCACCGGCCGTCGCGCCGGGAACGCGCCCTGCGGCAGGTGCTGGACGCGGCCGATGCGCTCGAGGAGCGCCTGCGGGTGGCCCGCGCCGAGATCGAGGCGGTGGTCGGCGAGCGCGAGCGCGATCCGGTGGGCGATGCCCTGCGCGAGATGCTGCGGCAGCGGCTGTGGCTGCGCGACCACGGCGCCAGCGCCAGCATCGAGCAGCTCGACCGCGTGCGGGCCAGCATCGACCAGGCCCGCGGCCGGATCGACGACCAGCTCGACCGGATCGAGCGCGCCCGCGCACCGATGACCTGAGTCGGCCCCCGTCCGATGGCGCCGCTGATCCTCGCGTCCACGTCGGCCTACCGCCGCGAACTGCTGGCGCGGCTGCGGCTGCCGTTCGACACCGAGCGTCCGGAGGTCGACGAGACGGCGCAGCCGGGCGAGCCGCCGGTCGCACTGGCGATGCGCCTGGCGCGCGCCAAGGCGCAGGCGGTGGCGGCGCGGCGGCCGCAGGCGTGGGTGATCGGTTCGGACCAGGTGGCGGCGCTCGGCGAGCGCCCGCTCGGCAAGCCCGGCGGGCGCGACGCCGCGATCGGCCAATTGCGGTCGATGCGGGGACGGGCGGTGGCCTTCCATACCGCGGTCTGCCTGGCGCGCGATGGCCGTATCGTGGCCGAGCAGCTCGATACCACCGTGGTGCGCTTCCGCGCGCTGACCGATCCCGAGATCGAGCGCTACGTCGATGCCGAGCGGCCGTTCGACTGCGCCGGCAGCTTCAAATCCGAGGGCTACGGCATCGCCCTGTTCGATGCGATCGAAACGTGCGACCCGACCGCGCTGGTGGGCCTGCCGCTGATCGCCACCGCGCAGCTCCTGCGCGAGGCCGGATTCGCGCTGCCCTAGCGCAGTTCGATGGCCTGCTCCGGCCAGGGCTCGACGCTGCCGTCGCGCCCGTGCAGGCGCAGGCCGAGCCGGTGGCGCCCCGGCGCGAGGCGGCGCGCATCGACCTGCGCCTGGAAACCGACCTGCGGGTGCTGCGGATCGTTCGAGAACGGCCACCGCTGCCGGGGCCCCGGATCCGGCGTTCCGTAGCGCGCCTGCGCGACCACCCGTCCGTCGAGCGTCACTTCGACCCGGTCCAGGCCGACGCCGTCCTTGAACGCCCAGCCGCGCACCACGAAGCGGCGCGGCACGCGCCCGCCTTCGGCCGGAACGTCGATCCACGCCATCGCCGGCGTGCGGCAGGAGCCCGCGCGGGGCGCGCCGGGATCGAAACGGAAGAGCAGGAACCGCTGCTCGCCGCGGTCCACGTGCAGCACGCGCGGCGGCGGCAGCGGGCCGAGGCGTGCGCACAGGGCGTGGTAGTAGGCCGGCAGATCGCGCAGGCGCACGTCGGACGTGCCGGCCACCAGCAGCACGGGCGTCTCGTCCGGCAGCCGGTCGGCGCGCAGCCCCCACAGACGCAACTGCGGCGCGCGGCCATGCTTGTGGTTGAGCGGATGATCGAGCACGGGGATGTCCGGATCGCCGAGGGCGAAGCCGAGCTGGGCGCCGACCTTGAAGTTGTCGGCGATCACGCGCGTGCCCGGCGGCAGCGTGGCGAGCGTGCGACGCACCTCATCGGCGAGCGGCCGCCACCCGGCGAAGTTGGCGGGATACGCCTTGGTGCCGGCAAGACGCTCGCGCAGATCCGCGCGCGCGGCGGTCAGGTGATAGCCCAGCGCACCGGCCAGTCCCAGCGCGGCGAGGGCCAGCGTGGCGACGCGCGCCGTACGCGGCCAGGCGTCCAGCACGCGCGGCGCGAGCGGCAGCAAGGCGAGATACCCCGGCAGCGGCCAGTGGAAGCTGACGCGCTCGTTGTCGGCGAAGAAGCCCAGCGCGAAGAAGCCGAACACGGTGAGGCCGCCGAGCGCGGCGAAGTAGCGCGAGACCGGCGCCGCGTCCTGCGCGCCGCGGCGCACCGCGACCAGCAGCGCCGCCAGTAGCAGCGGCGTGACCGCCGCGGCCTGCACCAGCACGAACAGCGCGCCGTCCGGATGGAACGCCCACGGATGGCGGTCGAGCAACTGGAAGCGCAGGCCCGCATCCGCGTTGTGCAGGTTCCACAGCACCAGCGGTGTCCAGGCGGCGGCGCCGGTCGCGATCGCGGCCCACACCCACGGATGGCGCAAGACGCGGCGTCCGTCGCGCAGCATCAGCAGCGCCGCCAGCCCCACCGCGATCACGCCGAGGAACCGGTAGTGACTGAGCGCGCCGATCGCCAGCCCGGCCGCGAGTTCGAGCGATGCGGACGCGCTCGCGCGCTTGAGCAGGCGCGCGCCGGCGTCGAGGCACAGCACCGTCGCCAACGCCATCGGCACGTCCGGCAGCGCCAGCAGGCCGAGCGTTCCGGCCAACGGCAGCAGCAGCGCGAGCGTGCCCGCGCGCCATCCGTCGCGGGCCCCGTACTCGCGCATCGCCAGCCGCGCCAGCAGCCAGGGCACGAGCGCGCCGATCGCCAGGAACGGCGCGCGCAACGCCAGCGGGTGCGTGCCGCCCAGCTCCACGCCCAGGCGCGTCAGCCAGGCCGTAAGCCCCGGCAGATCGGAGTACGCCCAGGCCAGATGCTGCCCTTCCTGCCAGTAGAACGCCTCGTCGACGAACAGCGGCAGGCGCGCGGCGAGCGCGATCTTCGCCGCCAGCACGAGCGTCCACAGCGTCCAGAACGCGCGTCGCGCGCGCTGACCTTCGTCCTGCATCGACTCGCGTCCTCGCTACACTCTGGGCGGGCGGACGGCCCGTGGCCGGCGATGCGCGCCGGTCGCCTCGAAGGAGATCACGATGGCGGCACACCCCACCGCGGCGGCCATGCTACCCGACGGCCTGCGCGCCGCCCTCGAACGCGCGCTGGCGCAGGTCAACGGCATCGTGCTCGGCAAGCCGCACGAGGTGCGGCTGACGTTCGTCGCGCTGCTGGCCGGCGGCCACGTGCTGATCGAGGATCTCCCGGGGTTGGGCAAGACCACGCTGGCGCACGCGCTCGCCGCCACGCTGGGGCTGGAGTTCCAGCGCGTGCAGTTCACCTCCGACCTGCTGCCGGCCGACGTGGTCGGCGTGTCGGTGTTCGATCCGCAGGCGCGCCGCTTCGAGTTCCATCCCGGTCCGGTGTTCGCCCAGGTGCTGCTGGCCGACGAGATCAACCGCGCTCCGCCGCGCACGCAGAGCGCGCTGCTGGAAGCGATGGCCGAGCACCAGGTGACGGTGGACGGCGTCACCCACACGCTGCCGGAGCCGTTCTTCGTGATCGCCACCCAGAACCCGGTCGATCTCTCCGGCACCTACCCGCTGCCGGATTCGCAGCTCGACCGCTTCCTGCTGCGCCTGGCGCTGGGCTATCCGAACGAGCAGGCCGAACGCGAGCTGCTGGCCGGCGTCGACCGCCGGGCGATGATCGCGCAACTGATGCCGGCGCTCGGCACCGACGACGTGCGCGCCGCGCAGCGGGCGGTCAACGCGATCCACGCCAGCGACGCGCTGATCGCCTACGTGCAGGCGCTGCTGACACGCAGCCGCCGCCATCCGGGGGTGCGCGTCGGGCTGTCGCCGCGCGCCGGGCTGGCGCTGCTGCGGGCCGCGCGCGCCCACGCGATGCTGCTCGGCCGCGTCCACGTGGTGCCGGAAGACGTGCAGACGCTGTTCCTGCCGGTCGCCGCGCACCGGCTGGTGACCGACGCCGATGCCGGCAGCGGCGCTCAGCTGGCCAAGCAGATCCTGCACGCGGTGCCGGTGGACTGAAGGATGCCCGCGCGCCGTGCGATCGCCGCGATGCGCCGCTGGGTCCGGCCGCGCGAGCCCGAGCCGCTTCCGGCCGCGTTCGACCGCCGTCGCATCTACGTGCTTCCGACCCGCTTCGGCCTGTTCTACGCCGCGCTGCTGGCGGCGATGACGGCCGGAGCGCTCAACTACAACAACAACCCGGCGCTGCTGCTCGCGCTGCTGCTGGCCGGCGCGGGTCTGGCCAGCCTGGTCGCCGCCCACCTGCAGCTCTCGGGCCTGTCGGTGACCGCGATCGACGCCGAGCCGGTCCCCGCCGGCGAACCCCTGCACCTGCGCATCCACGTCCGCGCGGCGCCGGGCCGCATCCGCCGCGGGCTGCGCGTGGACGACGACGGCGTCACCGCCGCGGCGCCGGCGGCGGTGCTGCATCTCGACCAGGGGCTGGGCGAAACCGGATGGACGCTGCCGACCGAGCGCCGCGGCTGGCTGGACGTGCCCCGTCTGCGCGTGTGGACCACCCGTCCGCTCGGGCTGGCGCGCGCCTGGGCCTACGTCTGGCCCGAGCGCCCCCTGCTGGTGTACCCGCGCCCCGAAACCGACGGCCCGCCGCTGCCCGAGGGCGCCGGCGAGATCGCGCAGACACGGCTGCATCCGGCCGGCGACGACGTCCACCACCTGCGCGCCTACCGCGCCGGGGATGCGCGCCGCGCGATCGCCTGGAAGGCCTCGGCGCGGCGCGATGCGCTGCTGGTGCGCGAGTTCGAGCAGCCGCTCGGCGCCGAGGTGGTGCTGGACTGGACCGCGCTGCCCACGCTCGACGTCGAGCCGCGCATCGCGCGCCTGGCGCGATGGGTGGACGAGGCCGAGCGCGATGGCCGCCGCTACCGTCTGCGCCTGCCCGGCCAGCCCGAGCTCGGACCCGACCGCGGCGAGGCGCACCGCCACGCCTGCCTGCGCGCACTGGCGCTGATGCCCGATGGCTGAGCGCACGCCGGTTCCGCTCGATGCGCCCACCCGGCGCTGGACGCTCGCCGCCGGCGCGCTGTGCCTGCTGCCGCTGCTGCTCACGCTGCCGCCGACGCTGTCGGCGCCGATCGCGGTCGGCGGCGTGCTGATCGTCGCGCTCAGCGCGCGCGGTCCGATGCCGGCGGCGTTGCGCGCGCTGCTGGCGCTGGCCGTGCTCGGCGTGATGCTGGCGCAGAGCCGCTTCCAGCTCGGGCGCGACACCGGCAGCGCGCTGCTGGCGGCGATGCTGGCGCTCAAGCCGGCGGAGATGACGCAGGTGCGCGATGCGCGCAGTTTCATCGGCTTTTCGCTGTTCGCGCCGTTCGGCACCTTCCTGCTGGATCAGGGACCGCTGCCGTTGGCGCTCGGACTGCTCGGCGCGCTGGCGGCGCTGACGGCGCTGCAGCGGCTGGCGGAGCTGGAGACGGGCGATGCCGCGCCGCGCGCCCTGGCGCGCAGCCTGGCGCAGGTCGGCCGGCTGGTGGCGATCGGACTGCCGCTGGCGCTGGCGGCGTTCTGGCTGTTCCCGCGCCTGGCCGCGCCGATGTGGGGCGTGCCGGAACGGGCGCTGGCGCGCACCGGGCTGTCGGACCGGATGTCGCCGGGCGACTGGTTGGATCTGCTGCCGGACGACACGCCGGCACTGCGCGTGCGGTTCTTCGGCGCGGCGCCGCCGCAGTCGGCGATGTACTGGCGCGGCCCGGTGCTGTGGCATTACGACGGGCGCACGTGGTCGCGGCCGGACTGGCTCGCCGCCGCGCCGGTGCCGCCGCCGCAGCCCGGACGCCCGCGCTGGCGCTACGAACTGGAAGTCGAGCCGACCGACCGCCGCGAGCTGCCGGCGCTCGAAGTGCCGCTCGCCGCTCCGGCCGGCACGCGGTTCACCTTCGGCCACACGCTCAGCACGCTGCGCCCGCTCAGCGGACTCACCCGCTGGCGGCTGGAATCCGCGCCGCCGGTGCGCTTCGAGGACAAGCTCACGCCGATGGTGCTGCGCATGGCGCTGCAGCTTCCGCCGGACTACAACCCGCGCACGCTCGCCCTCGCCCGCCGCTGGCGCGCCGAGGCCGGCGACGACGACGCGGCGGTGGTGCGCCGCGCGCTCGGCTGGTTCCGGCGCGAGTTCGCCTACTCGATCAGCGCGCCGCCGCTGGGCCGCAACGCGGTCGACGAATTCCTGTTCGACACCCGGACCGGCTACTGCGAGCACTACGCCGGCGCGTTCGTGGTGCTGATGCGCGCGGCCGGCATCCCCGCCCGCGTGGTCACCGGCTATGCGGGCGGCTACCGCAATCCGCTCGGCGACTACTGGCTGGTGCGCAACTCCGATGCGCATGCGTGGGCCGAGGTGTGGCTGCCGCGCCGCGGCTGGGTGCGGGTGGACCCGACCGCCGCGGTCGCGCCCGAGCGCATCTACGACACCATCGACGACCGCGCGCCCGGCGCCGAGGGGCTGCTCGGCGCGGGCGCCACGCCGCTGTTCAACCTGGGCGACTGGGCGCGCCGGGCGTGGAACGACTTCGTGCTCGGCTACGACGCGCAGCGCCAGCAGCGGCTGCTGCGTCCGTTCGGCATCGAGCGCCTCGACAGCGGCGCGCTGATCGCGCTGTTCGCCGCCGCTGCCGCGCTGGCGCTGCTGTGGATGGCCTGGCTGAGCGCGCGCGGCGTGCGCGAGCCCGACCCGGTGCTGCGCGCCTGGCACCGGCTGGAGCGGCGCTACCGCCGGCTGGGCCTGGGCCGCGAGCCGCACGAACCGGCCGGCGACTGGGTGGCCCGCGTGGCCGCGCAGCGCCCGGACCTCGCGCCGGCGCTGGAGGCGCTCAGTCGGCGTTTCGTGCACTGGCGCTACGCTGCCCGCACCCCCGGGCCCGCCGCGGCCCGCGAACAGCGCGAACTGGTGCGCCTGCTGCACGCGCACCGCCCCCGCCCCACCGGAGACCGCCGATGACCACCCGCCTCGCTCTCACCGCCCTGGCCGCGGCCCTGCTGGCCGCCTGCACCACTCTGCCCACCCCGCTGCAGGGCGAGTACGCCGCCATCACCCCGCACGAGGCGGCCGCGCGCGACGCCACCGGCACCACGGTGCGCTGGGGCGGCCGCATCGTCGCGGTCGAGCCGCAGCCCAACAGCACCTGCTTCGAGATGCTGTCGATGCCGCTGGACGCCTACGGCCGCCCGCGCTGGGCCAGCGACGAGATCGGCGGCCGCTTCATCGCCTGCCGCGCGGGCTTCTACGACCCGGCGGTGTTCGAGAAGAACCGCGAAGTCACCTTCACCGGCCGCATCGGCGGCTACGAGAACCGCAAGATCGGCGGCTACGACTACCGCTTCCCGCGCGTCGACGCCGACGTCGTCTACCTGTGGCCGGTGCGCGAGCGCGTGGACGTCATCACCCACCCGGCGCCGTGGCCGTGGTGGGGCTGGTGGTGACGCGCGCGCGGCGGCTCAGCGCCGCCGCAACCGCCAGCAGCGGTGGATGCGCGGATCGCGGGCGAAATCCGGCGGAATCGTCTGCGGCGTGATCTCCTCGCACTGCGCGAACGCGGCGACCGCCTCGGCATCGAGCCGGAAGCGGCGGAAGTTGTTGGAGAAGTACAGCACCCCGTCCGGCGCCAGCCGCGCCACCGCCGCGCGCAGCAGGCGCACGTGCTCGCGCTGGACGTCGAAGTCCTCGGCGCGCTTGGAGTTCGAGAACGTCGGCGGGTCGCAGAAGATCAGGTCGTACTGGCCGCGGTCGGCCTCCAGCCAGGCCAGCGCATCGCCCTGCACCAGCGCGTGGCGCGCGCCGCCCACGCCGTTCTCGCGCAGGTTGTCGGCGCACCACTGCAGGTAGGTGGCCGACAGGTCGACCGTGGCGGTGCTGCGGGCGCCGCCGAGCGCGGCATGCACGGTCGCCGCGCCGGTGTAGGCGAACAGGTTGAGGAAGCGCGCGTCGTGCGCCTCCTGCGCGAGGCGCAGCCGCATCGGCCGGTGGTCGAGGAACAGCCCGGTGTCGAGGTAGTCGAACAGGTTCACCCGCAGTCGCGCGCGCCCTTCGCGCACGACGACGAACTCGCCGCGCTGGTCGAACTGGCCGTACTTGCTGCCGCCCTTGCCGCGCGCGCGGGTCTTGAGCGCGATGCGCTCGCGCGGCACCTCGAACACCTCGCGCGCGGCGGCCAGCAGTTCGTTACGGCGGCGGCGCACGTCGGCCTCGGGAATCTCGGCCGGCGCGGCGTATTCCTGCACATGCAGGAAGGTGCGCGGCTCGGGTTCGTCGGTGATGTAGACGTCGATCGCCGCGGCGTATTCCGGCAGATCGGCGTCGTAGGCGCGGAAGCAGCTCACGCCCTCGCGCTCGCGCCAGCCCTTCAGGTGCCGCAGGTTCTTGCGCAGTCGGTTGGCCACCATGCGCGCGCCTTCGCTCAGCTCGCGCGGCGCTTCGGGCTCGACGCGCGCGGGCGGCGCGATCGGATCGACCGCGATCAGCGCGCATTCGAGCGCGCCGTTGAACACCGTGTACGCCTTCTTCGCGCGCAGGCCGGTGGCGCGCGCCAGTTCCGCGTCGCCGCACAGCAGGCTGGCGCGCCAGGTGGGCACCGCGCGCCTGAGCGCATCGCCCAGCTCGCGGTACAGCGCCGGATCGGCGGCCAGCCGCGCGTCGTACGGCGGATTGCCGACCGCAAGCCCGGTCGCCGGCGGCGCGCCGTCGCCCGTCAGCGGCGCGAGGTGCGCCGCGTCCAGCACCGCCACGTCGCCGACGTCCCAGGCGATGGCATCGGCCACGCCCGCGGCCTCGGCGTTCTGGCGGGCGGCGGCGATGGCGCGCGGGTCGAGGTCGCGGCCGAGGAACGCGCGCCGCAGCTTGGCGCGTCCCGCGTCCGCGCGCGTGCGCGCCTCGGCGTGCAGTTCGCGCCAGGCCGCGAGGTCGAAACCGGGCCAGCGCGTCGGCGACGCTTCCCCGTGGCGTTGCAGGCCGGGAGCGACGTCGGCCGCCATCAGCGCGCCCTCGATCACCAGCGTGCCGCTGCCGCACATCGGATCGAGCAGCGCGCCGCCCTGCGCGTACACCTGCGGCCAGCCGCCGCGCAGCAGCACGGCGGCGGCGAGCGTCTCCTTCAGCGGCGCCTCGCCCTGCGCGCGGCGCCAGCCGCGCCGGTGCAGCGGACCGCCGCCGAGATCCACCGACAGCGTCGCCCGCCCCTTGCGCACCACCAGGTTCAGGCGCAGGCCGGGCGCTTCGACGTCCACCGCCGGCCGGCGGCCGGTGCGCGCGCGCAGCACGTCGACCACCGCATCCTTGACCCGCTGCGCGGCGTAACGCGCGTGGGTGAGCGCGGGACCGGCGACGTGCGCGTCCACCGCCAGCGTGTCGTCGGGGTCGAGGTGCGCCTCCCAGTCGAGCGCGGCCACACCGGCGTACAGCGCGTGCTCGTCGGCGCAGTCGAACGTCGCCAGCGGCCACAGCACGCGGCTGGCCAGGCGCGACCACAGCACCGCGCGTTGCGCGTCGCGCAGCGTGCCTTCGACGTTGACGCCGGCGACGGTGGCGGTGGCGCGCGCGCAGCCGAGCGCGACCAGCTCGTCGACGAGCAGGTACTCCAGGCCCTTGGCGCAACTGGCGAAGAAGCGGCTCACGCGAGCGACGCCAGCAATGCGGCGAACGCCTCCGCGCTCGCCCGCACGTGCGAGGACAGCCGGTGGCCGTCGTCGACCAGCAGCAGGCGCGCGCGGCGCGCATGCGCCCAGGCGACCACGTCCGCGACCGGGATCAGTTCGTCGTCCCAGCCGTGCACGATCGAAGTCGGCACCGCGCGCGCATCGAGCGCCGGCGCGTGCCCCATCCGCACCGGCGGCGCCATCAGGAACAGCGCGGCCACCGGCACCTCCAGCGACACCCGCGCCGAGATCCAGGCGCCGAGGCTCGAGCCCGCGAGCACCAGCGGACCGCGCTCCCCGGCCGCCTGCGCGAGCGCGCGCAGCCGCGCCATGCGCGCCGGAACGTCGCCGAGCTCGCTCACTTCGCGGCGGACGTCGAGGTCGGTGTAGTCGGGACGCTCGTGCGTCCAGCCCAGCCGCGCGGCCGCTTCGGCCAGCGCCGTCACCTTGGCGGCGTCCGGGCCGCTCTCGAAGCCGTGGGAAAGGATGCAGTGTCCGCGCATGCGATCCGGCGTGGAAAGAAGGGGCGCCATGATCGCCGATCGGGCGTGGCGCGTGCGGCACGTCGCCGGTCGGGCGCCGGGGTGGCGATGCTAGCATCGGCCCGCATGCAGCCCCTGACCGCGCTTCCCGTCCGCCTCCACTGGCTCCCGTATGCCGAACGGCTGGAGGCGCGCCCCGTGGAGTCGATCGATCTGGCGGTGATCCACTGCACCGAACTGCCGGACCTCGCCACCGCGCGCGAGTACGGCGAACGCGTGCTCTACCCGGCCTCCGGCACCGGCAACAGCGGGCATTTCTACATCGACCGCGACGGCCGTATCGAGCAGTACGTACCGCCCGGGCGCATCGCCCACCACGTTCGCGGCTACAACGCGCGTTCGGTCGGCATCGAGCTGGTCAACCGCGGCCGCTGGCCGCACTGGCTCGACTCGCGCCACCAGACGATGGACGAACCCTACCCGGATGCGCAGATCGACGCGCTGGTGCGCCTGCTGCGCGCGCTGGGCGGGGCGCTGCCCGCGCTGCGCTGGATCGCCGGCCACGAGGATCTCGACCGCGAGGACGTGCCGGCCAGCGACGACCCGGCCGTGCGCGTGCGCCGCAAGCGCGACCCGGGGCCGCATTTCCCGTGGCCGCGCGTGCTCGCGCAGTGCGGGCTGGAACGGCTGCCCGCGCCCTGATCAGCGCACGATGCGGATGTGCGGCGGCGGCCTGCGCCGGCGCGGCCCGAACGGCGGCTGCCCGCGCCAGTAGCGGATCAGCAGCCAGCCGAACAGCATCCCGCCCAGGTGCGCGAAGTGCGCCACGCCCGGCTGCCGGCCGGTCACGCCGAGCAGCAGTTCGATCACGCCGTACACGATCACCAGCGTGCGCGCCTTCATCGGGATCGGCGGGATCAGCAGCATCACGCGCTGCTGCGGAAACAGCATCCCGTAGGCCAGCAACAGCCCGAACACGCCGCCGGACGCGCCCACCGTGGGATACGCCGGCGCGCCCTCCGACACCGCCCACAGGCCCACGCCGAGCTGGAACAACGCCGCGCCCACCACGCACACCAGGTAGTACAGCAGGAAGCGGCGCGCGCCCCACACGTGCTCCAGCGGCGCGCCGAACATCAGCAGCGCCAGCATGTTGAACAGCAGATGCGGCAGGTTGCCGTGCAGGAAGCCGTAGGTGACGAGCTGCCACGGCTCGAACCCCGGCGCGCCCGGATAGGTGCCGGCGCTGCCCACCGGCCACAGCATCAGCGCGAGCGTCACTTCGCTGTCCTGCAGCAGCCATTGCAGGACGAACATCGCGGCGTTGGCGATCAGCAACGCCCGGGTCACGGGGGGTAGGTTGCGCAGCATGGGGGTCCTCGCAGTCGCGCCATGGTAGCGGCTCGGCCGTTCACCGCGGCGCGAACGCCGTGTTCCGCGGGCGAGGCCGCCGCTGCGCCTCAATCCATCCGCCAGAGCCGCTCGTCGAGCGTGGCCGCGGCGGCCTGGCCGCGCACGCGCCCGTTCTCCACGCGCACGCCCTCGGCGCGCAACCGCGCGCACTGCTCGCGCCACCCGCGCGAGCCTTCCGGAAACGCGATCCGCCCGTCCGAGCGCAGCACGCGATGCCAGGGCAGCGTGGCGTCGTCGTTTTCCGCCAGCACGCGCGCGACCAGGCGCGCCCGGCCCGGCAGGCCGGCGCGACGCGCGATCTCGCCGTACCCGGCCACCTGCCCGCGCGGCACGGCGCGGATCGCGTCGAGAATCCGTCGGGTGCTTTCCTCGCCCATCGGCGTAGCATAGCCACGACCGCTACCGGCCGAGCCCATGCGCACCTTCGAACAGATCCGCCGCCACCTGCACACCGCGGGCTTCCGCGTCACGCTCGAGGAAGACCGCCTCGCCTGGGTCGAGCTCTCGCTGGAGAACGGCCAGCGTCACCAGTCGATCTTCCTCGCCGAGATCGACGACGAGTACGGCCGCCCGTTCCTGCGCGTGAGCACCGCCATCGGCGCGGCGGACGGCATCGATGCGCGCCAGGCGCTGGCGTTCAACTGGGAGAGCCGGGTGGGCTATCTCGCGATCGGCGACCTGGACGGCACCGCGCACCTGCAGTTGTGCGAGAACCGGCCGTACGAAGGGCTCAACCTGTCGGAAGTCGACCGCCTGGTGCTCGAGATCGGCGGCATGGGCGACCGCATGGAACGGGCGCTGTCCGACGGCGATCTGTTCTGAGAGGGGGGAACGGGGAACGGGGAACGGGGAACGAGCCCTGCTGTTCCCTGTTCCCTGTTCCCTGTTCCCTGTTCCCTGTTCCCTGTTCCCTGTTCCCCGTTCCCCGCCCTCAGACCCACCCCGCCCAGCGCAGCCCGTGGAACAGCGCGTAGGCGATGCCGCCCGCGGCCGGGATGGTCAGGATCCACGCCCAGATCATCCGCTCCACCACCGTCCAGCGAATCGCGTTGAAGCGCTTGGCGGTGCCCACGCCCATGATCGCCGACGAGATGTTGTGCGTGGTCGACACCGGGATGCCCAGCGACGACGCCGCCAGGATCACCGAGGCGGCGCTGGTTTCGGCGGCGAAGCCGTGGATCGGATGCAGCTTCACCAGCTTGTGGCCGAGCGTCTTGATGATCCGCCAGCCGCCCGCCGCGGTGCCGGCGGCCATCACGATCGCGCAGGTGACCTTGATCCAGGCGTCGATGTCGTTGTTGGCGAGCGCATTCGGCGAGGGATGCAGGAACGCCAGCCACGACGGCAGGTTGTCCAGCGTGCCGTCGGCCTGCGCGGCCACCAGCGTCAGCGCGATGATGCCCATCGTCTTCTGGGCGTCGTTGGAGCCGTGCGCGAAGCCCATCGCGCCGGCGCTGACCAGCTGCGCCTTGCCGAAGATCGAATTGACCCAGCGCGGCCGCGCGATGCGCGCCGCCAGACCGCCGCTGCGCGCCATCAGGCCGATCGCCGCGAACAGCAGGCCCATCACCAGGAAGCCCGCGGCGAACCCGAGCAGCGGCGAGCTCACCATCGGCACGATGACCTTCCACAGGATGCCCGCGCTCTTGTACCAGGGGTCCTTCACTTCGGACCACACGATCGCCTCGGGGTTGTTCATCGCCGCCGCGAACGCGGCGCCGACCAGTCCGCCGATCAGCGCGTGCGACGAGGACGACGGCAGCCCCCACCACCAGGTGATCAGGTTCCAGATGATCCCGCCCAGCAACGCGCACAGGATCATCTGCGAGGTGACCTCCACCACGCCGGCATCGACGATGCCGGAGGCGATCGTCTTCGCCACCGCGGTGCCCCACAGCGCGCCGACCAGGTTGGTGAACGCCGCCAGGCTGACCGCCTGGAGCGGCGTCAGCACCTTGGTGGCGACCACGGTGGCGATGGAGTTGGCGGTGTCGTGGAAGCCGTTGATGTACTCGAACACGAGCGCGGCCAGTACGACCACCAGGACCAGCGTCAGCATGGCGGCGGCCTCAGGAGTTCTTCAGCACGATTTCGTATGCGACCACGCCCGCCTCGCGGCAGCGGTCGATCGCCTTCTCCAGGATCTCGAAGAACTCCTTCAGCAGGAACATCTGCACCGGGTCGAGCTTGCCGGAGTAGATGTCGCGGTACAGCTCCAGCATCAGGCGGTCGGCCTCGTTCTCCAGCGCGCGCAGCTCGTCGTTGAGCGCCTTCATCGGCTCGAGCTTCATCTTCGGCAACTGCCGCACCATCCGCACCACCACGTCGGCGGCCTTCTCCAGCATCGCCGCGCGCGGCGCGAAGTCGATGTGGGCCAGGTGCTGGGTCGCCAGCGCGTAGCGGTCGGCGAACTTCTCGACCTGCTTGGGGATCTTGTACAGCGCCGAGCCGAGCGCTTCGATGTCCTCGCGCTCGATCGGCGTGATGAAGCTGTTGACCAGCTCGTGGCTGATGCGGTCGGCGGCTTCGCGCTCGCGCTGGCGGGCCAGCTTGAAGGCGTCCAGCGCGGGCTCGCGGTTGGACTCCCTCAGCATCGCGTGAAGGGCCTTGGTCGAGTCGTGCGCGGCGACCGCCGCCTGCTCGAGCAGGGAGTAGAACTGGTTGCCTTGGCCGAAGATGGTTTGCAGGGAGAACATCGCAGGAAGCCTCTGCGCCAGCGGGGCGAAGCGCGAATTATGACCGCTCGATGACCGTTTGCGCTCGCCACCGGCACATCCGCCCGCGCCTGCTAAGATCGCCCGCTCCCGGACACCCCCCTCCGGGCCCCCGCCGCCGCATGGACGACGACCCGACGCCCTCCCGACCTCCCGCTCCGCGCGCCCCGGGCGCGCGCCTGCCGTACGACCGGAGCGCGGCGGATGCTTGAGCTGGCGGTGGTGGTCTTCCTGATCGTCCTCAACGCCTTCTTCGCGATGTCGGAGATGGCGCTGATGACCTCGCGCAAGCTGCGCCTGAAGCAGATGGCCGAAACCAGCCGCGGCGCGCGCACCGCGCTGCTGCTGGCCGAGCATCCGGACCAGTTGCTGTCCACGGTGCAGATCGGCATCACCCTGATCGGCGTGCTGACCGGCGTGTTCGGCGGCGAGAGCATCGGCCTTGCGATCGCCGGCTGGCTGGGCGAAGGCATGCCGCTCGTGCGCGAGTACGCGCAGCCGATCGGCATCGGCACCGCGGTGGGCCTGATCACCGCCGGCTCGGTGATCTTCGGCGAGCTGGTGCCCAAGCGGCTGGCGCTGACCAATCCGGAGCGGATCGCCTGCGCGGTCGCGCTGCCGCTGTACGGCCTGTCGCGCGCCGCGCGCCCGGCCGTGCTGGCGCTGGGTGCGATCAACCGCGGCGTGCTGCGCCTGCTGGGGCTCAAGGACGACGCCCGCGCGCACATCAGCGAGGAGGAGATCCGCCTGCTGGTGAGCGAGAGCCACGAGCAGGGCGTGATCGACGCCGACGAGCGCAAGATGGTCTACCGCGTGCTCAGCCTCGGCGACCGCACGGTCGAGAGCCTGATGACGCCGCGCACGCGCATCGCCTGGCTGGACGCCGCCGCGCCGCTGGCCGACAACCTGGCGGTGATGCGCGAGACGCCGTTCTCGCGCTATCCGGTCTACCGCGAGAGCGACCGCGACGTGCTCGGCATCCTCGAGGTCAAATCGCTGCTGGAGGGCATCCAGAGCGGCGCGCCGGCGCTGTTCGACCGCCTGCGCAAGCCGCTGTTCGTCTCCGAATCGACCCACGCGCTGAAGCTGCTGGAGATCTTCCGCGAGGAGCAGCAGTCGCTGGCGCTGGTGGTCGACGAGTACGGCGACATCGCCGGCCTGGTGACGGTGAACGACGTCCTCACCGCGGTGCTTGGCCGCATCCAGTCGCCGGAGGGCGACGAGGACGAGAACCCGGTGGTGCACCGCGCCGACGGCTCGTTGCTGGTGGACGGCGCGCTGCCGCGCGAGGACCTGCGCGAGCTGCTCGGCGGCGGGCGCCTGCCCGGCGAGGACGAGCACGACTACCACACCGCCGCCGGCATGGTGATCGCCCGCTTCGGCCGCATTCCGCACGTGGGCGAGGCGTTCGACTGGGACGGCTGGCGGATCGAGGTGGTGGACCTCGACGGCCCGCGCGTCGACAAGCTGTTGCTGAGGCGGGCGCCATCCTCCGACGATGACCCGGATGCGACCGCCGGCTGATCCCCGCTTCGACGAGGCGGGCACGCGCGCCCTGCTCGACGCCTTCGCCGAAGGCCCCGACGAGGATGCCCTGCGCCTGGACGCGCTGTTCGGCGGCCTCGGCAAGCGCTCCTTCGGCATGCTGCTGTTCGTGTCGGCGCTGCCGGCCTTCATCCCCATCCCCGGCGCCGGCGGCATCGTCAGCGGCCCGCTCGCGGTGCTGATCGGGCTGCAACTGCTGGTCGGCCTGCGGCGGCCGTGGCTGCCGCAGTTCGTCGCCCGGCGCGGGCCGCACCGGCACACCCTCAAGCGCTTCCGCGACCTGCTCGCGCCGTTCCTCAGGCGGCTGGAGCGCGTGGTGCGTCCGCGCGCGGCCTGGCTGCTCGATCACCGCCTCGCCAGCGGCGTCTCCGGCACGCTGGTGGTGCTGGTGGGCGTGCTGCTGGCGCTGCCGATCCCGCTGACGAACTACATCTTCGGCGGCCTGTTGCTGCTGTTCGCGCTGGCGCTGCTGGAACGCGACGGCTGGTTGATGGCGGCCGCATGGGCGGGCGGTGCGGCGGCGGTGGCGGTGTTCGGTGTGCTGTCCGGGCAGATCGCCACGCTGATCGCGGACTGGGTCGGGCGGCTGACCGGCTGACGACGCGCCTCAGGCTTCGGCGGGGTCGAGCAGCTTCAGGAACTGTTCGGCGCCGACCGGCGGGCCCAGCCAGAAGCCCTGCGCCAGATCGCATCCGCGCTCGCGCAGCACGGCGTACTGCCCCTCCTTCTCCACGCCCTCGGCGACCACCACGATGCCGAGCGAATGCGCCATCGAGATGATCGCGCCGGTCAGCGCCAGGTCGTCGGTGTCGTGCAGGATGTCGGCGATGAAGCTGCGGTCGATCTTGACGCCGTCCACCGGCACCCGGCGCAAATGGCTCAGGCCGGAGAAACCGGTGCCGAAGTCGTCCAGCCACACCTTCACGCCGAGCTCGCGGATGCGCTCCAGCAGGCGGCTCACGTGCGCCTCGTCGCCGAGCACCGCGGTCTCGGTGAGCTCGATGTGCAGCAGCGCCGGCGCCAGCCCGGTATCGGCCAGCGACTGGCCGATGAGCGACGCCAGATCGCCGGTGCGGAGCTGACGCGGCGAGACGTTCACCGACAGGAACAGCGGCCCGGCCTCGCCGGCCACCGCCTGCCAGCGCGCCGCGTCGCGGCAGGCGGCATCCAGCACCAGCGGCCCCAGGGTCTCGATCACCCCGCTCTGCTCGGCGACGTCGATGAACGCCGCCGGCGCCACCAGCCCCAGCTCCGGATGCAGCCAGCGCAGCAGGGTCTCGGCGCCGACCAGCGCGCCGTCGGAGAGCCGGTAGATCGGCTGGTAGGCCAGGCTCAGCTCGCCGCGGTTCCAGGCACCGCGCAGGTCGTGCTCGAGATACACGCGCCGCTCCATCGCCTGGTTCATGGTGGCGTTGTAGAAGCGATGGCAGTTCTTGCCGGCGATCTTCGCCTGGTACATCGCGATGTCGCCGTTCTTCATCAGCACCGCGGCGTCGCGCGCGTCGTCCGGGTAGAGGGTGATGCCGACCGACGTGCCCAGGAACAGTTGACGACCCTCGACCGCGATCGGCTCGGCCAGCGCGCGCACCAGGGCGGCGCCGAGCTGGGCAGCGGTCTGCCGCAGCTCCACGCCCTCGAGCATCACCACGAACTCGTCGCCGCCGAAGCGCGCGAGCATCGCGCGGTCGCCGCCGTGGCGGTCGACCGCGTTGCGGATGCGGTTGGCGCACTGCAGCAGCACCTCGTCGCCGGCGTCGTGACCGAGGGTGTCGTTGACGCGCTTGAAGTCGTCGACGTCGGCGAACAGCAGCGCGATCTGCAGATCCGCGCCGCCCTTGCGCGCCTCCTCCATGCGCGCTTCGAGCACGTCGCGGAACGCGGTGCGGTTGGGCAGGCCGGTGAGCGCGTCGGTGTAGGCGATGTGGCGGATCTCGCGATCGTGCCGCGCGATGCTGTCGCGCATGCGGCGGAAGCCGCGCACCAGTTCGCCGATCTCGTCGTGGCGCACGCTGGCCGGGGTGTCGGTGTCGTAGCGGCCCGCCTCGATCTCGCCGGCCGCGCTCGCCAGCTCGCGGATCGGCCGCACGACGAAGCGCTGGACCAGCAGCAGGGCGGCGGCGGCGGCGGCGAACAGCACCAGCCCCAGCACCACGATCCAGCCGAGCTGGCGCCGCGCCATCGCGTCCAGGCGGGTGCGCAGGCCGAGCAGCGCGTCCTCCTGCGTCCGCCGCGCGCTGGCCAGGTCCAGGCCCAGACGCACGCCGCCGATGCGCTGGCTGCCGATCATGATCGGCGCGGAGGCGTCCATCACCCGATCGGTCCAGACCACCGCCGGCTCGCGCGCGGCCATCACGCGCGAGGCGAGCGGGTCGGCCATGATCTGGCCGAAGCGGCCGATGTCCTCGGTACCGTCGTGGATGATGTTGCCGTCGGCGTCGTAGACCAGCACGTAGGCGATGCCCGGTTGGCGCATCGCGGAACGGGTCTGGTCGCCGATCGCGTCGAGGTCGAAGTAGTACAGCGGGTTGGCGAGCGTGCGCGCGAGCTGGTTCGCGGTCGCGGTACCGCGGCGCTCCACGCTCTGCCGCACCATCGCGTCCAGCACTTCGCGGCTGATGCTCTCGACCTCGCGCTGCATCGCGGTCTGGCGCTGCCACAGCAGGCCCAGCAGCAGCAGGGTCAGCACCAGCACCGCGGTCATGCCGGTGAGGAAGCGCGCCTGCAGGCCGTAGCGCAGTCTCATTCGACCTCCTCGCGGACGCGGCGCACGCCCGCGGACACGCGCTCCAGCTCCCGGCGCGCGGCGTCGTCGACCGGCAGGAACCGCGAGGTCGCGAAGAAACGCCGCAGCGCGTCCTGCGCCTGCGGATCGGCGTGCGCGCGCAGCAGCACCTCGCGCAGGCGGGCGGCGATGCGCGGGTCCAGATCGGCGCGCACCATCTCCACCGCGCGCGGGTAGTCCGGCGTGCGCGCGATGATGCGCAGGTCCGGGCGGAACGCGGGCGGCACGCGGCGCGGGTTGTTCCAGTCGAGATTGCTCATCACGCCGACATCGACCAGGCGCTTGTGCACCCAGGTGGCGATGTTGAGTTCCGAGCGCGCGAACAGATACCCCACCGCGCCGGTGCCGGGGGCATCGGTGGGCGAAAGCAGCAGTTCGAGCCGGAAACGCTGATCGAGCAGGGTCGCGGCCGGCACGAAGTAGGCGCTGGTCGAGGCCGGGCGCTGGAACGCCACCGAATGGCCGGGCAGATCGGCGAGCGCGTCCACCGCGCCGTCGCGACGCGCGAAGAACACGGTGTGGTAGCGGCTGACGCCTTCGCGCTCGGTGATCAGCAGCGGCCGCGCTCCGGCGCGCTGCGCCAGCAGCATCGCCGAGCCGGCGGTCTCGGTGACCCAGTCGACGCGGCCGCGCCGCAGGTAACTCGCCATCTGCTGGGCGTCCTTCGCCATCAGGATCCGGCCGTGGCGAACGCCCAGATCCTCCATGTGCGCGACCACGTACTCCAGCAGCGGCTTGAGCTGGTCGTAGTGCGCCTTGGGGTCGTCGCTGATGCGGCCCAGCACCAGCACGCCCCCGTCGGTGGCCGGGGCGGCCACGCGCGGGATCGCCAACGCGAATGCGCAAAGCACCCACGCCGCGATCCGGCTGACGGCTGCGCCCATCCCCGCCCCCTGCTTCCGAGACGCTCGCAGCCTAAACGAAAACCGGGTCGGCGCGGCAATCGTGTCGCGATGCCGGCTCAATTCCGCCCGGACGCCAGCCGCGCGGTCCGCTCCACGTCGGCCAGGATCGCCCGCAGCAGACGCACCTCGCGCTCCTCCGGCGCCGCCCGCAGCAGCAGGCGGCGCAGCTTGCGCATCGCCACTTCCGGGGCGCGGCCTTTGTGGAAGTCGATCGCCTCGAGCGCGGCGTCGAAGTGCGCGAACAGCGCCTCCATCTGCGCGTGCGGCGCCGGCGGCTCGCGATCGGCGTCGGCGGCCGCCGTCGCCGGGGCAGGCGCCTGCGCCGCTCCGGCGCCGCCCAGCCAGGCCAGCCGCAATTCGTAGGCGACCACCTGCACCGCCGCGGCCAGATTGAGCGAGCTGTAGCCCGGATCGGCCGGAATGAACACGGCCGCATGGCACAGATCGAGCTCCTCGTTGGTCAGCCCGGTGCGCTCGCGGCCGAACACCAGGGCGACCTCCGCCCCGCCCGCGGCCGCGTCGAGCGCGCGCGCGGCGGCCGGGCGCGGCCACAGCTCCTCGAGCGCGATCCGGCGCGCGCGGGCGGTCGAACCGAGCACGAGGTGACAGTCGGCCACCGCCTCGGCCAGCGTGCCGCAGGTGACGGCCGCCGCCAGCACGTCCTCCGCTCCGGCCGCCAGCGCCGTCGATTCGGCGTTGGGTGGGCGTTCCGGGGACACCAGCACCAGCCGGCGCAGGCCCATCGTCTTCAGCGCACGGGCGGCCGACCCGATGTTGCCCGGATGCTGGGTGCCGACCAGCACGACGCGCACGCGGTCGAGAGGTTGGGTTGAGGAAATGCTCATGGGCGCGAATGGTAAACTCCGCGCCCCGGCCTCGCGCCGGGTTCGTTCTTTCTCCCCGCCCTGCTCCCACGAGGCTGCCCGCCGTGCAGAAACCCGCCGTCACGCTCATGGTCCGTGCCGCCCGCGCCGCCGGCAACGTGCTGATCCGGCACATGAACCGGCTCGATGCGCTCAACATCGTCGAGAAGGGCCGGATGGACTACGCCAGCGAGGTGGACGAGGCCGCCGAGAAGGAGATCGTGCGCGAACTGCGCAAGGCCGGGCCGGATTACGCCTTCCTCGGCGAGGAAGGCGGCGCCCAGGGCAAGGGCCGCTACACGTGGGTGATCGACCCGCTCGACGGCACCAGCAACTACCTGCACGGCATCCCGCATTTCTGCGTGTCGATCGCGCTGGTCGAGAACGGCGAGCCGGTGCACGGCGTGATCTTCGACCCGCTGCGCAACGAGCTGTGGACCGCCAGCCGCGGCGGCGGCGCGACGCTCAACGACAAGCGCATCCGCATCGGCGAGCGCAAGGACCTGCAGGGCGCGATGCTGATCACCGGCTTCCCGCCGCGCGAGCGCGCGCGCGTGGCGCCGCACCTGCGCTGCCTGGAGGCGCTGCTGGCCGAAGCCGAGGACGTGCGCCGCACCGGCTCGGCCGCGCTCGACCTCGCCTACGTCGCCTGCGGCCGCGCCGACGCCTACTTCGAAGCCGGCGTGAAGCCGTGGGACATCGCCGCCGGCGTGCTGCTGGTGCGCGAGGCCGGCGGCAAGGTCTCCGATTTCCGCGGCCGCGCCACCGGCCCGATGGACGGCCGCGGCACCGCCGGCCGCGGCCTGATCGCCGGCAACGTCAAGATCGCCGACGTGCTGCAGAAGAGGATCGTCGAGACGGGGTACGCGGCGGCGTTCGACTGAGGGCGGGGATCGGGAATCGGGAACGGGGAACCGGGAACCGGGAAGCGGGAAGCGGGAAGCGGGCGTCCCTGTCGCTATCGATCGGCTTGGCGCAAAAAACGGCGACGGGCCCCACAGGGCCCGTCGTCGTGGCCAGCTTCGCGGGCCGCTTACGGACGCCGCGCCAGCGCCTCCTCGTCGCGCGCCTTCGGCAGCAGATCCTGCTTGCTCACCTTCAGCCAGCCGAGCGTCAGCAGCGGACAGGCGATGAAGATGGTGGAGAGCGTGCCGATCACGATGCCGATGATCTGCGCCTCGGCCATGCCGCGCAGCGAACCGCCGCCGTACAGATACAGCGCCAGCACGGTCAGGAACGCCACGAACGAGGTGATCACCGTGCGCGACAGCGTCTGGTTGATCGATACGTTCAGCACGGTCAGCGAATCGGCGCGCATCGAGCGGAAGTTCTCGCGCACGCGGTCGAACACCACGATCGTGTCGTTGATCGAATAGCCCATCACCGACAGCAGGCCGGCGAGCACCGTGAGGTCGAACTCGTGCCCGGTGAACGCGAACCAGCCGGCGACCACCACCACGTCGTGCATGGTCGTCATCACCGCGGCGACGGCCAACTTCTTCTCGAACCGGAACGAGATGTAGATCAGGAAGCCGACCACGACGAAGATCAGCGCCCAGATTCCGTTGACGGCCAGGTCCTTGCCGACCTGCGGGCCGACGAACTCGCCGCCGATGGCCTGGGCCGGATTCTCTGGCGTGGAGACCAGACGCAGCACCTCGGCGCGCGTTTCCGCCAGCGCGTGGCCGGGCTTGGGCTGCAGGCGCACCAGCAGATCGGCGCCGGTGCCGAGCGTCTGCACCTGCGCCCCGTCGTAACCGGCCTGGGTGAGGCGGGTGCGCACCGCGTCGACGTCGGCCGGGCGCTCGAACCGCAGTTCGATGCCCATGCCGCCGGTGAAATCGAGCGCGAAGTTGAATCCCTTCAGGCCGATGGCGGCGACCGCGGCGAGCAGCAGCAGCAGCGCGACCGCCAGGGAAACCCAGCGCAGCCGCATGAAATCGAAGCGGCTGTCGTACGGGAACACGTTGAACGGCTTCATGCTGGCTCCCTCAGATCGCGATCGACTTCAGCTTGCGGCGGTGGCCGTAGATCAGCGTCGCGATGCCGCGCGACACCGACACGGCGGTGTACATCGAGGTCAGGATGCCGACGATCAGCGCGACCGCGAAGCCCTTCACCGGCCCGGTGCCGAACGCGTACAGCGCGATGCCGGCCAGGATGGCCGTGATGTTGGCGTCGGCGATCGTGCCGCTGGCCTTGTCGTAGCCGGAGGCGATCGCCGTCAGCGGCGGCACGCCGGCGCGCAGCTCCTCGCGGATGCGTTCGTTGATGAGCACGTTGGCGTCCACCGACATGCCGACCGTGAGCGCGATACCGGCAAGACCCGGCAGCGTGAGGGTGGCGCCGAACAGCGACATCACCGCCACCAGCATCAGCATGTTCAGCAGCAGCGCAAGGCAGGTGATGACGCCGAACATCCTGTAGTAGACGAGGAAGAACGCCAGCGCGAACAGGAACGAATACAGCACCGCGCGCAGGCCGCGTTCGACGTTCTCGGCGCCCAGGCTGGGGCCGATCACGCGCTCCTCGACGAACTCCATCGGCGCGGCGAGCGAGCCGGAGCGCAGCAGCAGCGCCAGATCGGCGGCCTCCTTCATGCTGGCGAGGCCGGTGGTCTGGAACTGGTTGCTGAAGGGCTCCTGGATGTTGGCGACCGAGATCACCTCCTCGTCCACACGGGTCGAGCGGACCTCCTTGCCGTCGACGGTGCGTACCTCGGGGATGCGTTCGATGTAGACCACCGCCATCGGCTTGCCGACGTTCTGGCTGGTGAAGTCGTACATGCGCGAACCGCCGAGGCTGTTGAGGCGCACCGAAACCGCCGGCGTGCCGCTCTGCGGATCGCGCAGGGAGCTGGCGCCGATCAACTGGTCGCCGGAGACGATCACGCGGCGGCTCAACAGCACGGGCGTTCCGGCGCGGGTGCGGTAAAGCTTCGCGCCCGGCGGCGCGACGCCGGTCCGTTCGGCTTCGATCCACTCGCTCTCGGTACCGATCACCGCGCGGTACTCGAGCGTGGCGGTGGCGCCGAGGATGCGCTTGGCCTGGGCGGTGTCCTGCACGCCCGGCAACTGCACGACGATGCGCTCCTCGCCCTGGCGCTGGATCACCGGCTCGGCCACGCCCAGTGCGTTGATGCGGTTGCGCAGCGTGCCGATGTTCTGCTCGACCGCGTCGACCGCGGTGCGCGTCAGCTCGCCCTCCGAAAGCTGCACCCGCAGCTCGCGTCCGTCGCCCTGCACGCTCGCCGGCGGTTCGCCGCCGATGGGGGCGCCGGTGTTCAGCGTGTCGAGGATCAGTTGCCGCGCGCGCTGGGCGTCGCCGGCGTTGGCGAGCGTGACCGCGACGCCGTTGCCGCGCCGTTCGACCGATTCGTACACCACGCGCTTGTCGCGCAGCGCGCCGCGCACGTCCTCGGCCACCGCCTCCAGCCGCTTCTCCAGCGCGGCCGCGCGGTCCACCTGCATCACGAAGTGCACGCCGCCCTGCAGATCCAGGCCCAGCAGCATCGGCCGCGCGCCGATCCGATCGAGCCAGTCCGGCGCGGTCGGCGCCAAGCTGAGCGCGGCGACGTAGTCCGACCCCAGCAGCGGGCGGATCGCGTCGGCCGCCTTCGCCTGCTGGTCGGCGTTGCCGAGCCGGACCAGGAGGTTGTCGCCCTCCAGCTCGATCGCCTTCGGCGCGACGCCCGCCTGGCGCAGCGCGCCTTCGACGCGCTGGCGCAACGCGGCGTCGACCGGCGCGTTGCGGCTGGCGGTGATCTGCACCGACGAATCGGGCGGGAACAGGTTCGGCAGTGCGTAGAGGGCGCTCGCGATCAGCACGAGCACCATCACGACGTACTTCCAGCGTGCGTAGGTCAGCATGGGCGCTTCCTGCGGCGCCGCACCGGCGGCGCCTTACGGTCGAGTCAGGGCGTGGCGGCGACTTAGGCCGACTTCAAGGTGCCCTTGGGCAGGACGTGGGCGATCGCGGCCTTCTGCACGCGCACGCGCACGCCCTCGGCGATCTCGACGCTGACGAAGTTCTCGCCGATCTCGGCGACGGTTCCGGCGATGCCGCCGTTGGTGAGCACCTCGTCCCCCTTGGCGAGCTTCTCGAGCATCGCGCGGTGCTCCTTCTGGCGCTTCATCTGCGGCCGGATCATCAGGAAGTACATGATCGGCAGGATGATCAGCATCGGCAGCAGCATGCCGAGGCCGCCGCCCTGCGGCTGCGCGGTCTGGGCGTAGGCGGGAGCGATCAGGAGGTCGAGCAGGTTCATCGCGAGGGTCCGGCACGGAAAATAGCCGGGGATTATGCCACGCACACGGCGGCTTCACCGGGCGTGGGTTCCGACGGCGCCGGGCGGAGGCGTGCGCGCGCGTCGTGAGGCGGGGCGAGCGCTTGCGGGTTGCCGCGCAGCGCTTCGTTGCGCGACCGGGCGAAGGGCCTGCATGTGGCGGGAGCACGACAATGGGTCCCGGCTTTCGCCGGGACGACGCCGGTGGGGCATCGCGCGTCGGCAACCCACGTGCGCCCATGCCGTCGGGAAGACCCGCCTCCCTGCCCTTCGCCCGTCATCCCCGCATTCCTTCGACAGGATCGGGATGAGCGGCGGGGATCCATGGACGTCACGCAAGCTGCAGCGAAGGCCGATGGGTCCCGCTTACGGGCCTGACCGCCTATGCCGCACCCTCGCCCGCGCGGCGCAGGGCGTGGAACCGGGCGCGGAACTCGGCGAAACGGCCGTGCGCGATCGCCTCGCGCATCTGCGCCATCAGCCGCTGGTAGTAGCGCAGGTTGTGCAGGGTGCCGAGCATCGGCCCGAGCATCTCGCCGCAGCGGTCCAGATGCCGCAGGTAGGCGCGCGTGTAGCCGCCGGCGCAGGCCACGCAGTCGCAGCCCTCCTCGATCGGCCGGGTGTCGCGCTCGTACTTCGCGTTGCGCACGCGCACGACGCCGAAGCGGGTGAAGTAGTGGCCGTTGCGCGCGTTGCGGGTGGGCATCACGCAGTCGAACATGTCCACGCCGCGCGCGACCGCCTCGACCAGGTCCTCGGGACGGCCCACACCCATCAGATAGCGCGGGCGGTCTTCCGGCAACTGCGGGCAGGTGTGCTCGAGCATCGCGTTGCGCTCGGCCTCGGTCTCGCCGACCGCCAGCCCGCCGATCGCGTAGCCGTCGAAGCCGATCGCCTTGAGCCCCTCGGCCGAGCGCGTGCGCAGCTCGTGGTGCACCCCGCCCTGCACGATGCCGAACAGCGCGGCGTCGTTGCCCTCGTGCGCGCGCTTGCTGCGCTCGGCCCAGCGCAGCGACAGCTCCATCGAGCGCTCCACCACCCGCGGGTCGACCGGCTTGCCGTCCACGTGCACCGGCGGGCACTCGTCGAAGATCATCACGATGTCCGAATCGAGCACGCGCTGGATGCGCATGCTCTCCTCGGGGCCGAGGAACACCCTGCTGCCGTCCACCGGCGAGGCGAAGGTGACACCCTGTTCGGTGATCCTGCGCCGGTGCGCCAGCGAGAAGACCTGGAAGCCGCCGGAGTCGGTCAGGATCGGCCCGTCCCAGCGCGCGAAGCCGTGCAGGCCGCCGTGGTCGGCGATGACGTCGAGCCCGGGGCGCAGGTACAGGTGGAACGTGTTGCCGAGGATGATCTCCGCGCCCAGCTCGCGCACCTGGTGCGGCAGCACCCCCTTGACCGTGCCGTAGGTGCCGACCGGCATGAACGCCGGCGTCTCCACCGTGCCGCGCGGAAACGTCAGCCGCCCGCGGCGCGCGACGCCGTCGGTGCCCAGCAGCTCGAACGCCGTCCGCGACATCACGCCTCTCCCGGCCACAGCAGCATGGCGTCGCCGTAGGAGAAGAACCGGTAGCGCGCCTGCACCGCGTGGCGGTACGCCGCCAGCACCCGCTCGCGACCGGCGAACGCGGAGACCAGCATCAGCAGCGTGCTCTGCGGCAGGTGGAAGTTGGTGATCAGCGCGTCGATCGAGCGGATGCGGTAACCGGGGAAGATGAACAGTTGCGTCTCGCCGGCGAACGGCTGCAATTCGCCGTCGCGCATCGCGCTCTCCAGCGCGCGCACGACCGTGGTGCCGACCGCGATCACCCGCCCGCCGCGGGCGCGCGTGCGCCGCACCTGCTCGACCAGTTCGGCGCCGACGTTGAGCCATTCGCTGTGCATCCGATGCTGGCGCACGTCCTCCACGCGCACCGGCTGGAACGTCCCCGCACCGACGTGCAGGGTGACGTGGCCGAACTCGATGCCGCGCTCGCGCAGCGTCGCCAGCAGCGGCTCGTCGAAATGCAGGCCGGCGGTGGGCGCGGCGACCGCACCCGGCTGGCGCGCGAACACGGTCTGGTAGCGCTCGGCGTCGTCCGCGCCCGGCGCGCGCTGGATGTAGGGCGGCAGCGGCAGTTGGCCGGCGTGCAGCAGCCACTGCTCCAGCGATTCGGGCACGTGGAAACGCAGGCGATAGAACTCGCCCTCGCGCTCGATCACCTCCGCTTCGCCGCCGGCGTCCAGCGCGATGCGGGAGCCCGCTTTGGGCGGCTTGCTCGCGCCGATCTGCGCGCGCGCGTCAAAGCCGCCGAGCAGGCGCTCGATCAGAATCTCGACCCGCCCGCCGGTGGCCTTCTGCCCGAACAGCCGCGCCGGGATCACGCGGGTGTCGTTGAACACCAGCAGGTCGCCCGCCGCCAGCAGCGACGGCAGATCGCGGAACACGCGGTCCTCGAACGGCGCATCGCCGGCCGGCACGACCAGCAGGCGGCTCGCCGCGCGCTCGGGCAGCGGCGCCTGCGCGATCAGCTCGGGCGGCAGTTCGTAGTCGAAGTCGGATTTCTTCACCGGCCGGGGAACGAGGGGCTACGGAACCGGCCATTGTACGGGCTGGGGGCGGTGGCTCGTCGCTGAAAGCGTCCGCCAGCTCGGGCCGCGATGGGAGGGCGTCGCACGGACGAGAACGGGTTCCGGCTTTCGCCCACTGCTGCGCGGAATCCAGCCGGCCGTCGCGCTCTCATCCCCGCGCAAGCGGGGATCCATGGACGTCACCCATGCTGCAGCCAACGTCCATCGGTTCCCGCTTTCGCGGGAACGACGAAAACAGGCATCCGGGCGTAACCGTTGGCTCCCCTCCCGACCTCCCCCTGCGAGCAGGGGGAGGAGAAACCTCACGAGCGTCCAGCCGCACGACGCCACGCGTGACAGGTCGCCATGCGCGCAGACTGCCGCGTACTCGCGCACGGCGCCGCCCTCATGCCGCTGCCACCCATGTTCTCCGGACAGCAGTGGTCTTTCGCCGGGCGAAGGCTTCGGCCTCAGCGCTCGAACTTCGCGGAGAGGACGATCGACGAGGTGGTGCGCTCCACGCCGTCCAGTGCGCCGATGCGATCGGTCAGCTCGTCCATCTCGCCCACCGTCGGCACCGTGCCCAGCGCGATCAGATCGAACGGGCCGCTGACCGAATGCAGCGACCGCACCTCCGGCATCGCCCGCAGCGCCTCCACCACCGCCGGCATCTGCTTGGGCAGCACGGTGATCATGATCCAGGCGCGGATCCAACTGCGTTCGGCCTCGTCGTGCACGCGCACGGTGTAGCCGGCGATCACGCCCTCGCGCTGCAGGCGCTCGATCCGGCTCTGCACCGTCGTGCGCGACAGCTTCAGCCGGCGCGCGAGCTCGGCCACCGGCGCGCGGGCGTCCTCGCGCAGCAGCGCGAGCAGTTGCCGGTCGGTCGCGGAAAGTCGCATTCTGGCCGCCTCGTTTCGTCGATCTGCACGGAATTGTCCGTTGATTCGTCCAATTGCCAGCTATCGAACGACGAATCGTTCCGGATAATACGCCGATACCCCTTTTTCCGCCGGGAGGACGCCATGACCCTGCTCGACAAGCTCGCCCCGCTGCGCGCCCATGCCGGCCGCCGGCGCACGTCCGGTCTGGACGATGCGACCGTGCTGCGGTTCGCCGCGCGCGATCCCGACCTTGCGGCGGCGATCGAGGCGGCTCCCGCCGAATACGCGCGCATCCGCGCCGAGTTCGCCGACCTGCTCGACCTCGACGAGGACGCCCAGATGCGTGCGGTGCAGGCCGACTTCGTCAATTTCTACGCCGACGACAACGTCAACCCGTACGTCGCGCTGGTCGCGCGCGGACCGTGGATCGTGACCCTCAAGGGCGCGGTGATCCACGACTCCGGCGGCTACGGCATGCTCGGCTTCGGCCACACCCCGGCGCCGGTGCTGGAGGCGATGGCGCGTCCGCAAGCGATGGCGAACGTGATGACGCCGAACCTCGCCCAGCTCCGCCTCACCCGCGCGCTGCGCCGCGAGATCGGCCACAGCCGCGGCGGCTGCCCGTACGCGGCGTTCCTGTGCCTGAACTCGGGTTCGGAATCGGTCTCGCTCGCCGGCCGCATCGCCGACGTCAACACCCGACTGAACATCGAGGCGGGCGGCCGTCACGCCGGCCGCGCGGTGAAGCGCATCGCCATCAAGGGCGCGTTCCACGGCCGCACCGAGCTGCCGGCGCAGTATTCGGACTCCACCCGGCCGACCTACGCGAAGTACCTCGCCAGCTTCATGCGCCGCGAGGGCGAGCTGATCACCATCGAGCCGTATGACATCGACCAGTTGCGCCGGGCGTTCGCCGAGGCGGACACGCAGGGGTACACGATCGAGGCGATGTTCCTCGAGCCGGTGATGGGCGAAGGCGATCCGGGCCGCAGCGTGCCGCCCGAGTTCTACGCCGCCGCGCGCGAGCTGACGCGCGAGCACGGCACGCTGCTGCTGGTGGATTCGATCCAGGCCGGCCTGCGCGCGCAGGGCGTGCTGTCGATCGTCGACTACCCGGGCTTCGAGGGCCTGGACGCGCCCGACATGGAGACCTACTCGAAGGCGCTCAACGCCGGCCAGTATCCGCTGTCGGTGCTGGCGGTGAACGAGCGCGCCGCCTCGCTGTACCGCAAGGGCGTGTACGGCAACACCATGACCGCGAATCCGCGCGCGATGGACGTGGCGGCCGCGGTGCTGTCGCAACTCACCCCGGAACTGCGCGCCAACATCCGCGAACGCGGCCGCGAGGCGATCGAGCGCCTGGAGGCGCTGAAGAACGAGTCGGGCGGCCTGATCACCAAGGTCCAGGGCACCGGGCTGCTGTTCTCCTGCGAGCTGGCGCCCGTGTTCAAGTGCTACGGCGCGGGCTCGATCGAGGAATGGCTGCGCGAGCGCGGCATCGGCGTGATCCACGGCGGCGTGAATTCGCTGCGCTTCACGCCGCACTTCGCCATCACCAGCGAAGAATTGGAACTGGTGGTGGGCATGGTCGGCCGCGCCCTGCGCGAAGGTCCGCGACTGGAGCAGGCCGCCGCCGCCTGACCGGCGAGGAGGCCCGATGATCCAGCTCATCGACAAGGACACCGGTACGCCGATCGGCGTGATCACGCCCGAGGAGCACGCGATCCTGGTCGCGGCGCTGGAGAAGGAAGGCCCGCACGACCACGATTACTGGGTCGATGCGATCTCGCTGGAGGCCATCGAGCGCGAGCACCCGGAAGCCGGCGCGCTGGTCGCCCTGTTGCGCACCGCCATCGGCGGCCGCGAGGGCGTCGAGGTGCTGTGCGGGTCGGACTGGTAGGCGCGCAGGGCCGCACGCGCGGCGCACCCGGTTTCCGCCCCGGCGAGGCGATCGCGGCGGGGCGCAGGCCCCTGCCCGGCCGTACGACGACGGCGTCGTGAGCGCCGCCGCCTCCGCAGCCTGACGGACATATCGTGACCCGATGCCGTGCCTGATCCACGCCAAGGCCGAAGGCGCTGCGTTTGACAATGGGGTTCCTCCGTCACCTACCATGACCTGACCCGAGCAAGGCACAAGGACATGCCCGATAGCACCCCATTGAAGGTCGAGGCCGGGCTGATGCTGTGCATGCTCCTGGCGATCACGGCTTGCACAGCGGCCGGTGCGCCTGATGTTGAAGCGGCTCGCTTCGAGCCAGTCCCGGTTGCGACCCCAACGCCCACGGAAGGACGCCCCATGATCGCACCCGACACCAGACCGCCAACTCCCGAACCACCCGATGGCCCCCAACTAACGCCGGAGCAGGTGTGGCGCAAGCTGATGGGCCTGATCGACAGCCTGCGCGACGAGACCGACCTCAATCGCGGCCATATCGAACGGGCGATCGGACTGCCGCTCCAGCAGCACGATGGCTCGGTCAGGATGACCATGATCGCCGGCCGAACCACAGGCGGCTGGCACTACGCCTTCAAGCTTATGACCTATTCGAAGGCGGATCGCAGGGTCGCGTTCGATGTTTACGTTCCAGAGCTGAGCAGCTCAAACGGGGTTGCGCCGACCTGCACCTTCCCGTTCCGCCAGTTGCATGATGCACTGCTGGCGCGGGGCTTCGAAGCGCGCAATCTCACCGCCACTGGGGATCGCGCGTACTCCTGGACCTTCAGCCGTCCTCCGCTCGTTCTCAATACGTACTACTACTTCCTGCGACCGCAGGAGATGGATGAAGCCAACTACGACGAGGCCTGCGTCGATCGGGTGGTGATGAGTTTCGTTATCCCTGCTGAGGGGAGTGCGCGATGACCGGGCCGGGAGTAGACACTCCGTTCCACCGCTTCCAGCGGGCAGGGGCCAACGCACACCAGTTGCGGATGATCGCCGAGGCGGTAAGCGCCTCCCCCGAACTGAACCGTGCGATGACCGAGGCGATGCGTACCGGCCGTCTGGCCTCGTTTCGGCTGTTGCCGCCCAGTGCGACGGTTTACGGCGAATACGACCCGCACTACCGCGAGATCAGGCTGCACCCAGCCCTGTTCGGCGCCCCGATCAACCAGGAAAGCCTCGACAAAGTCGTCGATGTGCTGGCCCATGAAACGCGCCACGCCTTGCAGCTCGACGAAATCAACGGGTTCGATGCCAGGATGCTGGATCGCGCGCAGGCTTTCGGGCAGAGCAAGGGGCCGCGCGAGTGGACCGCCTTCGTCGGCGACTACATCGCTTTCGGACGGCGGATGGAAGCATTGGCCGAGCTGGACGGCATCAACACTCTGGCCGATCGCATCCGGCGCGAAGGCAATGGTCCTGTCACTGAGGTGGATCTTGCGGAACGCCTACGACAGACTTCGGCGTGTGTTGAGATTGGCGCTGACAATCGATATCGCTTCAAACCCGGCGTCACCTTCGACCCCGCTACCCAGTCGGTCCGCCCCACCCCCGAGAACCTGGCCGCGATCGCGCGCTGCCACTTCGACGCCAACCCCCATTACCGCCATCACTACGCCGCCAGCGCGATGCGGCTGATCGCCGACCGTGAATTGGCCCTGCGCGCCGACGATCCACTGCGGCCGGTCACCGACAACCGGATCGATCTCGCCCGCTTGGGCCTGGATGCCAAACGGCTGCGTGCGATGCCGATGAGGCTTGCAGCGGAGGCGCCGTTCGAGATCGTCGATATCAGCGACGGACGATCACGTCTTATCGAGTTCCGCGGCAGCGCCCCTCGCCGCACACCGGAACTGCACGAGGCGCGGTCACGCATGGTGGCCGGCACGCCGGCCGATGCAGACCATCCCGATCACGCGCTGTGGGTGAAGATGCAGGACCGCGTGCGCGAACTCGACCGGGCCGCCGGCAAGGGCTGGGACGAACACAGCGAGCGGCTGCTCGCCAGCGCGCTGGTCATGGCGAAGGCGAACGGGTTCGGCGCCGACGACGAGCTGCGTCTGGCCTTCAACCTGCCGACCGACCGCTACGCGGCGGGCGAGATCGTGCATCTATGGCGCGACAGGCCGACCGCTTCGCCCGATCCGGCGGCCAACCGCACGCACATGTCGACGCGGGAGGCGTTGGCGATGCCGGCGGAGGAACGCTATCGGCAACTCGAAGTCCTCGCCGAGTCCCTCGTCCAGACACGGGAGCCGGCGCGAGACCGTCTGATCCCCCCGGACGCTCCCTCGGCGGCGCGAATGGTCATGGGTCACTGAGGGCGGCGTCCCCGCCCGCGCCGCAGCGCCATCGCCCCGCCGAAGGCGAGGAGCGCGAGCGGCAACCAGTACCAGCCGCGCCAGCGCCATCCGGCGGGCTCCGGCGCGGCCGCGGGCAGGCTCGAGGCGGCGGCCGGCGCGGCCTCCGGCGTCGGTACCGGTACCCAGACGCCGTCGCGCAGCGTCACCTTGCCCCGCAGCGGCGGCAGGTGGAGCCTGCGCCAGGTGATGCGCAGATCGCCGATCTGCGGCCGCAACGGGTTCTCCGCGCTGCTGAGGCCGTCGCCGTCCGGCTGGAAGGTCGCGGCGAGATTGGCCGGCAGGCGGCTGAACGAGGGCCGGAAGCTGCGCCATTCGCCGAACGCGCGCAGCACGTCGGGCGATACCGGGCGCCCGTCCAGCGTCACCTGCCGGGACCACCAGATGCGGCCGGGCAGCGGCATCTCGTCGGGGTTGCGATAGGCGGGGTCGAACGCGTCGGACGCGATCACCCCCGCGCTCCACTCCTGCACGTACCCGTAGGGCGTGCGCCGCCACTGGAACATCTCGACGTCGCGCTGCAGGCCGAAGGCGCGCGCGCTCACGCCGAACTCGCGGTCGCGCAGCACCTCGCCCGCTTGCGGCTCGCCGACCGGCTGCGCGCCGCCGGAAGCGCCGGGCGTCTGCGCCGCCGCCGCCGGCGCCAGCGCGAGCAGCACGGCCAGCAGCGCGCCGTGCCGCGGGATCATGCCGCGAGCGTCCGCGCCTTCAGCTCCGCCACCTCGTGCGCGGTGGCGAAGCGGCCCTTCTCGTCGCGCACCACCTGGGCCAGCGCGCAGCCGGGATCGTGGGTGAAGAACAGGTGCACGTTGCGCTCGAGCTTGTCCTGCAGGAACGCCTGCTTCTCGTCGATCAGAAGCTCGGCGTTGCGGTCGTAGCCCATGGTGATCGGCACGTGCACCCACGGCCGCCCCGGAATGAGGTCGGCGCAGAACACGACGCCGCCGTGCGGCTGGCCGTCCACGGTTTCCGGTCCGACGATCTCGGCCAGCATCAGCCCCGGCGTATGGCCGTCGCTGAAATGGAAGCGCACCGCGCTGCCGAGCGTGCGCGAGTATTCGCCGTCCACCAGCTCCAGCCGCCCGCTCGCCTCCAGCAGCGCCGGCAGCTCGGCGATGAAGCTGGCGCGGTCGCGCGGATGCGGCGCGCGGGCGCGTTCCCAGTGCCGGCGGCCTACGAGGTAGGTGGCGTTCGGGAACACCAGCCGCGGCGGCTGCCCTTCCCGCCACGGCGCGAGGATGCCGCCGGCATGGTCGAAATGCAGGTGCGAAAGCACCACCACGTCGATGTCCTCGGGCGTGAAGCCGGCGGCGGCGAGCGAATCGAGCAGCACGTGGCGGTCCTCGTTGACGCCGTAGCGCTCGCGCAGCTTCGGTTCGAAGAACGCGCCGATGCCGGCCTCGAACAGCACCGTCCTGCCGGCCAGCGGGGAGGCCAGCAGCGCGCGGCAGGCGAGATCGATGCGGTTGTGCTCGTCGGGGCTGGCCCATCGCGCCCACATCGCGCGCGGCGCGTTGCCGAACATCGCGCCGCCGTCGAGCTTCTGACTGTTGCCGAGAACCGACCAGAGTTTCATCGCGATGCGTCCTACGAAAGCGCCTTCGACATGATCGGCGATCGGCGCGCGCCGATAAACCCGCTCAGCGCGCGCTGGCGCGCGCCTGCTGCGCGGCGGCCGGCAGCAGGCCGACCTTGCCGACCGGATTGCGCGGATCGGTACCGCCCTCGAGCGTGCCCGCGCGCAGGTCCCACATCACCGTCTGCAGGTTGCCCCAGACGTGGCTGGAGCCGCGGCCTTCGGAGGGATCCACCGGCGTGCGCACGGTGTGCCCCATCGCCTGCAGCGCGGCGATCGTCGCCGGCGGTAGCGCGCCGGTCTCGATCTGGATCGCGTCCGGCAGCCACTGGTGGTGGTAGCGCGGCAGCGCCGCGACCTGCTGCGGCGAAAGCCCGTCCGCATAGCCGAGGATGCCGAGCAGCACCATCGTGATGATGCGGCTGCCGCCCGGCGTGCCCAGCACCGCGATCCGGTCGCGGGACACCAGGAAGGTCGGCGTCATCGAACTGAGCATGCGCTTGCCCGGCGCCGGCGCGTTGGCCTCGAAGCCCATCACGCCGAACGCGTTGGGCGTGCCCGGGCGCAGCGCGAAGTCGTCCATTTCGTTGTTGAGCAGCACGCCGGTGCCGCGCGGAATGAATCCGGAGCCGTACGTGAGGTTGACGGTCTGGGTGGCGGCGACGCGGTTGCCTTCGCCATCGATGATCGAGAAGTGGGTGGTCTCCTCGTCCTCGAGCGGCGTCGGCGCGCCCGACAGCAGCGCGCTCGGGGTGGCCTTCTGCGGATGGATCGTCGCGCGCAGGCCCGCGGCGTAGTCGGGGCTGGTCAACAGGGCGACCGGCACCTGCACGAAGTCGGGATCGCCGAGGTAGAACGTGCGGTCGCGGTAGGCACGGCGCATCGCCTCGACGGTGAGATGCACGCGCTGCGGTTCGGACAGGCCGGCGAGATCCCACGGCTCGAGGATCTGCAGCATCTGCGCCAGCGCGATGCCGCCGGAGGACGGCGGCGGCGCGGTGACCACCTGCCAGCCGTCGTACTCGAACCGCAGCGGCTCGCGTTCCTTGACCCGGTAGGCGGCCAGCTCCTCGGCGTTCCAGCGCCCGCCCTCGGCGCGGACGCCGGCCAGCAGGCGGCGCGCCACCTCGCCGCGATAGAAGCCGTCGAAGCCCTCGCGCGCCAGCTTCTCCAGCGTGCGCGCAAGGTCCGGCTGCTTCAGCAGTTCGCCTTCCTCGGGCGGATCGCCGTCGGCCAGGAACACCTCGCGCGTGCCGCGGTAGCGTTCCATCACCTTGCTGCGGCTGCGGTAGCCGTCGGCCAGACGCGCGTACACCGGGAAGCCGTCGCGCGCGATGCGGATCGCCGGTTGCAGCGAACGCGCGAGCGGCAGCCGTCCGTATTTGCCGGCGATGTGCACCAGCGCGGCGGGCAGCCCGGGAATGCCCGCGGCCCACGGGCCGTTGACGGCGCGGTCGCGGTCGAGCTCGCCGGCGGCGTCGAGATAGGCCTGCGGCGAGGCCGAGCGCGGCGCGACCTCGCGCGCGTCGACGAACACGTCGCGGCCGCTGCGCGCGTCGTGCAGCAGGAAGAAGCCGCCGCCGCCCAGTCCCGAGCTGACCGGCTCGACCACCGACAGCGTGGCCGATACCGCCACCGCGGCGTCGAACGCATTGCCGCCCTCGCGCAGGATCCGAAGCCCCGCCTCGGTGGCGAGCTCGTGCGCGCTGGCGATCGCCGCGCCGGGCGGGGTGGCGCGCGGCGACTCCGCGGCGAACGCGGGCAGCGCAAGCAGAAGCCAGAGGGTCCAGATCCAGCGGCGGGCGGTCGGCTTCACGGCACGGTCTCCTGCAGCCGCTTGAGCTTGGCGAGCAGCTGCTCCTGCGTCTCGGGATGCGCGGGGTCGGGGTCGATGCACTCCACCGGACATACCATGACGCACTGCGGTTCGTCGTAGTGACCCACGCACTCGGTGCAGCGCGACGGGTCGATCACGTAGACGACCTCGCCCTGCGAGATCGCCTGGTTCGGGCAGGCGGGCTCGCAGACGTCGCAGTTGACGCAGGTCTCGTTGATCTTGAGCGCCATGGTGGGACCGGCCGGCAGACCGCGCCATTGTCGCACCTCGCGCCCGCGCGGGCCGCGCGATGGGGGGGCCGTATCGGGAAAACAGCGTTCAGGAGCCGGGCCGCGGCCACTGCTCCCGCTGTCGTCGTTCCCGCGATCGTTCGACAGGCCAGGTCCTTCGACAGGCTCAGGTCCCACGCGGGGATATTCGAGCAATAAGGCTGGCGGGATTCCGGACGGCAGTGCGCTGGCGCGGGGATGACGCACGGCAAAGGCGCCGCGCCAGGCGCGGACGGGCGCAAAGAGCACGGCCGCCTTGCGGCGGCCGTGTGCGAGGTCCATGCATCCCCGCTTGCGCGGGGATGACGCACCGGCACAGGCGTCCGCGCTGTGCGCGGACGCGCCGGTGCGTCACTTCGCTTCGATGAAGGCGTAGTCGACGCCGGCCGGCGACACCGCCGCCTTGACGCGCTCGCTATCCTCGGGCTTGCCGATGAAGTACAGCTTCACGCCCTTCATCGAGCCTTCCTGCGCCTTGGCGAACGCCGCCACCACCAGGTCGGCCATCTTCGCCGACGAGGGCGAGGCGAACACGAGCATGTTGCCGGCGGTGATGCCGCGCGAGGCATCGGCGGTGGCCTTCTCGAGCAGGCGGTTGTACTCGTCCTCGAAGCCCGGCTTGCTTTCCGGCGGCAGGAAGTAGACGTACGGGTTGGTGTTGAGGCCGTCGGCCTCGACGCGGCGCTGCACCACGTCGATCACGTACGCCTCCCACGCCTTCTCGTCGTCGGCGCTGGCCGGCGCGGTCAGCGGCGCCTTCTCGACTTTCTGGGGGGCCTCCTCCTTCTTGCACGCGGCCAGCGCGGGCAGCGAGAGGCAGGCGATCAGCAGCAGGCGGATGGAAGTCTTCATGGATGCGGTCCCCGGGTTTGTCGGTCAGAAGGAATGGCGTTGCCAGTGTGCCTGCAACGCGCTGGCCACCGCCGGCGGGACGAACCCTGACACATCGCCGCCCAGGCGGGAAATCTCGCGCACCAGCGAGGAGGAGATGAAGCCGTACTGCTCCGCGGGGGTGAGGAACAGCGTCTCCACGTCGGGAATGAGATGACGGTTCATGCTCGCCATCTGGAACTCGTACTCGAAGTCGGACACCGCGCGCAGGCCGCGCAGCAGCACGCCGGCGCCGATCTCGGAAACGAAGTGCGCCAGCAGTCCGGTGAAGCCGCGCACTTCGACGTTGGCGTGGCGTGCCACGGCCTGCCGCGCCAGCTCCACGCGCAGCTCGAGCGGCAGCGCCGGGCCTTTGCCGGGACTGGCCGCCACGCCGATCACCATCCTCTCGAACAGCGGCGCGGCACGGTCCACCAGGTCGATGTGGCCGTTGGTGATGGGGTCGAACGTGCCGGGATAGACCGCGATGCGATGACGGGCCGGACTCATGGAGGACTCGGTCGCCGGCGCCCGCCGGCTCGCGCCGGAGTGTATCAGCCCGCGGACGCCGCCCGCCGGTACAGCGCGTAGCGCACCTCGCGCGTGCGGCCTTCGCGATGCAGGCGCCAGTCGGCGTCCGGAGCGGGCGCAAGGTCGACCGGCGATTCCAGATACAACCATGCCTGCGGCGCAAGACGCGCGGGCAGGCGCTGGAGCACCTCGGGCCACAGGCCGGCGGCGAACGGCGGATCGACGAAGGCGATGTCGTACGGCGGCGCGGGCTCGGCGGGCTGGCGCAACCACGCAAGCGCGTCGGCCGGAAGCACCCGCACCGCATCGCCGCCGGGCAGACGGGCCACGGTGTCGCGCAAGGCCTGCGCCAGACGCGCGTCGCGCTCGATCAGCGTCGCATGCGCGGCGCCGCGCGAGACCGCCTCCAGGCCGAGCGCGCCGCTGCCGGCGAACAGGTCGAGCACGCGCGCGCCGGGCAGCGCGGGCATCAGCCAGTTGAACAGCGTCTCGCGCACGCGGTCGGACGTGGGGCGCAACCCCGGCGCGTCGGGCACCGCCAGCCGCGTGCCGCGCCAGCGTCCGGCGATCAGGCGCACCTTGCCCGGCGCGCCGCCCGCGCGCGGTCGGTTCATCGGGGGGCTCCCAGGTCGGGTGTTAGCATTGCCGCCATTCTCCCCCATCGTCCCCCTCCGCTTCGATGGTCAGTTTTTTCCGCCGCAAGAAGCCGGAAGGCGAGCGTCGCTACAGCATCGAGGAACTCGCCGCCGCGTTTCCGGACGCGCAGCGCGATACGCCGGCAGCCGAAGCATCCGAACCTGCCGCGCCGGCGCCCGCGGCGCCGGTCGAGGACGTCGCGGCGGTCGCAGCGCCCGCGGCCGAGCGCTCCGCGCCCGCCGCCGCTCCGCCCCCCGCGCAGCCGGCGACGCCGGACGTCGCCGCGATCGCGCCGACCGTGTCCGAGCCCACGCCCGCGCCCGCTCCCGAAGCTGCAGCCGCCCCGGCCGCGCCCGGCAAGCCGGGCTGGCGCGAGCGGCTGCGCGGCACCGCATTCGCGCGCACGTTCGCCGGCCTGTTCTCGCGCAATCCGAAGCTCGACGACGATCTGCTCGACGAGATCGAAACCGCGCTGATCACCGCCGACGTCGGCGTCGCCGCGACCACGCAACTGGTCGAGACGCTGCGCAAGCGGATGAAGGCGCGCGAGTTCGCCGACGCCAACGCGCTGCTTGCGGCGTTGCGCGCCGAGCTGGTGTCGATGCTCGCGCCGGTGGCCCGGCCGCTGGCGATCGATGCGCAGGCGCGGCCGTTCGTGATCCTCACCGTCGGCGTCAACGGCGTCGGCAAGACCACCACCATCGGCAAGCTGGCGCACCGGTTCCGCAGCGAAGGCCGCTCGCTGATGCTGGCCGCGGGCGACACCTTCCGCGCCGCTGCGGTCGCGCAACTGCAGGCGTGGGGCGAACGCAACGGGGTGCCGGTCGTCGCCCAGGGCCAGAACGCCGACGCCGCCTCGGTCGCGTTCGATGCGCTGCAGGCGGCCAGGGCGCGCGGCACCGAGGTGCTGATCGCCGACACCGCCGGCCGCCTCCACACCCAGCAGGGTCTGATGGCCGAGCTGGGCAAGATCCGCCGCGTGCTCGGCAAGCTCGATCCGGCCGCACCGCACGAGGTGCTGATGGTGCTCGACGGCACCACCGGGCAGAACGCGATCTCGCAGCTTCGCCAGTTCCATGCCGCGGTCAACGTCACCGGCCTGGTCGTCACCAAGCTCGACGGCACCGCCAAGGGCGGCGTGCTGTTCGCGCTGGCGCGCGAGTTCGGCATCCCGATCCGGTTCGCGGGGATCGGCGAGCGGCCGGAAGACCTGCGCGTGTTCGACGCCGAAGCGTTCGTCGACGCGCTGCTGCCGGAAGCGCTCGGCAACGGCGGCTGATCCCCGATCCGTGCATCCCGACGCGCCCGCCCGCGACGCCGGACCCGACCGCCCGCGCCCGCGCCGGCGCTGGATCGCGCTCGCGCTGCTGCTCGCCGCGCTGGCGCTCGCGCTGGTCTGGTTGACGCGGCCGCCGCAGGTCGCCGGGCTGGTGGTGGCGCAGCTCGGCAAGGCGCTGGATCTTGCGATCACCGCCGAAGGCGTCAGCGAGTACACCTGGCGCGGCGCGCCGAGCATCACGCTGCGCGAGGTGGTCGCGCGCCGGCCCGGCGAGTCGGTGCCGCTGCTGCGCGCCCGTCGCGTCCACGTCGAACTGCCGTGGCGCACGCTGCGCACGCGCGGCGCGCCGCTGGTGGTGACACGGATCGAACTGGACGCGCCGGAGATCGACCTTCCCGCGCTGCAACGCTGGCTGGCCGCGCGCCCTCCGACCGAGCCCGGACGCGTGTTCGTCCTCACCGACGGCCTTGCGGTCGAGCACGGCGTACTGCGCGGCGAAGGCTGGCGCGTGGAGGGCATCACCCTCGACGTGCCGCGCTACGGCGGCGACCTCGCGCTCGAGGGCGAGGTGCGCGGGCGCTACGTGGGCGGCGCGCTGGCGGCCGACTTCGCGCTCGAGGGCCGGGTGGATCGCGCGACTCTGCCGACGCCCGTGCGGCTCGACGGCACGGTGCGCGTGGAAACCGCGACCTGGGCGATGCCGGCCTGGCTGACGGCGAGCGGCGCGCTGCACGCGGCCGACGGCGGTTTCGCCGTGCGCCCGCTGCGCCTCGGCGTGGCCGCGCGCTACCTCGCGCACGAGGCGACGGTTCCGTTCCGCGTGGGGGCGTACGGGCCGCTCGCGTTCGCCGACGGGAGGCTTGCGATGGAACCGGCGACGATCGCGCTGCGCCCGCAGGAGGGCGTCGCTCCCGCGCTGATGCCGGTGCTGCGCGCGCGCGGCGCGCTCGGTGTCGGCGAGACGCTGCGGCTGGACCTGCGAGGCGCGCTCGCCGACTGGCCCGACACCTGGCCGGCGCTGCCCGCGCCGGTCGGGCCATCGGATGCGCCGCTGCCGTTCGCGCTGCGCTATGCCGGCCCGACCGACCTCGCCGCGCCGGTCGAGCTGCACCTGGCGCGCGACGCCGCCACCTTCGACGCCCGCTTCCGCCTGCCGGCGGTGCTGGATTGGCTGGATGCGGGCCTGACGCAATCGCCGCTGCCGCCGCTCGACGGCCGCCTGCGCGCGCCGCGGCTGGAGGTCGCAGGCGCGACGCTGGAAGGCGTGGAGATCGAACTGGGCGACGCCGCGCCATGACCGCGCGCGACGACTTCGCCGCTCGCCTCCTGCGCTGGTTCGACGTCTCCGGCCGCCACGATCTGCCGTGGCAGCACCCGCGCACGCCGTACCGCGTCTGGCTGTCGGAGATCATGCTGCAGCAGACGCAGGTGAGGACGGTGATCCCCTACTTCCTGCGCTTCGTCGACGCGCTGCCGACCCTGCCCGCGCTCGCCGCCGCACCGCTGGACCAGGTGCTGGCGCTGTGGTCGGGGCTGGGCTACTACAGCCGCGCGCGCAATCTGCACGCGGCGGCGCGCGTGTGCATGGACAGGCACGGCGGCGAACTGCCGCGCGATCCCGAGGCGCTGACCGCACTGCCCGGCATCGGCCGCAGCACCGCCGCGGCGATCCTCACCCAGGCCTGGGGCGAGCGGCACGCGATCCTCGACGGCAACGTCAAACGCGTGCTGGCGCGCTATCACGGCATCGACGGCTGGCCCGGACTGCCGGCGGTGGAGAAGCGGCTGTGGGCGCTGGCCGAATCGCACCTGCCGCACGCGCGGCTGGCCGACTACACGCAGGCGCAGATGGATCTCGGCGCGACGATCTGCACCCGCGATCCGGCCTGCGCGCTGTGCCCGCTGCAGGCCGACTGCGTGGCGCGCATCGAGGGCCGCACCGCCGAACTGCCGACGCCGCGGCCGAACAGGGCATTGCCGCAGCGCGAGGCCATCCTGCTGTGGCTGGAGGACGCGTCCGGCCGCGTGCTGCTGGCGCGCCGGCCGCCCACCGGCGTGTGGGCCGCGCTGTGGTCGCTGCCGCAGTTCGACGACGAGGCGGCGGCGGCCGCGTGGCTGGCCGCGCACGGGCGCGTTTGCCGCGACGCCGAGCCCTTGCCGCCGATCGAACACGGCTTCAGCCACTACCGCCTGCGGCTGCATCCGCGGCGGTTGCGCGGCGTCGCGGCGCCGCCCGGGGTGCGCGATGCCGACGACCTGCGCTGGGTCGAACCGCTCGCGCTGCCGGAGTACGGGATGCCGGCGCCGATCCGCCGCCTGCTCGCGCGCGAAGCCTGACCGCGCCGCTCAGGACGGCAGCAGCAGGCGCTCGATCAAGGCGAGGTACAGCGCGGGCAGCCGCTCCAGATCGGCCACCCGCACGTGCTCGTCGACCTTGTGGATGCTGGCGTTGACCGGGCCGATCTCGACGCAGTGCGCGCCAAGCGGCGCGATGAAACGCGCGTCCGACGTGCCGCCGCCGGTGCTCTCGTCGGGTGCGCTGCCGGCGAAAGCCGCCAGCACCTCGCGCGCGGCGGCGCGCAGCGGGCCTTCGGGCGTGTAGAACGGCTCGCCGCCGCGGTGCCAGTGGATCGCGTAGTCGAGCCCGTGCGCGCGCAGCACCGCCTCGCATTCCTGTTCCAGGCGCGGCGCGCTCCAGTGCGGGTTGAAGCGCAGGTTGAACAGCACCTGCAGCTCGCCGGGAATGACGTTGTTGGCGCCGGTGCCGGCGTGCACGTTGCTGATCTGCAGGCTGGTCGGCGGGAAGCTCTCGTAGCCCTCGTCCCAGCGCCGCGCGGCGAGTTCCGCCAGCGCCGGCAACGCCTTGTGGATCGGATTGCGCGCCTTCTCGGGATACGCCACGTGGCCCTGGATGCCGTGCACGGTGAGCGTCGCCGACAACGTACCGCGCCGCCCGACGCGCAGCAGGTCGCCGAGCGTCGCCTTCGAGGAGGGCTCGCCGGTCACGCACCAGTCGATGCGCTCGCCGCGCTGGCGGAACATCTCGGCGACCCGGCGCACGCCGTCGATGGCGTCGCCCTCCTCGTCCGAGGTCAGCAGCAGCGCGACCCGGCCCGTGTGCCCGGGATGCGCGACGACGAAGCGCTCCAGCGCCACCACGAACGCCGCCACGCTGCCCTTCATGTCGGCCGCGCCGCGGCCGTACAGCAGGCCGTCGCGCACCTGGGGCACGAACGGATCGCTCGACCACGCCTCGCGCGGCCCCGGCGGCACCACATCGGTATGGCCGAGCAGCACCAGCGTGGGACCGCTCTCGCCGTGCACCGCCCACAGGTTGTCGACCGCGCCGAAGCGCAGCGCTTCACAGCGGAATCCGCGGGCTTCCAGCCGCCGCGCGATCAGCCCCTGGCAGCCGGCGTCGTCGGGCGTGATCGAAGGCCGCGCGATCAGCTCACAGGTGAGGTCGAACACGTCGCTCATCGCATCTCCGCAGGGCGGTGGGACCCGCCCGTTGTCGGCGGGTCGAGACCCGCCCGTCAGGAGTGAATCCGTAGGTTGGGCTGAGCCGAAGGCGAAGCCCAACACTCCCATCCCTCTCACGCACCGGCCCGGCGTCGGGCTTCGCTGCGCTCAGCCCGACCTACGGACCGCATCCCATCTCCCCAGCCCGTTGTCGGCGGGTCGAGACCCGCCCTACGCCACGCCGAACCGCTTTTTGAAGCCGTTGTCGCTGAAGCCTTGGGTCACTGCGCCGTCGTCGGTCACCACCACCGGGCGGCGGATCAACTGCGGGTACTCCTTCAGCAGCAGCTTCCACTCGGCGTCGGAACCGGGCGTCTTGCGCGCCGGCGGCAGGTTGCGCCAGGTCGGCGAGGCCTTGTTGACCATCGCATCCCAGCCGCCCAGCTCGTCCTTCCACGCGACCAGTGTCTCCGGCGCCACGCGCTGCTCGCGGTAATCCACGAACGCGTGCTCGATGCCGAAGCGCGTCAGCCAGTTGCGCGCCTTCCGGCAGGTGTCGCAGTTGGCGAGGCCGTACAGGGTCACCATCTCTCGATTTCCTCGGTGCAGACAGGGGAGTTCAGCCACGGATTTTCGCGGATGAACGCGGATCCCTTCTTCCTACTGCGTTATCAGCGTCTGCCGTCGCGGGGCCGTCCCGGCGCTGCCTGTACGCGCGAGGCATCGATCCGCGTTCATCCGTGCCGATCCGTGGCAAAACTCACTCCGCCAAGCCGCGCAACAGATCGTTGATCGACGTCTTCGCGCGCGTTTTGGCGTCGACCTGCTTGACGATCACCGCGCAGTACAGCGAGTGCGAGCCGTCCTTCGCCGGAAGCTGGCCGGAGACCACCACGCTGTACGGCGGCACGTAGCCGTAGCCGATCTCGCCGGTCATGCGGTTGTAGATGCGCGTGCTCTGGCCGATGAACACGCCCATGCCGATCACGCTGTGGTGGCCGACCACCACGCCTTCGACGATCTCCGAGCGCGCGCCGATGAAGCAATGGTCCTCGATGATCGTCGGCGAGGCCTGCAGCGGCTCCAGCACGCCGCCGATGCCGGCGCCGCCGGACAGGTGGCAGTGCTTGCCGATCTGCGCGCAGGAACCGACCGTGGCCCAGGTGTCCACCATCGTTCCCTCGCCGACGTAGGCGCCGATGTTGACGAAGCTCGGCATCAGCACCACGTCCTTGCCGATGTAGGCGCCGCGGCGCGCGATCGCGCCGGGCACCACGCGCGCGCCGAGCTTGCGGAAGTCGTTCTCGCCGAAGCCGCCGAAGCGCGCCGGCACCTTGTCCCAGAACGGCGCCGGCTGCGCATCGATCACCTGCATGTCGTTGACGCGGAAGTACAGCAGCACCGCCTTCTTCAGCCACTCGTTGACCGTCCAGCCGCCTTGGCCGTCGGGCTCGGCGACGCGGAACTCGCCGCTCTCCAGGCCCGCGATCACGCGCTCCACGGTCGGCCGGGTGGACCCCTCGATCTCGTCGAGCGTGAGCATGGTGCGGCGCTCGAACGCGCTCTCCACCATGAACTTCAGTTCCTCGCGGCCCGGCCCTTTCGGCACGGCCTTCTTCCGCACGCGCTTGGCGGGCGTCTTGTCGATGCTCATCGGTTCACTCCAGGGTCGAGGCAGGCGATCAGCGCCTCGCGCAGCGCCTGCTGTTGAGCGGGATCCAGCGCCCGATCGGCGCGGTCGGTGATCTGGAACACGTCCTCGGCGCGCTCGCCGAAGGTGGCGATGCGCGCGTCGTGCACGCGCAGGCCCTGGGCGCGCAGCGTCTGCGCGACATCGGCGAGCAGGCCGGGCCGGTCCGTGCAGACCAGGCTCATCAGCGTGCGCCCGTTCGGCGCGTCGTCGAAGGCGATCTGCGGCGCGATGCGGAAATGGCGCAGATGGCGCGGCTGCGCGCGGCGCGGCGGGCGCACGTGTTCGAGCGCGCCGGCCAGCACGCGTTCCAGCTCGGCGCGCAGGGTTTCCGGCGGCACCGCCCGCTGCGGCTCCACCGGCACCACCAGCAACGTGTCGAACACCGCGTGGTGCGGCCCGTCGAGGATGCGCGCCTGCTGGATCGCGTAGCCGCCGCGGTCGAGGGTGGCGACGATCGCCGCGAACAGGCCGTCGCGATCGGGCGAATGCACGAACACCTCGAACGCGGTCTGCTGCGCCCCGAGCGCCCGCACGGCGACGCGGGTGTCGCCGGCCGCGGCGTCGCGGATGACCTCGGCATGCCAGGCGATCTGATCCGGCCGCGCGCGCTGGAACGACACCTCCGGCATGCGCGCGAACAGCGTTTCGATTTCCGCGTCGGCGACGCCCTGCGCGCGCAGCAGCGCGGCGGCCTGCGCGCGCGTCTCGGCGCTGCGCTCGGCCTCCGCCACCGGGTTCTCCAGCCCTCGCCGCAACGCCAGTCGGGTGGCGGTGTGCAGATCGGCCAGCAGCCGGTCCTTCCAGGCGTTCCACAGCTTCGGCGAGGTGCCGGCGATGTCGGCGCAGGTGAGCAGGTAGAGATGGTCGAGCCGCTCGCGGTCGGCCACCTTCGACGCGAAGCGGTGGATCACCTCGGGGTCGGCGATGTCCTGCTTCTGCGCGGTCACCGACATCAGCAGGTGATGCCGCACCAGCCATTCGACCAGCGCGGTGTCGGCTTCCGACAGCCCATGCGCCTCGCAGAACGCGCGCGCGTCCACCGCGCCGAGCTCGGAATGATCGCCGCCCCGGCCCTTGCCGATGTCGTGGAACAGACCGGCGAGCAGCAGCAGCTCCGGTTTGCGCAATTGCGGCCAGACTTCGTGCGCGACCGCGAAGCGCTCGTCGCGCTCGCCCGAGGCGAACGCCGCCAGGTTCTTCAGCACCGCCAGCGTGTGCTGATCGACCGTGTAGACATGGAACAGGTCGAACTGCATGCGGCCGGAGACCTGCGCGAAGGCCGGAATCCAGCGGCCGAGCACACCCAGCCGCGCCATCCGCGTCAACGACTCCACCGGCTGCGGGCCGCGCAGCAGTTGCAGGAAGCGCGCGCGCAGTTCCGGCGGCGCGGCGTCGTAGGCCGGGATCGATGGCAACGCTTCGGCCAGCGCGCGCGCGGTACGCGAATGCAGGCCGCGGGCGTCGTCGCGTCCGGCCCAGACCGAGAACAGCGCGAACACGTCGGCCGGCGTGCGCGGCCATCGCGGATCGCGCGCGGCGACGTAGCCGCGGCGCAGCTCGAACGCATCGTCGATCGGCGTCGGCGCGCCCTCGCCTTCCAGTTGCTCCTCGAACCGCTGCAGCAGGCGGTCGCCGATGCGGATCACCAGCGCGGCGGCGCGGTAGAACTCCTGCATCATCCGCTCGACCGCGAGCGTGTCGGCATCGTCCACGTGGCCCAGCCGCGCGGCCAGCGCCTTCTGGTGGTCGAAGCGCAGGCGCTCCTCGCGCTTGCCGGCGACCAGATGCAGGCCGAAGCGCAGCCGCGAGAGCACGAGCCGCTGGCGATCGAGCGTGGCGTATTCGTCCTGGCCGAGCTGCCCCAGCGCCACCAGCGACTGCAGGTCGGGCGTGCCGGCGATGCGCAGCGCCATCCAGCGCAGCGTCTGCAGGTCGCGCAGGCCGCCGGGGCCCTCCTTCACGTTCGGTTCGAGGTTGTCGGCGGTGTCGCCGTAGCGCGCGTGGCGGGCGCGCAGCTCGTCGCGCTTGGCGAAGAAGAACGCGCGCGCCGGCCACACCCGTTCCGGCGCGATCGCCTGCCGCAGCGCCTCGCGCGCGGACGCAAGGCCCGCCAGTTGGCGCGCCTCCAGTATCGCGGTCAGCACCGTGATGTCGTCGGCGGCCGCTTCCGTGCACGCCGCAGGCGACCGCACCGCATGGCCGACCGGCAGGCGCACGTCCCACAGCATCGCGAAGAAGCAGCCGAGCGCCTCGCGGTGGCGCGCCTGCGCGTCCTCGTCGGCGAGCACGAGCAGGTCGATGTCGGAGTGCGGGAACAGCTCGCCGCGGCCGTACCCGCCCACCGCGAACAGCGCCAGCGGCGCGTCGTCGGCGATGCAGCGGCGCCAGGCCTCGAGCACCACGCGGTCGGCGGCCGCCGCGCGCGCGGCGGTGAGCGCATCGAGCTGGACCTCGGCGCCGAAGCGCGCCGCGAGGGCGGCGTCGTGCTCGGCGAGCCAGGCACGGGTCCGTGCCGCCCAGTTCCCCGCGTCCTGGGAGCCGACCGCCTGCCCGGCCGTCGCGTCGGTCATAGGTCGTTGTCGTCGCCCGGCAGACGGGTGAGGATCTCCACGCCGTCCTCGGTGACGGCCACCGTGTGCTCCCACTGCGCGGACAGCTTCCGGTCCTTGGTCACCACGGTCCAGCCATCCGGAAGCAGGCGGGTATGCCGGCTGCCCTCGTTCACCATCGGCTCGATGGTGAAGGTCATCCCCGGCTTGAGCACCAGCCCCTCGCCGGGCCGCCCGTAGTGCAGGACCTGCGGTTCCTCGTGGTAGACCCGGCCGATGCCGTGGCCGCAGTACTCGCGCACCACCGAGAAGCGCTCGCTCTCGACGAAGCTCTGGATCGCATGGCCGATGTCGCCGAGCGTCGCGCCCGGCCGGACCGCGCGGATGCCGCGGAACATCGCCTCGCGCGTGACCTCCACCAGGCGCCGGGCCATCACCGAGGGCGTGCCGACGAAGTACATGCGGCTGGTGTCGCCGTGCCAGCCGTCCTTGATGACGGTGACGTCGATGTTGAGGATGTCGCCGTCCTTCAGCACCTTCGCCGGGCTCGGGATGCCGTGGCAGATCACGTTGTTGACCGAGGTGCAGATCGACGCCGGAAACCCCTTGTAGCCGACGTTGGCCGGGATCGCCTTCTGCACGTTGACGATGTGATCGTGGCAGATGCGGTCCAGATCGGCGGTGGTCACGCCGGGGCGGACGTGCGGGGCCACCACCTGCAGCACCTCGGCCGCCAGGCGGCCGGCGGCGCGCATCTTCTCGATCTCTTCGGGAGTCTTCAGGGTCACGGGCATCCGGCAAGTATCGCCGATTTCGCCCGGCCGCCGTCCGGTGGCCACCTGGGGCTGCGGGCGGGCGACGGCACCCCGTCGCCTCCACGGCGCGACGGAAGCGCGTCATTACGTGATCACAATCACAAGACAAAGGTTTGACACGCCAATCACGTCCTTTTAGATTTCGCGCTTGGTCCGCAAGCCGATGTGACGCCGTTCGCAATCGGCCGCCGGGGTGGCGCCGGACCTACCGCCGGCCCAGGCCGAGCCCGGCTTCCATCCACAGGGGGTTACCGTAATGCGCGTTTTCCAGAAGTCTCTGCTGGCGGCCGCTCTGCTGGCCGCTCCGTTCCTCGCCCATGCCGAGTCCAACTTCGTCACCGGCAACGGCGCCCTGACCGCCAATGCGCGGCTCGACTTCCAGATCACCGTGCCGCGCGTGCTCTACCTGCGCGTGGGCGCCGGTAACGCCATGGCCAACAACACCGCGGTCAACCTGATCGACTTCAACGTGCCGGCCGCGCAGGTGGGCAACGGCACCGCGGTCGCGGCCACCGCCGCTTCCGGCGACCTCGGCAACGGCACCGTCACCGCCCGCCTGATCGGCAACGGCGGCGCGATCACCTTCTCGTCCACCACCACCGGCGCGCTCAGCAACGGTGCGGGCGACACGATCTCCTACGCCGCGATCGCCACCTCGGTGGCCAGCCTGGCGGGTGTCAGCGAGCAGCTCATGCATCCGGCCCTGGCCGACGGCACGACCACCAGCCTCAACCTGACCCCGACGTCCGGCCGCGTCATCAACCGCGGCGCGCAGTGGACGTACACTTACAGCAACGCGGCGGTCGTCGCCCCCGGTACTTACGGCGGCGTGAACACCCAGAACGGCCGCGTGACCTACACCGCGTCGATGCCGTAAGTCGTGAAGGCCGCCGGTCCCATGCCGGCGGCCTTTTCTCGCGAGGACGTCCCGATGCTCCGCCGCGTGCGGCCTGCGTTGCTGGTGACCGCGCTGGCGCTGCCGTGCCTGGCGAACGCGTTCACCGTCACCATCTCGCCCGGGCCGCGCGCGATCTATCTGCGCGTGGGCACCGGTGGCTACAACGGCACGCCGTACAGCAGCGACGAGGACACGCTGCAAGCGAACACCACGGTCAACATGGTATCGCTGGCGATCCCGGCCGCCCAGGTCGGCAATGGGACCGACCTGGCGATGGCCGTCAATGGCGGAACCCCGCAGCAGATCAGCCACTGGGACAACTACCTGTTCTGCAATCCCAACCAGGTCTACGTCGGGTTTTTCTACCGGCTGCCGAGGCGGGAGTCGGGGACAGCGACGCTTACGGTGACGACGCCGCCCTCGCTCGGCAACGGCCTCGGCGACGCCATCCCGATCGGCCAGATCCGCTGGACCACCAGCGGCAACAGTGACGGCGCCGGAACGGCGCAGCCTGTGCCGGCCGGGAGCTTCAACGGCGGCGTGCAGACGCTCGCGACGTTCGGAGACAACTCGTGGCGCGAGAGCTGCATGAGCTTCTTCTACGCCAACGACGCGGTCGTGCCGGCGGGCACCTACACCGGGCGTGCGACCTACACGCTGACCGCGCCATGAGCCGCTTCCTTCCGCTTGCGCTCCTGCTGGCTGCCGGCCCCGCGACCGCCGCGTCCACGTTCCCGGTCGACGACAGCCGCAGCCATGTGCAGAGCCCGCTCGTGCGCACGCGCTGGGAGGATCCGGTGCCCGGGCGCGGCAGCAATGCGGTGATCGGCCAGCTCACCGTGGTGGCGCGGCTGGACGTGTCGCCGTGGCGCGGGCGGGAGGGCCGCATCTACCTGACGTTGCCGCCGCAGGCGTTCGATGCGCTGACGGCGTCCTGGACCACGCATGGCCGGCTGCTGCCCGGCACCGTGCGCAGCGGCCAGCGCACGCTGGTCTACGCCGGCCCGATCGCGACCGACGAGATCGAGGACGTGCTGCTGCTCACGCTGAAAGCCGACGGCAGCCGCCTGTTCCGCACGGAGGCGGTCGAGTTCCGCTTCGAAATCGACGTCGATACCCCGTGATCCGCCTGTCCGCCCTGCTCGCTCTCGCTCTCTGCGCGCTGCCCGCCGCGGCGCAGGAGTTCTCCGTGCTGGTCTCGCCGCCCCGCTTCGAGGCGTCGACAAAGCCGGGCGAGACCTTCCGCAGCGTGCTGGAGATCACCAACGTCTCCAGCCAGCCGGCGCGGCTGGGCATCCGCACCGCCGACTGGACCCTGCGCGCCGACGCCAGCGCGGAATTCGACTACGCGCTGGCGCCCGGCAGTTGCCGGCCGTGGGTCGGCCTGGAGGCGGCCGAGGTGCACCTGCCGGCCAACGGCAAGCGACGCTACCGGTTCGAGGTCGCCGTGCCGGCCGACGCGCCGGTCGGCGAATGCCGCTTCGCGCTGATGCTGGAGGGCGACCCGCAGGCGGTGCGCGGCTCCACCGTGCCGATCGCCGGGCGGATCGGAGTGATCGTCTACCTCGCCGTCGGCGGCGCCGCGCCCAGGCTGACGGTGATGGGAACGCGCACGGCGACGGTGGAGGGCCGCGAGGTGCCCGCGATCGAGGTGCGCAACGACGGCAACGCCCACGGCCGCCTGGACGGCCTGGTCGAAGGCGAGGACGCCGGCGGCACGCGCTACGCGTTCGCGCCCAACGGCCTTCCGATCCTGCCGGGGGAGACCCGCGTGATCCCGCTGGTCCCGCAAGCCGACCGTCCCGACGCCCCGGCGCCGACGCTGCGCTTCCCGGTCCGGCTGAAGGGCCGCCTGGAGACGTCGGCCGGCGCGGTGGACGTCGAAGGCACGTTTCCGGGATGAGCGGCTCCGGCGCGCCGCGCGCCCGCCGGCTGAGCGCGGCGATCCTGGCCATCCTCGCCGGCGCGACCTGGGCCCGGACGCCGACCCCGGCGGCAACCGACGAGCGCGAGGACGGGGAAGGCAACGTCCTCACCCGCGCGGCGGTGCTGACGCTGGGCGGGCCGGCGGCCCAGCGCGAACTGCCTCCGGCCGTGGCGCCGGCGGGCGGGCGTCCCGCCGCGCGCGACGCGGAACCTTACCGCGACCGCATCCTTTCGCCCGCGCAACTGCCGCCGCTGGCGCCCGAGGAGGACGCCCCGGAGGACAGCGGCGGCCTGCCGCGCAGCCAGCGGGCCGAAGTCCTCGTCAGCCGCAACCAGCGCGGCGACGCCTCGTACGACGAATACGGCCTGCGTGGCGGCGCGTTCTGGGAGACCGCCGCGCTCGGCAGCTTCTCCTTCGACTTCACCGCCTTCCGCAGCGAGCGCCCCGGCAGCACCGGCGTCGGCGGCAGCGCGACCCTGTGGCAGCGCAATCTGCCGCTCGACGGCGGCTGGCGGGTCGACAACGGCCTCGGCGTGCTCAACACGCCGACCGTGCCGATGCTGCGCGACCAGTACCGCTTCTTCCTGCCGACCGTCAGCTTCGCCGGCATCGCCAGCGGCTGGCGCAACCCGGACACCGGAACCGAGCTGCAGGCCGCGTTCGGACGCGCCGGGCGGTACGACGGCACCCGCGTGGTCGGCTTCGACGTCGCCTCCGGGCAGGTCGGCACCCTCGGCGCGCAATGGCGCTTCTCGCCGCTGTGGAGCGGCGCGGCCACCGCGCTGGTCACCGACGGCCGCGTCGTGCCCGACCCCGACGGTTCGCTGCCGCCGCCCGGCGAGGCGGCGCTGCAGCCCGGCCGCACGCGGGCGCTGCACACCGCGGTGGCGCGCACGTCGGGCGATGCCTCCCTGCAGATGAACCTGCTCGGCAGCGCCGGCGACGGACTCGATTCCGCGCTCGGCGTCTGGGCCGATTACGCCCACCGCCGCGGACGCTTCGGCCACAACGCCGGGCTGTTCCGGTTGGAGCCGGATCTCGCCTGGGGCGCGTTGCCGATCAACAACAACGTCGCCGGCGGCTACTACCGTCTGAGCTACCAGTACGCGCGCTGGAACTGGACCGCCGGGATCGACCGCCTGCGCACGCTCGAGGGCCCGGGACTCGACGGCTGGTACGCCACCGGCTACGCGCGCTACCAGGCCAGCACCACGCTCGGTTACGGCGCCAGCGTCAACCTGCGGCGCACGCCGGACGTGGCGCACAGCGTGCAGCTCTTCCTCGACAAGCGCACCGTCTGGGGCCAGACGCGCCTGCAGTTCGATCAGGCCGGCGGCGAAGGCAGCGGCGACAGTTGGCTGCTGACCCTCGACCAGGATCTGCCGCTGCAGCAGGGCCGCCGTCTCGCGCTGAGCGCCTCCTACGGCGCGGTGGCCGCCGAGGGCGAGGCCGCGACGACCACCGCGAGCGTCGCGTTCTACGGCAGCGCCGATCTCACCGACACCCTTTCGCTCGACGGCAGCGCGCGCTGGACGCATGCCGACGGCCCCTCGGCGCTGCGCGGCAACGACGTCAATCTCGGCCTCAACTGGCGGCTGTCGCGCCACCTGACGCTGACCGCGGCCTACTACGAGACGCGCGGCTCGCAGCGTTCGCCGTTCGTCATCGATCCGCTGGCGAACGAGCAGCCGTTCGTGCGCCTGCCGCGCGACCGCGCGCTGCTGCTCAGCCTACAGTTCCAGCGCCAGGCCGGGCGGCCGCAGGCGGTGCTGGGCGGGCCGCCGAACGCCGCGCACGGCCGCATCGCCGGCAGCGTGTTCCTGGACGACAACGACGACGGCGTGCGTTCGGCGGCCGAACTGCCGGCGGCGAACCTCACCGTCGTGCTCGACGGGCGCTGGTCGGTGCGCACCGACAGCCTCGGCAACTTCGAGTTCCCGCGGGTGGCGGTGGGCACGCACACGATCACCGTGCTGCCGGACAACCTGCCGCTGCCGTGGTATCTGGACGACGCCTCGGCCACCCGCAGCGTCGAGGTCCGTGTTCGCGATACCGCCCGCCTCGATCTCGGCGCCCGCCGCCCCCGCTGAACCGCCGCGGTTGCCGCCCGCTCCGCCGCCCCGCTAGAATGCGCGGCTTGCCGACGGCCCCGGTCGTCGGCCGCCCACGCCGGGCGCAGCGCGCGAAGCCCGCTTCCGCGCAGGCGAATACACACCCGCCGCCCACCTTCGTGCCGGGGTGCCCGTCAGGTCCGCCTGCGGGTTCGGCCACGAACGCGGCGGGGAGGCCCAACCCCGGAACCCGCGTCCCGCATCGGCGGGACACCCGCCCTTTTCCATCGTCGCGGCGGCCGGTTCCACGTCCTGGAGACACTGCAATGCCCCAGATCACCATGCGCCAGATGCTGGAGGCCGGCGTTCACTTCGGCCACCAGACCCGCTACTGGAACCCCAAGATGGGCCCGTACATCTTCGGCGCCCGTGGCAAGATCCACATCATCAACCTCGAGAAGACGGTTCCGCTGTTCAACGACGCGATGAACTTCCTCTCGGGCGTGGCGCAGAAGCGCGGCATCGTCCTGTTCGTCGGCACCAAGCGCTCCGCGCGCGACGCGATCAAGGAAGAGGCCGAGCGCTGCGGCATGCCGTACATGACCCAGCGCTGGCTGGGCGGCACGCTGACCAACTTCCGCACCGTCAAGCAGTCGGTGCAGCGCCTGAAGGAGCTGGAAGCGGCCGAGACCGACGGCACCTTCAACCGCCTGGTCAAGCACGAAGTGCTGGCCCTGCGCCGCGAGCGCGACAAGCTGCAGGCTTCGCTGGGCGGCATCAAGGACATGAACCGCCTGCCCGACGCGCTGTTCGTGATCGACATCGGCCACGAGGACATCGCGGTCAAGGAGGCCAAGGCGCTCGGCATCCCGGTGGTCGCCGTGGTCGACACCAACTACGACCCGAACATCGTCGACTACCCGATTCCGGGCAACGACGACGCCATCCGCGCCGTGCAGCTCTACGCCCGCGCCGCCGCCGACGCCGTGCTGGAAGGCAAGGCCGCGGCGCCGGTCATGGGCGCGCGCGACGAGGAGTTCGTGGCGGTCGAGGGCGACGAAGCCGCCGCCAAGGACGACCGCAAGGCCCCGCGCGGCCGCGGCAACGCCAAGAAGGGCCCGGCCAAGAAGGCCGACGCCGAAGCGCCTGCCGCCGAGTAACTCCCGCGTCATGCGGCCGCGCGACGCTGCGCGGCCGCGCAATCCCCTTTCCCCCGGCGCCCGGCGCGTCCACGCGCCTCCGCCTGCCCGTTTTCCGATTCGAGGTGTCCCATGGCAGAAATCACCGCTTCCCTGGTCAAGGAACTGCGCGAGCGCACCGGCGCCGGCATGATGGAGTGCAAGAAGGCGCTCACCGAGACGGCGGGCGACATCGACGCCGCCGCCGAGTGGCTGCGCAAGCAGGGCCTGGCCAAGGCCGACAAGAAGGCCAGCCGCGTCGCCGCCGAGGGCCGCATCGCCGTCGCCCAGAGCGAGGGCAAGGCGGTGCTGGTGGAGATCAACTCCGAGACCGACTTCGTCGCCAAGGACAGCAATTTCCTCGCTTTCGCCGAGGCCGTCGCGCAGGCCGCGCTCGCGTCCGGCGTGCAGGACGTCGAAGCCCTGAAGCAGGCGAAGATCGCCTCCGGCGAGACCGTGGAGGAAGCGCGCGCCGCGGTGGTGGCCAAGGTCGGCGAGAACGTGCAGGTGCGCCGCATGGTGCGCGTGGACAGCGCCAACCACGTCGCCGCCTACGTGCACGGCGGCCGCATCGGCGTGCTGGTGGAGCTGAAGGGCGGCGACATGGAGCTGGCGCGCGGCATCGCCATGCACGTGGCCGCGATGAACCCGCCCTACAACAAGGCCAGCGACGTGCCGGCCGAGTTCATCGCCAAGGAGAAGGAGATCGAGCTGGCGAAGATGAGCGAGAAGGACAAGGCCAAGCCGGCCGACATCCTCGAGAAGATCATCAGCGGCAAGCTCAACAAGATCGTCAGCGAGAACACGCTGTACGGCCAGCCGTACGTGATGGACACCAACCAGAGCGTCGAGCAGGTGCTGAAGACCGCCGGCGCCGATGTGGTGGGTTTCAAGCGCCTGGCCGTGGGCGAAGGCATCGAGAAGCAGGCCGACGACTTCGCCGCCGAGGTGATGAAGCAGGCCGGCCTGGCGTAAGCCTTCCTGCCGATGCAGCAAGCGAAAGGCCGCGGGGGACCGCGGCCTTTTCGTTTGGGAATTCGGGGTGCGGGGTGGAGGAGGCGCGGTGACGAGCCGCAAGCGCCTACGGCTTCGCCCCATCCGCGGCGGGACAAGTCCCGCCCTACGTCTGTAGGTGGGGCTGAGCCGCAGGCGAAGCCCAACAACGCCCCGATCACGACACGGGCACGGACACGCTGCGGGCGCACGGCTTTGCCGCATCCACGGCGGGACAAGTCCCGCCCTACGTCTGCAGGTTGGGCTGAGCCGCAGGCGAAGCCCAACAACGCCCCGATCACGACACGGGCACGGACACGCTGCGGGCGCACGGCTTCATCGGCATCCACGGCGGGACAAGTCCCGCCCTACGCCTGTAGGTTGGGCTGAGCCGCAGGCGAAGCCCAACAACGCCCCGATCACGAGACATGGCACGGACACGCCGCAGGCGCGCGCGGCTTCATCGGCATCCACGGCGGGACAAGTCCCGCCCTACGCCTGTAGGTTGGGCTGAGCCGCAGGCGAAGCCCAACGCCCCGATCACGACACGTGGCTCGGACACGCCGGAGGCGCGCACGGCTTCGCCACATCCGCGGGCGGGACGAGTCCCGCCCTACGCCGCTTGGCGCGCCGAGCGAGGGGGGATTCGCGCGCCCCACGGCGCGATGCCGCCGTCAGCCGCGGCCGGCGCCGGGCTGCTGGAAATACACCTCTTCGTAAGGCTGCACCACGACCCAGCCCTCGCCGGCGAACTTGAGCTGCACGGTCTCGCCCGAGCCGCGCCCGAACAGCGTGCCGAGCGAGATGTCGGTGACGATGTCGGGGTTGAGCGATCCCGACCAGGCGACGGTCGAATTGGGATCGCAGAACACCGGCTGGTCCGGCGTGACGGCGAGCGTCAGCGGCTCGTAGTGCGAGGTGATGGCGACCACGCCGTTGCCGGAGAGCCGCACGTTGAACAGACCGCCGGACATCATCCCGGCGACGCGGCGCATCATCGTGATGTCGGAGGCGATGCCGTCCTCGAAGGCCAGCACGTCGTTGCCGTTGACGTAGATCGACTCGCCGGCCAGGCGCAGCAGCGTGATCTTCTTGCCGGAGTCGGCCAGATACACGCGCCCCTGTCCTTCCATCTTCATGAGCTGGGTGCCCTCGCCGGTGAGCGCCTTCTTGAGCAGGTTGCCGAGGCCCTGCTCCAGCACGCCCTGGCGGGTGAACTTCACCGCGCCGCGATAGGCCACCATCGCGCCGGCCTTCGCCCACACGCGGCCGCTCAGCTTCACTTCGAGCAGGTGCGAGCTCTCCAGCTCGAACGGCTCGGGGCTGGCGTCCTTCTGCCGGCTGCTCTCGACGAACTCCTTCAGGCTCCTGACGCTCATCGTTCACCTCGGTCGGATGCGAAGGCCGAGCATAGGCGGCCGCAGACGAAAAAACAGCCGCCCGAAGGCGGCTGAACGAGCCCAGCGAATCCGTTCCGCGCCCGCGACGGGAAGCCCGCCGCGGGCGCGGGAGGCTCAGAACTTCCAGGAGAGTCGGGCGTTGAGTCCGTGGTCGCGCGCCTGGTCGCCGTGCTGGCCGCTGTAGCCGAGCTCGAGCAGACCGTCGCGACCCAGCCGCGCGGCCAGGCCGGCTTCGAGCACCGTCGCCTCGTCGGCCAGCGGCGTGCCGCGCACGTCGAACGCGCTGCCGCCGGTCCACATCACCGTGCTCGCGGGGGCGCCGTCGCCGCCGATGTGGCGACGGCCGATCATGCCGCGCAGGCTCAGCCAGCTTTCCTCCTGCCGCGCGCCCTTGAGGTCGAGCGCGAAGCGCAGGCCGGCGGTGGCGACGTCGCGGCGCTCCTCCTCGCCGCGGCCGGTCAGCGCCGCCGCGCCGCCGCTCTCGCGGAAGCCGTCGGTGTCGAGGCGGACGTGCGCGTACTGCACGAACGGCTGCACCTCCCAGGCCTGCGCGCCGAAGCGGTAGCCGGCCTCGGCGAAGCCCTGCAGGGCGTCGCCGTCGTAGCGCGCGCGGGTCTGCGCGGTGATGCCCGGGAACGCCAAGGTGCGTTCGATGTCGAGCTCGTGGCGCGACTGCACGATGCCGGCGCGCACGCCGAGGCCGCCCCAGTTCTGCGCGGCGTAGACGCCGAGATGGCGCGAGTCGACCTCGGCCTCGGAAGCGCGATCGCGCACGTCCAGGCGGGCGTCGCCGACGCCGCCGAACGCCCCGATCCGCCAGCCGTTGGCGAAACGGTAGTCGTAGCCGACCAGCGTGGCGTCGCCGTCGTGGTCCAGCCGCGCCGCGTTGCCGTCGGCATCGAGCTTGCCGCCGGTGCGCAGCAGTTCCACCCACGCCGTGCCCTGCGCCTCGCCCTCGACCGCGGCATCGAACGCGCCCTCGCCCGCCTGCGCGCGCGCCAGCGCGGCATCGCGCAGGTGGCGGCTGTCGGCGATCAGCGCCGCCTGCGCGCTGGCGTGCAGTTCGCCGCTGAGCGCGTCGAACGCCGGCAGCGCCTGCGCCGGGAACATCTGCGCGAGGGTCTGCAGCATCGGGTCGCTGTCGGCCGCGCGATCGGCGGCGGCGCCCACCGCGCGCTGGTTCGGCGTGCGCGCGGCGTCGGCCAGCGCCATGCCGCGCACCACGCTCAGCCCGAACGCGCTGGTGCGGTAGTCCGGCAGGAAGCGCAGGAACGGCGAGAACGCACGGGTATCGAGCGTGGCGAAGCGGCCGTCGATACCGCCGCCGGCGGTCAGCAGGGTGTAGCTCTGGCCGAGCCGGTACTGGCCGGCCGATGCGAACAGCCGCAGCGTGCCGTCCAGCGTCGCGCTGCCGGTGACGCGCAGCAGGTCGGCGCTGCCGTTGGCGGCGAGCTCGGCCTCGTACACGCCGCTGGCGGTCTGCACGTAATTGCCGTCGACGGTCAGCGTGCCGATCGAGTTGCCCGGCGCGACGGTGCCTGCCACCGTGGTGTCGGCGAGCGTGCCGGCGCCGCTGAGTTTGCCGCCGGCGCCGATCGTGGTCAGGCCGGTCTGGAGGCCGTTGACGATCGCCTGGCCGCCGTCGACCTGCAGCGTGGTGTGCAGGCCGCCATCGAGCAGCAGGAAGCCGCCCTGCACGCGCACATCGCCGCCGAGCGCGTTGTCGCCGTCCAGTTCGAGCACGCCCTGCTTCACCGTCAGGCCGCCGAACGTGTTGTCGCCGCTCAGACGCAGCCAGCCGATGCCGGACTTGGTCAGCCGGCCGTCGCCGCCGATGTCGTTGGTCCAGTCGTCCCAGGCCAGGCCTTCCCAGACCTTGGCGCCGCCGGCGCGCTGGTTCATCACCACCTCGGTGTCGACGCGGATCTGGCCCGGGCCTTCGATCGCGCGGCGCAGGTCGATCAGGCCCCAGCCGTAGATGTCGTCGACGCCTTCCTCGCCGATGTCGGTGGCGGTGGTCAGCAGCACGTCGCGGATCTGCGGGTTGTTCAGATACGGAAAGCGCTCCATCAGCAGCGCCAGTGCGCCGGTGACGTGCGGCGCGGCCATCGAGGTGCCGGTGAAGTCGGCGTAGCCGTACTCCGGGTTCTCCTCGTCGATCTCGAGGCCGACGAAGTTGCCGTCGGCATCGCGCACCACGCGTCCGTCGATCTCGCCGTCGACGATGGTGGAGGCGATGCCGGTGCCCGGCGCGGTGACGCACCAGTCCCTGGTCTGGCCGCAGATGCTGGAGCTGTCGTCGAGCTGGCCGTTCGGCGCCAGATTGACCACGCTCAGCCAGTACTGCTCGAGGCCTTCGACCCAGCGCGGCAGCGTGGCGTAGATGCCGGCGATCTCGCCGTAGTTGTTGCCGGCCGCCCACACCTGCAGCATGCCGTGCTGCAGCGAGGGATCGGCATAGGTGGCAAAGTACTCGGCCACGCCCGGCAGCGCGTACAGCTCGTCCATCTCCTCCACCGAAGTGGGCTCCTGCGCCAGGCCCCAGCTATGGTTGATGGCGCGCACGCCCTGCGCCGCCATCTGCGCGTACATGCTGGCGACCGCGGTGGAATCGGGGCCGATCTGGTACGACTCGCCGCCCACGCCCAGCAGCGAGAACAGGTCGTAGTAGCTGTTGGAGAACAGGCGCGCGGTGGTCAGATCCGCGCCGAAGGCGACGCCGTGCGTGCCTTCGCCGTCGCGGTTGGCGACCATCGTGCCGGCCACGTGCGTGCCGTGCGCGTTGTAGCTGAAACCGGCGATGGACTCGAGGTAGTCCGGCACCCAGTCGTAGAGGTAGCCGATCTCGACGAGGTACTGCACCAGCGCGCGGTCCTCGTCGGTGTATTCGAAGTACTCGACCTGCGCGCGGTCGCCGTCGGACATGAAGCAGGCGTCCGGCCCTTCCAGCGCCACCGTGTTGGTGCAACGGCTGCCGTCCTTCAGCAGGTCGGCGATGCGGATGCCGCGGTGGGTGCGGCCTGCGAACTCGGGATGGCGCAGATCGGCGCCGCTGTCGAACACGCCGAGGCGGATGCCGCGTCCGGTCAGTCCGCGGGCGTAGGCGTAGTGGGCGTTGATCGCCTGCAGCCCCCAGTCGGCCGCGAATTCGTCGGTCACCCACGAGTCGGGATCGCCGCCGCGGCCCGGATCCTGCGCCAGCGCGGCGCCGGAAAACAGCAATGCGCCGGCGATGGCGGCGGCGAGCGCCGAGCGGCCGCGCGACGTCCTGTCGCCGCGCGTCCGGCGCGCGGCATGCGTCCTGTTCTGCATCGTTCTGAACCTCGTCAGGGATTGAGCGCGCAACCTCGCGCCGATTCGATAACGACGCGCGTCACGCTTCACCCCCCTTCGGGGCGTCACTCGAAGCGGTAGCTCACGCCGAGCAGCACGTAACGGCCGCGCGGGTCGTCCCAGGCGATGTCGTAACCGGCCTTGTCGATGTCGTAGTTGACCGGCTCGCGGTCGGCGAGGTTGCGCACGTTGAGGCTGAAGCGCCAGTTGGGAACGCCCGCGTAGACCAGGTTGAGATCCCACGTGGTCCAGCCCGGGGTATTGCAACGGCCGGCGCGCAGGTAGAAGCGCGGGCAGAAATCGCCGGGCTCGGCCAGCCGCACCGGCCCCACCGCCCGCGCGCTGAGCGTGGTGGTCCAGTCGCCGCGGCTCCACTGCAGCGAGGCCAGCGCGCTGCGGTCGGGCGCGCCGTGGCCGGCGTGCTGCAGCGCCGGCGCGCCGGGATGCGGCTGGCGTTCGATGCGGTCGAGCACCTGCCCGGCCGCCTGCAGCGACCAGCGTCCGAAACGCGCGCTCTCCAGCACGTAGCGCGCCTGCACTTCCCAGCCGCGCACGTCGGTGCGGCCGACGTTCTCGAAGTAGTCGTCGATGCCGATCAGCAGGCCGTCGGCATCGCGCCGCAGCGAGCGCGGGAACGCCGCCGGATCGACCAGCGCGTTGCCCGGCTGGATCTCGTTGCGGCGGATGATGCGGAAGCGGTCCAGTTCCACGCTGAGGTCGCGCGCCGGCGTCCACACCGCGCCGAGCGTGTAGCTGCGCGAGGTTTCCGGCCGCAGATCGGGATTCTCCACCGCGCCGCGCTCGACGATGCAGTAGGCGGCGTCCTCGAACTCGAACTCGAACGCGCACGGCGCCAGCGCCGGCGTGCGCGCCACGATCGCGTAGCTGTCGAAATTGACCGGCTGCCGCAGTTCGAACAGCGAGGGCGCGCGGTAGCCGTCGGCCGCGGTCGCGCGCAGCGTGAAGCGGTCGCGCGCGCGCCATTTCATGCCGATCTTCGGCGACAGCCGGCTGCCGTAGCCTTCGCGCTGGTCCACGCGCGCGGCCAGGTCCGCCTGCAGGCGACGCGCGAGCGGCAGGCTGACTTCGGCGAACAGCGACGCGTGGCGCCGCCCCGTGTCCACGTCGAGCTTCTGCGGCGCGAGCGCCAGCGCGCGGGTCACGATCAGCGCGTCCGGGCGATGCCGCAGGCGGTCGCGGCCGTACTCGATGCCGGCCGCCATCATCGCCTCGCCGGCCGGCATCGAAAACAGCGGCCCGTGGGCCTCCAGCCCCACCTGCTCGAAGGTGGAGACACCGCGCGAACTCACGTCGGGCGAGATCCGCTCCAGCACCTCGCGCGGGTTGTCCGGCGCGCCGAAGCGGTATTCCCCCGCCTCCAGCGCGTCCATGAACGCGTCCGTCCGCACCAGCCCCTCGGCGCGGCTGGTCACCTGGTTGCGGCTGTACGAGGCCTGCAGCGTCCAGTCCCAGCGTCGCCAGCCGCCCTGCAGGCGGGCCGCCACGTCGGCGCTGCGGGTGTCGGTGATCCCGCGCACCGGGCCGGTGTCGAAGAAGGCGTAATCGAGGTAGTAGTCCTGCGGCGTCTGCCGCAGCGCCTCGGGCAGCCGCACGCGCGCGTAGAACGGCGCCGCCGAAAGGGTCTGCCGGGCGTCGCTCGCGCGCGCGCTGAGATCGAACAGGCGGTCCCCGCCCAGCGGCTGTTGCAGGCGGGCGTACAGCGACGTGCGCTCCTGCGCCGGCTGCAGGGTGTCGTATCGCGGCGGATCGAACAGGCACCCCGGCCCCAGCCCGCTCCACGCCGGGCAGTCGGTGCGCAGCAGCGCGCCGTCCTCGTCGCGGTAACCGAGCGGATAGCGCCAGTCGCCCAGGCCGAAGCGCCGCATGTCCTGCGTGCGCCAGTCGCGTCGTCCGGCGCCGAGCGCCTCGCGCTCGAAGCGGTCGCCGGACACGAACAGGTGGCCGCCGCGCCGCAGGTCGAAGCCGTTGCCGAACGAGACCCGGCGCTCCTGCGCGTCGCCGTGGGCCGACTCGCCGTAGCGTGCGCTCACCTCGCCGCCCTCGAGCTCGCGGCGCAGGATGATGTTGACCACGCCCGCCATCGCGTCCGCGCCGTAGATCGCCGAGGCGCCGCCGCGCAGGATCTCGATCCGCTCCACCATGCTGAGCGGAATGCCGTCGAGGTCGACCAGCCCGCCCAGCTCGGTGGAGATGAGGCCGTACTGCGCGACCCGGCGGCCATCGACCAGGAACAGCGTCGCCCGCGGGCCGAGCGCGTTGAGGCTGGTGGTGGCGGCGGCCGCGAACGGCTGCTGCACGCCGCCGCCGCCCTCCACCGCGACGTCCACCGGATGATGGCCGACCATGCCCGGCCGCGCGCGCAGCAGGTCGAACAGGGTCTGATGGCCGCTCGCCTCGATGTCCTCGCGGGTGATGAGGGTGACCGGCGAGGGCGTCAGCACGTCGATGTCGTGCCGCTGGATGCGCGTGCCGGTGACTTCCACGCTCTCCAGCGACGCGATCGCATCGTCCGCGCGCGGCGACGGCGCGGGGCGCGGCGCGGGCGCCGGCGCACGCGCGCGCTGCAGCAGGAAGGTGTTGGCGTTGACCGCCACCGCGCGCAGCCCGGTGCCGGCGAGCAGCCGTTCCAGCGCCTCGGCGGGCGTCAACGCCGCGGAAAGCCCGCGGCTGCGCCGGCCGGCGACCAGCTCGGGGGCGTAGAGGATCTGGATGCGGCTCTGGCGCGCGAGCGTCTCCAGCGCCTTGTCCAGCGAGCCGGCGCGGATCTCGAACGCGGTTCTCGCCGCCTGCCCGGTTTCCGCCGCCACCGCAGCGCCGGTGAAGCTCAATGCGCAGCAGAGGGCAAGCGTGAAGCGGGGCTTGGCCATTCGTCGGCAGGGCGGCAGGGACCTGCCACCTTACGAGAGGCCATCCGGCCGCGCAACGCGGCCGTCATGAACGCGGCAGGCATCGGCGCGCAACCGGCGCCCCGCATCGCAGAGTGCCGGGCGGCAGCCTTCCTGGCGCCGCCCGGCGGTCCTGCCTGACCGTGCCGCGGACGGAATCCAGCGCCCCCGCCCGCCGCAAGCCCTCCCTGGGCTGCTGCTCTCGACCTCCTGCCGAAAGCGTCCTAGCTAGCGCGCCTTGCGCAGGACGATCTCCCCATCGCCCGTGCGCTCGGCCTGCAAGCCCCACCCCTGTCGCAGCGCCGCCACCAGCGACGCCTGATCCCCCGCATGGAACACGCCGCTGACGGTGAGCGCGCCGAGCTCGGCGTCCGCCAGCCGCAGCCGCGTGCTGGAATAGCGGTTCATCTCCGCCACCAGCTGGTCCAGGCGGCGGCGCTTGAACACCAGCTCGCCGCGCGTCCAGCCGGAGGCGACCTCGAGATCGAACGCCTCGCGCGTCCCCACCCGGCCGCGCGCGTCGACCGCGATCTGCTCGCCGGGCGCCAGCCGCGCCGAGGCCCCCTCGCGTCCGCTGACGATCACCGCGCCCTCGATCAGCCCGACGCTCACGTCGGCGCCCTCGCGGCGCACCTGGAACGTGGTGCCGATGTCCTCGACGGTGCCGGCGCCGGCGCGCACCCGGAACGGGCGATGCGGATCGGCGGCCACCGTGAACTGCACGCGACCGCGCTCGACCTCGATCTCGCGCGCGTCCTCGCCGAAGCGGGCGACGATCGCCGAGTCGGTATCCAGATGCACGCGCGTGCCGTCGGCGAGCACCAGGCTGCGCTGCTGGCCGACGACGGTGGCGAAGGCCTCCGCCGCAGGCGGCTGCGGTGCCCGCCCGAGCCAGAGCGCGCCGCCCGCCACCAGGGCCAGCGCCGCCGCCAGCCCGCTCGCGATCCAGCCCCAGCGCCGGCCTGCCGTGCGCGCGCCGGCCTCGCGCCGCGCGCGACGGGCGGCGGCACGCAGCAGCGGATCGTCGCCCAGTTCGGCCACCAGCCGGTGCATCGTCTCCGCTTCCAGATAGGCGTCGACATGCCGCGGCGAGCGCGCCAGCCACAGTTCGAACTCGGCGCGCTCCTCGCGCGTGCACTCCGGCGAGAGCAGGCGCGCCAGCCAGGCGTCGGCCTGTTCCGGACCGCCCGTACTGGTCGGTCGCGCGATCGTCGATTCGTTCATGAGCCTTCCCCGGCCACGTGTCCCTGCAGGTGCAGCCGCAGCAGGTGCAGCGCACGACTGATGTTCTTCTCCACCGCGCCGACCGAGATCCGGCAGTGCCGCGCGATCTGGGTGTAGCTCATGCCTTCGATCCGGTTCAGCAGGTAGATCTCGCGGCAGCGCGCCGGCAGCCGCAGGATCGCCGCGCGCACCCGTTCGAGCTGCTGCTGGTGCTCGATGCGCTGTTCGTGCGGCAGCTCGGCCGACGGCAGCCGCTCGAAATCCGCGTCCAGACTGACGTGCGCCCCGGCCTGCCGGCTGGTCTGCTGGCGGCCGCTGTCGAGCAGCGCGTTGAGGGCGATCCGGTACATCAGCAGCTTCAGCTTCTCCGGCGGCTGGTCGCGGTAGCGCATCAGCCGCACCATGGCTTCCTGCGCGATGTCGCGCGCGTCCTCCTCATGACAACGCCGGGCCAGGAAACCGACCAGCGCGGCATGATGCCGACGCACGAAGGCATCGAATCCGTCCCCGTCGTGGGCCGGGCCCAGTGGCGCTTCGGTCACGGTCTCGGTTTCCAACGGCTACGGAGTACGAACACGGGTGATCCGGCACGGGCAGCGGGTCTGAGCATGGCGGAGGGGCACCGCACTTTTCCGGACGCCCGGCGCCGCATGGTAGACCACACGACGCCGGCTGATACGTTCGAGCCTGACCCGCTGCCCGGCCGGACTGCATTCGATAACGGAGCCGGCACGCCTCCCCCCCACCCGCGCGGGCGACGATCCGCGGCGTCGCCGGCGGGGGCGTCGGCGGCCGTGAACCGGCGCGTCGCGGCGCTCCCTTACAATTCCGCCGTTTGCCCCCACTCCATGAGGTCGTCATGTCCCAGCTCGCCTACCGCCGTGTCCTGCTCAAACTGTCCGGCGAGGCGCTGATGGGAGACGAGGACTACGGGATCGATCCGAAGGTGATCGGGCGCCTGGCGCGCGAGGTGATCGAAGCGCAGCAGGCCGGCGCCGAGATCGCCCTCGTCATCGGCGGCGGCAACATCTTCCGCGGCGCGGGTCTGGCCGCGGCCGGCATGGACCGCGTCACCGGCGACCAGATGGGCATGCTGGCCACCGTCATCAACGCGCTGGCGATGCAGGACGCGCTGGAGAAGCTCGGCGCCAAGTGCCGGGTGATGAGCGCGATCAAGATCAACGACGTCTGCGAGGACTACATCCGCCGCCGCGCCGTGCGTCACCTCGAGAAGGGCCGCATCACCATCTTCGCCGCCGGCACCGGCAACCCGTTCTTCACCACCGACTCGGGCGCGGCGCTGCGCGCGATCGAGATCGGCGCCGATCTGCTGCTGAAGGCGACCAAGGTCGACGGCGTGTACGACAAGGACCCCAAGAAGCACGCCGACGCGGTGCGGTTCGAGAAGCTCACCTACGACGAGGTGATCGCGCGCGAGCTGGAGGTGATGGACACCGCCGCGTTCGCCCTGTGCCGCGACTCCGACCTGCCGCTGCGCATCTTCGACATGGGCCAGCCCGGCGTGCTGCTGAGGATCCTGCGCGGCGAGAACATCGGCACGCTGGTGCAGGGCCGCAACGGCGGCGCGTGATCGCCGGCCGCCGGCGTCGCGGCGGCACGCCCCGGGCGGCCGCGGAATAGTGTCCGCCGCCCGCGCATGCCACCATCGCCGCATGCACGCGCACCACCGCCACCACGATCACGATCACGCTCACGGCCACGGCAGCGCGACGCGCACGTTCGCGATCGCGACCCTGGTCAACCTGGCCTACACCGCGCTCGAGGCCGGCTACGGGTTCGCGACCAACTCGCTGGCGCTGCTGTCGGACGCCCTGCACAACCTCGGCGACGTGCTCGGCCTGGGCTTGGCGTGGGGCGCGGCGCGTATCGCCCGCCGGCCGCCGACCGCGCGCCACACCTACGGCTGGCGCCGCGCCACCCTGCTCTCGCCGCTGGCGAACGCGATCGTGCTGGTCGCTTTCGCCGGCGCGCTGGCGTGGGAGGCCGTGCGCCGCTTCGCACAGCCCCCCGAGGTGCCGGCCGTTCCGGTGATGGCGGTGGCCGCGATCGGCATCGCGGTCAACCTGGGCGCCGCCTGGCTGGTGCACGGCGGCGGCCATCAGCGCGACCTCAACCGCCGCGGCGCCTTCCTGCATCTGATGGCCGACGCCGCGGTGTCGCTGGCGGCGGTGCTGGCCGGCGCCGGGATGCTGTGGCTGGGCTGGGCCTGGCTCGACCCGGCGATGGGCGCGCTGGTCGCCGCGGTGGTGGCGGTGGGCTCGTTCGGCCTGCTGCGCGAGAGTTTCGATGCGGCGATGGACGCCGTGCCGCGCGGCATCGACCGCGCCGAGGTGGAGGCGTTCCTGCGCGGGCAGCCGGGCGTGCGGGCGGTCCATCACCTGCACATCTGGTCGCTGGGCGCGGGCGAAGTGGCGATGACGGCGCACCTGGTCCGCCCCGACCCCGGCGACCACGACGCCTTCATCGACCGCCTGAACCACGCGCTCGACGCCCGCTTCGGGATCAACCACCCGACGCTGCAGATCGAGCACGGGCAGGGCTGCGAGCACGATCGCCACGTCCGCGCCCCGCACGGCGGCCACTGACCGGCGCGCGCGCTGCCGCGCCCCGTATAATCGCGCGCTTACCGCGATATCCCGGAGCCGGCGATGCTCAACCAGATCAAGAAAGACGCGCAGACCCGCATGGCCAAGAGCGTGGAGGCCTTCCGTCAGGAGCTGGTCAAGCTGCGCACCGGCCGCGCCTCCACCGCCCTGGTGGACCACCTGAAGGTGAACTACTACGGCTCGGACGTGCCGGTCTCGCAGGTCGCGAGCGTGGCGGTCACCGACGCGCGCACGATCACCATCACGCCGTGGGAGAAGCAGATGGTCGGCCCGATCGAGAAGGCCATCCTCGCCTCCGACCTCGGACTGACGCCGAACACCGCGGGCACGGTGATCCGCCTGAACCTGCCGCCGCTCACCGAGGAGCGCCGCCGCGAACTGGCCAAGGTGGTGCATTCGGAGGGCGAGGACGCCAAGGTCGCGATCCGCAACATCCGCCGCGACGCCAATCACCACGTCAAGGAGCTGCTGAAGGACAAGCAGATCACGGAGGACGACGTGCGCCGCGCCGAGGACGAGATCCAGAAGCTGACCGATCACGCCATCAAGGAGGTGGACGAGATCGTCAAGGCGAAGGAACAGGAACTGATGGCGGTCTGACGGCGCCGGCCGCCGTCGTCATGTCGGAAGCGACTTCCGCCGCGCCGCGCATTCCGCGGCACTTGGCCATCATCATGGACGGCAACGGCCGCTGGGCCGAGCGCCGCCGGCGTCCGCGCGCCATCGGCCATCGCGCCGGCGCGCGCGCGGTCAACGTCTGCATCGACTTCTGCCTGGAGAAAGGCATCCGGGCGCTGACCCTGTTCGCCTTCTCGAGCGAGAACTGGGGCCGCCCGCAGGACGAGGTCGGCGCGCTGATGAAGCTGTTCATGACCGCGCTGGAGCGCGAGGTCGACGACCTCGCCCGCCGCGGCGTGCGCATCCGCTTCATCGGCGAGCGCGAGCGCTTCCAGCCGGCCATCGTCGAGCGCATGGACGCGGCCGAAGCGCTCACCCGCGCCAACCAGCGCCTGCACCTGACCATCGCCGCCAGCTACGGCGGGCGCTGGGACATCGCCCAGGCCGCGCGCGCGCTGGCGCTCGAGGTCGCGGCCGGCCGCCTCGCGCCGGAGGCGATCGACGAGGCCGCGGTCGGCGCGCGCGTCGCGCTGGCCGATCTGCCGCCGCCGGACCTGTTCATCCGCACCGGAGGTGAGATGCGCGTCAGCAATTTCCTGCTGTGGCAGCTCGCCTACACCGAACTGTGGTTCACCGAGCGGTTGTGGCCCGAGGTCGACGCGGCGACACTCCAGCAGGCGCTCGACGACTACGCCCGCCGCGAACGCCGCTTCGGCCTGACCGGCGCGCAGATCGCCGCGCGCGAAGGCAGCGACGCAACCCCGCAAGGAAACCCGCAATGACCCGAACCCGCCTGATCGCCGCGCTGGTGATGACGCCCGTCGCGATCGCCGCGATGCTGCTGCTGCCCACGCCCTGGATGATGGCGCTGGCCGCCGTGGTCTTCCTGGCCGGCCTGTGGGAATGGTTCGAGCTGGCGGAAATCGAGGACACGCTGGGCCGCTGGGTGCTGCTGGTCGCGCACGTGGCGATGATGGTGGCGCTGGTATGGGCCTCGCGCTCCACCCAGGGTTTCAGCCTCGCCCTGCTGCAGACGGCGACCGTGGTCGGCGTGGTGTGGTGGGTGCTGGCGCTGCTGTGGCTGCGCTTCCCCCGCTTCGGCAGCAACCACCAGACCCACGCGCGGGTGTTCAAGCTCGCGGCCGGCGCGCTGGCGGTGATCCCGGCCTGGGCCGCGCTCGGCTGGATCCACGTCGAGGAGCCCAACGGCCACCGCTGGCTGCTGGCGGCGCTGGCGATCGTGTGGGCGGCCGACACCGGCGCCTACTTCGTCGGCCGCCATTTCGGCCGCCGCAAGCTGGCGCCGGTGGTAAGCCCGAACAAGACGGTCGAAGGGCTGCTCGGCGGCGTCGCCGCCGGCGTCGCGGTGAGCCTCCCGTTCGCCCTGTTCGCCAAGGCCGGCGTGGCGGAGCTGCCGCTGGTGGCGCTGCTCGCGTTCGCGACCGTGCTGTTCTCGGTGGTCGGCGACCTGTTCGAGAGCCTGCTCAAGCGCCACGCCGGCGTGAAGGATTCGGGGCACCTGATTCCGGGCCACGGCGGCGTGCTCGACCGCATCGACGGCGTCCTGGCGGCATTGCCGGTGTTCGCGCTCGGCAAGGGTCTGCTGGGGTTCTGAGATGCGCCGGATCGCCGTACTGGGCGCCACCGGGTCGATCGGGACCTCGGCCCTCGACGTGATCGCGCGCCATCCCGAGCGCCTGCGCGCGAGCGTGCTGGCCGCCGGCTGCAACGTCGAGGCGCTGCTGCGGCTGTGTGCGGCCCACCGCCCCGAGCATGCGGTGATCGACGATGCCTCCTGCTTCGACGCGTTGCGCGAGGGCCTGCGCGAACGCGGCCTGGCGACCCGGGCGCACTGCGGCACGCAGGCGCTGGAGGCGCTGGTCGCAAGCGACGCGTGCGACACCGTGGTGGCCGCGATCGTCGGCGCCGCCGGCCTGCCGGGCACGCTCGCCGCCGCACGCAGCGGCAAGCGCCTGCTGCTGGCCAACAAGGAATCGCTGGTGCTGGCCGGCGAGCTGGTGATGGGCGCCGCGCACGAGGCCGGCGCGGTGGTGGTGCCGATCGACAGCGAGCACAACGCCCTGTTCCAGTGCCTGCCGGTCGGGCATGGCGCCTGGGGCCACGGCGACGACTGGCGACGCGCTGGCGTGACGCGCATCGTGCTGACCGCCTCCGGCGGACCCTTCCGCGGACGCCCGCGCGAATCGCTGCACGACGTGACGCCCGAACAGGCGATCGCGCACCCGAGGTGGTCGATGGGGCCGAAGATCTCGGTGGACTCGGCCACGCTGATGAACAAGGGCCTGGAGGTGATCGAGGCGCACCACCTGTTCGGCGTGCCGGCCGAGCGCATCGAGGTCGTCGTGCATCCGCAGAGCCTCGTCCATTCGCTGGTCGAGTTCGCCGATGGCTCGCTGCTGGCGCAACTGGGCCTGCCGGACATGCGCACCGCGCTGGCGGTCGGCTTCGGCTGGCCGGAACGCATCGCCTCGGGCGTGGCCGGGCTGGACCTGGTCCGTCACGGCCGGCTCGACTTCGAGGCGCCCGACCTCGACGCCTTCCCGTGCCTGGCGCTGGCCTTCGACGCGCTGCGCGCGGGCGGCACCGCACCGGCGGTGCTCAACGCCGCCAACGAGGTGGCGGTTTCAGCCTTTCTTCAGCGCCGGATCGCATTCTTGGCCATTCCCGAGGTGGTCCGTGCGACGCTGGAGGCGATCCCCGCGGAACCTGCGGCCTCGCTTGCGGTCCTGTTGGACGCCGACGCGCGCGCGCGCCGCCATGCCGAGTCCCTCCTCCGTGCGTTCCCCGCGTCCTGAGTTCCCGTTTGGTTTCCCGAGAGCCGCCCACCCATGAATGAGTTCCTCGGTTCGGTGTGGTGGCTGCTGGTCAGCCTCGGCATCCTCATCACTATCCACGAATTCGGCCACTTCTGGGTGGCGCGCCGCTGCGGCGTGAAGGTGCTGCGCTTCTCGATCGGTTTCGGCACGCCGCTGTGGCGGCGTCGCGGCGCCGACGGCACCGAGTTCGTGGTGGCCGCGATCCCGCTCGGCGGCTACGTGAAGATGCTGGACGAGCGCGAGGGCGAGGTGGCGCCGGAGGAGCGGCATCGCGCCTTCAACCGCCAGTCGGTGTGGAAGCGGATGGCGATCGTGGTCGCCGGGCCGCTGGCGAACCTGCTGCTGTGCATCGCCCTGCTGTGGGCGATGTTCGTCATCGGCCGGCCGGACTACGCGCCGGTGATCGGCGCGGTACGCGACGTCGCGGCCGAGTCCGGCCTGCGCGCGGGCGACACCGTGCTCGCGGTCGGCGACACGCCGGTGAGCACCTGGACCGAAGTCGAAACGCGCCTGCTGCCGGCGGCGCTCGATCGCGACGACGTCGCGCTGCGCGTGCGCACCGCCGCGGGCGGCGAGACCACGCGCACGCTGCGCCTGTCGCGTCTGCCCGACAGCCTGCGCGGCCTCGATGCGGTGCGCGCGGTCGGTCTGGTGCCGCGCCATCTCGCGCCGGCGCCCGTGGTCGGCGCGGTCGCCGCAGCGCCGGCGCTCGGCGCGCTGCGGCCGGGCGACCGCATCCTCGCGGTCGACGGGGAGCCCATCGAACGCTGGGATCAGATCCTTCCGCTCGTGCAGCGCGCCGGCGAGCGCGGCACGCCGGTGCGGTTGCGGCTCGCCCGCGACGGCCGCGAGCTCGCGGTGTCGCTGCGGCCGCGGCAGCGCACCGTCGAAGGCCGCACGTACTGGGCGCTCGGCATCCAGGTGGCGGTACCCGGGAAGGACGCGCTGCTGCGCCATGGTCCGGTGGCCGCGGTGCCGGCCGCATTGCGCGAGGGCGCGCAGCAGACCCGCGAGCTGTTCGCGATGATCGGCCGCGCGTTCAGCGGCAAGGTGTCCGCACAGCACACGGTCGCAGGTCCGCTCACCATCGCGCGCGCCGCGAACGCGTTCGCCCAGCAGGGCGCGGCCTGGTACCTGTCGATGCTGGCGCTGCTGTCGCTCAGCCTCGGGATATTGAACCTGCTGCCGATCCCGATCTTGGACGGCGGTCACCTGCTGTATTACCTTATCGAGCTGATCAAGGGCAGCCCGGTCAGCGAGCGCGTCATGGCTGCCGGGCAGTACGTCGGCCTGGCGCTGATCGTCGGGCTGATGGGCCTGGCGTTCTACAACGACATCGTGAACAACCTGGTGCGCTGATGGCGGCGGCCGGCCCGAACCTGCAGACCCGTCGCCCGTCCGCGGGCGTCGACGACTCCCAACCGGACGTGATGATGACGCGACCCCTTCCTCGCCGCCTGCTCGCCCTCGCTCTCGCCGCGGCGCTCGCCGCTCCCGCGTGGGCGCAGTCGGTCGATCCGTTCACCGTCACCGACATCCGCATCGACGGCCTGCAGCGCATCTCCGCCGGTACCGTGTTCACCTATCTGCCGGTGGAACGCGGCGACCGCATCGACTCCGCGCGCGCCGCCGAGGCGATCCGCGCGCTGTACCGCACCGGCTTCTTCGACGACGTGCGCCTGGACCGCCAGGGCGACATCCTCGTGGTGACGGTGACCGAGCGCCCGGCGATCAACAAGCTCACGGTCACCGGCAACAAGGACATCAAGACCGAAGACCTGATGAAGGGCCTCGGCGAGGCCGGCCTGCGCGAGGGCGACACCTACGACCGCCTCGCGCTCGACCGCATCAGGCAGGAGCTCACGCGGCAGTACAACAACCGCGGCAAGTACAACGTCGAGATCACCCCGACGGTCGCGCGCCTGGACCGCAACCGCGTCGACCTGACGATCACCATCAAGGAAGGCAAGGCGGCCAAGATCCGCCACATCAACCTGGTGGGCACCGAGAAGCTCGACGAGGAACAGATCCTCGACGCCTGGGAATCGCGCCCGAGCAACTGGCTGAGCTGGTACCGGCGCGACGACCAGTACTCGCGCGAGAAGCTGTCCGGCGACCTCGAGCGTCTCAACGCGTTCTATCTCGACCGCGGCTACGTCGACTTCAGCGTCGACAGCACGCAGGTGGCGATCAGTCCCGAGCGCCAGGACGTGTACATCACCGCCGGCATCACCGAGGGCGACCAGTACAAGGTGGCCAAGGTCGAACTGGCCGGCGACACGGTGCTGCCGCGCGAGCAGGTCGAACGGCTGGTGCTGGTCAAGCCCGACCAGATCTTCTCGCGGCGGCTGATCGAGCTGAGCTCGGATTCGATCACCGCCACGCTCGGCAACATCGGCTACGCGTTCGCGCAGGTGAATCCGATCCCCGACGTCGATCGCGGGAACAAGACGGTCGATCTGACGCTCGAGGTGGTGCCCGGTCCGCGCGTGAGCGTGCGCCGCATCCAGGTCAAGGGCAACACCCGCACCTCCGACGAGGTGATCCGCCGCGAGATGCGCCAGTTCGAGGGCGCCTGGTTCTCGCAGGCGGCGGTGGACCGCTCCAAGATCCGCCTGCAGCAGCTCGGGTTCTTCGAGCAGGTCGACGTCGAAACCCAGCCGGTGCCGGGCACGCCGGACCAGGTCGACGTGGTGTTCAACGTCAAGGAAACCACGTCGGGCAGCTTCGTGTTCGGCGTGGGCTATTCGCAGCTCTCGGGGCTGACCACGCAGATCCAGTTGTCGCAGTCCAACTTCCTTGGCAGCGGCAACCGCGTCGCCGTGCAGGCGCAGCGCAACCGATTCGTGCAGCGCTACGACTTCTCGTATACCAACCCGTACTTCACCGACAACGGGTTGTCGCTGGGCTATCACCTGTCGTACCGCGAGTTCGACAACGCCGACTTCAACACGGCGCAGTACTCCACCACCAGCCGCATCGGCCAGGTCGTGCTGGGCCTGCCGATCACCGAGACCGACACCGTCTCGCTGATGGTCGGCGCCGACAGCAACCAGATCTTCGTCGGCGAGACGTATTCGCCCGCGCCGATCGTCGATTACGTCGACGCGCTCGACCAGCGCACCTTCCATGCCTGGCGCGCCGAGCTCGGCTGGCAGCGCAGCACGATCGACAACTTCCTGACGCCGAACCGCGGCACCATCCAGCGCGTCGGCCTGGAGATGACGCTGCCGGGTTCGACGGCCGAGTACTTCAAGCTCAGCTACAACTTCTCGAAGTTCTGGCCGCTCTCGCGCCACCTGGTGCTCAACACGCGCGTCGATCTGGGCTACGGCGACAGCTACGGCGACGACGTGACGCGCAACATCTGCTTCACCCCGCCGACCTGGGTCGACCACGACAACAACGCCAGCACGCCGCCGGTCTACACGCCGGGGCCTGCGCCGAGCGAGCCGTGCCTTACCACCTCGCCGGACTTCGAGCGCACGGTCACCGCCAGCGGCCTGCCGTTCTTCGAGAACTTCTACGCCGGCGGCGTGCGTTCGGTGCGCGGTTTCCGCGACAACACGCTCGGGCCGCGCGCGGCGCCGCGCCCCGGCGGCACCGCGCAGCCGATGGGCGGCGCGCTGAAGACGGTCGGCTCGCTGGAGATGTACTTCCCCTCGCTGCTGCGCACGCCGACGGCGCGCGTGTCGGCGTTCGTGGACGTGGGCAACGTGTTCACCGACGTCGATGCGTTCGATGCCGGCGAGCTGCGCGCCTCGGCGGGCGTGGCGCTGGTCTGGCGCGCGCCGGTCGGCCCGATCTCGATCAGCTACGCGTTCCCGATCCGCAAGGAAGACGACGACGAGCTGGAACGCCTGCAGTTCACCTTCGGCGGCGCGTTCTGATCGCGCGCACGGTGTGACCGTGTCCGCTCCCGTCTACACCGCCGCCGAGCTGGCGCAGCGCGCCGGACTTGGGCTCAGGGGCGACGGCGCCGTGCGCGTGCGCGGCGTCGGCACGCTGGCGCGGGCGCGGGCGGACGAGCTGGCGTTTCTCGCCAATCCCCGCTACCGCGCGCAGTTGGCCGACACCGCGGCCGCCGCGGTGGTGATGCGCGCCGAGGACGCCGAAGGGTTCGCCGGCACCGCGCTGATCGCGCGCGACCCGTACGCGGCCTTCGCCCGGCTCGCCGCCCTGTTCGAAACGCGCGCGGCGCCGGAGCCGGGCGTGCACCCGAGCGCGGTCGTCGATCCGGGCGCGCGGGTGGACCCGCGAGCGCACGTCGGTGCGTTCGTCAGCATCGGCGCGCGCAGCCGCATCGAGGCCGGCGCCATCGTCGGCCCCGGTTGCGTGATCGGGGAGGACTGCGTGGTCGGCGAAGGCTCCGAACTGGTCGCGCGGGTGACGCTGGTGAAGCGGGTGCGGCTCGGCCGCCGCGTGCTGGTCCACCCGGGCGCCGTGCTCGGCGCCGACGGCTTCGGGCTGGCGATGGACGGCGGGCGCTGGCTCAAGGTGCCGCAGCTCGGCGGCGTGGTGGTCGGCGACGACTGCGAGATCGGCGCCAACACCACGATCGACCGCGGCGCGATCGAGGACACCGTGCTCGAGGAGGACGTGCGCCTCGACAACCAGATCCAGATCGGCCACAACGCGCACATCGGCGCGCACACCGCGATGGCCGGCTGCGCCGCCGTGGCCGGCAGCGCGCGGATCGGCCGCTACTGCCTGATCGGCGGCGGCGCCGGCGTACTGGGCCATCTGGAGCTGTGCGACCGGGTCACGGTGACGGCGATGAGCCTGGTGACCCACTCGATCCGCGAGCCCGGCGAATACTCCTCGGGCACGCCGTTGATGGACAATCGTTCCTGGCGACGGAATGCCGCGCGCTTCAAGCAACTCGACGCCCTCGCCCGCCGGCTCCGCCGCGGCGCCGATTCCGATCCGACATGACCGACACCATCCAACTGCCGCTCGACATCGCCGCGATTCAGCGGCTGCTTCCGCACCGCTACCCGTTCCTGCTGGTCGACCGCGTGGTCGAGTTCGAGCCGTCCAGGCGCGTGCTGGCCTACAAGAACGTGAGCGCCAACGAGGCGTTCTTCAACGGCCATTTCCCGGGCCATCCGGTGATGCCGGGCGTGCTGGTGATCGAGGCGCTGGCGCAGGCCGGCGGCGTGCTCACCCAGCTCTCCGATCCGAACCGCGCGGAGGGCCGCCAGTTCTACCTGGTGAAGGTGGACAACGCGAAATTCTCGAAAATGGTGGTGCCGGGCGACCGGCTGGAGCTCGAGGTCCATCTCAAGCGCATGATCCGCAACATGGCGCTGCTGTCGGGCGTGGCGCGCGTGGACGGCGAGCAGGTCGCCTGCGCCGACGTGCTGTGCGCCGAGGCGAAGCGCTGACGGCGATGGGAGCGAAGATCCATCCGACCGCGGTGGTCGAACCGGGCGCGCGGCTCGCGGACGGCGTGCAGGTCGGTCCGTTCTGCTACATCGGCGAAGAGGTCGAGGTCGGCGAGAACACCCTGTTCGGCCCGCACTGCAGCGTGCACGGCCCGACGCGCATCGGCCGCGACAATCGCTTCGTCGGCCATTGCGCGGTCGGCGGCGAGCCGCAGGACAAGAAGTACGGCGGCGAGCGTACCGAGCTGGTGATCGGCGACCGCAACCTGTTCCGCGAGTTCGTGACCCTCAACCGCGGCACCGGCGGCGGCGGCGGCGTGACGCGGATCGGCAGCGACAACTGGATGCTGGCCTACACGCACGTCGCCCACGACTGCCAGGTGGGCAATCACTGCGTGTTCTCCAACAACGCCACGCTCGCCGGCCACGTCACCGTGGGCGACCACGTGATCCTCAGCGGCTTCGTCGGCGTGCACCAGTTCTGCCGCATCGGCGCGCACGCGTTCATCGGCATGGGCGCGTTCGTCAACGGCGACGTGCCGCCGTTCGTGATGGTGGCGCAGGAGGGCTACGGCCGGCCGCGCGGGATCAACGCCGAGGGGCTCAAGCGCCGCGGCTTCGGGCCGGAACGGATCGCCGCGATCAAGCGCGCCTATCGTGCGCTCTACCTGGGCTCAGGTTCGCTCGACGAGGCGCGCGCCCGGCTCGCCGAACTGGCGGCGCAGAGCGACGACGTGCGCGCGTTCCTGGAGTTCGTCGACAGCGGCGAGCGGCCGTTGCTTCGGTAGGGTGGGAATCGGGAATCGGGAATCGGGAATCGGGAATCGGGAACAGGGAACAGGGAACGTCGGCGGCGTAGGGCGGGACTTGTCCCGCCGCCTGTGCGACGAAGCGATGCGCGCCTGCGGCGCGCGCCCTCACCCCAACCCCTCGTCCGGCGCCACAGCGTAGGGCGGGACTTGTCCCGCCGCATGTGCGGCGAAGCCCTGCGCGCCTGCGGCGCACGCCCTCACCCCAACCCCTCGTCCGGCCCCGCAGCGTAGGGCGGGACTTGTCCCGCCGTCTGTGCGGCGAAGCGATGCGCGCCTGCGGCGCCCTCCGCCGCGCCGGTTGCGTGGATTCCCGCCCGCGCGGGAATGACGGATCATGCGACGACCCGTCGCGATGCCTCCTGCTTTGTCGAATCCCGAATCCCCGATCCCGAATCCCCATTCTCCCCGCATCGCGCTCGTCGCCGGCGAGGCGTCGGGCGATCTGCTGGGCGCCGGGCTGGTCGCGGCGCTGCGCGAGCGGTATCCGGACGCCGTGTTCGCCGGCGTCGGCGGCGATCGCATGCGCGAAGCGGGTCTGGAGGCGTGGCACGATGCCTCCGAGCTTGCGGTGATGGGGCTGGCGGAGGTGCTGCGGCACCTGCCGCGGTTGCTGCGGCTGCGCCGCGCGCTGCGTGAGCGGCTGCTGGCGTGGCGGCCCGATGTGTTCGTCGGCATCGACGCGCCCGACTTCAACCTCGGCGTCGAGCGCTGGCTCAAGCAGCGCGGCGTGCGCACCGCGCATTACGTCAGCCCGTCGGTGTGGGCCTGGCGCGAGAAGCGCGCGGCGAAGATCGGTCTCAGCGCCGACCGCGTGCTGTGCCTGTTTCCGATGGAGCCGCCGATCTACGCGCGGCACGGGGTCGATGCGCGGTTCGTGGGCCACCCGCTCGCCGATGCGATGCCGCTGCATCCCGACCGCGCCACCGCCCGCGCCGCACTCGGCATCGCGCAGGACGCGACCGTGCTGGCGGTGCTGCCCGGCTCGCGGCTGGGCGAGATCGAACGCCTCGGCACGGTGTTCCTCGACGCCGCCGCGCGCGTGCGGCAGGCCATGCCCGACGTGCAGGTGGTGGTACCGGCCGCCAACGACGGCTGCCATGCCGCGCTGGAGACGCTCCTCGCGCGGGCGCCGGACGCCGGCGGCGCATTGCGCCTCTACCACGGTCGCGCCCGCGAGCTGATGGTCGCCAGCGACGTCGTTCTGCTGGCGTCCGGCACCGCGACGCTGGAGGCGATGCTGGCGAAGCGGCCGATGGTGGTCGGTTATCGCGTTTCGGCGTTGACCTACCGGCTGGTGAAGGGCCTCGGCATGCTGAAGGTGAGCCGCTACGCGCTGCCGAACATTCTCGCGGGCGAAACGCTGGTGCCCGAACTGATGCAGCACGAGTGCACGCCGGCGAAGCTCGCCGATGCGGTGCTGGCCTGGCTGCGCGATCCGCACGCGGCGGATGCGCTCGTTCCCCGCTTCGAGGCGATCCACGCCGGGCTGCGCCGCGATGCCTCGGCACGCGCGGCCGAAGCGATCGCGGCGCTGATCGACGGCGCCCGGGCGCGATGCGGTTCACCGCGATGAACGCGCGACTGCGCCTGCCGTTCACGCGTTTCACGCCGCACGCGGCGTCGGGGCCGCGCCCGCTTCATTCGCTGCGCGCCGCGCGCTAAGGTGGCGCGGTGCCGCCCGCCTCCCGTCCCGCACGCCGATTCCGCGCCGCCGACACCCGGTTGATCGCCGGCGTGGACGAAGCCGGGCGCGGGCCGCTGGCGGGGCCGGTCGCGGTGGCCGCGGTGATCCTGGACCGAACGCGCCGCATCCGCGGCCTCGACGATTCGAAGAAGCTCACCGCGCTGCAGCGCGAGGCGCTGTACGAGAAGATCGTCGAGCGCGCGCTGTGCTGGCACGTGGAGTTCGTCGAGGTCGAGGAGATCGACCGTCTGAACATCTTCCGTGCCACGATGGCCGGAATGCGGCGCGCGCTGTGCGCGCTGTCGCCGTGCGCGGAGCTGGCGATCGTCGACGGCAACCATCTGCCGCCGGAACTGCCGTGCGCGGCGGAGGCGCTGGTGGGCGGCGATGCGAGCGAGCCTGCGATCATGGCCGCCTCGATCCTCGCCAAGGTCGCGCGCGACCGTCTGATGTGCCGCCTGCACGAGCGCTGGCCGCAGTACGGCTTCGACGAGCACAAGGGCTATTCGACGCCGCGCCATCTGGCGGCGCTGGCCGAGCACGGCCCGTGCCCCGTGCACCGGCGCAGCTTCGCGCCGGTGTACGCGGCGCAGGTGCAGCAGCTCGCGCTGGCGCTGGAGGACGGCGTCTAGCGCTGTACCGGCCGCGGGCCGGTGACGACTGGCGTGTTGCTCATCGGCGGCACCACTTCCATGTCCACCTCGAGCTCCAGCGCCTCGTCGCCGAGCGCGGCGTGATAGCGCTTGGGCCGCGGCCCGACCACCACCGGCGTGTTGGCGGCCAGGCGCACGCGGACGACGGCATGCTCGTCCTGCGACAGCGGGATGACGAATTCGCGCTCGGCGAAATCGCGCGAGGTCGGGGCATCGGCGGTCATGGCGTTTTCTCCTGATGCAGGCCGGCGGTGAGATCGGCGCCGCGGACGGCCGCCGGCGGCCGCTCCAGCAGTCCCGCACGGGCGAACAGCGGGTGGGTGGTCAGGCGGGTTTCCGCGAGCCCGGCGGCGCGCGCGGCCTGCAGGCGCGCCCGCGCCGCGTCGCGATCGCCGAGCAGCGCGAACGTCTCGGCGTTGTAGAAGGCGACTTCGGCCGGCTCGCCGCCCAGCGCTTCGGCGCGGCGCGCCAGCGCGACGGCGGCCTCGCGTTGGCCGAGGTTGGCGCGATACCAGCCCAGCGCGGCCAGCGCCTTGGCGTCTTCCGGCTTGAGTTCGACGTAGCGCTGCGCCAGCTCGGCGGCCTCGCGGAACGCGTCGCGCGCCTGCGCAGCGGTGGCCGGATCGGCGAGCAGCGCATCGCCGAGGTTGCCGAGCAACTGGTGATTGCCCGGGCTGAGCCGGGCGGCGCGGCGGTAGAGCGCGGCCGCGCCGGCGTAGTCGCCGCCCTGGTACTTGAGCGTGCCGAGATTGCTGAGCACGCCCGCGTCCGGCTCGATCGCCGCGGCGCGCTCGAGCGCCCGCATCGCCGCTTCGTTCGACCCCGCGGTGAGCAGCAACGCGCCCAGCAGCCCCCAGTGCTCGGCCGAATCGGGGCGCAGTTCGGTGGCCCGCTTCAACGCGGCCACCGCCTCGTCGAGGCGGTTGGCGAGGTAGAGCCGGTAGCCCATCTCGGCATGGATGCGGGCGTCGGACGGGCTGGCGCGCAGGGCTTGGCGGAACAGCGCCAGCGCGGCGTCGGGGCGGCCGCGGGCGGCCTCGACCTTCGCCAGCCCGACCAGCGCCGAGGCGCGTTGCGCCGGGTCCTCGACGATCCGGCGGTACTGCTCGGCGGCGCGGTCGAGATCGCCGCGCACGCGGTAGAGGTCGCCGAGCGCGAGCTGCACGTCGGGGATGCCCGGATCCATGTTCTCGGCGGTGCGGCAGGCCAGCCGCGCGCCGTCGAATGCGGCGGCGTTGCGCTGCGTCTCGAACCGCCATGCCTCGACCCGGCACAGCCCGGCCTGCGCGCGCGCGAAGCCGGCGTCCTGCGCCAACGCGCGCCGGAAGTAGACGCCCGCGGCCGGGCGGTCGCCGCCGCTCGCCAGCGCGTGCAGGCCGCGCAGGTAGGCGTCGAAGGCGGCCACGTCGCGGGTGGGCGCCAGCCGCCGGCGCAGGCCTTCGCCCGCATCGGGCAGCACGCCGACCAGCGCCGAGGCGACTTCGCGCGCGATCTCGCTCTGGGTGGCGAACACGTCGCCGAGCTCGCGGTCGTAGCGCCGGCTCCAGAGGGTGAAGCCGGTGGCGGTGTCGGTGAGACGGGCGCGGATGCGCACCCGCTGGCCCTCGCGCTGCACCGACGCATCGAGAACCGCGGCCACGCCGAGCCGCTGGCCGAGCGCGCGCGGATCGGCACGCCCGGCGGTGGCCGGCAGCCACGCGGCCACCTTCAGCCCGGGCACGCCGGCCAGCGCGTCGTGCATCTCCGCCGCCAGGCCTTCGGCGAAGTAGCGGTCGGCCTCGTCGCGGCCGATCGGGGTGAACGGCAGCACCGCGACCGACGGCGCGACGGTCGGCGTCGCCGGAGGCTGCCGCGCGTTCCACACCAGCAGCAAGGCGGGAAGCGCCAGCACGAGCGCGGCCAGACGCACCGACCGACGCGCGCGCGGGCGCATGCGCGCAGGCGGTTCGCCGCCGCGGCGGCGCGGCGATGGCAGTGCCGCCGGAACGGATGCGGACGGGCCATCGGCGACAGCCACCGGCTCCGCCGCCCGTGTCGCGATCGGCGCCGCGGCCCGCGCCGGCTGCTCCGTCTGCAGCGTGCCGACGAAGCGGTAGCCGAGCGCGTGCTGGGTCTGGATGTAGCGCGGGTGGTGGGCGTCGTCGCCGAGCGCATGGCGGAGCTGGGCGATCACCCGCGTCAGCACGCCGGGCGTGACGTGGCGATGGCCCCACACGGCATCGAGCAGTTCGTCGCGGCCGACCAGTTCGCCGGCGCGGACCAGCAGCACCGCCAGCACCGCGAACGCCTTCGGCTCGACCGTCACCGCGACGCCGTCGCGGGTCAGCGTGTGCGCGGCGACGTCGACCACGAAGCCGTCGAAGCGGTATCGACCCGGTGCCGGCTCCGCGGCCGCTCGTCCGTTGGCGGTCATCGGCGAATCCTCATGACGGCCTCGGAAAACGCGCGAAAGCCTCTCATGAACGATGTTGCGTCCTCATGATCGGCGGCGGCCCCCGGCGGATGCTGGCCCCGCGTCGCGAACCCCCGCGCGGCGCCCTTCGGAGAGAGCCATGAACGTCATCCACACCCTGTCCAACCTGCTCGTCCCGCCGTCTGCGCGCTTTGCCCCCACGCAGGACCGCTTGGCCCGCCGCGCCGCCTGCGCCGAGGCGCTGGCCGCGGCGCGCCGTCGCAACGCCGAGCCGGACCGCCCGCCGACCCCGGACGAGGCCGACCAGGCCGCCTACGAGGCCCAGGCACGGCGCGTGCGCGAGTCGAGCTACCTGTCCGGCTCCGGCCGCCTGTTCCAGGTGCATTAGCGGACGGCCGGCGCGGCCGTCGGCGATGAACCGGCGGCCGCGCGCGGCGGCGGTGCTGTCAAGCCTGTGTGCCGCCGCCCCGCCCTGCTACGCTGCGGCCTGCCACGCCGCCCTCGCGCATGTCCGCCGCGTTCGTCCATCTCCACCTGCACAGCGAATACTCGCTGGCCGACTCGACCATCCGCGTCGACCGGCTGGTGAAGCGCTGCGTGGAACTCGGCCAGCCGGCGGTGGCGATCACCGACCTCGACAACGTGTTCGCGGCGGTGAAGTTCTACAAGGCCGCCGAGGCCCGGGGCATCAAGCCGATCATCGGCGCCGACGTCGCGCTGGCCGACGGCAACGAGGCGGCCACGCGGATGACGCTGCTGTGCCGCGACCGCACCGGCTATCTGACGCTGTCGCGGTTGCTGACGCGCGCCTGGATGGAAGGCCACCGCACCGAGGGCGTGGCGCTGCGGCCGGACTGGCTGCGCGAGGACAACACGGGCCTGTTCGCGCTGGCCGGACGCGCGAGCCTCGCCGGCCGCCTCGTCGCAGGCCATCGTCACGAACTGGCCGAGGCGTGGCTGGCCGACTGGGCCGGCGTGTTGGGCGACCGTCTGCATCTGGAGCTGGTGCGCGCGCGGCGCGACGGCGAGGACGCGTTCAATGCCTTCGCGCTGTACGCCGCCGCGCGGCGCGGCATCCCGGTGGTGGCCAGCAACGACGTGCGCTTCCTGCACGCCGGCGAGTTCGAAGCGCACGAGGCGCGCGTGTGCATCGCCACCGGCCGCGTGCTCGACGACCCCAAGCGGCCGCGCGAGTACAGCCCCGAGCAATACCTGAAGTCGACGCCGGAGATGGCGGCGCTGTTCGCCGACGTGCCGGATGCGATCGACAACGCCGTGCTGCTGGCCAAACGCTGCAACGTCGAGCTGAAGCTCGGCCAGTACGCGCTGCCGGCGTTCCCGGTGCCGAGCGAGCACACGATCGAGAGCTGGCTGCGCAACCAGGCGCGCGAGGGCCTGGCGAAGCGGCTGGAGAAGTACCCGCTGGCGGCGGGCAAGACGCGCGAGGACTACGAGCAGCGGCTCGAGACCGAGCTCGACGTCATCATCAAGATGGGGTTTCCCGGCTACTTCCTGATCGTCGCGGACTTCATCAACTGGGCCAAGCAGCACGGCATTCCGGTCGGCCCCGGCCGCGGTTCGGGCGCAGGCTCCCTGGTCGCCTGGGCGCTGGGCATCACCGACCTCGACCCGCTGCCGTACGACCTGCTGTTCGAACGCTTCCTCAACCCGGAACGCGTGTCGATGCCGGACTTCGACATCGATTTCTGCATGGACCGGCGCGACGAGGTGATCGAGTACGTCGCGCGCAAGTACGGCCGCGACCGCGTCAGCCAGATCATCACCTACGGCACCATGGCCGCGAAGGCGGTGGTGCGCGACACCGGCCGCGTGCTCGGCCATCCGTACGGCTTCGTCGACGGCATCGCCAAGCTGATCCCGAACACGCTCGGCATCACGCTGGAGGACGCGCTCGGCCGCAGCGAGGCGGCGAAGAAGGATCCGTCGCTGGCCTCGGCCGAGCTGATCCAGCGCTACGAGGCCGAGGACGAGGTGCGCGATCTGATCGACCTCGCGCTCAAGCTCGAGGACCTCACGCGCAACGCCGGCAAGCACGCCGGCGGCGTGGTGATCGCGCCCAGCCCGCTGTCCGACTTCTGCCCGCTGTTCGCCGAACACGACGGCGAAGGCCGCGGCAGGAACCCGGTGACGCAGTTCGACAAGGACGACGTCGAGGCGGTCGGTCTGGTGAAGTTCGACTTCCTCGGCCTGCGCACGCTCACGATCATCGACTGGGCGGTGAAGGCCATCAACCGGCGCCGCGCCAAAGCCGGCGAGCCGGCACTCGACATCGGCGCGCTGCCGCTCGACGACGCCGAGACCTACAAGCTGTTCGCGCGCGGCGACACGGTCGCGGTGTTCCAGTTCGAATCGCGCGGCATGCGCGAGCTGCTCAAGCGCGCAAAGCCCGACACCTTCGAGGACATCATCGCGCTCGCCGCGCTGTTCCGCCCCGGCCCGCTCGGCTCGGGGATGGATCGCGAATGGGTCGACCGCAAGCACGGCAACACCGAGGTCACCTATCCGCACCCGGCGCTGGAGCCGGTGCTGGCGCCGACCTACGGCGTCATCGTGTACCAGGAACAGGTGATGCAGATCGCGCAGGTGCTGGCGGGCTATTCGCTCGGCGGCGCCGACCTGCTGCGCCGCGCGATGGGCAAGAAGAAGCCCGAGGAGATGGCGAAGGAGCGCGCCAAGTTCGAGGCCGGCGCGGCCGAGCGCGGCGTCGATCCGAAGCAGGCGTCGCAGATCTTCGACCTGATGGAGAAGTTCGCCGAGTACGGCTTCAACAAGTCGCACTCGGCGGCGTACGCGCTGGTCGCCTACCAGACCGCGTGGCTGAAGGTGCACTACCCCGCCGAGTTCATGGCGGCGGTGCTGTCCTCGGACATGGACAACACCGACAAGGTGGTCGGCTTTCTCGACGAGGCGCGCGCGCTCGGCCTCACCGTGCTGCCGCCGGATGTCAACGCATCGGCGTACATGTTCGAGGCGGTCGTGCCGGAACCCGGTCCGCAGGCGAACCGGCCGGACACCATCCGCTACGGCCTCGGCGCGGTGAAGGGCGTCGGCCGCGGCGTGTGCGAGGCGATCGTCGAGGCGCGGCGTGCGGGCGTGTTCACCGACCTGCTCGACTTCTGCCGGCGCGTGGAAGGCGGCAAGCTCAACCGCCGCGCGCTGGAAGCGCTGATCCACGCCGGCGCGCTCGATGCGCTGGGGAAGAACCGCGCCAGCCTGATGCTGCAGTTGCCGGAGGTGCTGAAGGCCACCGAGCAGCTCGCGCGCGAACGCGAGGCCGGCCAGGTGTCGCTGTTCGGCGGCTTCGAAACCGCCGCGCCCGCGCTGCGGATCGAGCTGCCGGAGACCGACGAATGGCCGCTGGCGCAGAAGCTGGCCGGCGAGCGCGAGACGCTCGGCCATTACCTCAGCGGCCATCCGTTCGATCCGTATCGCGAGGAGGTGCGCGGGCTGATCGGCCACGACCTCGGCGATCTGGAACGGATCTGGGAGTCGCGGCCGGAGAACGCGCGCGGCGGCTGGCGGCCGGAGATCGAGGTGGTGGTTGCGGGTCTGGTCACCGGCTTCCGCAAGAAGGGCGACGCGCAGATGTTCGTGCTGATCGAGGACGGCCGCGGCCGGCTCGAGTGCGCGTTCTTCGCCGAGACCTACGCGGAGTATTCGGCGCTGATCGCGCGCGACCGCCTGATCGTCGTGCAGGGCGGCCTGCGCGAGGACGCGTTCAGCGGCGGCTTCGCGCTGCGCGCGCAGCGCTGCTGGGACTACGCGCAACTTTGTCCGAGGCAGGCGCAGCGGCTGTCGCTGCGCGTGGACCTGCGCGAGGACGGCGCGTGGGCGAAGGTCGACGCGCTGCTGGCCGAGCACCGGCCCGGGCCGACGCCGCTGCGGCTGGATGCGTTCGTGCGCGGCGCGGCCGGCACGCTGGAGCTCAACGGCACGTGCTCGGTGCGGGTCGATGCCGAGTTGCCGAGCCGGCTGCGTTCATTGCCCGGCGTGAAAGCGGTGAAGGTCGCGCTGGCGCGGCCGTGGACGCCGAACGCGCGCGAGGGGAGTTGACCCCGCGCCGACCGGCCCGTCGGTCGATTCCCGTAGGTCGGGCTGAGCCGAAGGCGAAGCCCGACGTCGGGCCTCGCAACGTGAGGGCGCGCGCCCCGCAGGCGCGCACGGCTTCGCCGCATGCGGCGGGACAAGTCCCGCCCTACGCAAGGCTCGATCGGTAGGTTGGGCTGAGCCGAAGGCGAAGTCCGACGTCGGGCCTCGCAACGTGAGGGCGCGCCCCGCAGGCGCGCACGGCTTCGCCGCATGCGGCGGGACAAGGCCCGCCCTACGCAAGGCTCGATCGGTAGGTTGGGCTGAGCCGAAGGCGAAGCCCAACGTTGCCCGGTACCACGTCGCGCTGGCGCGCGACGTTGGGCTTCGCTGCGCTCAGCCCAACCTACGGGCTGATGGACGCGTTACGAACGGCGGGTCGAGACCCGCCCTACGGCTGTACGGTCAACGTCCAGTCGCGTCGCGCATGCGCAACCGGCACCCGCAACGTGCGCGCCGCTTCGTCGTAGCGCCAGTCTTGCAGCGCGCGTCCGTCCAGTCGTACCGCCGCTGGCGCGCGCGTCAATCCGACGAGCATGAGTTGGGCGTCACGCCACCACGGACGGAAGCGCGCGTGCTCGATGTTCGCCGCAACGCGTATCCCGCCTGCATCCACCGCGCAGGTGAAGCGCACACGCAGGTACGCACCGCTGCGATACGCGAAGCTCTCGCCATCGTCGTCGTAGAGGGCGCCGTCGCACGGCTGGCCGGCATCCGGCAGGTAGACGCGCAGCTCCAGCGGGCCCTTGGGTGTTTCGCCGGTGTGCTGCACCAGCGGCTGCATCGGAACGATCGCGCCGGCGCGCGCGTAGATCGGCGTATCGCGCGGCCGCGGATCGAGCACGAGCTTCGCCTCCTGCATGCGGCGGCCGCTGCGGAAGTCGTACCAGCGCCCCGGCGGCAGCGCGATCCGATGCGGATCGACCGCCTCGGTCACCACCGGCGCGACGAACAGGTCGCGGCCGAACAGGAAGCTGCGGCCCTCGCCGTGGAACGCCTCCGCCTGCGGGTCATGCAGGAACACCGGGCGCAGGATCGGAAGGCCCGTGCGCGCGTTCTCCTCGGCCAGCGTGTACAGGTACGGCAGCAGGCGGTAGCGCAGCTCGATCGCCTCACGCCGGCGCGCCTCGTGTTCGGCCCCGTCCACCCACGCCTCGTGCGGCCGCGTGTCGGTGGCCGCGTGGCTGCGGAACACCGGATTGAACGCGCCGAGCTGGTACCAGCGCGTCAGCAGTTCCGGATCGGGCGAGCCGATGAAGCCGCCGACGTCGTCGCCCGCCAGCGCGTAACCGGACAGCCCCAGGCTGAGAAGCGTCGCGGTGCTCATCGACAGGTGATGCCAGCTTGCGGTGTTGTCGCCGGTCCACGTCGCGGCGTAACGCTGCGTGCCGGCATAGGCCGCGCGCGTGAGCACGAACGGGCGGGTGTCGGGCTTCAATGCCAGCAGCCCCTCGTAGGTCGCGCGTGCGTTCTGCATGCCGTAGACGTTGTGCACGGCGCGATGGTCGAGCGTGGTCCCGTCGTCGAGCCGGTGGCGCACATCCGGCGGCATGGTGTTGCCCGGCACGTTGAACACGGACGGCTCGTTCATGTCGTTCCAGAAGCCGGCGGCGCCGGCGCGCACGAAGTCGCGGTACAGCCCGCCCCACCAGCGGCGCACACGGCTCAGGGTGAAGTCGGGGAACACGCTCTCGCCCGGCCACACCGGGCCGACGTACACGCTGCCGTCGGCGTTCCTCACGAACACGTCCTGCGCCATGCCTTCGTCGTAGGGCGCGTAGCCTTTGCCCGGATCGCGCTTGATGTGCAGGTCGGTGATCAGCACCGTGCGCAGGCCGTCGCGGCGCAGGTCGGCGATCATGCGTTCGAAGGCCGGGAACTTCGCGCGGTCGACGGTGAACGGCGCGTGCCCCTGCTGGTAGTCGATGTCGAGGTAGATCGCATCGGCCGGGATGCGGCGCTCGCGCAGGGTGCGGGCGATCTCGCGCACCTGCGCCTCGCTGGCATAGCTGTAGCGCGACTGCTGGAAGCCCAGCGCCCACTTCGGCGGCAGCGGCGTGCGTCCGGTCAGCGCGGTGTAGCGCTCGATCACCTGCGCCGGCGTGGGGCCTGCGATCACGTAGTAGTCGAGCTCGCCGCCGTCGCCGCCGAAGCTGAAGCGCGTGTCGGATTCCTTGCCGAAATCGAAGTGGCTGCGGTGCGGGCTGTCGAGGAACAGGCCCCAGGCGAAGCCGTCGCTGCGCAACGCCAGCACGAACGGGATCGACTTGTAGAGCGGATCGCTGTGGCCCTGCCAGGCGTAGGCGTCCGTGTTCCAGTTGACGAACGCGCGGCCGCGGCGGTCGATCGGGCCGGGCTTGTCGCCGAGACCGTAGTAGCGCTCGTCGGCCGGCATGCGCTTCCACGTGCGAACGTGCGTGCGCTGCCAGGCGGTCGGCAGCTCGGGCGCGTCGGCCACCAGCGTGCGTCCCTGCGCATCGAGGATCTCGATCGACAGCGGCGAGCGGCGGATGCGGGCGGTCAGCGGCCCGGCGCGCGCTTCGAGCGCGTCGCCCCGCTCCAGCAGCTCGATGGGCACCGCCCGCGGCGCCTGCGCGATGGCCCAGGACGGCCCCGATGCGAACCGGCCTTCGGGCGCGACGCGGATGCGCAGCACACCGCCGGCGAAGGCGTGGATGCGCACACGCGCCTGGCCCGCGGCCAGTTCCACGCCATCGGGCGTGGACCGCACCGCCTCGACCGTCCCCAGGTGACGCCACCCCTGCGCGTGCGCGGAGCACACGGCCAGCAGCAGTGCCAATGCCCACGACGCGCGCCAGCGCATGCGAAGCCTCCTCGACCGGACCCGCCGATTGCAGCACGACCGTCGACGGCCTTGGCGATGAAATCGATTGCGCAGCCGGGCGGGCCGCATCGCCCGCGCCGCCCGCCGCGTGGCAGCATGAGGCGCCGTCTCCGCGAGCGCCGCCATGCACGACCTTTTCACCGCCCCGCCCGCACACGCGATCCGCGTCGGCATCGGCGGCTGGGTGTACGCGCCGTGGCGGAACAACTTCTATCCGCCCGGACTGGTGCAGCGTCGCGAGCTCGAGTACGCCTCGCGCCAGCTCACCGCCATCGAGATCAACGGCACCTACTACGGCGCGCAGAAGCCGGCCACCTACGCCAACTGGGCGGCGCAGACGCCGGAGGGCTTCGTGTTCTCGGCCAAGGCGCCGCAGCGCATCGTGCAGGCGCGCGCGCTGGCGCGGACCGGTGCGCAGGTGGAGGACTTCGTCGCCGGCATCGCCAGTATGGGCGACCGGCTCGGGCCGCTGGTCTGGCAGTTCGACGTCGGCAGCCGCCTCGACCGCGACGACTTCGCCCGCTTTCTCGAGCTGCTGCCCGCCCGCGTCGGCGACCGCCCGCTGCGGCACGTGCTGGATGTGCGGGTGCGGGCCTTCGTCGACGCCGCACTGCTCGCGCTGGCGCGCGCGCATGGCATGGCGATGGTGTACACCGACTCGCCCGACTACCCCTCGTTCGCCGATCTCACCGCCGATTTCGTGTACGCGAGGCTGATGCGTGCGCGCAGCGAGGTGCCCACCGGCTATCCGGCCGACGAGCTCGACGCCTGGGCAGCCCGCGCGCGCGAGTGGGCGCGCGGCGGCGAGCCCGCCGATCTGCCCAGCATCGAGCCCGACCTACGCGCGCCACAGCGGCCGCGCGAGGTGTTCGTGTTCTTCATCGCCGCCGCCAAGGAACGCAACCCGCACGCGGCGATGGCGCTGCTGCAGCGCCTGCGCGGCTGATCACTTCGCGCCGCGCTGGCTCATCGCCACGCTGCCGAGGATCAGCGCGCCGGAGATCGCCATCGGTACCGTCAGCGGCTCGTCCAGCAACGCCCACGCCCAGCCGACCGCGAACAGCGGCACGAGGTAGGTCACCGTCACCGCGCGCCCGGGGCCGACGCGCTTGATCAGGCGGTAATACAGGCCGTAGGCGATGCCCGTGCACAGTACGCCCAGCATGCCGGCGGCGAACCACGCGCGCCCCGGCACCGCGTGCTGCGGCCATTGCGCCAGCGCGAACGGCAGCATCAGCAACGCCGCGGTTCCCAGGGTCGCGGCGGCGACCGCCATCGGTGGCAGGCCGGTCAGATGGCGCTTCACCAGATGCACGCCGACGCCGTACAGGAACGCGGCGCTGCAGCCGGCCACCACCGCCCAGCCGATCGAGGCGCCCGCGGTCTTGCCGCTGGCGAGCACGACCACGCCGGCGAAGCCCGCCAGCAGCGCACCGGCGCGACGCACGCCGATCTTCTCGCCGAAGAACAGAAAGCCCACGAGCGCGGTGAACAGCACCGCCATCGCGTTGGTGATCGCGCCCACGCCCGCGGGCGCGCGCTGCGCCGCCCACGCGAACAGCGCGAACGGCACGGCGGAGTTGATCGCGCCGATCAGCGCCAGCTTCTGCCACAGCGCGCGCGGAAACTGCGCGCGTGCGCGCCACAGCATCGGCAGCAGCACCAACGCGCCGAGCGCCAGCCGCAGCTCGACCAGCGGCGCAGCACCGAATTCGGGCGCGGCCACCCGCATGAACATGAAGGAGGCGCCCCAGATGGCGCCGAGCAGGCCCAGCTCCAGCGGGGTCAGCCAGACGTGCGTGCGGGCGGCGGCGATGTCCGTGGCGAGTGTGTTCATGCGGGCTCCTCGGCGCCGGGCACAAAAACCGCTCACGCCGTGTTCGGCATTGTGCTTCCGCCCCGGCACTGCACAAGCGCATACTTTCTGCCCCAGGCACAAACCGGATTTGAGGCTGCGATGGGCATGCGGGCGGACTGGCTCTCGGCGCTGGCGGCGTTCGAGTCGGCGGCGCGGCACCAGAACTTCGCGCACGCGGCCGAGGAGCTGCATCTCACCGCCAGTGCGGTGAGCCATCAGGTGCGCAAGCTGGAGGCGCGGCTCGGCGTCACGCTGTTCCGCCGGCACGCGCGCGGCGTGATCCTCACCCCCGCCGGTCGCCAGCTCGCCGACACCGCCGGCACCGCCCTCGCCGATCTGGAGAGCGTGCTGGCGAGCCTGCGCCCGGGCCGCGATCAGCGCCAGCGCGTGCGCGTCACCACCCTGCATTCGCTCGCCTACACCTGGCTGCTGCCGCGCCTGCCGCAGTTCGCGCGGCTGCATCCCGACGTCCGCCTCGACATCGAGACCGACGTCGCCCTCACCCGCTTCGACGACGGCGGGCCGGACCTCGGCATCCGCCACGGGCCGGGGCAATGGCACGGCTTGGCCGCGGTGCGGCTGATGGACGAGCGCCTGTTCCCGGTGGCCTCGCCGCAGTTCCCCGGTCTGGCCGCGATCGCCACGCCCGCGGCGATCGCCGCGTCGCCGCTGATCGCCGATCACGCCCGGCAGGGATGGCACGACTGGTTCCGTCTCGCCGACGTGCACGGCGCGCGCGTGGAGCCGCGCTTCACGTTCACCGATTCGACCGACGCCATGCGCGCCGCCGCGGCGGGGCTGGGGGTGGCGCTGGCGCGCGGGCGCATCGTGCAGCCGTACCTCGACGCCGGCCAGTTGGTGAAGCTGCCCGGCCCGGAGATGCCCGGACGCTGGGGCTACCACATCGTCTACCCCGCGCACCGGCGCCTGCGCGAACCGGCACAGCGCTTCGTCGACTGGCTGCTGTCGCTCGACACCCAATAGGCGGCGACGCGCGCCCGTCCTCGATCTCCCTCCACCGTTCCCGACCCGCATGCATCCCGCCACCCGCGCCCATTGGCAAATCCACTTCTGCGTCCTGCTGTGGGGCTTCACCGCGATCCTCGGCAAGCTCATCACGCTGCCGGCGATGGCGCTGGTGACGTGGCGCATGCTGATCGTGGTCGGCGCGCTGGCGCTGGTGCCGCGCGTGTGGCGCGCGTTGCGCGCGATGCCGGCGCGCCTGATCGCCGCCTACGCCGGCATCGGCGTGCTGGTGGCGCTGCACTGGGTCACCTTCTACGCCTCGATCAAGCTCTCCAACGCGTCGGTGGGCGCCACCTGCATCGCGCTCGGCACCGCCTTCACCGCGCTGCTGGAGCCGGCGCTGACGGGCACCCGCTTCCGCTTCCGCGATCTGGCGCTCGGCATCGCGGTGTTGCCGGGCGTGGCGCTGGTGGTCGGCGGCGTGCCGGCGGACATGCGCGCCGGGATCGCGATGGGCGCGCTGTCGGCGCTGCTGGTGGCGGCGTTCGGCTCGCTCAACAAACGGCTGGTGGAGCACGGCGACGCGCTCACCGTGACCGGCATCGAGCTGGCGTCCGGAACCGTCGCGCTGGTGCTGCTCGCGCCGCTGGCGGATCTGCTCTGGCCGGGCCAGGGAGAAGGGCTGTTCGCCCTGCCCTCCCCGCGCGATACGGCGTACCTGCTGGCGCTGGCGCTGGGCTGCACGCTGCTGCCGTACGCGCTCTCGCTGGTCGCGCTGCGGCACATGAGCGCGTTCGCCGCGCAACTGGCGGTGAACCTGGAGCCGGTGTACGCGGTGGTGCTGGCGATCCTGCTGCTGGACGAGCAGCGCGAACTCACTCCGCTGTTCTACGCCGGCGTGGCGATCCTGCTCGCGGCGGTGTTCGCCTATCCGCTGCTGCACCGGCGCACCCGCATCGAGCACGCCGACATGCTCGCCGCCTCCGAGGCCAAGGGCACGCTCGACTGACGCTCAGCCGCGGCCGGGGCCGACCGGATCGCCGTCGGCATCGAACGCAGGCGGGGAGTAGAAATTGAGCGTGCGCAACGGCGTCGCGCCGGTGTTGCGCACCTCGTGGCGTTCGCCCTTCTCGATGGTCAGCAGCGTGCCCGGCTTCAGGCGCACGCGGCGGCCTTCGACCACCGCCACGCCCTCGCCGTCCACCACGAACAGCCACTGGTCCGCGCCGCGATGGCGGTTGTCGGGCCCGCCCTCGCGGCCGCCCGGCGGAATCACCATCTCGGCGGCCTGCGCCCGGCGCACCGTCCACGCCACCCGGAAGCCCTTGCCGAATCGAAGCTGCTTGCGCCGCATGCGTGCTCCTCGCATCCGCCCGCAGGCTGCCCGAGCGGGCGTGCAGGCGGCATCACGCGCGGCGTCAGCGGCCGGCGCGCGACCCTCCGCCCGCCGGCGCGACGGGCAGCAGCGCAAGACCGGCGTCGTACTCCGACAGCGGGCTCTCGTCCGGGCACTTCTCGTCGGGGAAGCCGAAGCGCTCGCGCAGCTTCATGCCGCAGGTATTGACCTCGTCGACGTCGCGCCCCTGTCGTTCGCACTCCTGCGCGTAGGCCTGCGCGAACGCGTCCTTGCGCCAGACGAACGCTTCGCCGCATTTGCGGATCAGAGCGATGCGGTTGAGATCGTCCTGCGCCGCGTTCGGCCCCGACAGGCCGTAGCGCGCCATCTCCTCGGCGGTGAGCAGGCGCAGGCTGCGGTTGGGCACGGTCATCATCACGTCGGCGATGGCGATCGCCACGCCGTTGCGCTGCAGGTAATCCTTCACTTCGGCGTAGATGTCCTGCAGCTCGCGGCTCAGTTCGGCGCGCGTGGTGGCCTTGGAACGCACGCGCATCATCCGGTGGATGCCGACCTCGCCCGCGACCATGCGGTTGTCGCCCGCCGCGAGCACCAGCACGCACGAGCTGTGGCAGACCGCCCCCTCGCGCACCCAGATCGTCCAGCCGGCCTGGCCGATGTCGTCGCCGGCCGCGATCGCGTCCTCCACCTGGCCGCCGCTCGAGTTCAGGTCGAGCACGCGCTTGCGGATGCCCATGCGGTCGGCCATCGCCGCGACCCGCTTCACCAGGTCGGTGAAGTCGGCCGCGATCTTGCCGTCGTAGCTCAGGCGCACCACACCGGCGTCCTGGCAGGGGCTCATCGCGTCCAGCACGCTGAAGAACTCGAGCGAGGTGAGCGCGGCGCCGTCGCCGGTGGCGGCGTAGTCGAGCGTGCAACTGATGCGCGCCTGCCCCGACGTCAGCCGCGCCACCGGCCAGCGGGTGGTACGGCGCACGTCGACTTCGTCGGCCTCGGCCTCCTGCGCGCGCGCCGGCACGGCGGGCGCGGTCTCCGACGGAGGCGCCGCGTCGGCCGCGCGCATCATCGTCTGCGTCCGCTCCTCCGGCGCCTGCCGCGTACAGCCGGCCAGCGCGGCCAGCAGGACGACGGGCAGCAGCGACACGGACGGGCGGAACATCGGCGTTTGCACCTCTCGATCGGGCTATCGGCCGGGACGGCGCGGGCTTGACCCCCAGTGTAGGAGCCGTTCGTCGGCAACGCCGCAATCGCGCATGAACGGTTCGGCCGGGCGCGCGGCGCCGGGCTTCGTCACACGCCCGGACGCGCCGGCAGACCGCGAACGGACGCCGGCGGCGATAATGCCGCCATGACCGCCCTCGATTTCCTCCTCGACCGCGACCACGTCGAACTGAACCAGTTGCTGAAGCTGACCGGCCTGTGCGACAGCGGCGGCGCCGGCAAGCACCTGGTCGCGAGCGGCGCCGTGCGCGTGGATGGCGAGGTGGAACTGCGCAAGACGCGCAAGATCCGCGCCGGCCAGACCGTGGAGGTCGGCGACGTCCGCATCCGCGTGCGCGGCGCATAGCCGCGCGGATACGCGGGCCCGCCGGGCCGCGCACCCGCGCGCCGCGTTCAGGGCTGCCGGCGCGCGCGTCCGTGGCCCAGTTCGTCGCGCGAAATCCGGCCGTCGCGGTCGCGGTCGATGCGGTCGAACCGCTGCGCCAGGCGCGGCATCGCGGCCTCCGCTTCGGCGCGGCTGAGCCGGCCGTCGCGATCCCGGTCGGCTTCGTCGAACCGCTGCCGCAGCCCCTCACCGTGATGCGCGCGCAGCTCTGCACGCTCGAGACGGCCATCGCCATTGCCATCGATGCGGTCGAAGCGTTCGGCGAGCTGCGGCCGCGCGGCCGCCTCCGCGCGGCTGACGGCGCCGTCGCCATCGCGATCCAGCCGCATGCCGTGGTGGCCGGCGCGCCGGCCGCGCATGGACGCCAGCTCGTCGCGCTGCAGCTTGCCGTCGCGGTTGGCGTCGAGGCTGTCGAAACGTGCGGCCAGGCGCGGCCGCGCGGCGGCTTCGGCGCGGTCGACGACGCCATCGGCGTTGGCGTCCAGCTTCGACCCCGGCCCCGGCGCCGGGTCGGGCGGCGCGGCGAAGGCGCGCGCGACGGCGGCGGCGAGCACGATGCCGGTGAGGGCGAGCAACGCGCGGCGTCCGCCGCGCAGCGGGAATGTCGATTTCATGCCGGGGCTCCCGACGGCGAACGGCGCCGTCGCGCACGGGGTAACGCGTGCGCCGGCGCGCGGTTGACCGCTTGCGCCCGGCGCGTTCAGCCCGCCGACAGCGGCCACGGGCGCGCGGCGGCGACGGCGGTATGCTGCGGCGCATGGGCACCGACGCGCACGGCGAAGACGAGCTCCGCCTCTTCCACACCGGCGAACACGCCTGCGGCTACTGGCCGGGGCGCGTCGCGCGCGATCTGGTGCTGGATCCGCGCGATCCGCGTCTGCCGCGCTGGTACCCGCTGGCGCTGGCCTGGGGCTTCCGCCGCTCGGGCGACATCGTCTACCGCCCGCACTGCGCCGCCTGCCGTGCCTGCGTGCCGGTGCGCATCCCGGTCGCGCGGTTCGTGCCGAACCGCACCCAGCGGCGCTGTCTGCAGCGCAACGCCGCGGTCGAATCGCGGGTGTGCCCCGCCGTGCGCAGCGACGAGCACCTGGCGCTCTACCGCCGTTACCTGCAGTCGCGGCACCCGGGCGGCGGCATGGAGAACCACGGCGCGGTCGAGTTCGACCAGTTCCTGATCGGCAGTTGGAGCGAGGTGCGCTTCCTCGAACTGCGCGAACGGGGGCGCCTGCTGGCGGTCGCCGTCACCGACCTCGCCGACGGCGCGCTGTCGGCCGTCTACACGTTCTACGAACCGGCCGAGGCGCACCGCAGCCCGGGCACACTGGCGATCCTGCACCAGTTGCAATGGGCGCGCCGCGAGCAGCGCGCGCATCTGTACCTCGGCTACTGGATCGGGGCGCATCCCAAGATGGACTACAAGCGCCGCTTCCGTCCGCTGGAGGCGTTCGACGGCCGCGGCTGGCGCGATTTCGATCCGGACCGCGGAGCGTTCGCATGACGCCCTGGCGCCTGGCCCTGCTCGCGCTGGGCGCGCTGGCGGCCGCCGGCTGCGTGCGTGTGCTGACGCACCGCGAGCCGCCGCGCGTGGTGCGCGTGGCCACCTACAACACTTCGCTGTACGACGACGCCCCCGGCGGCCTGATCCGCCGGCTCGAGGGCGACGACGCGCAGGCGCGCCGCATCGCCGCCGTGCTGCAGCGCGTGCGCCCGGACATCGTGCTGCTCAACGAGTTCGACTACGACGATCACGGCCGCGCGGCGGACCTGTTCCAGCGGCGGTACCTGGAGGTCGCGCAGGACGGCGGCGAACCGCTGCGCTATCCGTACCGCTATCTGGCGCCGGTCAACACCGGCGTGCCCAGCGGACTCGATCTGGACGGCAGCGGCGAGCTTGGCCGCGAGGGCCGCGCGCGCGGCGACGACGCCTGGGGCTACGGCCTGCACCCGGGCCAGTACGGCATGCTGCTGCTCTCGCGCCATCCGATCGACGCCGACGCCGCGCGCACGTTCCGCCTGCTGCGCTGGAGCGCGGTGCCCGGCGCGCGCCGGCCGCACTGGCCGGACGGTCGCCCGTTCCATGCCGATGCGGTGTGGGCGCAACTGCGGCTGTCCTCGAAATCGCACTGGGATGTGCCGGTGGACACGCCGCTCGGGCGCCTGCACGTGCTCGCCTCGCATCCCACGCCGCCGGTGTTCGACGGTCCGGAGAACCGCAACGGCCTGCGCAACGCCGACGAGATCGCGCTGTGGGCGCACTACCTCGACGGCGACGCGCCCTGGCTGTGCGACGACCGCGGCCGCTGCGGCGGGCTGCCGCGCGGGGCCGCGTTCGTGATCCTCGGCGACCTCAACGCCGACCCGCACGACGGCGCGGGCGAAGCGGGCGCGATCGACCAGCTCCTGCGCCATCCGCGCGTCCAGCCGATCGCGCCACGCAGCGACGGCGCCAGCGAACGCGCCGCGCGCTACGGCCTGCCGCGCGACGGCGACACCGCCACCCACACCGGCGATTTCGGCCCGCGCACGGGCACGTTGCGGCTGGATTACGTGCTGCCTTCGCGCGGGCTTGCCGTGCGCCGCGCCGGCGTGTTCTGGCCACGCAGCGGCACGCCGGGCGCGGAGCTGGTCGAGGCCAGCGACCACCGCCTGGTGTGGGCCGATCTGTCGCCGCCGCGCTAGTCGTCCAGCGCCGCCACCGCCGGGGCCGCCTGCGACCGCGGATGGAAGCCGAACGCGCCGTCGCTGCGCGCGGAGACGATCATCCGCACCATGCCGGTCGGCACCATCAGCTCGATCGCCACCGGCTTGCCGTCGGCCATGCGGCCGTCGAGCTGCATGTTGAGCAGCATCCCGCCGGCATCGACCTCGCGGCAGAACACGTGCGGCCCGCCCGGCCCGTCCTGCAGGTAGGGGCGGATCGCCTCGCCCAGCACCTGCAGCGCCTCGTCGAACAGATACACCGCGTAGCCGCGGACCTCGTCCATCGCCGCCCTCCCCGAACGCGATTTCCCACCCGCATCGTGCGCCGGCCGCAAGACCGACGCCAGTGCGCTCAGCGCAGTTCGATGCGCAACGCCGCCGCGGCCTCGCGCGCCCTGGCGCGCGCCTGCTCGACATCCCCGCCCAGCGCCAGCGTCACCGCCACGCGGCGATGGCCTTCCACGCGCGGCTTGCCGAACAGGCGCAGCGCGGTGTCGGGTTCGCGCAGCGCGCCCTCGACGTTGTCGAACACCGGCACGCCGTGGCCATGCGCCAGCACCGCGCACGACGCGGCCGGCGCGTACTGCCGGACCGCCGGGATCGGCAGGCCGAGGATGGCGCGCGCGTGCAGCGCGAATTCGCTCAGGTCCTGCGCGATCAGCGTCACCAGCCCGGTGTCGTGCGGGCGCGGCGAGACTTCGCTGAACCACACCTCGTCGCCCTTCACGAACAGCTCGACGCCGAACACGCCCCAGCCGCCGAGGTCGTCGGTGATCGCACGCGCGATCTGCTGCGAGCGGCGCAGCGCGGCCTCGCTCATCGGCTGCGGCATCCAGCTCTCGCGGTAGTCGCCGTCCTTCTGCAGGTGGCCGATCGGCGCGCAGAAGGTGGTGCCGCCGGCATGGCGCACGGTCAGCAGGGTGATCTCGTAATCGAAGTCGACGAAGCCCTCGACGATCACCCGGCCGCGACCGGCGCGACCGCCGGTCTGCGCATAGTCCCAGGCGGCGTCGATCTCGTCCTCGCGGCGAACGAGACTCTGGCCCTTGCCGGAGGAGGACATCACCGGCTTCACCACGCACGGCAGACCCAGTTCGCGCACCGCCGCGCGGTAGTCCTCGATCGTGTCGACGAAACGGTACGGCGAGGTCGGCAGGCCGAGCGTTTCCGCCGCCAGCCGACGGATGCCTTCGCGATCCATCGTCAGCCGCGCCGCGCGCGCGGTCGGGATGATGCGGGTCGCCGCGCCGGTGCGGGCGTACTCCTGCTCCAGCTCGAGCAGCGTCTGGGTATGGATCGCCTCGATCTCCGGCACGATCAGGTGCGGCCGCTCGCGCTCGACCAGCGCGCGCACCGCGGCCCCATCGAGCATGTCGAGCACATGGCTGCGATGCGCCACCTGCATCGCCGGCGCATCGGCATAGCGGTCGGCGGCGATCACTTCGACGCCCAGGCGCTGCAGCTCGATCGCCACCTCCTTGCCCAACTCGCCCGACCCCAGCAGCAGCACACGGAAGGCATGGGGCGACAGCGGCGTACCGAGCGTGGTCATGGCGGGTGTCCGTGGGAGGGCGCGTAAGTCTAGCGTCCGCGCCTATGGCGCCGTGCGCCGGCATGCGATGCTTGCCGGATGACGCGTCTCCCCCACGCCGCCGCGTATGCGCTCGCGCTCGCCGCCTTGCTTGCGGGCTGCGGGCAGACGCCCTCGTCGGAGGCGCCCGGGCACGAGGTGGCGGGCATGCTGCTCGACGCGCAACTCGGCGAGGTCAGCGGCCTGGCCGCCTCGCGCGCGCATCCGGGCGTGCTGTGGATGCACGACGATGGCGGCAATCCGGCGCGGCTGTTCGCCACCGACGAGGAAGGCAACCGGCTGGCGACCCTGCGCGTGGAAGGCGTCACCAAGACCGACTGGGAAGACATGGCCGCATTCCGCCTGCGCGGACGCGACTATCTGCTGGTGGCCGACATCGGCGATAACGGCGGCCTGCGGCGCACGCTGCAGTTGCACGTGTTCGCCGAGCCTGCGCGGGTCGCCAACGGGCGGATCGCCCCCGCGTGGTCGGTCGCGTTCCGCTGGCCCGACGGCGCGCGCGACGCCGAGGCGGTGGCGGTGGACGCGGCGCGCGGCGAGGTGCTGTTGATCTCCAAGCGCCGGCGGCCGCCGGAGTTGTTCGCGGTGCCGCTGCACCCGCCCGGCATCGAGCGCGTCACCGCCCGGCGGATCGGCACGCTCGGCGGCATGCCGCAGCCGGACGCCGAGGAGCGCCGCCGCGATCCGCAGGGCGCGCGCCTGGCGACCCAGGTCACCGCCGCCGACCTCGCCCCCGACGGCCGCACCCTCGCGGTGATGACCTACCGCCACGTGCTGTTGTACGCGCGTGGCCGCGACGGCTGGGCCGAAGGCCTGCGCCGCCCGATTCGCGTGATCCCCCTGCCCTGGATGCCGCAGGCCGAAGCGCTCGCCTGGTCCGCCGACGGCCGCCACCTCTACGCCACCGGCGAATTCGTCGCCGCCCCCCTGTACCGCCTCAAGGCACGCTGACCGCCAGCCCCCTTGGCCTTGGCCCCTCTCCACCGCGGGCCGGACGAGGAATTCGGGCGACGACGCGATCGACCGTAGGTTGGGCCGAGCCGAAGGCGAAGCCCAACGTCGCCCGGCAACGCGATGTCGGGCTTCGCTGCCCGATCCGCGGCCCCGGCACCCGCGTTCCAAACCACCCTCTTTCCCGACATACGGCCACGCGGATTGATATCGATGTGATATCAATTCGCAAACACCCGAGGTGTCCCATGAGAGAAAACCCGATCCGTTCCCTGCCCGGCATCCCCGTCCTGCTGGTCCTGCTCGCGGCACTCCTGGTCGGCGGTTTCCTGCTGTTGACCGGCGCGAGCCAGGACGCCCCCGCGCGGGCCGTCGCCGGCGTCGCCGTCGCGGTCGTCGCCTTCTTCCTGCTGTTCGGCCTGTACATGGTCGAGCCCAATCAGGCCGCGGTGCTCAGCCTGTTCGGCAAGTACGTCGGCACCGTCAAGCAGGACGGCCTGCGCTGGAACAACCCCTTCTACGGCAAGAAGAAGCTCTCGCTGCGCGTGCGCAACTTCGAGAGCGGCAAGCTCAAGGTCAACGAACTGGACGGCAGCCCGATCGAGATCGCCGCGGTGATCGTCTGGCAGGTGGTCGACTCGGCGGAGGCCGTCTACAACGTCGACGACTATGAGAGCTTCGTGCATATCCAGTCGGAATCCGCCCTGCGCGCGATGGCGACCAGCTACCCCTACGACCAGCACGAGCCCGGCCAGCTTTCGCTGCGCAGCCACGCCAGCGAGATCTCGCAGCACCTGCGCGACGAACTGCAGGAGCGGCTGGCGGACGCCGGCGTGCAGGTGCTCGACGCCCGCATCAGCCACCTCGCCTACGCGCCGGAGATCGCGCAGGCCATGCTGCAGCGCCAGCAGGCGAACGCCGTGGTCGCCGCGCGCACGCGCATCGTCGCCGGCGCGGTCGGCATGGTCGAACTGGCGCTGGCCGAACTGCAGAAGAACGGCGTCGTCCACCTCGACGAGGAGCGCAAGGCGCAGATGGTCAGCAACCTGCTGGTGGTGCTGTGCGGCGAGCGCGGCACGCAACCGATCGTCAACGCCGGCACGCTGTACTGAGGGCGCACGGCCATGGACTTCGACAAGTGGCTCCTGCCGCTCATCTTCGCGGTCAGCGCCGCGCCGCTGTTCGTCATCGCCGGCATGGTCTCGCGTGGGCATCTGCACCTGATCGCCGGTCTGGACGCGCGCACGGTGCGCGATCCGGCGGCGCTCGCGCGCCGCCTCTCGCGGCTGCTCGCCGCCACCGGCTTCGCGGTGCTGCTCGGCGGCGCCGGCATGCTGTGGGCGGGCGAAGACCGCGCCCGTCAGTTGCTGGTGGTGCTGGCGATGCTCGTGGCGGTGAACGGGCTGGGAATCGCGATCGTCGCCACTGTGGCACGCGCGCGTCCGCCGTCGGGTCCCCCGCACCGATGAGCGAGCGCAAGGCCTACCCGCTGCGGATCAGCGCCGAGGTGCTCGCGGCCATGCAGCGCTGGGCGGACGACGAACTGCGCAGCCTCAACGCGCAGATCGAATACGTGCTGCGCGACGCGCTGCGCAAGGCCGACCGCCTGCCCGCGCCGCGCCGGCCGCCCGCTTCGGACGAGCAACCGGCGGAACCGGCAGGCGACGCATGACGCACTGCGCCGGCCTCACCTGCGCCCATGCCGCGTCGCTCCCTCCTTCGGCCCTTCGACAGCTCGCGTAGCTCGGGCTGAGCTGGAGGCGAAGCCCGACGCAACCGGCCATGCCACGCCGGCCTGCCCGTTGGGCTTCGCTGCGCTCAGCCCAACCTACGCGCTGCCTCGTCACGCTCGTCGTTCCCGCGCAAGCGGGAACCCAATGGACGTTCCCCTGGGCACGCCGCGTCCGGCGCCCGGCTTCACCGGCCGATGAATCCCATGCATGCCCGAAACGAAAGAGGGCCCGCAGGCCCTCTTTGATGCACCCCATCCCGACGCCCGTCAGGCCGGCAGCTCGCGCAGCTTGCGCTCCTGCTCGGTCAGGCTGCGCGCGAAACCCGGATTGCGGAAGATGCGGTTGCCGTAATCCTCGATCACCTTGCCGTCCTTCGGCAGCGGCACGCCGAGCGCCGGCAGACGCCAGATGATCGGCGCCATCGCGCAGTCGGCGAGGCTCATCTCGGGATTCAGGAAGAACTTGCTGGCCTTGAACAGCGGGACCGACGCGGTCAGCAGCTCCTTGAGCCGCTTGCGGCCGGCCTCGGCCTGCGCCTTGTTGCCGAGTTGAATCGCCTGCACCTGCGGCACCCAGTCGTGCTCGATGCGCAGCATCGCCAGCCGCAGCCGCGCGCGCGAAAGCGGATCGACCGGCATCAGCGGCGGATGCGGATAGCGCTCGTCGAGGTACTCGCTGACGACGCTCGCCGCGTACAGCACCAGATCGCGCTCGACCAGCGTCGGCACGGAGTGGTACGGGTTCAGGTCGATCAGATCCTCGGGTGGATTCTGCGGATCGACGGGAACCAGGTCGTAGGTCACGCCCTTCGCCGCGAGCACCAGGCGCACGCGGTGGCATAGGACGCAATCGACGGAGGAAAACAGGGTCAAGGCATTACGCATACGAGGACTCGCGGCCATCATCGACCTCTCCCGCGACCGGAATCCGCCGGTCGCACGACGCCGCCCACCCGGTGCGGGCGGTCGTCACGGCCTCGAACGCCAATCGCGCGGGCGCGGCCCACGGAGGAGCCGCGCCGGATCGCCTTCGCTTCGACGTCAGTGGACGTCGCGCCAGTACTCCCGCTTCAACAACCAGGCGAGGAAGGTGAACAGCGCGAGGAACAGGATCACCCACACGCCGATGCTCTGGCGCTTGAGCGCGGCCGGTTCGCCGGCGTACTCGAGGAAAGCGGTGATGTCGCGCACGACCTGATCGAACTCGGCCTCGTCGAGCTGCCCGGCGTGCAGCAGCTTCAGGCCGGTGACCGGACGTTCGCCGGTCGCCTTGTCCGGCGCGCCGTACTCGGCGACCTGCAGGCCCTGCAGCTTCCACAGCGGGTTGGGCATCGAGGCGTTGGCGAACAGGGTGTTGTTCCACCCCATCGGGCGCGACTCGTCCAGATAGAACGACTTCAGATAGGTGTACACCCAGTCGCGGCCGCGCACGCGCGCGACCAGGCTGAGGTCCGGCGGGTTCTTGCCGAACCACTGGGTGCCCTGCTCCGGCGTCATCGCGACGTTGATGTGCTCGCCGAACTTGGCGCCGGTGAAGTTGAGGTTCTGCATCACCTGCTCCTCGGTCAGGCCGAGATCCTCGGCCATGCGCGAGTAGCGCAGGTACTTCAGCGAATGGCAGCCGGAGCAGTAGTTCATGTACAGCTTGGCGCCGCGCTGCAGCGACGCGCGGTCGCCGAGGTCGGTGCCGGCCGGCTGCACGTTGCCGGCGCCGGCGGCGAGAACCGGGGCGGCGCCGAACAGGCCCGCGCACACCAGCGCGAGCGCGCCCACACGACGGGCGAGAGACTGGATCTTAGTCATGCAGCTTCACCCGTTCCGGCACCGGCTTGGTCTTGTCGATCTTGGTCCACAGCGGCATCGTGATGAAGAACGCGAAGTAGAGGAAAGTCAGCACGCGGCCGATCTGCGTCTCGACCGGGTCGGTGCCCGGACCGGCGCCGATCTTGCCCAGCCAGACGAAGCTGATCGCGAACACCGCCAGCGCCGTCTTCGAGATCCAGCCGCGGTAGCGGAACGAGCGCACCTTCGCCCGATCGAGCCAGGGCACGAAGAACAGCAGCACGATCGCGCCGAACATCACCAGCACGCCGCCGAGCTTGTCCGGAACGACGCGCAGCATCGCGTAGTACGGGGTGAAGTACCACACCGGCTTGATGTGCTCCGGCGTCACCAGGCGGTTGGCCTCGGTGAAGTTGTCGTGCTCGAGGAACCAGCCGCCGAACTCCGGAGTGAAGAAGATGATGAAAGCGGCGATCAGCAGGAAGAAGCCGACGCCGAACAGGTCCTTCACCGTGTAGTACGGGTGGAACGGGATGCCGTCGGCCGGCGCGTCCTTCGACCAGCGGTTGCCCTTCGGCCCCTTCTTGATGTCCACGCCGTCGGGGTTGTTCGAGCCGACCTCGTGCAGCGCCCCCAGGTGCAGCACCACCAGCAGCAGCAGCACCAGCGGCAGCGCGATCACGTGCAGCGCGAAGAAGCGGTTGAGGGTGGCGTCGCCGGGCAGGTAGTCGCCCATGATCCACTCGGTGAGCCCGTTGCCGATCACCGGAATGGCGCCGAACAGCGAGATGATCACCTTGGCGCCCCAGAACGACATCTGGCCCCACGGCAGCACGTAGCCCATGAACGCCTCGGCCATCAGCACGAGGTAGATCACCATGCCGAGGATCCACACCAGCTCGCGCGGCTTCTGGTAGCTGCCGTACATCAGCCCGCGGAACATGTGCAGGTAAACGACGATGAAGAACAGCGAGGCGCCGGTGGAATGCATGTACCGGATCAGCCAGCCCCACTCGACGTCGCGCATGATGTACTCGACCGAGGCGAACGCTTCCGCGGCGCTCGGCTTGAAGTGCATCGTCAGGAAGATGCCGGTGACGATCTGGTTCACCAGCACCAGCAGCGCCAGCGAGCCGAAGTAGTACCAGACGTTGAAGTTCTTCGGAGCGAAATACTCCGACATGTGCTTCTTGTAGGCCACGCCCATGCCCGGCGCGCGGTCGTCGAACCAGGCACGCACGGCGGCGACGAGGCCCGTCGCCGGATCGAGGGGGGCCGAATGCTTCTCGTTCGCCATGGTCAGGCAGCTCCCTGGGGATCCACGCCGATCACGATCGTGGTGTCGTTCTCATAGTGATGCGGCGGCACGATCAGGTTGGTCGGCGCCGGCACGCCCTCGAACACGCGCCCGGCCATGTCGAACTTCGACTTGTGGCAGGGGCAGAAGTAGCCGCCCTTCCAGTTCGGATCGAACGGCTCGGGGCGGATCTCCGCCTTCATCTCGGGCGAGCAGCCCAGATGCGTGCACAGCCCCACCAGCACCGAGATTTCCGGCTTCAGCGAGCGCGTGACGCCCTTGATGTAGGGCGGCTGCTGCTCCGGGTTCTCCGACATCGGGTCGCGCAACTGGTCGTTGAGCGTCGGCAGCGCCTCGAGCACCGCCTTGGAGCGCTTGACGATCCAGATCGGCTGCCCACGCCATTCGAAGATCAGACGCTGACCTTCCTGCAGGGCGCCGATGTCGGCGATCACCGGCGCGCCGGCGAGCTTGGCCCGCGCGCTCGGATTCCACGACTTGATGAAGGGGACCGCCGCGACTCCGGCACCGACCGCGCCCACCACGGCGGTGGTCATGGTCAGGAACCGACGGCGACCGGTGTTGACGGGCTCAATTGGATCGTTGACCCCTGGATTGGCCATCCGGCACTCCGCAAAGCGTTGAAAGTCGAAGCCGTGCCGCAGGGCCCGCCACTGGCGATGGCTCGCGGCTCAAAAGACACGAAAGTGTAGCGGAAGGTGAAGGAGCCCGACAATCCGCGACTGCGCCGGACGCCCGCCCGCGCCGGGGTTCAGCGGTTGGCGGCGACCGGGTTGAGCGCGCTGCGGTAGCGCTCGGCGAGCTGGGCCACGCGCTGTACGTAGCGCTGCGTCTCGTTGTAGGGCGGCACGCCGCCGTAGCGGTCGACCGCGCCCTCGCCCGCGTTGTAGCCGGCAGCCGCCAGGGTGAGGTTGCCGTTGAAGCGCTTGAGCAGCCAGGCGAGGTACTGCACGCCGCCGCGGATGTTCTGCGCGGCGTCGAACGCGTTGCTGACCCCGAAGCGGCGCGCGGTCGCCGGCATGAGCTGCATCAGCCCCTGCGCGCCTACCCTCGACAGGGCATTGGGGTTGAACGCGGACTCGGCATGGATGATCGCGCGCACCACCGCCTCGTCGACGCCGAACTCGCGCGAGGCGGCGGCGATCTCGTCGCGATAGGCGTCGGTGTTGAGGCGGACCCGCCCGAAGTTGACGCCCGGCAGCGCGGCGCAGGCGTAGCAGGTCTCCATGAAGCTGTAGCGGATGGTCCGCATCGAGTCCACGCCGGCCACACCCTTCGGCGGGCGGCTGGTGTAGTGCCGCACGCCATCCTTGACGTAGGAGTAGATCTGCCCCTGGACCAGGCGGCGGGCCGGGGTGCCTGCGGCGGCCGGCGCGGACGCGGCGACCGGTACGGGCGCGGCCGGCGCAGGCGTGGCGGCCCCGTCGCTCGCGGACGCGACGGTCACCGGAGCGGACGGCGCGGGACGCGCGGGCGCCGGGCGCGAGCGCCCCGCCCGGTAGCGGCTGACCACGGTGCACTCCGCCCCGGGTACGCGCTTGCTGACGTAGCTGGGAATGCCGTCGGCGGTTTCGCAACGGTAAACGGTGCCCGCCGCTGCCGGCCCGGCGGCCAGCAGGCACAGAAGCGTCAATGGCAGGCCCCACCCCTTCCCCATGCCGCCAGTGTGGCGGGTGTCCGTGTGAAATGCCAAGACCCGGGTTCAAAAACGTGATTGCGGGGCGGCCTTCATCGCCTCCGCCCTGATGAGCCTCTCTCCCGCGGGCGGATGAGGAGGCGTGCTTGCGAGCCGCAGGTTCGCGCGCCGACGAACGCCCGCCGCGCTGCGCCAAGGGCCGGACGAGGGGTTGGGGTGAGCCCCCCCACGCATCGAAACCCCTTCCCAGCGGGCGGAGAGGGGGCGGGGTGGGGCAACCGGTCGCGACCGACGCCGCGGGCACCGTCCGGTGCCGGGCACGGGTACACTGCGCGGCCTCCGGCCCGGATTAACCGCCGCCGCCCCCGGACACCGCCATGACCGACCTGATCGACCTCCCCGTCCTCGACGCCGAAGCCCGTTCCGCCACCCGCGACGGCAAGCCGGCGACCGGCAAGCTCTACATCCAGACCCACGGGTGCCAGATGAACGAGTACGACTCGGCCAAGATGGCCGACCTGCTCGCCGCGTCCGAAGGCCTGGAGCTGACCGACAGGGCCGAGGAGGCCGACGTCATCCTCATCAACACCTGCTCCATCCGCGAGAAGGCGCAGGAGAAGGTGTTCAGCCAGCTCGGCCGCTGGAAGACGCTGAAGAAGGCCGGCCGCCCGGTGATCATCGGCGTCGGCGGCTGCGTGGCCAGCCAGGAGGGCGAGGCGATCATCAAGCGCGCGCCCTACGTCGACCTGGTGTTCGGTCCGCAGACCCTGCACCGCCTGCCCGAGCTGATCCGCGCCAAGCGCGAAACCGGCCAGCCGCAGGTGGACATCAGCTTCCCCGAGATCGAGAAGTTCGACCGCCTGCCCGAGCCGCGCGCCGAAGGCCCGACCGCGTTCGTCTCGATCATGGAAGGCTGCTCCAAGTACTGCAGCTTCTGCGTGGTCCCCTACACCCGCGGCGAGGAAGTCAGCCGTCCGTTCGAGGACGTGCTGGTGGAAGTGGCCCAGCTCGCCGCGCAGGGCGTGCGCGAGGTCAACCTGCTCGGCCAGAACGTCAACGCCTACCGCGGCCCGTACGGCGACGGCGAAGTCGCCGACCTCGCCCTGCTGATCCGCGCCATCGCCGAAATCGACGGCATCGGCCGCATCCGCTTCACCACCTCGCACCCGGTCGAATTCAGCGACTCGCTGATCGAGGCCTTCCGCGACGTGCCCAAGCTCGCCAACTACCTGCACCTGCCCGTGCAGGCCGGCAGCGACCGCATCCTCGCCGCGATGAAGCGCGGCTACACCGCGCTCGAATACAAGCAGAGGATCCGCAAGCTGCGCGCGGTGCGGCCGGACATTTCGATCAGCTCGGATTTCATCGTCGGCTTCCCCGGCGAAACCGACGCCGATTTCGAAAAGACCATGAAGCTGATCGAGGACGTCGGCTTCGACCAGTCGTTCTCCTTCATCTATTCCCGCCGCCCCGGCACCCCGGCCGCCGACCTGCCGGACGACGTCACGGATACCGAAAAGCACGCCCGCCTCGCCCGCCTGCAGGCGGCGATCAACGCGAATGCCGCGCGCATTTCGCAGGCGATGGTGGGCACCGTGCAGACCGTGCTGGTCGAAGGCCCGTCGAAGAAAAACCCCGACGAGCTGACCGGCCGCACCGAAAACATGCGCTACGTGAACTTCCCCGCCCCCAGGCGCCTGGTCGGCCAGTTCGTGCAGGTGCAGATCACCGAGGCGCTGTCGAATTCGCTGCGCGGGCGGGTGGTGACGGTGGAGGCGGGGGCGTAGGCCCCTCGTCTGCGTGCGGTCCGGCGGCGTATCGCGCCGGGTACGCCGCTCTCGCCGTTCCGGTGGAAAAAGCGCCCCGGAGATCGCCGCGGGCGGCAGCGGTGTCGGCCGCTACGGCTCCGTGCGGCTCTCCGACTCGCGGTCGCGCGGGTAGCGCCTCGCCAGCGGAAAGGGCGGCAGCCAGGCTTCCCGGCGGACGGTCCACAGCTCGTAGGTGGGCGTGAAGCGGTCGGGCGCATCGAGCGCGCCCAGATGCACCTCCACCTCGTCACCGCTGCGCGAAAACACCGAAGACCCGCACCGCGGGCAGAAAAAGCGGCCGGCATAGTCGCGGGCCTCGCCTTCGACCGTCACCGCCTCCTGCGGATAGATCGCCGAGGCGTGGAACAGCGCGCCGTGGTGCTTGCGGCAGTCCAGGCAATGGCAGAGGCCGACGCGGTAAGGCCGACCCCGCGCTTCGAGGCGGACGTTGCCGCAGAGGCAGCCGCCGGTGGTCGCTTCCATGTTTCCCCCTTACAGCCTCAACGCTGCGAGCCGGGACATTGCCGTTACGCCATTCGCAACGGCAGTTCTCGCCACGTTTGTGTGCGGATGAGTTCTTGACCCGCACACCTGCCCGCTCTGAACAGGGTGCTTCATAGAGGAGAACCACTGGCAGAGGAGCATATGAGCGCAGCCGTCGAGAATATCGCCAGCCTGCCACACCCGGTATCGATTGGAGGCGTCGCAAGACCGTGCGGCGTGAGCGCCCCCGGCTCGGTGCGCGCGGTCGGGTTACTGCTCAACCCCTCCCCGGCCCTCCCCTGCATTCGCAGGGGAGGGAGAGAGGCGCCCTACTTTGCTTGCTGGCGCTGGAAGACGGGTTTGCCGTCGACGTAGGTGGCGAGCACGGTGAGCTTGCGTAGTGCGGCGGCTTCCGCGGCGAGCGGGTCTTCGGCGAGGACGACGAAGTCGGCGCGCTTGCCCACTGCGAGGCTGCCGACGTCGTGTTCCGCGAAGCCCGCGTAGGCGGCATCCAGAGTGAAGCCGCGCAGCGCCTCGAAGTTCGTCAGCTTTTCCTGCGGGCGCCAGCCGCCGACGGGTTGGCCTTCGGCATCGGCGCGGGCGACGGCGGCGTACAGGCCGAGGCGCGGGTCGATGGATTCGACCGGCGCATCGGAGCCGAGCGCCAGGCGGGCGCCGCGGTCGCGGAGCTGGCGCCAGGCGTAGGCGCCGACGATGCGCTCGGGGCCGACGCGGTCCTCGGCCCAGGGCATGTCGCTGGTGGCGTGCGTCGGCTGCATCGAGGCGATGACGCCAAGTTCGGCGAAGCGCGCGAGGTCGTCGAGCGCCAGCACCTGCGCGTGTTCGATCCGCCAGCGGTGGTCGCCGCGCGCGTCGTTGCCGAGCACACGCGCGTAGGCGTCGAGGATCTCGCGGTTGCCGCGGTCGCCGATGCCGTGGGTGGCGGCCTGCACGCCGCATTGCTTGGCGCGCGCGGCGATGCGCGCGAGGTCCGCGGGTGAGGTCAGCATCAGGCCGCGGTTGCCGGCATCGTCGCTGTAGTCGGCCAGCAATGCGGCACCGCGGCTGCCGAGCGCGCCGTCGGCGTACACCTTGACCGTGCGCATCTGCAGGCGGCCACCGGGATGGCGATAGAGGCCGTGCTCGCACAGGAACGCGAGCGCATCGCCGTCGCCCGCGGCCATCGCGGTGATGCGCAGCGGCAGCGCGTTGCGGTCGGCGAGGCGGCGGTAGCGCTGCAGCTCGGCGAGGTTGATGCCGGCGTCGTGGATACCGGTGAGGCCGTGCGCGACCGCTTCCTGCATGCCGAGCACCAGCGCGCGCTCGGCGGTGGCCTCGTCGAGCGGCGGGCGCGCCTGGTCGATCAGCGCCATCGCGGCGTCGATGAAGATGCCGGTCGGCTCGCCGTTCGCGGTGCGCTCGATGCGGCCGCCGTCGGGCTGCCAGTCGCCGCGCAGGTCGCGCTTCACCGCGCGCATGGCGGCGGTGTTGGCCCAGCCGGCGTGGCCGTCGACGCGCTCCAGCCACACCGGGCGTTGCGGGAACGCGGCGTCGAGGTCGGCGGCGGTGGGGAAGCGCTTGTCCGGCCAGTCGTTCTGATCCCAGCCGCGGCCGATCAGCCATGCGCCTTGCGGCAGTTCGCGCTCGAACGCGCGCAGGCGCGCGATCACGTCGGCCTTGTCGCGCGCGCCGACGAGGTCGGCGGTGAGGCGCGTCATGCCGAGGCCCGAGACGTGCGCGTGGGCGTCGATCAGGCCGGGGACGACGGTGGCGGTGCCGACGTCGAGATGCTTCGCGTTCGGGTAGCGGCGCTGCAGCTCGGCGCGCGTGCCGACGGCGAGGATGCGGCCGCTGTCGTCGTACGCCAGCGCCTCCGCGGTGGGCTGGCGTGCGTCCATGGTGTGGATGCGGGCGGCGGTGACGAGCGTGACGTCGGCGGCGCAGGCGAGGCCGGCGAACACGGAGAGCAGGAGGCCCAGAAGCGGTTTGCGCATGGCGGAACTCCGGAAGGCGTGGGCGGGACTGTGCGGGAAGGTGGGGGATGGCCGCAAATGGGTGGGCGTGGGGTGCGCTGACGCCCTTCGCTTGCGTCCGGTTCACCCTCACCCCAACCCCTCGTCCGGCCCGCCGCAGCGCGGCGGGCGTTCGTCGGCGCGCGAGCCTGCGGCTCGCAAGCGCGCCTCCTCACCCCGCGACGCGGGAGAGGGGCTTCGGGGCGTCAGTCGAGCCGCTTACGGAACCGCAGGATGGCGAACGTCATCATCGCCGCGGTGAAGACCAGCAGCGCGACCGCGTCCGGCCACAGTTCGGCGAGCGCGGCGCCGCGCAGGACGATGCCGCGGATCAGGCGCAGGAAGTGGGTGAGCGGCAGCAGTTCGGCGATCCATTGCGCGAAGCGCGGCATGCCGGCGAACGGGAACATGAAGCCGGACAGCAGGATCGACGGCAGGAACACGAAGAACGTCATCTGCATCGCCTGGAACTGCGACTGCGCGCGGGTGGAAATCAGCAGGCCGAGGGTGAGGTTGGCGAGGATCAGCAGCAGCGCGGCGAGGTAGACATCGAGCACGCTGCCGCGGATGGGCACGTCGAACAGCCACAGCCCGAGCGCGAGCACGACGCTGGTCTGCACCAGCCCGATCGCCACGTACGGCAGCACCTTGCCGACTATCAGTTCGCTGCGGCTGATGGGCGTTGCGATCAGCAGCTCCATGTTGCCGCGTTCGCGCTCGCGCACGATGGCGACCGAGGTGAACAGCACCATCGTCATGGTCAGGATCACGCCGATCAGGCCGGGCACGATGTTGAGCGCCGACCGGCGCTGCGGGTTGTAGAACGCGACCACGGCGATCGCCGGCTCGGCGCGGGCGGCGCGCGCCGACGCACCCAATGGCATCTGCGCGAGCTGGGCGGCGGCGCTCTGCACCACCGTGTCGGAGCCGTCGACCACCACCTGGATCGCCTCGCGGCCGTCGGCGAGCCGGCGTTCGAAATCGTGCGGCACCACCACGGCGACGCTCGCCACGCCCTGGCGCAGCAGCGCCTCGGCCTGCTGCGGGGTGGGCACGTCGGCGACCGGCGCGATCACGCCGCTCGCCAGCATGTCCATCACCGCGGCGCGCGAACCGGCGGTGTTGGCCTGGTCGGCGATCACCGCGGGAAGGCCGCGCACGTTGAGGTTGATGGCGTAGCCGAACAGCACGAGCTGCAGCACCGGGATGCCGACGATCATGGCCAGCGTGATGCGGTCGCGCCGCAACTGGCGCAGCTCCTTGAGCATGATCGCGAACAGCCGCTGCCCGTTCATGCGGCCTTCCCCCGCGCCTCGCGGGCACGGGTGGCGGCGACGAACACGTCCTCCAGCGACGGGGTCACCGCGTCGATCGCCGCACCGATGCCGGCATCGGCGAGCGTGCGCGCGATCCTCGCGCGTGTCGCGTCGGCGTCGTCGCACAGCACGCGGATGGCGTTGCCGATCTGGGCGACGCTGAGCACGCCGTCGACGCGCTCGATCAAACGCTGCGCCGGGCGCGGGGCCTGCGCGTGCACCTCGAGCGTGCGGCCGGCGAGCGCGGCGGCGAGTTCGCGCGGCGTGCCATCGGCCACCAGCCGGCCGCGGTCGAGGATCGCAAGGCGATGGCAGCGCTCCGCTTCGTCCATGTAGTGCGTGGACACCAGCAGCGTGGTGCCGGCATCGGCGAGGTCGAACAGTGTTTCCCAGAACGCGCGGCGCGATTCCGGATCGACCGCGCTGGTGGGCTCGTCGAGGAACAGCAGCTCGGGCTGGTGCACGATCGCGCCCGCCAAGGCGAGCCGCTGCTTCTGTCCGCCGCTGAGCGTGCCGGCGAGCTGCCGGGTGCGGTCGGCGAAGTCGTAGCTCGCCAGCAGCTCGTCCACGCGGCGACGCGCCGCGGCGCGCGGCAGGCCGTAGATGGTGGCGAGGAACTCCAGGTTCTCGCGCACGGTGAGGTTGTCGAACAGCGAGAAGCGCTGCGTCATATATCCCACGCGGCGGCGCAGCGCCTCGGCCTGCTCGGGGATGCGCAGGCCCAGCACTTCGATCTCGCCGGCATCGGGCGTCAGCAGCCCGCACAGCATGCGGATGGTGGTCGACTTGCCGGAGCCGTTCGGGCCGAGGAAGCCGTACACGTGCGCGCGCGGCACGGTCAGGTCGACCGCATCGACCGCCACCAGCGCGCCGAAGCGCTTGGTGAGGCCGCGCGCGCGGATCGCGGCTTCCTCAGTCACGGGCCCGCTCCGCCGCGAAACGCACGCCCACCGGCAGCCCGGCCGGCAGGCCGTCGGCGCGCGGGTCGGTGAGTTCGACTTCGGCGAGGTAGCTCAGGCGCGCGACGTCCTCGCCGATCAGCGCGTAGTACGGGGTGAACGCGGGCTCGTTGCGGATCATGCGCACGCGCCCCGCGTAGCGGCGGCCGTCGACCTCCACCTGTACCGGCGTGCCGACGCGCACGGACGCGCGCAACGGTTGCGGCACGTAGATGCGCGCGTGGGGCCGGTCGCCGACCTGCAGCACCGCCAGGGGCGCGCCGGCGGGCGGTTCGTCGCCGGGCTCGTAGGGCAGGCTGTCCACCCGCCCGGCGCGCGGCGCGCTCACCGTGAGCTTGGCGAGCGTGACCGCCTGCGCCGTCGCGCGCGCCTCGGCCGCGCGCACCGCGGCTTCGCCCTGCGCGATCTGCTCCGGCCGGGTGCCCCGCTCCAGTTCCTGCAGCGCCTGCTCCGCGGCCCGTTCGCGCGCGACCGCGTTCTCGGCGGCGGCCCGCGCGCGGTCGGCGTCGGCCGCGGCCACCAGGCGCTGGCGCGCCAACGGCTGCAGGCGGGCGTGGTACGCCTGGGCCTCGCGGGCCTGGGCGCGCGCGGCGGCGAGTTCGGCGCGCGCACGGGCGATCGCCTCCGCGCGCGGGCCTTCGCGCAGCTCGTCCAGTTGCGCCCGGCTGCGTTCGACGTCCGCCCGCGCGGCCTGCTCGGCGGCCCGCGTGCGGGCGGGTTCGACGCGCAGCAGCGGCTGGCCTGCGCGCACGCGCTCGCCCTCGCGCACCAGCACGGCGAGGATGCGTTCGGAGGCGGGCGCGGTGAGCGTCACACGGTCGTATTCGAGCGTGCCGAGCGCCTGCGGCGGCTCGGCCGTGCAGGCCGCGAGCAGCAGCGCGGCGAGCGGCGCGCAGAATGTGCGGAGGCGGCGACGCGTCGTGGCCGGGCGCGCGTGCGGGCGGTGCGAGGAAGGGCTCATGCGGGAAGCTCCAGGCCGCGGTCGAGCAGCGCCAGCGTGTGCTTGCGCAGGGCGGCGAAGTCGAGATCGTCGGCACCGAACAGGCGGCGCCAGATCGGCGCGCTCGCCAGCGGGAAGAAGGTGAGGCCGACCAGCGAGACCACCAGCAGCCGCGGATCCAGATCGGGATTGATCTCCCCGCTCCGCTGCGCCTGCGCGAACCGCGCGGCCATGAGCGCCGGCACCTGCGGTCCGACGTGCTGCAGCACCACCTCGCGCAGCGCGCCGCCCTCGCACAGCACCTCGCGCACCCACAGCGCGGGCAGCCACGGGTGACGCGCCACCGCCGCGCCCACGCCGCTGACGAAGCCGGCCACCATGCCGGCGATGTCGTCGCCGTTGGCGAGCAGGTGCTCGCGCAGCAGCGCGACCGCCGGGAGGATGCGGTCGGTGACCACCGCCTGCTGCAGTTGCGCCTTGTCGCCGAAGTAGTAATGCAGCAGCGCGGGAGTGACGCCGGCTTCGCGGGCGATCGCGCGCACCGAGGTGCCCGCGATCCCTTCGCGGCAGAAGCAGGCGATGGCGGCGTCGAGCAGACGCTCGCGCAGATCCGGGGCGGCGGCGGCCGCGGGTCGGCCGGGGCGGCGGGCGGGCTTGCGGGGCATGGCGCGATATTTAATTGTTTGTTCAATTAATGACGCGTGAGCGGGCCTGCCCTGGGCGGCGCGGCGCCCGGCAGAATGTGCGGATGCCCGCCCCCCGGTCCCGCCGCCCGCTCGCGTTCTGGTTCCTTGGCCTCGCCGCGCTCGCCCTGCTGCGCCTGGGCGCGCACGGGCAGCGCGGAACCGGGCCGTGGCAGGCGACCGATGCGGCGTGGGCGCTCGGCGCGACCGTTCTGCTGGCGCTCGGTCTGGCGCTGCTGCGCGAGCGGCGATGACGCGGGCGCCACCGCCATCTGCGACACTGCCCGATCCGGCTCCACCCCTTCGCCCGATGCATCCGCTCGCCACGTCCGAATTCGTCCTCCACCCGCCCGAAGCCGAGCGCCTCGCCAACCTGTCCGGACCGTTCGACGCGCACCTGCGCCAGATCGAACTGCGGCTGGGCGTGGAGATCGCCAATCGCGGCAACGTGTTCCGCATCGCCGGGCCGCAACCGGCGGTCGCCCGCGCCGAACGCCTGCTGCGCCGCCTGTGGGAGGAGGCCGACGGCGAGCCGCTCGACGACGCCGCCATCCACCTGTTCCTGAGCGAAGCCGCCGCGCAGGAGGCCGAGGACGACGAGATCGTCCCGCAGGAGGTGGTGATCCGCGTGCGCCGCGGCAGCATCCGCGGGCGCGGTCCGAACCAGCAGAAGTACCTGCACGCGATCGCCACCCACGACATCAACTTCGGCATCGGCCCGGCCGGCACCGGCAAGACGTTCCTGGCGGTGGCGAGCGCGGTGGAAGCGCTGAACGAATCGCGCGTGCAGCGGCTGATCCTGGTGCGTCCGGCGGTCGAGGCCGGCGAGAAGCTCGGCTTCCTGCCGGGCGATCTCACCCAGAAGGTCGACCCCTACCTGCGCCCGCTGTACGACGCGCTGTACGAGATGCTCGGCGTGGAGAAGGTGGTCAAGCTGCTGGAGAAGAACGTCATCGAGGTGGCGCCGCTGGCCTACATGCGCGGCCGCACGCTCAACGATGCGTTCGTGATCCTCGACGAGGCGCAGAACACCACCATCGAGCAGATGAAGATGTTCCTGACCCGCATCGGCTACGGCAGCACCGCGGTGGTGACCGGCGACCTCACCCAGATCGACCTGCCGCGCAACCAGAAGTCGGGGCTGCGCGACGCGCTGGACGTGCTGCGCGGCGTGGGCGGCATCAGCTTCACCTTTTTCGAGGCGCGCGACGTGGTGCGGCATCCGCTGGTGGCCCGCATCGTCGATGCCTACGACGCGCGCGACGCGCAGGCGGCCGCAGCGGGGCCCGCGCCGCCGGTCGCGCCGGCGCTGCCGCCGCCGGTGCCGCCGGCATGACGCGCGGGCCGCGCCGCCTGGACGTGGCGGTCTTCTATGCGGTCCCGCGCGCGGGCGTGCCGGCGCCGGTGAGCTTCCGGCGCTGGGTGGCCGCGGCGCTGCAGGGGCGCATCCTGGAAGCGGATCTCGCCGTGCGCGTGGTCGGTGAGGAGGAAGGCCGCCACCTCAACCGCCATTACCGCGGCAAGGACTACGCCACCAACGTGCTCAGCTTCCCGGCCGAGTTGCCGGAAGGCCTGCCGGCCGGCGTGCGCATGCCGCTGCTGGGCGATCTGGTGCTGTGCGCGCCGGTGGTCGCGCGCGAGGCCGCCGAGCAGGGCAAGCCGCTCGCCGCCCACTACGCCCACCTGACCGTGCACGGCACGCTGCACCTGCTCGGCTGGGACCATCAGGACGAGCGCGAGGCCGAGGCGATGGAGCAGCTCGAACGCGAGATCCTGGCGGACCTCGGCATTCCCGATCCCTATCGCGGCTGAGGCCGGCGGGCAGGCGGTACCGCGACTTCGCCATCGTTCCGCGCGGGTGGGCGCCCCCGCTCCGGTGCCCGCACGCCAGCGTGTTTGACATGCAGCCTCCGGCGGCGTAATAACGCTCGTTATAACGAGGACGCCGCCATGACCGCGCTCAAACTCACCCGTATCGGCAACTCCGTGGGCGTGATCCTGCCCAAGGAGGTGCTCGCCCGCCTCAAGCTCGACGCCGGCGACAGCGTGTTCCTGACCGAAGCCCCCGACGGCTACCGGCTTACGCCTTACGACGCCGAATTCGAGGCGCAGATGAAGGTGGCCCGCGAAGTCATGAAGCGGCGCCGCGCCGCGTTGCGGGAACTGGCCAAGTGACACGGAGCGCCCATGAGTCAATGGATCTGGCTTGCCGAAGAAACCGCCATCGCCATTGACGGCGAACAGCTCGCGGAACATGGCGGGGCCCCCGGCCTGCGTGATTCGTCCCTGCTCCAGACGGCCCTGGCGAAGCCGCGCCAGCTCGACGCCTATGCGGATCCGCCACCCGACGCGGCCGCGCTCGCGGCGTCCTACGCGCATGGCATCGCCCGGCTCCACCCCTTCGTAGACGGCAACAAACGCACGGCGCTGGTACTGGCCGAAACGTTCCTCAACCTCCACGGCTTCTGGCTGGACGCTTCGGACGCCGAGTGCGTGGTCACGTTTCTCGCCCTCGCCGCCGGCGAGCTGGACGAGGCCGCCCTCGCCGCCTGGCTGCGCGCCCGGCTGCGGTCCGCCTGAGGCGCCACTGCACCCCCGTCACCGGTCCGCGGTAGACTCCCAGGCCCGACGCCCGCTCCCGGGGGCGTCCATGCCAACGCGATGTCCGAGGACGACAGTAAGTCTTCCCAGTCCCACGAACCCCACGAACGTCGCCGCTCCTGGCTCGAGCGCATCGGCGCGGCGTTCACCGGCGAACCCTCCTCCCGCGAGGATCTGGTCGAGCTGCTGCGCGACGCCCAGGCCGACGGCCTGATCGGCGCCGACACGCTGCGGATGATGGAAGGCGCGATCGCGGTGTCCGACCTCACCGTCGGCGACGTGATGGTGCCGCGCGCGCAGATGGTGTCGCTGCCGGCCGAGGCGCCGCTGCTGGACATCATGAAGAAGGTGGTCGAGTCCGGCCATTCGCGCTTCCCCGTGCACGGCGAGACCACCGACGACGTGCTCGGCATCCTGCTCGCCAAGGATCTGCTGCGCGGCGTGGTCTGCGATCACGGTCCGGCCACCATCCACGCGCTGCTGCGCCCGGCGGTGCTGATCCCCGAATCGAAGCGGCTGGACGTGCTGCTGCGCGAGTTCCGGCAGTCGCGCAACCACATGGCGATCGTGATCGACGAGCACGGCGGCGTCGCCGGGCTGGTGACGATCGAGGACGTGCTGGAGCAGATCGTCGGCGAGATCGACGACGAGCACGACGATGCCGAAGACCCCAACGCGCTGATCGCGGCGCAGGCCGACGGCCAGTTCGTGGTCGACGCGCTGACGCCGATCGCCGACTTCAACGAACGTTTCCAGGCCGAGTTCGACGACGACGAGTACGACACCATCGGCGGCCTGGTGACCGCGGCGATCGGACACCTGCCCGAGCCGGGCGAGGAGCTCACGCTCGGCCGGTTCGTGTTCCGCGTCTCCAGCGCCGACGCGCGCCGCGTGCACGCGTTCCACGTCGGCGTGCTGGCCGAATGACCGGGCGCACGCCGGCCCGCGGCGGCGGCTGCCTGCGCCTGCTGCTGACCGCCCTGCTCGCCTTCGGCTGGCTGCTGGCGGCGCCGCCGGCGCAGGCGCAGGCCGACGCGCCCCGGATCGGGGTGGCGACGATGGCGCCCGGCGAGATCTTCTTCGAGCGCTTCGGGCACAACGCGATCGTGGTGGCCGACCCGCGCACGGGCGCGGCCACCGCCTACAACTTCGGTTTCTTCGATCCGACCGAGCCCGACTTTCTCGCGCGCTTCGTCGAAGGGCGCATGCGCTACCGTCTGGCCGCGCTGCCGTTCGCGGAGGATCTGGCGTATTACCGCCAGGTCGGCCGCGGCGTGACCGTGCAGTGGCTGGACCTCACTCCCGATCAGGCGCGGGAGCTCGCGCAGGCGCTGCGCATCAACGCGCTGCCGCAGAACGCGCATTACGACTACCAGTATTTCGACGACAACTGCGCCACTCGCGTGCGCGACGCGCTGGACCGCGCGCTGGATGGCGCGCTGAAACGGCAGACCGCGGGGCGCTCGCACGGCAACACCTACCGCGGCGAGGCGCTGCGGCTGTCGCGGCCGGTGTGGTGGATGTGGCTGGGGTTCGACCTCGGCCTGGGCCCGGCCGCCGACGCGCCGCGCTCGGTGTGGGAGGACGCGTTCGTGCCGATGCGGCTGGCCGACGCGCTGGCGGAAACGCGCACCGCCGCCGGCGGCCCGCTGGTGGTCGCCACCGAACGCGTGCTGCCGCACCGGCTCGCGCCGGAACCGGGCGAACGTCCGATCCGCTGGATGCCGTGGGCGGCGGCGGGCGTGGCGCTGGCGGCGGCGCTGCTGCTTGCGGCACGGCGCGCGCCGCGCGCGCTCGGCGCGTTCGCGCTGGTCTGGTGGACGCTGTGCACGCTGATCGGGGCGACGTTGCTGTTCCTGTGGGTCGGCACCGAGCACCGCTACGCCTGGGCCAACCGCAACCTGCTGCTGTTCCTGCCGCTGTGCGCGCTGCTGCTGCCGGCGGCCTGGCGGCGCCTGCGCGCGCGCGCGCCGCGCAGGTGGGAGCGCACCGCGCTGGCCGTCGTCGCCGGCATCGCCGCGCTGGCGTTGTTCTTCTACTGGCTGCCGAAGGTGCCGCAGCAGAACCTGCACTGGATCGTGCTGACGCTGCCCGTGCACGCGGCGCTGGCCCTCGCCTGGCCGCGCGCGGCCCGGCGGACCGGCTGACCCGCGCCGGGCCGGCCACGCGCAGGATCGCCGGCTTGCGTCGCGATGCAACGTTCGCGCGCCCGCGCGCATCCAATCGGGGAGCTGGACCGGCTGGGATGCCTGCATGCGACTGTACCGACTGACCGCGCTGGGGGCCGGATGGCTCGCCGTCGTCTTCGCGCTCTGCACGCTCGCCTGGGTGTTCTTCGGCGACGCCTTCGCCCTGCCCGCGCGCTGATTGCCGCATCGCGCCTCACGCGGCAGGATGCGCGCATGAATCCCCTCGCCTGCGATGCCCGCGGCCTGCCGCACTCCGTCGTCGCCTGCGTCGCCTACGGGCGCGACGGCAGTCGCCGCGAAATCACGCTCGATGCGATCAGCGACGTGCTCGCGGTGAATGATGGGAGTTTCGTCTGGGTCGGCCTGTACGAGCCGGACGAGGCGCTGCTCGACAAACTGCAGGAGGAATTCGGCCTGCACGACCTCGCGGTCGAGGACGCGCACCACGCCCACCAGCGGCCGAAACTCGAAGCGTACGGCGATTCGCTGTTCCTGGTGCTGCATACCGCGCAGCATGTCGAAGGCACGGTCCGCTTCGGCGAAACCCACGTCTTCTTCGGTGCGCGCTACCTGATCACCGTGCGCCACGGCGCGTCCACCAGCTACGCGAGCGCGCGCGCCCGCTTCGAGCGCGAACCCGAGGCGATGGCGCGCGGTCCGGCGGCCGGGCTCTACATGGTGCTGGACCAGATCGTCGACAACTTCATGCCGATCGTCGACGCCTTCTCGCAGGAGCTCAACGCGCTCGAGCAGGACGTGTTCGCCGAGGATTTCCGCAAGGAGACGGTCCGCCGCCTGTACCGGCTGAAGCGCGACCTGGCGCGCCTGCGGCTGGCGGTGTCGCCGCTGCAGGATCTGCTCGGCCAGCTCGTGCGCAACCGCACCGTGCTGATCGACGAGGAGAGCCAGCTCTACCTGCGCGACGTGCACGACCACGCCGTGCGCATCAACGACAGCACCGACACCCTGCGCGAGATGCTGACCGCGGCGATGAGCGTGAACCTGTCGCTGGTCACCATCCACCAGGGCGAGGTGGTCAAGCGCCTCGCCGGCTGGGCGGCGCTGCTGGCGGCGCCCACGCTGATCGCAAGCTGGTACGGGATGAACTTCCGCCACATGCCGGAGCTGGACGAGCGCTACGCGTATCCCGTGCTGATCGGGGTGACCGCGCTGGTGTGCGTGGTGCTGTACGCCTGGCTCAAGCGCGCGCGCTGGCTTTGACCGGCGTTGGTGCGCACCGCGGGTCGAGGATCGGCGGGCGGTTCGGTCGCGGCCGAAGCCGCGCCTGCAGGAGCGCCCGAACTCTCAGGAGCGGCTTCAGCCGCAAGCGCGAAGCCTGGCGGGCGCGTCCATCGCGGCTGAAGCCCCCCTGCAGGGGCAGGATGTCGTGCCGGCGCTCACCCGTTGACCGCGGCCGCCCGCGCGCGCCACCCTCGCGCGGTCACTGGGAGGGTTGAGCATGAAGGCGATGTCCTGGATCGGCTGGCCGCTGGTCGCGCTGCTCGGCGCCGCCAGCTTCGGCGTGCTGGCGCTCCATCGCGGCGAAACCATCGGCGCGATGTGGCTGGTGACCGCGGCGGTCTGCACCCTGCTGATCGCGTACCGTTTCTATGCGCGTTACATCGCCAGCCGCGCGCTCGGCGTCGATCCCACCCGCGCCACGCCCGCATGGCGGCGCAACGACGGTCTGGATTACGTGCCGACCGCGAAGGCGGTGGTGTTCGGCCATCACTTCGCCGCGATCGCCGGCGCTGGGCCGCTGGTCGGGCCCGTGCTGGCGGCGCAGATGGGCTACCTGCCGGGCACGCTGTGGATCCTGGTCGGTGTGGTGCTGGCCGGCGCGGTGCAGGACATGCTGGTGCTGTTCTTCTCCACGCGCCGCGACGGCCGCTCGCTGGGCGAGATGATCCGCGCCGAGCTCGGTCCGGCGGCTGGGGTTATCACGATGGTCGGCATCCTGATGATCATGGTGATCCTGCTCGCGGTGCTGGCGCTGGTGGTGGTGAAGGCGCTCGCCGAAAGCCCGTGGGGCACGTTCACGGTGGCGATGACGATCCCGATCGCGCTGCTGATGGGCGTGTATCTGCGCTGGCTGCGGCCGGGACGCATCCTCGAGGTGTCGGTGCTGGGCCTGGCGCTGCTGCTGGTATCGATCGCGATCGGCGGCAAGGTCGCGGCCCACCCGCAGTGGGCGGCGTGGTTCCATCTCGAAGCGACGACGCTGGCCTGGCTGCTGATCGGCTACGGCTTCGTCGCCGCGGTGCTGCCGGTGTGGCTGCTGCTGGCGCCGCGCGATTACCTCTCGACGTTCCTGAAGATCGGCACGGTGGTGTTGCTCGCCGTCGCCATCCTGCTGGCGCGCCCTGACCTGCAGATGCCGGCGGTGACCCGCTTCGTCGACGGCACCGGGCCGGTATTCGCCGGCAACCTGTTCCCGTTCCTGTTCATCACCATCGCCTGCGGTGCGGTGTCCGGCTTCCATTCGCTGATCAGCTCGGGCACCACGCCCAAGCTGATCGCCAATGAGGCGCACATCCCGCTGGTGGGCTACGGCGGCATGCTGATGGAAGCGTTCGTCGCGGTGATGGCGCTGGTGGCCGCGTGCGTGCTCGATCCGGGCGTGTATTTCGCGATGAACGCGCCGGCCGCGCTGCTCGGCACCACGGCGGACACCGCCGCCGAGGCGATCCGCACGCTCGGCTTCGTGGTCACGCCGGAAACGCTGAGCGGGGTCGCGCGGGACATCGGCGAGGCGAGCATCCTCTCGCGCACGGGCGGCGCGCCCACGCTCGCGGTGGGCATGGCGCAGATCCTGCACGGCCTGGTTCCGGGCGAAGGGATGATGGCCTTCTGGTACCACTACGCGATCCTGTTCGAGGCGCTGTTCATCCTCACCACCATCGACGCCGGCACGCGGGTGGCACGCTTCATGTTCCAGGAGCTGATCGGCCTGGCGTACGCGCCGTTCCGGCGCACCGAAAGCTGGGGCGCCAACGTGGTCTGCACCGGAATCGCGGTCGCCTGCTGGGGCTACTTCCTCTACCAGGGCGTGGTCGACCCGCTCGGCGGCATCAATACGCTGTGGCCGCTGTTCGGCATCGCCAACCAGATGCTCGCCGGCATGGCGCTGGTGTTCTGCTGCGTGGTGATGGTGCGGATGAAGCGCGAGCGGTACCTGTGGATCCCGCTGCTGCCGACCGCGTGGCTGCTGGTCTGCACGATGACGGCCGGCTGGCAGAAGCTCTTCCACGACGATCCCAGGATCGGCTTCCTCGCCAACGCGCGCCGCTTCGCCGAGGCGGCGGCGCGCGGCGAGGTGCTGGCGCCGGCGAAATCGATCGATGAGATGCAGCGCGTCGTCTTCAACAACTACCTCGACGCGGGCCTGTGCGCGCTGTTCATGGCGGTGCTGCTCAGCGCCGCGTTGTTCGGGCTGCGCGCGGGGCTGGCCGCCTGGCGCCATCGCGAGCCCACCGCGCGGGAGAGCGACTATGTCGCGCTCGATGCCGTGGCGCGCTGAGCGCTGGCCGGAGCGCCTGCGCCGCGCCTGGCGCGCGGCCTGCGTCGCGGCCCGGATGGCGGTCGGCCTGCCCGACTACGACCGCTACGTCGCGCACGCGCGCCGCATGCATCCGGAACGCCCCCCCATGACGCGCGAGGAGTTCTTCCGCGAACGCCTCGCCGCGCGCTACGGCCGCGGCCGCTCGCGCTGCTGCTGAGCGGGCACCGCGCGAGGCGCAGTCCCGCGCGCGCCGGTGCGCTTCGCCTCGCGGGCGGTGGCGATGCGGGAAGCAGGATGGCCAGGGCATCCACGAATCAGCGGAAGTCGCGGGATCCGGCGCGCAGGTTGCCCAGCAACGGGCTGAGATCGTGCAGTTGCGCGGCGATCAGATGTTCGACGCCGTCCACGCGCTCCCAGTGGCCACGCACGGCCAGCAGCGTGGAGGCGAGCAGCGCCTTGCGCTGGCGGATCGCGAGGTCGGGCCAGACGATGACGTTGATCATGCCGTCCTCGTCTTCGAGCGTGACGAAGATCGTGCCCTTGGCGGTGGCCGGGCGCTGGCGCTGGGTGACCAGCCCGGCCACGTGCACGCCGCGGCCGTGCCGCATCGCGCGCAGCTCGCGCGAGCCGAGGATGCGCCGCTGGCGCAGCTGCGAACGCATCAGCGCCATCGGATGCGCCTTCAGCGTCAGGCCCAGCGCGCGGTAGTCGGACAGGATCTCCTCGCCCGCGCGCGGCGCCGGCAGCACGACGGCGTCCTCGGGCGCATTGCCGGGCAGCAGCGGTCGCCGACGTTCAAGCCCGGCCACCGCCCAGCGCGCGGCGTGGCGATCGCCGACGAGGCCGCGCAGCGCATCGGCCTCGGCGAGGACGCGGCAGGCCTTCTCGTCGAGCCCGGCGCGCAGGCGCAGGTCGTCCAGGTCGCGGAACGGACGCCCGGCGCGCGCGGCGGCGATGGCGCGGCCGGCGGCTTCCGACAGGCCGCGCACCTCGCGCAGGCCGAGGCGGATCGCCGGCTGCGTCCCGCCCGGCTCGCCGCCCTCCAGCGTGCAGTCCCAGTCGCTGCACTGCACGTCGACCGGCCGCACCTCCACCGGCTCGCGCTCGCGCGAGCCGCGCCGCGCGTCCTGCACGATCTGGCTGGGCGAGTAGAACCCCATCGGCTGCGAGTTGAGCAGCGCGCAGGCGAACGCCGCGGGCTCGTGGCGCTTGAGCCAGCAGCTGATGTAGACCAGCTTGGCGAACGAAGCGGCGTGGCTCTGCGGAAAGCCGTAGGAGCCGAAGCCCTTGATCTGCTCGAAGATCTGGTCGACGAACTCAGGCCTATAGCCGTTGGCGAGCATGCGCGTGCGGATGCGTTCGCGGTGCGGCTCCATGTCGCCGTTGTGGCGCCAGGCGGCCATCGAGCGCCGCAGCTTGTCGGCCTCGTCGGGTGTGTATTTCGCCGCCGTCATGACCAGCTCCATCACCTGCTCCTGGAACAGCGGGATGCCGAGCGTCTTCTCGAGGATTTCCTTCACCTCGGGCGAGGGATAGCTCACCGGCTCGCGGCCCATCCTGCGGCGCAGGTACGGATGCACCATGCCGCCCTGGATCGGCCCCGGCCGCACGATCGCCACTTCGATCACCAGGTCGTAAAAGGTTTGCGGCTTCAGCCGCGGCAGCATCGTCATCTGCGCGCGCGATTCGATCTGGAACACGCCGACCGTATCGGCGATCTGGATCATCGCGTACGTCGCCGGGTCCTCCTGCGGCACGCGGGTCATGTCGAGGTCGCGGCCGCGATGCGCGCGCACCAGGTCGAACGCCTTGCGGATGCAGGTCAGCATGCCGAGCGCGAGGCAGTCGACCTTGAGCATCCGCATCGTCTCCAGGTCGTCCTTGTCCCACTGGATGATGGTGCGCTCGTCCATCGCGGCGTTCTCGACCGGCACCACCGTCGCCAGCGGCCCGTCGGAGATCACGAAGCCGCCGACGTGCTGCGACAGGTGGCGCGGGTGGCCGATCAGCGCCTCGGTCACGGCAAGGATGCGGGCGATCAGCGGGTTGTGGGGATCGAAGCCCGCTTCGCGCAGACGCTGCTCCATCGGCGTGCCGCCGTTGCCCCAGCCGAAGCAGCCGGCCAGCAGCGCGATCTGGTCCGGCGGCAGGCCGAACGCCTTGGCGACGTCGCGCACCGCGCTCTTGCCCTGGTAGCGGATCACCGTCGCCGCCAGCGCCGCACGCTCGCGGCCGTACTTGGCATAGACGTACTGCAGCACCTCTTCGCGCCGCTCGTGCTCGAAATCGACGTCGATGTCGGGCGGCTCGTTGCGTTCCTTGGACAGGAAGCGTGCCATCAGCAGGCGGCTCTCGGCCGGGTTCACCGCGGTGATCCCGAGCGCATAGCAGACCGCGGAATTGGCCGACGAGCCGCGCCCCTGGCACAGGATGCCGCGGCCGCGCGCGAAGCGGACGATGTCCTCGACGGTGAGGAAGAACGCTTCGTACTTCAGCTCGGCGATCAGCGCGAGCTCGCTCTCGATTTGTGCGATCACCTTCGGCGGCGCGCCCTCCGGCCAGTGGCGCGCCACACCCTCGTAGGTCAGCCGGCGCAGGTGCGAGCTGGGCGTCTCGCCGTCCGGCACCAGTTCGCGTGGGTAGCGGTAGGTGGTGTTCTTCTCCAGGTCGTAGGTGCAGCGCTCGGCCAGCGCGACCGCGTTGTCGAGCAGCGCGCGCGGGTAGATGTTGGCGAGCGCGCGGCGGTGGCGCAGGTGGCGCTCGCCGTTGCGGAACAGGTGCGCGCCGCATTCGGCCAGCGGCAGGCCGTGGCGGATCGCGGTCATCGTGTCCTGCAGCACGCGCTGGCGCCGCGTGGCCATGTGCACGTCGCCCGCGGCCACCGGCGTCATGCCAAGCACGTCGGCGAGCGCGAGCAACTCGCGCAGCCGCGCGGCATCGTCCTCGTCGCGATGCAGTTCGACCGCGAGGTACGCGCACTCGCCGAACCCCCGTCGCAGCCACTGTCCCGGTTCCGTGTCGATCGCACGCCCCGGCACGCGCACCGGCAGCCACAGCGCGAACACGCCCGGCGCCATGGTGTCGAACAGTGCTTCCACGTCCGCGCGCGTCAGCCGGTAGGCGCCCTTCTCCGCCGCGCGGCGGCCGCGGGTGATCAGCTCGCACAGGCGCGTGTAGCCGTCGGCGTTCTCCACCAGCAGCACGAAACGGGCACCATCCTCCAGCCGGAACTCGCTGCCGACGATCAGCCGCACGCCGGTGGCCTTCGATGCCTCCAGCGCGCGCACGATGCCGGCCAGCGAGCACTCGTCGGTGATAGCGAGCGCGCGATAGCCGCACTGCGCCGCGCGCGCGAACAGCTGTTCGGCGTTCGCCGCGCCGCGCAGGAAGCTGAAGTCGCTGATGCAGTGCAGCTCGGCGTACGGCGGTAGCGCGTCGAGCGGGTCGTCGTTGGCCGCGCCGCGCAGGCGCGTGGCCACCTGCAGCGCGCGCGGGACGCGGTCGCCCGGCGTCTCGCGGTCCACACCGTCGACGGCGTCGTCCCAGCTCATGCGAACCAGCCGTGCAGCATCCAGCCGTCGCGTTCGCCGGCGGGCACGAACGCCCAGGCGCGCTGTCCCTGCGAGGTTTCGAGGATGTAGTAGTCGCGGCGCTGGTCGTCGCCGTCCCACCAGCCGCTCTCCAGGCGCTCGGGGCCGGCGAGGATGCGCAGCGTGTGATCGCGCAGCGGCACCGGAGGGTCGAGCAGCAGCGCCGGACGCGGCGGACGCGATGGCGCGGATGCAGCGCAGGCGGCGTCCTCGTCCACGCCCGCCTTGCGCCAGGCGCGTTCGGGACGCGGATCGCCGGTCGCCGCGAGCCGGTACACCGCGCCGTCGCCCAGCCGCGCGCGCAGGCGTTCGCGCAGCTGCGGCCAGGACACGGCCTGCGCGGGCCGGGTGTCGAACAGATCGCGCGAGGGCGGCACGAACGGCGGCAGTTCCTCGGCGATCAGCCGCACGCCGATCGCAGCGGCCGGCAGGCTCGCCTGTTCCAGCCGGTTGCGCGCGATGTCGAACAGCAGCGCGGCATCGCGCTCGGGCGCCAGCAGGCCGACCTCGACATCGGTATGCGCGCGGTCGTGTTCCAGCCGCAGCACGAAGCGCTGCACGCCGCCGTCGCGCGCGGACAGATGCACGGCCAGATCGCCGGTCAACCGCCGCAGCGGGAACAGCAGCGCCTGGTGGCTTTCGACCTCGTAGCCGAGTTCGATGCGGGCATCGAAGCGGTCGGGCGGCACGAAGAAATCGAGCGGATCGTCGGCCTCGCCGTACAGGCGGTCGAGATGCTCCAGCAGCGCCGCGCCGAACCGCCGCCGCAGCCCCGCGCGTGGCAGCCGGCGCACGTCGGCGAGCGTGCGTGCGCCCATGTCGTGCAGGCGCGCGCCGGCGTCGTCGGGCAACCCGGCACGGCGGGTCGGCACGCGATCGAGCACGTCGGGCAATGCCGCCGGATTGGTGATCGCCAGCCCATCGCGCAATCCTGCGAACACCCGCGCCGCGCGCGGCGTGGGCGCGAGCGCGAGCGCATGCGCGAAGCCCAGTTGCGTCAGCTCCTCGCGCAGGCGCGCCTGCAACTGCGGCCATTCGCCGAACAGGCGGAAGCTCGCGCGCACCTCCAGCACGATCGCGTCCTCGTCCTGCAGGCTCACCAGCGAGCTGTGGCGATAGGCCCAGTGGGCGAGCATGGCGCGGTCGGCGCGCTCCTGCGCCGGATCGCTCTCGACGAACACGGCCTCGGCGCACAACGCATGCGCCGCACCCAAGCGCATGCCGGGCTTGAGGCCGGCCGCGGCGGCCGCGGCATTCACCGCGCGCACGCTGCGCAGGTGCACCGGCCCGTGCACCAGCGCGAGCGGCCGCGCGGGATCGGCGCTGCGCCGCAGCACGCTGTCGAGCGCGAGATGCGGCAGGGCGATGCAGGCCCACAGCATGGCCTCACCCCACCCGTCCCGGCGGCACGAAGGCGGTGGCCGGCGCCTGCCCGCCGCGGCATTTGCGCACGTGCCAGCGGCCCTGCGCGTGTTCCAGCCGCAACGCGGCCGGCGATGGATTGGCCGCGTGCCGGCGGTCGCGGATCGCGAAGCCCAGGCAGTCGCCGGTGTCGGCCGCCACCTGCAGCCGCCGCAGCGCCGGGCCATCGGCCTGCAGCGGCCAACCGAGCACCGCCGCGAATGCCGCGCTGCGCAGGCACTGCTCGAGCGCCCACAGCGCGCGCTTGCCGTCGGTCTCGACGATTTCGAGCCTGCGCAGGTCCACGCCCGTCGCCTGCCACGCCGGCGCGTACGGCCGGTACGGCGGCGCCACCACCGCGACGAGCTGGCCGGCCTGGGTCAGCCGCGCGAAGGTCGGCATCAGCAGCGCGAGCTCGCCGACGCCGTCGGCCGGAATCAGCAGCTCGCTCAACGCACCACGCGGCCAGCCGGCGAGCGGCAGCAGCGCATCCAGCGCGGGAAAGCCGGTCGATTCCCCGCTGGGCGCGACCACCGCACTGCGCGCGGCGCGCCAGACCGTGCGCGCGGCCAGCAGGGATTCGAGAGGGAGATCCTGCGCGGCCATGTCAATCGGGACGCACCAGCCCGCAGTAGAGGCCTTCGATCGCGAAGTCGGCGCCGGGCGGCACCTCGATCGGGGCGTAGTCGGGATTGCGCGGCAGCAGCCGGATCGCGTCCGCGGTGCGCTGCAGCCGCTTGATGGTCAGCTCGCCGTCGATGCGCGCGACCACCGTCTGCCCGTCGCGCGCGTCGTTGCCGCGCTTCACCGCGACCAGGTCGCCGTCGAGGATGCCGTCGTCGCGCATCGAATCGCCGTGCACGCGCAGCAGATAGTCCGGGCGCAGCGAGAACAGCGCGCGGTCGAGCACGAAGTGACGCTCGATACCCGCGTCCGCGCCGATCGGCGCACCGGCCGCGACCCGGCCGAGCACCGGCAGTTCCAGCCGATCCTCGCGGGCCCGCCCGGCCCGTCGCGCGCCCGGCGTCGCCGCCCGGCCGGTCGCGCTCAGCCGGATCCCGCGCGCCGCGTTCGGCCGCACGCTCAGGTAACCGGCCTGCTCCAGCCGCCGCACGTGCTTGTGCGCCGCGCAGGGCTGGCGGAAGCCGAACGCCGCGGCGATCTCCTGCAGGGTCGGCGGCACGCCCTCGCGTTCGGCATGGGCGTGGATGAAGGCCAGGATCGCGGCCTGGCGGTCGGTGAGTTCGCGCATCGGCGGTTCCGGTAAAAGGATTTTTACCTGCGCAGGCAGTATACGCCCGCGCCCATTGGACGCCCACGCCGTCTCAACGGCTGAGCCCGATGCGGCTGCTCTCCCGTGTCCGCATGCCGGCGGGCGGTCGCGCTCCCGCGTGAGACCCGATCCCGGCCAGGCACGGACGCGAGTGCGGGCGAAACGCCGCCAGCGCCGCCCCAGGCCTGCTTCGCTGTCGGCCCGCGCGGCGGGACGCGCAACGTGGCCCGGCGGCACGCGCAGCGCCTGACGGGCCGGCCGGCGGGTGGCTCCTCGTCGCGTCGTTCACGACCTCGCACCTACGGTGTCCGCCGCGCATGCGAGCGCATGAGGCGGTCGCAGCGCGCGCTGCCCATCGGCAGCTTCCGACACACGGCTCCATGTGCCATGCGGTAGGACGGACGTCCGATGCGGGAGCCCTTTCGCAAGAGAGGCTTCCAATGAAGAACAACCATCCGAGCCTGCATGCCGCGATCCGGCGCCTGCTTCCCGCGATCGGTCTGGCCGCCTGTGCGTTGGCCGCGCCCGCGCTGGCGCAGACGGCGACCACGGTCGATCCGAACCACGGCACCATCGTGGTGAAGAAGTTCTACGACGCCAACGCCAACGGCGTGCGCGACGCGTACGAACCCTGGCTGTCGAGCTGGCCGATGACGCTGAACGGCCCCGGCGTCAGCGCCAGCACCCGGCTCACCACCGCCACCTGGAGCGGACTGCCGGGTGGTGCGACCTACACGGTCGAGGAATCGATGCCGGTCGAAACCAACTGGGTGCGCTCCGCTCCCGCCACCCATCCGGTGTCGGTCACCGTCGTGCCCTGCAAGACGGTCACGGTGAAGTTCGGCAACTACTGCCTGAAAGGCAGCGGCGGCCGCACACCCGGCTTCTGGAGCAACAGGAACGGCGAGGCGAAGCTGGCCGACGGCGGGACGATGGCGCCCGAGCTCAACCTGCTCTCCAGCCTCAATCTGGTCGACGCCGCCGGCAACGCGTTCGATCCCACCGGCTACGAGCAGTTCCGCACCTGGCTGCTGGGCAGCACCGCGGTGAACATGGCCTACAAGCTGTCCTCGCACCTGGCGGCGATGACGCTCAACGTGGAGGGCGGCTACGTCAACGGCAGTTCGACCTTCCTGCCGTGCCAGTGCACGATCGACGAACTGCTCGAGGACGCCAACGCCGCCCTGACCGACCCGGCCGCCACCCGCGAGCAGCTCGAACAGCTCAAGAACTGGCTGGATCAGCTCAACAACGGGGCCGCGGTGGTGTCGCCGACGCCCTGCAAGCGCACGTTCGCCACCACCTACTGAGCACCCGGTCCATCCGCTGCGGGGGCGACTTTCGCCCCCGCCGCGACGTGTGCGCTCAGGCGGCGAGCGCTTGCAGCACCAGCCCCGTGAGATAGGCGCAGTAGGTGCCCAGCGCGTAACCGAGCACCGCCAGCAGCACGCCCACCGGCGCCAGCGCCGGATGGAACGCGCTGGCCACCACCGGCGCCGACGCGGCGCCGCCGATGTTCGCCTGCGAACCGACCGCCATGAAGAACAGCGGCGCCCGGATCAGCTTGGCCACGCCCAGCATCAGCGCGGCATGCACCGCGATCCAGATCAGCCCGAGCGCGAACAGCCACGGGCGGTCGAGCAGCGCGCGAAGATCCATCTGCATGCCGATGGTCGCCACCAGCACGTACAGGAACACCGATCCCACCTTCGACGCGCCGGCGCCCTCCAGCCGCCGCGCGCGGGTGAAGCTCAGCGCCAGCCCGAACGTGGTGGCGAGCACCGTGATCCAGAAGAAGCGCGCGGTCAGGCTGTAGTCCTGCAACCGCCATTCGGCCGGCAGGCTGGACAGCCATGCCACCAGCGGGTCGGTGATCGCATGCGCAAGGCCGGTCGCACCGAGCCCGAGCGCGACGATGACGGTGAGGTCGGTGAGCGTGGGAATACGCGTGTGCTCGGCCTGATAGGCCTCCACCCGGCGCTTGAGATCGTCGATCGCGGACAGGTCCGCGCGCGTCCAGCGGTCGAACGCCTCGCTGCGCGCGGCCAGGAACAGCAGTACCGCCATCCAGACGTTCGCCACCAGCACATCGACCGCGACGAACTGGCCGAAGGTGGTGGCATCGACCGCGAACACCTCCTTCATCGCCGCCTGGTTGGCGCCGCCGCCGATCCACGAGCCCGCGACCGTCGTCATGCCGCGCCAGGTATCGCCGGCGACCGTTTCCGGATGGATGGCCCCCATCGCGAGAAAGGCCACCACGCCGCCCAGCATGACGCCGAGGGTGCCGACCAGGAACATCACCACCGCCTTCGGTCCGAGGCGGACGATCGCCCTGAAGTCGATCGCCACGCACAGCAGGACCAGCGCGCTCGGCAGCAGGTAATCGCGCGCCATCGGATATAACGCGGAGGCCTTGCCGTCGATCACGCCCGCCGAGTTCAGCACCGCCGGCAGGAAGTAGCACAGCAGGATCGCAGGCACGACCCCGTAGAACTTCTTCCAGAATCCGGTCGGCCGCGACGCGGTCCAGAACACCGCGCCGAGAATGGCGGCGAGCAGGCCGAGAACGACGGCGTCGTTGGCGATCAGCGCGCCCGAGGCGGGAGCCGTCATGCGCTCACTGCCCGTCGCCGATGTGCTTGCGCAGCCAGCCGTTCACCGTGTCGTGCCACAGCACGCTGTTGTGCGGCTTGAGGATCCAGTGGTTCTCGTCGGGGAAGTACAGGAACTTCGACTCGATGCCCTGGCGCTGCAACGCGGTGAACGCGGCGATGCCCTGCTCCACCGGAATACGGTAGTCGAGCTGGCCGTGGATCACCAGCATCGGCACCTTCCACTTGTCCACGTGCAGCGCCGGATTGAAGCGCTCGTAGTTCTTCGGCGCATCCCACGGCGTGCCGCCGTTCTCCCATTCGGTGAACCACAGCTCCTCGGTCGAGAAGCCCATCATCCGCGTGTCGAACACGCCGGCATGGCTCACCAGGCACTTCCACGGCTCGCGCCACTGGCTGGCGATCCAGTTGACCATGTAGCCGCCGTAGCTGGCGCCCAGCGCGCACGCGCGCGAGCCGTCGAGGAACGGATACTTCTGCTGCGCCGCCGCCCAGCCCTTCTGCAGATCCTCCAGCGGACGGTCGCCCCAGTGCTGGCTGATCGAATCGGTGAACGCCTGGCCGTAGCCGGTCGAGCCGTGGAAGTCGATCATCACCACCGCGTAGCCCTGGCCCGCGTACGTCTGCGGGTTCCAGCGGTAGCTCCAGCCGTTGCCGAAGCTGCCCTGCGGGCCGCCGTGGATCAGGAACGCGACCGGATAGGTCTTGCCTTCCTCGTAGTTCCACGGCTTGACCACGTAGCCGTGCACGGTCTCGCCGTTCCAGCCCTTGAAGCTGAACTGCTCGAAGTCGCCGAAGCGCACGTCGGGCAGCATCTCGCCCGCGCTCGGCGTGAGCGCGCGCACCGGCGCGCCGCCGATGCCGCCGACGAAGATCTGGTCGCCGCTTCTGAGCGTGCTGCGCGCGAACGCGAGCGTGCCCGCCTCCAGATCGAAGTCCGACACCGAACCCTCGCGCACGATCGGCGACACCATGCCGGTGGCGATGTCGACCGCGAACAGCGGATGCTCGCCCAGGTGCTGCGCGTTGACGTACAGCGTGCGGCCGTCTTCCGACAGCTCCATCGCGTCCGCGGAACGGTCCCACTTCGGCGCGATCTCGCGGCGTTGGCCGCTGCCCAAGTCCATCGCGACGATCGCGAAGCGGTCGGCCTCGAACCCCGGACGCTTCATCGCGCGGTAGTACAGCGTGCGGCCGTCGGCGGAGAACAGCGGGCCGGTGTCCCAGGCGGGGTTGTCGGCGGTGAGATTGCGCGCCTCGCCGCTGCCGTCGGCGGCGGCGAGGTACAGATCGAAATTGGTCGACCACGGCTCGGTGCGATCGGCCTTGCGGGCGGCGAACACGAGGCTGCGGCCGTCGGGCGCCCAGGCGTACTCGCTGTCGTCGCCGAACGGGCGCGAAGGCACGTCGCCGACCACGTCGTCGCTCACCAGCACCGCCTCGGCGACCGGCTTGTCGCCGCGCGGAAGCTCGGCGACGAACAGCCGGTTGAGGCGGCCGTCGTTCCAACTGTCCCAGTGGCGGATGAACAGGCGGTCGAACGAGCGGCCCGTCGCCTTCGTCTTTTCGCGCTCGTCGAGTTTGCGCCTGGTGCAGGACAGATCGGCGCCGCACTCGACGAACGCCTCGGCGGAGAACGCCACCCGCTGGCCGTCCGGCGAGATGCGGTAACTGCCGACGTCGGCATCGAAGGCAGTGACCTGGCGCGGCGTCCCGCCCGACGCCGGCACCGCATACAGTTGCTGGCTGCCGGACTTGGCGCTGAGGAAATACACCGTGCGGCCGTCGGGCGAGAACGCCGGCGAGTTGACGTTCCAGCCGTCCGGAGTCAGCCGCTTCGGCGGCGCCGCGTCGCGCGCGCGCAGGTCCTCGATCCACAGCGAGGTGCTGGCCTTGTTGGCGCCGTAATCGACCACGCGCTTGGCGAACACCAGCAAGCGGCCATCCGGCGACAGCGTCGGCGCCGAATAGCGATCGAGGGCGGCCAGATCGCGCGCCTCGAACCCCCGCGCCGCAAGGGCCGTCGAAGGCAGGGCAGCCACGAGCGCGGCGGCGAGCAACGAAGCAGCGAACTTCATCTCGGAAACTCCGGGCTATGCAGGGGAGATCAGGCGCGCGGCGCGTGCGGTGCGCGCACGCCGGTGCGGTAGATCAGCCAGCCGACGATGGCCAGCACCGCCAGGCCGACCGCCTGACCGAAGTGGAACCGCTCCGGCAGCGCCAGCACGTCGGCGCGTTCGCTCACCACGATCGGAATGGCGATCGCGATGCCCATCAGCGCCTCGCCGGTGATCAGGCCGGCCGAGAACAGCACGCCGGGACGATGCACGCGGTCGCGCAGGCTCTCGTCGGCGCCCACGACGCCGTGGCGGCGCTCGACGAAATACGCCAGCAGGCCGCCGAGGAAGATCGGCACCATCAGCTCCAGCGGCAGATAGATGCCGATCGCGGCCGCCAGCACCGGCACGCGGAAGTGCGAACCGCGCGCCTTCAGCGCGCTGTCGATCGCGATCACGATCGCGCCGATCACCGCGCCGGCGGCGATCATGTCCCACGGCAGCTTGCCGCCGAACATGCCCTGCGCCACCGATGCCATCAGCGTGGCCTGCGGAGCCTGCAGCGAGCCCTCGCGGGTGGGATCGCCGATGCCGTAGGCCTGGTGCAGCAGATTCAGCACCGGCGCCATGATCAACGCGCACGAGAACGCGCCGATGCCCAGCATCAACTGCTGCTTCCACGGCGTCGCGCCGACCAGATAACCGGCCTTGAGGTCCTGCAGGTTGTCGCCGCCGACCGCCGCCGCGCAGCACACCACCGCGCCGATCATGATCGCGGCCACCGCGCCGATCTTGGAGTCGCTGCCCAGCAGCAGCATCAGCACCACCGACGCGAACAGGATGGTGGCGATGGTGATGCCCGACACCGGGTTGTTGGACGAGCCGACCAGACCGGCCAGATACGCCGACACCGACACGAACAGGAAGCCCGCCACGATCATGATGATCGTCATCGGCACGCTGACGCCCCAACTGCCGACGATGGCCTGGTACAGCGCGAGCAGCGGCAGGATGAACAGCACCAGCGCGACCAGCATCCACTTCATCGGCAGATCGCGCTCGGTCTCGGCGAGATTCGCACCCGCGCCCTTGCGCGCGGCGGCGATGCCGCTGCGGATGCCGGACAGCAACGACTTGCGCAGCGAGAACAGCGTCCAGATGCCGCCGATCAGCATCGCGCCGACGCCGAGATAACGGATGCGTTCGGCGCGGATGATCGCCGCCGCCTCCGCCGCCGTCTTGCCCGCCACCTGCGCGGCGACTTCCGGATCGCCGGCGAGGAAGAACGCGTGGTACAGCGGAATGGCGATGTTGTAGGCGAGGATGCTGCCCGACACCACGACGATGCCGATGTTGAGCCCGACGATGTAGCCCACGCCCAGCAGCGCCGGCGAAAGCCCCGTCCCCATGTAGCCCAGATACTTGCCGAAGAAGCCGGCGCCGGCCGCGTTGTCGGGAATCATCCGCAGGCCGCTCTCGGCGGCCAGCTTCACCAGCCCGCCGATGCCCGCCGACAGCCCGAGGATCTTCAGCCCCGGGCCGGGGTTCTCGCCGGCCTTGAGCACTTCCGCGGCGGCCTTGCCTTCCGGGAACGGCAGCGGGTCCTCGACGATCATCGAACGCCGCAGCGGCACCGAGAACAGCACGCCCAGCAGACCGCCAAGACCGGCGATGGCGAGCACCCACGAGTACTTGAAGTCCTGCCAGTAACCGAGGATCAGCAGCGCCGGGATGGTGAAGATCACGCCCGCCGCGATCGAGGAGCCGGCCGAGGCGCCGGTCTGCACGATGTTGTTCTCGAGGATCGTGCCGCCGCCGAGCAGACGCAGCACGCCCATCGAGACCACCGCCGCCGGAATCGCGGTGGCGATCGTCAAGCCCGCGAACAGACCGAGATAGGCATTGGCCGCCGACAGCACGACCGCGAGGATGACGGCCAGAAGAACGGCCCGAAACGTCAGCTGGGGAATCTGTGCCGGCGAACTCATGTGCGCTCCGAGGGCAGACGGACAAACGGCCCGAGCATAACGCATCGGGCCGTTCGCCCACGACTGCCGGAACGCCGCTATTTCTTCGCGTCGGCCGGCGCGGCGCCGGTCGTCGCCGCCTGTCCGCCGAGATGCCGCGCGAAGAACGCGAGCAGGCGCGCGTAGTACTCGCGGCGGTGCTCCTCGCGATAGAAGCCGTGGCCCTCGGTCGCGTAGTACAGCGCTTCCACCGGCACGTTGGCGCGGCGCAGCGCCTTCTCCATCATCTCGGTGTGCTGCGGCGGAGCGCGCTCGTCCTCGCCGCCTGCGGCCAGAAACACGGGTGCGCGGATGCGCCCGGCCAGCCGCGCCGGCGAGACCGCGGCCACCGCTTCCGGCGCACCGAGCCACTCGCGCAGGTAGGTCTCGCCGGAAGTGCTGCGCTGGATGTCGCCGTGGCTGTACATGGTCGGCAGGTCGTACACGCCCACGTAGCCGGCGGCGCACGCGTACAGGTCGGGCTCCTTCGCCACGCCCATCAGCGCCGCGTAGCCGCCGTAGCTCGCGCCGTAGATGCAGATCCGTGCCGGATCCGCATGGCCCTGCGCGATGGCCCAGCGGGTGGCGTCGGTGAGATCGTCCTGCATGCGCCCGCCCCACTCGCGCGCGCCGGCGGCACGGAACGCCTTGCCGTAGCCGGAGGAACCACGGAAGTTCACCTGCAGCACCGCATAGCCGGCCGCGGCCAGCATCTGCACGTCGTCGTCGAACCCCCACACGTCCTGCACGCCGAACGGCCCGCCGTGCGGATGGACGATCATCGGCAGCCTGCCCTCGCGGCCGCGCGGCACGGTGAGATAGCCGTGCAGGGTCGTGCCGTCGCGGGCGGCGATCGTCACCGGCCGCTGTTCGGCCATGGCGTCGATGTCGATCCATTCGCGCCGGCTGATGACGAGATCGGCCTTCTTGGTCTGGGAGTCGAAGAGGTAGAAGTCGCCGGGGTTGCGGTCGCTGAACACTTAGACCAGCGTCAGCCGGCCGTCCCGCGTGCGCGAGGTCATCTCGACCGCATGGCCGGCGAACGCGGCCTCCAGGTTGCGCTGCATGCGCGCTTCCGGCGAGTTGCGGTCGATGAAGCTCGTGTGCCGGCGGCCGTCCAGGAACACCGCGCCGATCGGCGTGCGGGTGTAGGGCCGATACAGCAGGCGCGCCGGGTCGGCGATCTCGTGCCCCAGCACCGGGCGGCGCTCGCGCGTCACCACGTCGTAGGCGATCAGCTTGTCGGGGCCGTCCGCCTGCTCGGCGACGAGGTAGGCGGTGCGGTCGTCCTCGGCGAAGCCGACCGGAATTTCCGCAAGGCCGGTGCGGGTTTCGTCGCTGATCAGCTCCCACTCCTGCCCCTCCGCGGCGCGGTGGAAGACGCGCATGCGCCGATCGGTGCCGATGCCGTAGGTGAAACGCACCACGCCCTTGTTGTCGGTGACGAAGGAGGCGTTGCGCACCGGCGAGCGCGCCACGGTGACGCGGCGGCCGGTGTGCACGTCCATGCGGTCCGCACGGCTGTAGGCGTCGGCGCTGAACGGGGTGACCGCGATGATGACGTTGCGGTCGTCGGCCGGCAGGTCGTCGACCAGCTCGGCGTAAACGAATTCCTCCTTCTTGCCGACGATCCGCGTGCCCAAACCGTTGTCCTGGGCCCGATAGCCGACCAGAAGCTCGGGCGAGGAGCCGTCGGCGTCCATCGCGAACAGCTCGCCGGTCAGCACCGGCCGGTCGAGCGAGCCCATCTTCTCCGCCACCGCGATCAGCAGCCGCTCCGGGCTGACCCAGACGAACTCCTGCACGTGCGAATGCCGCCCGAGGGAGAACGTACCGAGCAGCTTCCTGTCGCTGCGGCGCAGGATCACCAGCGCGGTGCGGTCCTCGAACGGCACGGTCGCGGCGAAGTAGTCGCCGGTCGGCGAGATCGTGAGTTTCTCGAACGTGTCCTTGCGCAGGAAGCGGTCGATGTCGACCGCGTCGGCGGGCACGGCGGCCAGCAGGCCGGCGATCAGCAACGAAACGAAGAGCGCGAAGCGCATCGGAGACCTCCCCTGTCCCGGAAAAACGACGGCCACCTCCCCGGTGGCCGTCGGATGCTAGCAGGCGTCGGACGCGGAGCAAACGCTACTCGCGCTTGGCGTCCCCGACCTGCACCTTGCCGCCGATGTGCCGCCCGAAGAAGGCGAGCATCTCGGTGTACAGCTTCAGGTTGTTCTTCTCGTCGTAGAAGCCGTGCATCTCGCCGGACTGGATGATCACGCCCTCGGGCGGATTGCCGGCCTTGATCAGGGCGTCGCGCATCGCCTCGGTGTGCTCGGGCGGGCAGCGCTGATCGCGCGCGCCGGCGGCGAGATACACGGCGGCCTTGATCTTGTGCGCGTGATTGACCGGCGAGATCGCATCCTGCTCGGCGCGGGTGGCGCCGAAGGTGCGCTCGAAGAAGCTCTGGCCGGCATACCAGTCCGCGGTGTCGCTGAGCTTCTTCTGGATCTGCACGTCGTACAGGCCCACGTAGCCGAACGCGCATTTGTACAGGTCCGGATCCTTCGCCACGCCCATCAGCGAGGCATAGCCGCCGTAGCTGCCGCCGTAGATGCAGACCCGGTCGCCATCGGCGTAGCCCTGGGCGACCGCCCAGCGCACCGCATCGGTGAGGTCGTCCTGCATCTTGCCGCCCCACTGCCGATGACCCATGTCCTGGAAGGCCTGGCCGTAGCCGCCGGAGCCGCGGTAGTTCACCTGCAGCACCAGGTAGCCGCGGCTGGCGAGCAGTTGCGCTTCCCAGTTGAAGAACCAGTGGTCGCGCGGACCGATCGGGCCGCCGTGCGGATTGACGATCATCGGCAGGTTGCGGCCGTCGGAGCCGTTCGGGATCGTCAGGTAGCCGTAGATCCGCACGCCGTCGCGGGCGGTGAAGCTGAAGGGCTTCACGCTCGCCATGCGCTTGGGATCGATCCACTTGCGGCTCTGCATGAGGAAACGCGCTTTGCCGGTGTCGCGGTCGTAGAGGTACAACTCGCCCGGATTGCGGTCGCTGCGCACGGTGACGACGATCTTGCGGCCGTCGTCGGTCGCGCTGGAGAAGGTGACGAACTGGCCGGGGAAAGCCTGCGCGAGCGAGGCGTAGAGCTCGGCGTCGGGATGTTCCTCGTTCAGCAGATGCACTTTCGGCGCGCCGGCCTCGGTGACCACGCCGATGATCGTGCGCATGTCGGCGGCGCGGATGTAGCCCGCGGGGTCGGCGACCGGATCCTGGAACAGCTTGGTGAACTTGCCGGTGGACGGGTCCAGCGTGCCGAACGCGGCCGGCGCCTTACGGTCGTCCTGCTCCGCGTAGACGGTGCCGTCGGGCGCCACGCCGACGATCCGGATGCGGGTGCCCGCATCCTGCGAGCGGTTCATCAGCACCCACTTGGCGCCTTCCAGCCGGTACAGCTCGAGGTGCTCCTCGAACTGGCCGGCATCGTTCTGCGCGTCGTAGCAGACCGCGAAACGCGGCTGGTCGCTGGCGTCGGTCTCGATCGAGCAGTTCTCGCGCGGCGCACGGACGATCTCGCGCCGGCGGCCGGAGAGCACGTCCAGCGCGACCACCTCGGTTCCGGCGCCCTTGCTCGAGCGCGGCTTGGCGACCGCCATCAGCACCTGCTGGTCGTCGCCGCGCAGGGTGTCGAGCATGCTGTAGATGCCGTCGGTGGTCTTGTTGCGCTGGGTCGCATCGAGCGTGCCGAAGAACACCAGCGGCCGCGGCTGGCTGCCGTCGGCGTTGACGCCGTACCACTCGCCGGTGTTGAACGGAGCGGCGAAGCGGCCGAATTTCTTGACCGCGTTGAACACCAGGCGGTCGCGGCTGACCCAGTAGAACGAGCCGATGCTCTTCTCGTCGGGGAGCTGGTTGACCTTGACGATGCTCAGGTCGGCCGTGCGCAGCACGGTCAGTACGTCCTGCCCGCCGCGGTCGACCGTCATCGCCAGGTACTCGCCGGCGGGCGAGATCCTGACTTCGCTGTAGGTCGGGTGGCGGACGAAATCCTCGATCGGCAACGGTGCCGGCTCCGCCGCCGCGCGCGCGCCGAACGCGCACGCCAGCGCCAGACCGGCCGCGATCCATACCCCTGTCTTCATTGCTGTCCCCTGCTTGCTGTGACGGGCATCCCCGCGACAAGCGTATGTCAGACGGGGGCTGCCCGACACTCAACGGATCGCGGCGGGGGTCACCCCCTCCAGGGTGGCGGCGAGCGCTGCGTTCCAGTCGGGAAGCGGCTCGCGCAGATCCTGCGTCAGCGCCGCGCAGTCGAGGACGGAGAACGCCGGGCGGCGGGCGCGGGTCGGGAAGTCGGCGGTGGCGATCGCGTGCACCGGGACCGCGCGCGCGAGCAGGCCGCGGGCATGCGCCTGCTCGACGATCGCACTCGCGAAGCCATGCCAGGAGGTCCGGCCTGCCGCGGTCAGGTGGCGCACGCCGCGCACGTGCAGTCCGTCCCGCAGCAGACGTGCGGTCACGTCGGCGATCAGCCAGGCCGGGGTCGGCGTGCCGATCTGGTCGTCGACCACGCGCAGCGCATCGCGTTCGGCGGCGAGCCGCAGCATCGTCTTCAGGAAGTTGTGGCCGTGCAGGCCATAGACCCACGCGGTGCGCAGGATCAGGTGCGCGCAGCCGCTGTCGCGGATCGCCCGCTCGCCGGCGAGTTTGCTCGCGCCGTACACGCCGAGCGGCGCGGTGGGATCGTCCTCGCGGTAGGGCCGCGTGGCGGTGCCGTCGAACACGTAGTCGGTCGAGTAATGCACCAGCGGGATGGCGAGCGCGGCGCAGGCGCGCGCGATGTCCGCAGGCGCTTCGGCGTTGATGCGGAAGGCCGATGCCGGCTCGTCCTCGGCGCGGTCGACCGCCGTGTAGGCCGCGGCGTTGATCACCGCATCCGGGCGCACGCGTTCGATCATGCGCGCGGCGCTGCCCGGCTCGTGCAGATCCAGCGCCTCGCACGGGCCGCCGTCCGGCAGCATGCCGGTGCGGGTGGTCGCCACCACTTCGCCGAGCGGCGCCAGGCTGCGCCGCAGTTCATGGCCGACCTGGCCGTTGGCGCCGAGCAGCAGCAGCCTCATGGCCGGTAGACGGGGAGACGCTCCGGATCGATCCCGGCCAGCAGCGGCGCGCGCGCGTCCTTGTCGGACAACAGCGGCTCGCTCACCGGCCAGTCGATCGCGAGCTGCGGGTCGTCCCAGCGGACCACGGCGTCCGCCTGCGGGTCGTAGGTGGCGGTGCAGAGGTAGCTGAAGACCGCGCGCTCGCTGAGCGCGACGAAGCCGTGCGCGAAGCCTTCCGGAATCCAGAAGTGGCGCCGGTTGTCGGCGCTCAGCAGCACGGCGGTCCAGCGGCCGAAGGTGGGCGAGCCGCGGCGGATGTCGACCGCGACGTCCCACACCTCGCCCTCGAGCACCGTGACGTACTTGCCCTGCGGTTTCGGCCACTGGTAGTGCAACCCGCGCAGGACGCCGCGCTTCGACGCGGACACGTTGCCCTGCACGAAGCGGAAGTCCAGCCCGTGGGCGGCGAGCCGGTCGCAGTTGAACGATTCGTAGAAGAAGCCGCGCGCGTCCTCGAAAACCTTCGGCTCGATCACCATGCAACCCGGCAGGTCGGTGCCGATCACTTTCATGGCACGTGGCCCCGCTCGATCAGGCTGAGCAGGTACTGCCCGTAGCCGTTCTTCGCCAGCGGTCTGGCCAGCCGGACGAGATCCTCGTCGCCGATCCAGCCGTTGATCCAGGCGATCTCCTCCGGACAGCAGATCCGCAGGCCCTGGCGCGCCTCGATCGTCTCGATGAAGGTGGACGCTTCCAGCAGCGACTGGTGGGTGCCGGTATCGAGCCAGGCGTAGCCGCGGCCGAGACGCTCCAGGTGCAGGCTGCCTTCCTCGAGGTAACGGCGGTTCAGATCGGTGATCTCAAGCTCCCCACGGGCGGAAGGCTTCAAGGCCGCGGCGAACTGCGGCGCACGCCCGTCGTAGAAGTACAGGCCGGTCACCGCGTAATTGGACCGCGGCCGCGCGGGCTTCTCCTCGATGCCGATCACGCGGCCCGATGCGTCGAATTCGGCGACGCCGTAGCGCTCGGGGTCGTGCACCCAGTAACCGAACACGGTGGCGCCCTCGCGCCGCTCGTCGGCGCGCTTGAGCAGCGCGGTCAGCCCCGGACCGTGGAAGATGTTGTCGCCGAGCACGAGGCAGCTCGGCGCGCCGTCGAGGAAGCGCTCGCCGATCAGGAACGCCTGCGCGAGCCCGTCCGGGCTGGGCTGCACGGCGTACTCGAAGCGCATGCCCCATTGCGCGCCGTCGCCCAGCAGGCGCTGGAACAGGACCTGCTCGTGCGGCGTGTTGATGATGAGCACGTCGCGGATGCCCGCCAGCATCAGCACGCTGAGCGGGTAGTAGATCATCGGCTTGTCGTACACCGGCAGCAGTTGCTTGCTCACCGCCTGCGTCAGCGGATACAGCCGGGTGCCGGAGCCGCCGGCGAGGATGATGCCCTTGCGTGCCATGCCTGCGTCCTCAGCCCTGGCCGATGCGTTCGAGGCGGTAGCTGCCGTCGAGCACGCGCCGCACCCATGCCTGGTTGTCCAGGTACCAGTCGACGGTCAGCGCGATGCCCTCCTCGAACGTCACCGTCGGCTGCCAACCCAGTTCGCGCTTGATCTTCGACGCGTCGATCGCATAGCGGCGGTCGTGACCGGGGCGGTCGTTGACGAACGTGATCAGCGACTCGCGCGCGATGCCATCGGGCAGCGGGCGGCGCTCGTCGAGCAGGCGGCAGATCGCGCGCACCACTTCGATGTTGGCGCGCTCGGCGTCGCCGCCGATGTTGTAGGTCTCGCCGACGCGTCCGGCCTCGAGCACGCGCCGGATGGCCGCGCAATGATCGCCGACGTAGAGCCAGTCGCGCACGTTGAGGCCATCGCCGTAGACCGGCAGCGGCTCGCCCGCCAGGCCCTTGGCGATCATCAGCGGGATCAGCTTCTCCGGGAACTGGAACGGCCCGTAGTTGTTCGAGCAGTTGGTGGTCAGCGTCGGCAGGCCGTAGGTGTGGTGGAACGCGCGCACCAGATGGTCCGACGCCGCCTTGGAGGCGGAGTACGGCGAGTTCGGCGCGTAGGGCGTCTGCTCGGTGAATTTGCCGGTCGGACCCAGGCTGCCGTAGACCTCGTCGGTGGACACGTGCAGGAAGCGGAACGCGTCGCGCCGCGCCGCATCCAGGCCGCGCCAGTAGTCGCGGGCCTTCTCCAGCAGGTTCAGGGTGCCGACCACGTTGGTGCGCACGAACGCGGCCGGGCCGTCGATCGAGCGGTCGACGTGGCTCTCCGCCGCGAAGTTGACGATCGCGTCCGGCTGGTACTCGCGCAGGAGGCGCTCCACGCATTCGCCGTCGCCGATGTCGCCATGCACGAACACATGATGGTCCGCATCGGCGATGGAGGCGAGCGTGTCGAGGTTGCCGGCGTAGGTCAGCGCGTCGAGATTGACGACGCGGACGCCCCGGCGCACCGCCTCCAGCACGAAATTGCCGCCGATGAAGCCGGCGCCGCCGGTCACGATCCAGGTGGCCATCGGGAACTCCTTACGGACATGCGAAGGCCGCCGCGGAGGCGGCCGTGGAACGGATCCGTCGCTCTCAGAACGGAATGTCGTCGTCGGCGAAGTCGCCGGCGAAATCGTTGTTGCGGGCGGCAGGCGCCTCGCGGCGCGGGGCGGACTCGGCGCGCTGCGGCGCCTGGCGCGGGGCGCGCGATTCGCCGCCGTACTCGCGGCGCGGTGCGCCGCCGCCTTCGCCGCCGCCACCGCCGAGCATCTGCATCTCGTCGGCGACGATCTCGGTGATGTAGCGCTCCTGTCCGTCCTGACCGGTGAACTTGTCGTAACGGATGGAGCCTTCGATGTACACTTGGCGACCTTTGCGCAGGTACTCGCCGGCGATCTCGCCGAGCTTGCCGAACAGCTTCACCCGGTGCCATTCGGTCCGCTCCTGGGTGTTGCCCTCGCGGTCCTTGCGGACGCTGGTGGTGGCGAGGCTGAGCGTGGTGACCGCCATGCCGCTCTGGGTGTACTTCACTTCGGGATCGTTGCCGAGATTGCCGACCAGGATGACCTTGTTGACGCCGCGTGCCATGGATTCAGAACCTGCCTGGAAGTTACCGGTGGACGGCAACGGAGGGTGAAGTATACGCGGGCCCCCGTCATCGGGCGCCGTCCGGAAATCGCCTCGGAAAACGCCGCACCCGGGCCGGCGTCGGCGGCACGCGCGGCGGCCTATAATTCCGCGTCTTTCCCGCCGCCGCCCTCGATGGACGCCCGCTCCGCCGCTCCCGGTCCGCACGCGCTCGACCTGCCCGCCATCCAGGCGCTCGCGCGCGAGGACATGGCGGCGGTGGACGCGCTGATCCGCCGGCGGCTGGCCTCCGAGGTGGTGCTGATCAACCAGATCGCCGAGTACATCGTCGGCGCGGGCGGCAAACGGCTGCGGCCGATGCTGCTGATCCTCGCCGCCGGCGCGCTCGGCCATCGCGGCGCGGAGGCGCACCAGTTGGCGGCGGTGGTCGAATTCATCCACACCGCGACCCTGCTGCACGACGACGTGGTCGACGAGTCCGACCTGCGCCGCGGCCGCCGCACGGCGAACGCGGTGTGGGGCAACGCCGCCAGCGTGCTGGTCGGCGATTTCCTCTATTCGCGCAGCTTCCAGTTGATGGTCGAACTCGACCGCATGGAGGTGATGCGCATCCTCGCCGATACCACCAACGCGATCGCCGAGGGCGAGGTGCTGCAGTTGCTGCACGTGCGCAACCCGGACACCGACGAGGCCGCCTACCTGCGCGTGATCGAGCGCAAGACCGCGGTGCTGTTCGCCGCGGCGACGCGGCTCGGGGCGCTGCTGGCCGGGGCCGACGCGGCGACGTGCGAGGCGATGCACCGTTACGGCCTCCACCTGGGCTACGCGTTCCAGATCGCGGACGATGTGCTCGACTACGCCTCCGACGCCGCCACCCTGGGCAAGAACCTCGGCGACGACCTCGCCGAAGGCAAGGCCACGCTGCCGCTGATCCACGCCATCGGGCATTCGGACGATGCGGTCCGCGCGCGGCTGCGCGCCATCGTCGAGGAAGGCGACGTCGACGCTCTGCCCGAGGTGATCGCCGCGATCCGCGCCACCGGCGGTCTCGACTACAGCCGACGCCGCGCCGAGGACTACGCGCGTGCGGCCGAGCGGGAACTCGAAGGACTCGCCGACAACGCGCACGTGGCGGCGCTGCGCGGTCTGGCGCGCTACGCGGTCGATCGCGATCACTGAAGTCCGCCCGGCTCCGCCACAGGTCGCGCGAACCCGAGCCGCGCGCACCGCGGCGACTCAGCTCCCAGGCTCGGACCCGGCAAGCATCTGTTCGATCGCGCGCCGGGCGACCGCCGGCATCTCCGCCTCCGGGATGCGCGCGATCTCGGCCAGGCTCATGCCCTGGCGGCGCAGGTGCTCGATCACCCACCAGCCGGCCGCATAGGCCTCGCGCTCGAAGCCGTTCGGTCCCTTGCCCATGGTGAAGCGGAACACGGTATCGCCGTCCTTCGCTTCCAGCGCCGGCAGGATCGCCTGCAGGATCCCGCGCCGCTTCGGCTGCACCTCGGCCCACCAGCCCGGCGTGTATTCGATCAGTTCCGCGAGCGGACGGTCCGGAACCACTTCGTGCGCCACGTGGGTGGCCAGGCCTTCCTGCATCAACGTGGCGGCGATGCTGCGCTCCCAGCCGCCGGACAGATCGGCGGTGACGATATGCACCGCGTGCGTCATCTCGTGCGGGAGGATCGCCTCGCGCTGGCGCTCGTCCATCTCCAGCGGCAGCGCGACCGTCGGCCTGCCATCCTGTCCGGAACTGAAGGCATTGCCGTCGAACGCGCCGACATACGCGACGACGTCCACCTCGACCGGCTCCCGCGGTTCGAGCACCGCCGCCACTGCCCGCAGCGTATCCAGCGGTTGCGGCCGCATCGCCTTCGCGCCGCGGCGGATGAGCGGCAGCGCGCCGGCGTAGCGCGGCCACGCCTGCTCGAGCATGCGCCGCGCCATCGCCTGCCCTTCCGGCGTCGGCGGCACCGCGGCGAACCCGTAGCGCTGCTGCCACAGCGTCCATCGCTGCTCCGCGTCCACGCCAGCGGCGCTGGCCGCGGCATGGAAATCGAGGAAGCGCGGGGACAGATCGATGATGTTGACGCGCAAGGTGTCGTCGCCTTCGCTCCAGCGGCGCGGCTCGGCCTTCTGCGGGGCCTGTGCGGGCGATTGCGCGGCGGCCGGCATCGGGGCCATCGCCAGAAGCAGCACGGGGATCAGCGAGAGGAGGCGCATGGCGGGCGGATCGGGTGGCGACGGCCGCACTATACGCACGCCGTGTGCGTCGGCGGCCTGAAGGAAGTCACGTCGGCGCCGCGCGGCCCCGGCCCGGCTCAGAAGACGCCCAGACCCGGGATCGTGCTGATGGCGTTCGGATCGAAGCCGGCCAGCCCGGCGAAATGGCGGCCGCGCGCGACGTAGTCGCGGTACGCGTCGAAACTCGGCGCGCCGGGCGACAACAGCAGCACCCCGGCACCGCCCAGCGCGTCCACGCCGGCACGCATCGCCTCCTCGAGCGTGCGCGCGGCGAGCAGGCGAAAGCCGCCTTCGCCGGCCACCGGCGCGAGCGCGTCGCGGATGCGCGGGCCGTTCTCGCCCATCGTGACCACCGCATGCGGTGCGCCGGTCCGCATCGCCGCCGCGAATCCGCTCCAGTCGACGCCGCGATCGTGGCCGCCGACCAGCACGGCGACGCGCCGGCCACGGAAGCATTCCAGCGCGGCCAGCGTGGCATGCGGCGTGGTGCTGATCGAGTCGTTGACGTACACGACGCCCGCGCGCTCGCCGAGAGTCTGCAGACGGTGCGGCAACGGCTGGAATGCGGCGGCCTGCGCCGCGAGCGGGCGCGCGTCGAGCCCGAGCGCCTCGATGGCGGTCAACACGGCGCACAGGTTGCCGCGGTTGTGGCGGCCCGGCAGCGGCAGCGCGGCGGTGTCCATGACCGCCTCGCCGCCGCGGAACAGCGTGTCCCCGCGCAGATGCCAGCCGTCCTCGCGGCCGAACCAGCGCACCTCGCTGGCGGGCAGATCGAGCGCCGCGAGCACGGGATCGGCGGCGTTGAGCACGGCGATGCGCGGCCGGGCGTGGGTGACCAGCTTCAGCTTGTCCTCGACGTAGCGCTGCTGCGAGCCGTGCCAGTCCAGATGCTCGGGAAAGAGGTTCAGCACCACCGCGACGTCCGGGCGCGCGCCGCTCGCAGCCACGTCGCCGGTCTGGTAGCTCGACAGCTCGATGGCCCAGTACTCGGGTTCCGGATCGGGCGCCAGCAGCTCCAGCAACGGCAGCCCGATGTTGCCCGCCAGTGCGGTGCGGTGCCCACCGGCGCGCAGCAAATGCGCGAGCAGCGAGGTGGTGGTGCTCTTGCCCTTGGTGCCGGTCACGCAGACCACACCGCGCAGGCGGCCGTCGGCGTCCACGCGTTCGGCGCACCACAGTGCGGTACCGCCGAGGAAGCGCGTGCCGCGCTCCGCCGCGGCCTGCGCCTCTGGCCGGTACGGACTGATCCCCGGCGATTTCACCACCACCTCGAATGCGGCCAGACGTTCGGCGCTCGCCCCGGTCTCGACGAAGAGCGCCGGATCGGCGAGCGCGCGGGCGTCGGCCGCTTCGCCGGGACCGCAGAACAGCGTCAGCGCCTGTCCCGGCAATCGCGCGCGCAGCGCGGCGTAGGCGGCGCGCCCCTCGCGCCCCCAGCCCCACAGCGCGACGCGCCGACCCTCAAGCTGCGAAATGCGCATGCACGCGCTCCCACAGCGCGGGCGGAATGCGATGCGGACCTTCGGGCGCGAGCAGCGGCGCCAGCGCCAATCCCGCGGCGTCGAGCTGCGGCCGGATCTCGCGCGCGAAGCGCTCGACGATCGAGTCCTCGCGCCACTCGGGACGCTCGGCGAGCGCCGCCATCGCCGCGCGCGACTCGCGGCCCTCGCCCACGCATTCGAACGGCTTGTGGTCGCGGTACTCGAGCAGCGCGTCGAAGCCTGGCATCTGCGCCGGTTCGTCGAGCAGATTGCGACCGAAGATCGACACCAGCCGCGGTTTGGGCATGAACGGCGCCAGCGCGAGGAACACGAAGTGGCACTTGGGGCAGACGCCGCACCAGCGGTTGACCGGCCGTTCGCCGAGGATGTGGAAATTGCGGTTGCAGCTGCTGAAGTGGTGGTCGTAGCGGTCGGTCCGCGCGAACTGGCGCGCCACCGCGAGCTCGCTGAGCGGTCGCAGCAGCGAGTAGTAGCGCAGATCGGCGGCGACGCGCGCCTGCACGTGCGCGCCGAACGCGTCCTCGAACGCCCAGCCCTTCGACCACTGGTGATTCACCTCGCCGGTGCCGGGGATGATCGAGCCGTAGCTGGCGGAGCGTTCGTTGGAGAACACCACCTGGTCGAAACCGTGCAGCACGGCGGCAAGGACCAGGATCGCCGAATTCACCGCGGTCACCGGAATGTGGCCGTTCCAGGCGCCCTGGCGGTTGTATTCGAACAACTGCGGCGCGAGCTGGCGGCCGATGTTGAGCGTCGGCAGCCCGGTGCGCTCGGCGCAGGCGCGGATCAGTTGCGAACCGCCGACCCACACCACCGTCTGCGGCAGGCCCGCCTCGCGCAGCGCTTCGACGGTGACCAGCGAATCCTTGCCGCCGCCGATGGCGACGAGGGCGTGCGGGCGCAGGCCGAGCGTGCCGGCGCGCATGTCCTCGTCGGCGCTCACGGGGAACCGGATGCGCCCGTGCAGGTTCAGCCCGTTGCGGTAGGCGAACTCGCCCAGGCCGTTCTCGTAGATCGAAGTCAGCAGCGCCGCCGTGTCGGCGTCGATCGCGTACGACTCGATGCGGATGTCCTCCGGCACCGCCGCCTTGTAGTAGCTCACGCCGGCGATCAGGTGCAGCAGCCGCAGCGCATGCCGCACCGCGTCGGCGCGCGCGCCTTCCAGCGCGAACGGCGCGCCGGGCACGGTGATCGTTTCGACGAGCTCGGGGCCGTCGTCGAAGGCGTACACCAGCTCGGCCACGCCGGTCGCGGGGTCGAAGCCGCAGCGCACGAAGCGGAAGGTCCGGATGGCGTCGCGTTTGAATACCCAGTCGGTCATGCGTTGCCCGTGAGGCGGGCCTCGGCCCGCCGTGTCGTCATCATGAAAGCGCCGCAGCGGCGGGTCGAGGCCCGCCCTACAGCACATCCTCCGCGGGCAGCGCCCGCAGGTTGTAGGTGTTCGCCATCGTCATGCCGTAGGCGCCGGCATCGGCGATCAGCATCGTGTCGCCCTCGGCGGTCGCGGCCGGCAACAGCCGCGCCCGGCCGAGCACGTCGCTGCTCTCGCAGATCGGACCGACGACGTCGAACGCGACCGCCCCCTCGTCGTCGGGCCGGCTCAGGTTGTGGATCGCATGCCAGGCGTCGTACAGCGCGGGCCGCATCAGCGCGTTCATGCCCGCATCCAGTCCGACGCGGCGCACGCCGTCCTTCTCGACCACCTGCGTGGCGCTCGCCAGCAGCACGCCGGCCTCGGCGACGAGATAGCGTCCGGGCTCGATCGCCAACCGGTAGCGCGGATAGGCGGCCTTCACCTCGGCCAGTCCCGCGCGCCAGGCCGCGAGATCGAACGGCTCGGCGTCGGGCGTGTACGGGATCGGCAGCCCGCCGCCGACGTCGATGGTCTCCACGCTGTCCAGCCCCTCGGCGAGCGCGGCCAGCGTGGCGTAGACCTCGCGCCAGTGCCGCGGATCCTCGATCCCGCTGCCCAGATGCGCATGCAGCGCGGCGATGCGCGCGCCGAGCCGGCGCGCCTCGGCGACGAAGGCGTCGAAGCGCGACAGCGGCAGCCCGAACTTGGCCTCGGCGCCGCCGGTGACCACCTTCTCGTGGTGCCCGTCGCCGTGGCCGAGATCCAGCCGCAGGCCGATGGAGCGCCCGCGGAACAGCTCCGGCCAGCGCTGCAACGCCTCGATGGCGTCGACGTTGACGTGCGCGCCGCGCGCGAAGGCCGCCTCGAATTCGCGCCGCGGCGCGAAGCTCGGCGTGAACAGCACCCGCTCCGGCGCCAACCCCGGCACCGATGCGAACGCGTGCTCCAGCTCGCCCTGCGAGACGCACTCGAGCCCGAAGCCCTCCTCGACCAGCGCGCGCAGGATCGCCGGATGCGCGTTGGCCTTGATGGCGTAGAACGGCCGGTCGACCGGATCGCCGCGCAGCGCCCGGGCGCGCTCGCGCACGGTGGCGAGGTCGTACACGTAGCGCGGCGTGCCGGCGCGCGCGCGTTCCAGCAGCGCCGCGCGCTTGCCGACCCACCACGGCGTCGGCCGCGCCACGCGCCCATGCGCGATCTCGCGCCAGCTCGGGCCGAACACGCTGGCATCGCGCACCGGCATCGCGCCGCTGCGGATCAGCTCGGCGTGCAACTGCGGCAGCAGGCCTTCGGCATCGGCCTCGTCGATCACGAACGTGAGGTTGAGATCGTTGGACGACTGCGAGATCAGGTGAACCCGCTCGCGGCCGAACGTGGCCCACACGTCCGACAGCCGATGCAGCAGCGAACGCATGCCGCGGCCGACCAGCGTGATCGCCGCGCACGGCGCGATCACCTTGACCCGGCACACCTCGGCCAGATCCGCGCTGAGCGCCTCCAGCACGTTGGTGTTGACCAGGTTCTCGCTCGGATCCAGCGAGACGGTGACGTTGGTTTCCGAGGAGCCGATCAGGTCGACCGACAGGCCGTGGCGCTTGAAGCGCTCGAACACGTCGGCCAGGAAGCCGACCTGCTGCCACATGCCGATGCTTTCCATCGACACCAGCACGATGCCGTTGCGGCGGCTGATCGCCTTGACGCCCGGCACCGTGACCACCGAGGCGTCGATGCGCGTGCCGGGCAGATCCGGGCGTTCGGTATCCAGGATCGCCATCGGCACGCCGGCATCGCGACAAGGCGCGATCGAGCGCGGATGCAGCACCTTGGCGCCCGTAGTGGCGATTTCCTGCGCCTCGGCGTAATCCAGCCGCGCGAGCAGTCGCGCATCGGGCACCTCGCGCGGGTTGGCGCTGAACATGCCGGGTACGTCGGTCCAGATCTCCACGCGTTGCGCCTTCAGCAAGGCGCCGAAGTACGCCGCGGACGTGTCGGAGCCGCCGCGCCCGAGGATCGCGGTACCGCCGTCGGCGTGGCGCGCGATGAAGCCCTGCGTCACCAGCACCGGCGCGTCGGCGCTGCAGAAGCGCGACGGGAAATCGGGCTGGTCGAAGTAGCGGCAGTTGACCGAGAGCCGCCGCGCCCACTCGCTCTGGTTCGGCAGTTCCACCGCGTGCAGCCACTGGCGCGCGTCGCACCAGCCGACCTCGTGGCCCTGCGCGCGCAGATACGCCACGCCGAGCGTGGACGAGAGCAGCTCGCCCTGCGCCAGCACCTCGGCCTGCCAGTCGAGCGGACGCGTTCCGGCGCGCCGATCGCCGGCGAGCGCGCGCAGCACGCGCAGGCGCTCGCCGAGGACCGCGTCGGGCTCGAGTCCGAGCTCGGCGCAGAACGCGCGATGACGCTCGACCAGCGCGTCGATGCGGGCGTCGATGCCGTGGCCGTCGGCGATCGCCTGCAGTTCGTTGGTGACGCCGGAGAGCGCCGAGACCACGACGAGCACGCGCGCGCCGCTCTCGGCGCGACGTTTGGCGGCCAGCGTTCCGATCGTGTCCCAGCGATGCCGGCGCGACACCGAGGTCCCGCCGAACTTGAGTACGATCCAGCGCTGCTGATCCGCCACGTTGCCCTCGTGTTGACGTGAAAAAGGCGCGACCCGGCGGGGCCGCGCGCAGCGGAGGATTGTAGAGCAGGCGGACGCGGCCGCCGGGAACGCGCGCGCAACGCCGGCGTTCGCCGGGTGGCACGCGGGCGCCGGGTCAGCCGGGGGCGCGGCCGATGGTCACGCGGTCGCGGGCTTCCAGGTCCTGCGCCGTGCGCACCTCGCGCAGTCCCGCCTGCGCGAACAGCGCGCGTACCGCGGCGCCCTGGTCGTGGCCGTGCTCGACCATCAGCCAGCCGCCTTCCACCAGGTGCGCGCACGCGCCGCCGGCGATCGTGCGCAGCGCGTCCAGGCCGTCGGCGCCGGAGGCGAGCGCGGAGGGCGGCTCGAAGCGCAGGTCGCCCTGCGTCAGGTGCGCATCGTCCGCCGCGATGTACGGCGGGTTGCTGACCACGGCGTCGAAACGCTCGCCCGCCAGCGGCGACCACCAGTCGCCGGCGCGGAACTCGACGTTGGCCGCGCCCAGCCGCTGCGCATTGTGGCGCGCGACCACCAGCGCCTCCGCGCTGGCGTCGGTGGCGATCACCCGCGCCCGGGGACGCTCCAGCGCCAGCGCCAGCGCGATCGCGCCGCTGCCGGTGCCGAGGTCGACGATGCGCAGCGCGCGGTCGTCCGGAAGGCGTTCCAGCGCCAGTTCGACCAGGCGCTCGGTGTCGGGTCGCGGAATCAGCGTGGCCGGAGTGACATCGAGATCGAACCGCCAGAAACCGCGTCGGCCGACGAGATAGGCGACCGGCTCGCCGTCGACGCGGCGGGCGAGCAGGCGCTCGAACGCGGCCGCATGCGCCGGCGCGGCCTCCTCGTCGCCGTGCGCGAACAGCCACGCGGGCGGACGGCCGAGCGCATGCGCGAGCAGGATCTCCGCCTCGCCGGGCGGCAGGCGCGCGCGCGCGGCGCGCAGCAGGGCGTCGATGCGGGCCATCGGAGTGCGGTCGGTGGGGCGGGCGCCATCCTAGCGCCCCGCGTCGGGCGGCGCGTCAGGCCGGCGCGTCGGCGGGCACGGGGGCGCCCGGCGCGGGCTCGGCCGGCGCGGCGACCACGACCCGGTCGCGGCCCTCGCGCTTGGCGCGGTACATCGCCTGGTCGGCGCGGCGCAGGGCGTCGTTCCACGTCTCGCCCGGGCCGAGTTCGGCCACGCCGAAGCTCGCGGTCACCGGCGCGCCGAGCGCCTCCAGCGGCGTCGACGCCAGCCCCGCACGCAGCCGCTCGGCGAGCGTCGCCGCGCCGTTGGCGGCGGTCGACGGCAGCAGCAGCAGGAACTCCTCGCCGCCGAGCCGGAACGCGATGTCGCTGGCCCGCAGCTCCATCGCCACCCGCCGCGCGACCGCGCGGATCACCTCGTCGCCGGCCAGATGCCCGCGGGTGTCGTTGATGCGCTTGAAATGGTCGATGTCGAACACGATCGCGCTCAGCGGCACGCCGTGGCGGCGGCAATGGGCGATCTCGCGCGCCGCGTGCTCCTCGAGCGAGCGCCGGTTGAACAGGCCGGTGAGCGGGTCGTGCATCACCAGCCACTGCAGTTCGACTTCCTTGCCGCGGAACATCAGCAGCGCCAGCGCGAGCGCCAGCGCGAACACGAACACCATGCTGAGCAGGTAGAACAGGATCTGGAACGGATCCTGGACGAAGGACGTGGTCAGCGTGTCGGTCACCGCCGCATAGCCCAGCCGGACAACGAGGAACGCGGCCTCCAGCAGCAGCACCAGCGCCACGATGCGGCGGTAGGCGGTCAGGCCCTCGGCGCGGGCGCGCCACAGCATCGCGCCGGCGATGGCGTCCACGCCCAGATAGAACGTGGACAGCACCAGCACGCGCATGCGCAGGCTCGCGTGCATCGGCTCCCACGCCACGCTCACCGCGAACAGCAGCGCGCACGCGGCCAGCAGCGGAAGCGTCCACGGCCGACGCCCGAGGTAGCGCTGGGTGCCGATCAGGCCGAAGACGTGACCCAGCGCGATCAGCGTGTTGGCGAGCGCGAGCGAGACGCCCACCGACCACGGCGTCGCCAGATTCAGCATCAGATGGCCGCCCTGGTGGCCGAGGCCGTAGGCCAGGCCGGCGAACGCCCAGTGCAGCAGCGCGCGCTCGCGCATGCCCGCGGCGTAGAGGCCGAGCATCGTCGCGGCCATCACGAAACCGGCCAGGCCGGTCACGAACGCGACCGTGCGCGTGTCGAGCAGGACGATCAGGTCCATCCGCAGTCCCCATGGCGCCGGTGCCGGCCAGGAAGCGGAGGCGGCGCCGGGCCCATGCTAGCCCACTTCCGCCAGGCGCGCGGCGGACGCGGCGAGCGCCTGCGCGGCCGGATGCGCGATCGCCACCGAGCGGTCGCGGCCTTCGTGCTTGGCGCGGTACAGCGCACCGTCCACGCGCCGCATCGCGTCCTCCCAGCTTTCCACGCGCGGCATCACCTCGGTCACGCCGATGCTCGCGGTGACCGGCCGGCCGCAGGCCGGCGGCAGCGCCGAGATCGCCGCGCGCAGGCGCTCGGCCACCTGCAGCGCGGCGCCCACGGACGTGGCCGGCAGCAGCATCAGGAACTCCTCGCCGCCCAGCCGGAACGCGGTGTCGCTGGCGCGCAGCCCTTCGCCGATCCGCGCGGCGACACGGCGGATCACCTCGTCGCCGGCCTCGTGACCGGCGTGGTCGTTGATCGTCTTGAAACGGTCGATGTCGAGCATCAGCAGCGACAGCGGCGTCCCGTAGCGAAGGCTGCGCGCGACCTCGCGCTGCGCGTGCTCCAGCAGCGAGCGGCGGTTGAGCATCCCCGTCATCGGGTCGTGCTGCCCGATCCACTGCAACTGCACCGCCTTGCCGCGGAACAGCATCACCGCCAGCGCCATCGTCAGCATGAACATCTGCGCCATGCTGACCAGGAACAGGGCGATGTTGAACGGGTTGTCGACCAGCGTGTTCTCGATCCGCTCCGCGAGCAAAGCATGGCCGAAGCGCCAGGCGATCGCCAGGCCGTTGAGGATCGCCAGCAGCGCCACGGCGCGCCGGTAGGCGGTCAGGCCCGGCGCCGCCGCGCGCCACAGCAGCACGCCGGCGGTCAGATCGACCGCGCAGTACAGCGCCGAATGCACCAGCACGCGCAGCCGCAGTTCGGCGCGGAACGGCTCCAGCAGGAGCGTCGACAGCAGCAGGGCGACCACCAGCACCAGCAGCAGCGGCGCCCACACCCGCCGGCCGAGGTGGCGCTGCACGCCGGCGAGCACCAGCACGTGCCCGCTGCCGACCAGCGCATTGGCGAACGCCGCCGACACCCACGGCGGCCACGGCACCGAGATCCACACGCCGATCAGGAAACCGAACCCGTAGCACAGCCCGGCGGCGGCCCAGTCGTAGAGCGCGCGGTGGCGCGTGCCGGTCATGGCGATGCCGAGCATGGTCGCGGCCAGCAGCAAGCCGGCCAGGCCCGAGATGAACGCCAGCGTGCGCGTGTCGAGTTGGAGCAGCAGTTGTTCCATCGCCCCCCTCGCGGCCATCCTATCCCGGCTCCGCCGACGCGGCGGCGCCGTCGCATGGATGCAAGCGGCATGCCCTGCCCCGTGGCGGGTCTGCGCGCCGCGGGGTCATCCGGACTATCGGCCGCGCGCGGGCGGAGTTGAGCCGCGCGGTCGCGGACTCAGGCAGCGGCCGGTTCCGACTGCTCCAGCGTCACCGCCACCGCGTGCACCACCGAGGCGATCTTCAGCGCGCTGTGCACGGCCTGCGCGCTCAGCCCGTGCTGGCGCACGACCTTCTCGTGCGAATCCAGGCAGGCGCCGCAGCCGTTGATCGCCGACACCGCCAGCGACGCCAGCTCGAAGGTCGCCTTGTCCACGCCCGGGTTCATCATCACGTTCATCCGCAGTCCGGCGCGCATCTGGCCGTACTCGGGATTCGAGATGAGGTGGGTGGCGCGGTAGAACACGTTGTTCATCGCCATGATCGCGGCGGCCGCGCGCGCGCCGTCGATCTCCGCGGGCGAAAGCTGCTCCGCGGCGAACGCCTCCACCGCGCGGCGCAGCGGCTCGTGGCGGGCGGCGATGGCGCAGGCGAGCGCGATCACGCGGATCTGGCGCGGATCGAGTCCGGGCGCGCCGCTCTCGCTGAGCACGCTGTCGAGGTTGAGCTTGAGGTCCTTGGCGTAGTCGGGAAGCTGGTTGCGCAGATCGGCAAGAGTCATGGCGGTTCCGTTCGTGGGGAGCGGGCAAAAAAGAGGCCGGGCAGCGCCCGGCCTCGGATCCCGCACGCGGTGGGAGGGAGAGAGAGCCGCCGCAGCGGCCGCGTGCGGAAACCGCGCGCCGCCCGCCAGCGGACGGCGGCGCGCGCGGGAGCGCCGGAGGATCAGGCGACCTTGAGCGTCTCCTCGCCCTTGTGCCAGTTGCACGGGCAGAGCTCGTCGGTCTGCAGCGCGTCGAGCACGCGCAGCACTTCCTGCGGGTTGCGGCCGACCGAGCCGTCGGTGACGTAGACGAAGCGGATGATGCCGTCCGGGTCGACCAGGAAGGTCGCGCGCTGCGCCACGCCGTCCTCACCGAGGATGCCCAGCGCGGTGGTCAGTTCCTTCTTGATGTCGGCCAGCATCGGGAACGGCAGATCGCGCAGGTCCTTGTGGTCCTTGCGCCAGGCCAGGTGCACGAACTCGCTGTCGGTGCTGGCCGCCAGGATCTGGCAGTCGCGGTCCAGGAACTGCTGGTTCATGTCCGCGAAGCCCTTGATCTCGGTCGGGCAGACGAAGGTGAAGTCCTTCGGATAGAAGAACACGCACAGCCACTTGCCCTTGTAGGTTTCGTTGTCGATGTCGGCGAAGGCGGTGCCGAGGTTGTCGATGCCGACGGTGGCCTTGACTTTGAACTGCGGGAACTTGTCGCCGATGGTGAGCATGCGAAGACTCCTGTCTTGAACGTGGATGGGGGATCGAAAGCCCGCAGGCCGCGGGAGACGGCTAGTGTGGCGCGCGCCGTTTGATCAGGGAAATGAATTGTCCCTATGATGGCGATAGCCTGAACCTATCGAACGCATGAACCTGCGAGACCTGCGATATCTGGTCGCTCTGGCCGACCACAAGCACTTCGGCCGCGCCGCGGCCGCGAGCTTCGTCAGTCAGCCGACGCTGTCGACCCAGATCAAGAAGCTCGAGGAGGAGCTCGGCGTGGCGCTGGTGGAGCGTTCGCCGCGGCAGGTGATGCTCACGCCGGTCGGCCAGCAGATCGCCGAGCGCGCGCGCAAGGTCATCGCGCAGGTGGAGGAGATGGCCGAGATCGCACGCCGCAGCCGCGATCCGGAAGCCGGCACCGTGCGCCTGGGCCTGTTCCCGACGCTCGGTCCCTACCTGCTGCCGCACGTGGTGCCGGCGCTGCGCGAGCGCTTCCCGCGGCTGGAGCTGCTGCTGGTGGAGGAGAAGACGGACCAGATCCTGGCCCGCCTGCGCGACGGCCGCCTCGATGCCGGCATCCTCGCGCTGCCGGTGCACGACGACCAGTTGCACGTCGAGCCGCTGTTCGACGAGCCGTTCGTGCTGGCCGTGCCCCGCGACCACGCGCTCGCCGGCGGCGAGGCGCTGGAAGTCAGCGACCTCGACCGCCAGCACCTGCTGCTGCTGGAGGAAGGCCACTGCCTGCGCGACCAGGCGCTCGACGTCTGCCGCCTGGCGGGCGCCGACGAACGCGACGATTTCCGCGCCACCAGCCTGGAGACGCTGCGGCAGATGGTCGCCGCCGGCGTCGGCATCACCCTGCTGCCGGTGCTGGCGGTGCAGCCGCCGGTGCCGACCTCGCCCGACATCCGGCTGGTGCCGTTCCGCGGCGAGGTGCCGCACCGCCGCATCGCCATGCTGTGGCGGCGCAGTTCGGCGATGGGGGAGTTCCTGCAGCGGCTCGCCGCCGAGCTCCGCCGCCTGCCGCCGGATCTGCTGCGCCCGCCGGCGGCCGAGGCGCCCCCGGCGGAAGCGCGCGCATGAGCCGCGCCGTACCGGCCTCGCGGCGGCGGCGACCGTGATCCGCTGCGTCCGCCTCCTCGCCTGCGCGCTGCTGCTCGCCGGGCCGGTCCGCGGCCAGGCGGCGGTGGAAGTCGAGTTCGAAGCGCTGCGGCTGCACGGCACGCTGGCGGGCGAGCCAACGCTGGTCGAGCTGGACCGCTTCGGGCCGACCGTCGCCGGCACCCGCTGCCGCGCGCCCTGCCCGCCGGGCGGTCGCCGCTGGCTGTCGGGCACGTTCGCGGCCGGCACGCTCGAACTCGTGGAAACCGGCGACGCGCCGGCGCGCTGGACGCTCGCGCGCGCCGGCGACGGCTGGCAGGGAACGCGCACCGGCGCCGACGGCCCCCAGCCGGTGGCGCTGCGCCCGCAACCGCACGCGCCGGCATTCCCGTTCGCGCTCACGCTGCTGATGGACGCGCCGCCCCCGCGTGGCGACGAATGCGCCGAGGCGCCGACCGTGCGCGCCATCCGCATCCATCGCGACGGCCGCCTGCTGCAGCAACTGGACACCGAGTCGATCGGCACCTGCCGCCCGTTCGCGCCGTGGATCGTGGACGCCGATTTCGACGGCGATGCCGATCTGCTGATCGGGCTGCACCTGCCGGCGGGACCGAACGTGCCGCACCAGGCCTGGCTGTACGACGCGCGCGCGGGGCGGTTCGTCGATGCGCCGGCAGCGCTGCAGGATCTCTCCTTGCCGGCGTTCGACGCCGAGCGGCGGAACGTGGTCGCCTACTGGCGCGATGGCGCGGCTTCGCACGGGGTGGGCGTGTGGCGCTGGCGCGGGCGCGCACTGGTGCGGGTCGACGGCGGATCGAGCCGCTTCTTCGCGGTCGACAGCGGCGACGGCGTGCTGCGCTATCACTACTCGATGCCCCGTTACGAGGACGGCCGCATCGTGTTCGCGCCGCGCATCGTGCGCGGGGCCGACGGACGCCTGCAGCTCGCCGAAGCGGCGGGCGCCGACGTCAGCGACAGCCCGGCCGTCCTGGGCCCGAGCCTCGAGCTGCACGTGTACGACGCCCGCGGTCGCCGCGTCGAACGCCATCCCCTGCGCACGGTGCGCGGGCGCGACGCCGACGGCGTGCGACGCCGCTGCTTCGAGCTGCCCTACCTCCACCTCCCGACCGGCCGCGTGCGCTACCGGCGGCTGGAGGACGCTTGCGAGTAGCCGGCGACGGCGACGTTCAAACGGGTCCGGGCTCATCCCGGGCGTGAAGAAGGACGCCGGGACGACGGCGTAGAGGGCTGCCGGCACAGCGTGCCACCCGTCGCCCCGGGGAAGGCCGGGGCCCATTCAAGCTCGGGATTCGCCCAGGCGCCGCCACCCCCGATTCGCCGCCCCCCGGCCCCGCTACCACCCCACCGGACAGCTCACGCCCGTCCCGCCCAGGCCGCAGTAGCCGTGCGGATGCTTGGCCAGGTACTGCTGGTGCTCGTCCTCGGCGTAGTAGAACGCCGGAGCGGGGAAACGGATCTCGGTGGTGATCGCGCCGAAGCCGGCATCGGCGAGGCGTTGCTGGAACGTTTCGCGGCTGGCAAGCGCGGCGTCGTACTGGTCCTGCGTCTCGCAGTAGACAACCGAGCGGTACTGCGTGCCCACATCGTTGCCCTGGCGCATGCCCTGGGTCGGATCGTGGTTCTCCCAGAACACGCGCAGCAGCTCGCCGAAGGCGATCGCGCCCGGCTCGTAGACCACGCGCACGACCTCCGCATGCCCGGTGAGGCCGGAGCACACCTCGCGATACGTCGGGTTGCGCGTGTAGCCGCCGGCATAGCCGACCGCGGTGGTGTACACGCCGGGCAGCGGCCAGAACTTGCGCTCGGCGCCCCAGAAGCAGCCCATGCCGAACAGCACGCTGCGCAGGCCCGGAAAATCGCCCCGCAGCGGGCGGCCGTGCACGTGGTGCGCGTTGCGCAGCGGCAGCGGCGCGTCGCGGCCGGGCAAGGCGTCCTCGGGTCGCGGCATGCGCTGCTTGAAGGCTCCGATACCCCGCATCGTGATCACCCCCGCTTCCGTCAAACCGGCGCCGGGCGCCGGCGGCCGCTCCGCCAGCGTACGCCCCGCCGCGTCAGAACCGCAGCACCGCGTGCAGCGGCACGTCCGCGTCCCAGTGCCGGCGGCCGCCGAGCGCCTCCAGCTCGACCAGCACGGTCGCCCCCAGCAGACGCGCGCCCGTGCGCTGCAGCAGCGAGCGCGCCGCGCGCAGCGTGCCGCCAGTGGCCAGCACGTCGTCGACCAGCAGCACCCCGGCCTGCGGCGGCACCGCATCGGCATGCACTTCGATGCGGGCGACTCCGTATTCGAGCGTGTAGTGCTCGCCGATCACCCGCGCCGGCAGCTTGCCGGGCTTGCGCACCGGTACGAAACCGGCCTGCAGCTCGCGCGCCAGCGCCGCACCCAGGATGAAACCGCGCGCCTCGATGCCGGCCACGTAGCGCACCCCGCGCCCGCGCCAGGGCGCGGCCATCGCGCGTATCGCGTCGGCGAACGCGTCGGCGTCGGCGAGCAGCGGCGTGATGTCCTTGAAGAGGATGCCGGGCTGCGGGAAATCCGCGACATCGCGGATGAGCGCGGCGAACGGCGTCGCGCTCATGGCTGCGCCTTCGCGTCGGTGTCGGCGATCCGCTCGGTCTCGGCGAGCGCGGCCGTCCGCCATTCGCGCATCGCCGGCAGCGCCGACATCGCCGCGCACCACTGCGTGGCGACCTCGTCCATCGCCACCCCGTAGCCGAGGAAGCGATACAGCACCGGCGCGAACATCGCATCGACGATGCCGAACGCGCCGCACAGGAACTCGCCGTCGCCGCCGAAGCGGCCGCGCAGGTCGCGCCACAGCGCCTGGACGCGATCGATGTCGGCCTGCGCGCGCGCGTCCCAGCGGTAGCGGTCGGGCGTGCGGCGCACGTTCATCGGCAACTGCTCGCGAAGATGGGCGAAGCCCGAATGCATCTCGGCCGCGGCCGCACGCGCCAGTGCGCGCGCCGCGCAGTCCGCCGGCCAGCCGCGGCCGTCGAGCCAGCGCTCGTTGGCGTACTCGCAGATCGCCAGCGAGTCCCAGATCGCCAGGCCGTCGTCGTGCAGCACCGGCAGGCGGCGGCTGGGCGACCAGCGCGCGATCTCGGCGTGAAACTCGGGCGTATCCAGCGGCAGCCGGCGCTCCTCGAACGGCACGCCGAAATGCCGCAGCAGCAGCCAGGGCCGCAGCGACCACGAGGAATAGTTCTTGTTGCCGATCACCAGCACGGGCATGGCGTGGGTTTCCGTCGGAAGGCGCCGCATCGTCGCGTGCGCGGCTGGCGGCGGCAAGCGCAGCGGCGGGACGGCGCGATCCGCAGCGCGGCCCCGGGATCAGGCGGGCAGCATCGCGCCTCCGTCCTCGGCCGGCCGCGCGGCGGCGGGCTCGCCCAGCCCGAGCGCCCGCACGCAGGCTTCGGCCTGCGCCTGCGCGCCCTCCGGCACGCAGACCGCCACCACCCCGAACAGCGGCAGCTCCCCCATGCCGCCGACCAGCGCCTCGCCGCGCAGGAACACGGGGATGCCCAGATCCTCCAGCGCGTGCTTGACCAGATGGGCGTCGATCAGATGGGCGGCTTCGTAGACGACGCGCACGGGCGTACTCCGCGGACGGGCTCGGCCAGTGTGGCACGCCACGGTGTCGGCCGCGTTCAGGCTGGCGACCCGCCTGGCACCGCGCGGGCACGCGTCCACTCCGCAGCGGCTAAACTGCGCGTTCCCCTTCGCCACGCCAGCCGCCGCATGTCCGCGACGTCCGACACCCTGCCGCCTTCCTCCGCCGCCGCCACGGACGCCTCGCCCGTGAAGCAGGACTTCATCCGGCAGATCGTCCGCGACGACCTGGCGAGCGGCAAGCACGCCGCGATCAAGACCCGCTTCCCGCCCGAGCCGAACGGCTACCTGCACATCGGCCACGTGCGCGCGATCTGCACCGACTTCGGCATCGCCGAGGAGTTCGGCGGCCGCTGCAACCTGCGCTTCGACGACACCAATCCGGCCAAGGAAGACCCCGAGTACGTGCAGGCGATCCAGGACGACGTGCGCTGGCTCGGCTTCGACTGGCACGAGCTGCGCCACGCCTCGGACTACTTCGAGGTGTTCTACCTCGCCGCCGAGAAGCTGATCCGCCAGGGCGACGCGTTCGTGTGCGACCTGACCGCCGAGCAGGTGCGCGAGTACCGCGGCACGCTCACCCAGCCCGGACGCGAGTCGCCGTACCGCAACCGCTCGGTGGAGGAGAACCTCGACCTGTTCCGCCGCATGCGCGCCGGCGAGTTCCCGGACGGCGCGCGCACGCTGCGGGCGAAGATCGACATGGCCAGCGGCAACATCAACCTGCGCGATCCGGCGCTGTACCGGATCAAGCACGTGCCGCACCAGAACACCGGCGATGCCTGGTGCATCTACCCGATGTACGACTTCGCGCATTCGCTGTCGGATGCGATCGAGGGCATCACCCATTCGCTGTGCACGCTGGAGTTCGAGGACCACCGCCCGCTGTACGACTGGTGCGTGGACAAGGTGGACCTGGCCCACCATCCCGAGCTGCTGAAGCCGCTCACCGACAAGGGCTTTCCGTTCGAGGCCGCCAAGCCGCGCCAGATCGAGTTCTCGCGCCTCAACATCAATTACACGGTGATGAGCAAGCGCAAGCTGATGGCGCTGGTGCAGGACGGGCTGGTGGACGGCTGGGACGATCCGCGCATGCCGACCCTGCAGGGCATCCGCCGCCGCGGCTATACGCCGCGCGCGCTGCGGCTGTTCGTCGAGCGGCTCGGCCTGTCCAAACAGAACGCGCTGATCGACTTCTCGGTGCTGGAGAACACGCTGCGCGAGGATCTCGACGCGCGCGCGCCGCGCCGCATGGCGGTGCTCGACCCGATCCGCATGGTGCTGACCAACCTGCCGGAGGACTACGAGGCGACGCTGCGCTTCGCCAACCACCCGAAGGATGCGAGCTTCGGCGAGCGCGACGTGCCGTTCGCGCGCGAGGTGTGGATCGAGCGCGACGACTTCGCCGAGGTGCCGCCGAAGGGCTTCAAGCGCCTGATCCCGGGCGGCGAGGTCCGGCTGCGCGGCGCCGGCATCGTGCGCTGCGACGAGGTGGTGAAGAACGGCGCCGGCGAGGTGGTCGAACTGCGCTGCACGCTCGACCTCGATTCGCGCCCGGGCCTGCCCGGCGCCGACCGCAAGGTGAAGGGCACCATCCACTGGGTCAGCGCGCGCCACGCGGTGCCGGCCGAAGTGCGCCTGTACGAGCGCCTGTTCGCGGTGCCCGATCCGGACAACGACGAGGGCGGCAAGACCTACAAGGACCACCTCAACCCGGATTCGCGCCGCACCGTGCGCGGCTACGTGGAGCCGGCCGCGGCGAACGCCCAGCCCGAGCAGTCGTTCCAGTTCGAACGGCTCGGCTACTTCGTCGCCGACCGCTACGACCACCGCGCCGACGCGCCGGTGTTCAACCGCAGCGTGACCTTGCGCGACGGCTGGACGGGGTAGCGCCGCCATCCCGGCGCGAGCCGGCATCCCCTTCGTCGGCCGCCCGCGACGAACGAAGCCCAAGGGCCCCGGCTTCCGCCGGGGCAACGAGCGGGTGCGGTCCCGCCTGCCCACGCGCGCTCGGCTAACCTGCCCTCCCGGACAAGGAACCCCCGCCATGACCGCACGCCTGCTGTTCGTCCTGCTGATCGGCCTCGTCGTCCTGGCCTGCACGCCGCCGGCACGCGATGCCTCGCCGGCGACCGATGGCCCGCAGTCCGCGCCTACCGCGCCCACGCAGGCCGCAGCGGTGGATCCCGCCGCTCCGTCGTCACGGCCGATGCCGCGCACCGGCGGCCCGCTGCCGCCGGAACAGGTCGGCCGACCGGGCGTGCAGCTCGACTACCGCTGCAGGACCGACGCCGACTGCACGGTCAAGGACGTCGGCAACTGCTGCGGCTACTACCCGCAATGCCTCAACAAGGACAGCCCGACCGATCCCAAGGCGGTGCAGGCCGAATGCGCGCGCACGGGCATGGCGTCGGTGTGCGGCTTTGCCGAGCTCGGCGGCTGCCGCTGCGTGAGGGGCCGCTGCGAAGGAATCCCCGCCGGCGAAGGAGTCGTCCGCTGATGCTCTACGCGCAAGTCCATCTGACCCTGCCGGCCTGGGTGCACGAGGCGGTCGACCCGCACGCGGTGTACCCCGACGATGCCGCCAAGGTCGCGCTCGCGATCGAGCTGGCGCGGCGCAACGTCGAGGCGCGCAGCGGCGGCCCCTTCGGCGCCGCCGTGTTCGGCCCCGACCACCGCGTGATCGCGGTCGGCGTCAACCGCGTGCTGCCGCAGTCGTGCTCGCTCGCGCATGCGGAAACGATGGCCTACATGCTGGCGCAGCTGCGCTGCCAGCGCGCGCGGCTCAACGAGGGCGAGGACGGCGCGCGGCTCGGGCCGATCACGCTGGCGACCTCGGCCCAACCCTGCTGCCAGTGCTACGGCGCGACGGTGTGGGCCGGCATCGACCGCCTGCTGATCGGCGCGCGCAGCGAGGACGTCGAAACGCTCACCGCCTTCGACGAAGGGCCGCTGCCGGCGGACTGGGTCGGCGAGCTGCAGCGGCGCGGCATCGAGGTCGTGCGCGACCTGCATCGCGACGCCGCGTGCCAGGTGTTGCGCGCCTACGCCGAAAGCGGCGGCGCACGCTACTGACCCGTTCGCCCGCGCCGGTGCGGACGGCAGCGCCCGCCCGCTCCATTCCCTGCGAAGGCAGGGGAGGGCCGGGGCGGGGTGAACCCGCCAGCCGAGCGCACGCCGCCCTTCTCCGCTCCCGCCGCCATGCCCCACGCCGACGCCCTCCTCTGCCACTGCCGTGCCGGCTTCGAACCGGAACTCGCCGCCGAGCTGACCGAGCGCGCCAGCGAAGCCGGGTTCGCCGGCTACGCCCGCACCGAGCGCGGCAGCGCGCTGGTGGAGTTCTTCGCCGACGGCGCCAGCGCGCTGTCGGCCGCGCTGCCGCTGCGCGCGCTGATCTTCGCGCGGCAGAAGCTGATCCGCTTCGCCGAACTGCAGGCGCTCGATCCGCGCGACCGCATCGCGCCGATCCTCGCCGCCCTCGACGGTGCGGCCGGTTGCCCCTCGCGCTTCGGCACGCTGTGGGTGGAGCACGCCGACTCCGATGCCGGCAAACCGCTGGCGGGCCTCGCGCGCGCGTTCGCCAACGCGCTTCGCCCGGCGCTGCGCGAAAGCGGCCGTCTCGCGCCGCAGGACGATGCGGCCCTGCCCCGCCTGCACGTGGTGTTCCGCAGCGGCGAGCACGCGCTGCTGGCATGGAGCGATCCGCACGACAGCGCGCCGTGGCCGCTCGGCGTACCGCGCCTGCGCCTGCATCCCGATGCGCCCAGCCGCTCGGCGCTGAAGCTCGAGGAAGCCTTCCTCACCCTGCTCGACGACCGCGAACGCGAGCGCCTGCTGCGGCCGGGCATGCGCGCGGCCGACCTCGGCGCCGCGCCGGGCGGCTGGACCTGGGTGCTGCTGCGCCACGGCCTGCGCGTGTACGCGATCGACAACGGCCCGCTGCGCGCGCATCTGTTCGATCTCGGCCATGTCGAACACCTGCGCGCCGACGGCTTCACCTGGCGTCCGCCGCAAGCGCTGGACTGGATGGTGTGCGACATGGTCGAACAGCCCCGGCGCGTCGCCGACCGCATGGCCACCTGGCTGCGCGAAGGCTGGTGCCGGCGCAGCGTGTTCAATCTCAAGCTGCCGATGAAGAAGCGCTGGGCGGAGACGCGGCTGTGCCTGGATCGCCTGCGCGAGCAGGTTCACGCTCCGCTCACGCTGCGCGCGCGGCAGCTCTACCACGACCGCGAGGAGATCACCGTTTTCGCCACCGCAAGTGAACCGACGTCCTGATTCAGCGCGCGTTCGCCGGCTTTTAACGGGCGTTTGATCGGCCGCGTCCTAGCGTGGCGTCGATCCCCAGTCCGAGAGGACGCGCCATGAAGAACAAAGCTTTCACCTGCTCCGTCCTGTCCGCGGCGCTCGTCGCCGCCGCCGGTTTCTCCGCCCCGCTGTATGCGCAGCAGACGCAGGCCGGCGTCCGCCCGAAAGCCGAGGCCGAGCGCGACGCGCGCAAGGCCACCGAGGATGCGCGCAAGGCACGCGAGGCCGCGGCGCAAGCCGAGACCGACAGCCGCGCCGCCGCCCAGTCTTCCGCCAACGCCGCGGTGAACGCGGCCCAGGCGGCGCAGGGCAGCGCCGCCGCCGCGAGCGAGGGCGCCAACCCGCAGGCCGCGGCGGCGGAAACGGAAGTGGCCGCCGAGCAGGCCGCGGCCGCCTCCACGGCCGCGCAGTCGGGCACGTCGACCAGCGCGAGCGGCGAGGTGGGCGCGGGCGGCACCGCGGGCAGCGGCACCATCGGCGCGGGCGGCAGCACCAGCGCCACCGGCACCGCCGGGACCCTGCAGAGCGGCAGCGGCGCCACGGGCGCCACCGGCGCGACGCAGGCCGGCGCCGCCGGCACCGCCACGGGCGTGACCCGAACGGTGGGCTCGGTCGCCGGCGGCGTGCAGGTCACCAGCAGCCTGCCCGACTCGGTGGTCGGCGATTACAAGATCGACTTCGGCGCGCTCGACAAGGACGGCAACGGCGCCCTGAGCCGCAGCGAGGCGCGCGCCAACGCGACGCTGATGGCCGAGTTCCGCGCGGTCGACAGCAACCGCGACGGACGCCTGAGCCAGGACGAACTGAAGGGCTGGATGGACTGAGCGGCAACCCGGTTCGACGTATCGGAACGCCCCGGCTCGCCGGGGCGTTTCCTTTGCGCGCTCAGAGCCCCATCGCCGCCCGCGCCAGCGCCGCCGGCACCATCGGCACGCGCGCGCCGAGGCCCATCAGCGGGCCGCGCAGCAGCGTCAGCGCGAGGTCGTCGTTGGAGAACACGCGGTTGATCGTCTCGAACGTGTAGGCGGCGGCCGCGTTCTCGCTGCGCCGGGTGCGCGCCCAGCGATCCAGCAGCGACGAGGCGGCGGGATCGCCGCCGCGCTGCCGCGCGCGGCGCAGCGTCTCGCGCAGCGTGGCGGCGTCGCGCAGGCCGAGATTGACGCCCTGCCCTGCGAGCGGGTGGACCACGTGCGCGGCATCGCCGGCCAGCAGCAGCCGCCGGTCGCGGTAGCGGCGCGCGAGCTGGCGCCGCAGCGGGAACGCCACCCGCGGCGAGGCCAGCGTCAGCGCGCCCAACGCATCGTCCGACGCGCGCCGCAGCTCGCCGGCGAACGCGGCGTCGTCGATCGCCAGCAGGCGCTGCGCCTCCGCCTCGGGCAGCGACCACACGATCGAGTGCCGACGCCCGCCCGCGTGCGCGAACGGCAGGAACGCGAGCGGCCCGCCGGGCAGGAAGCGCTGCAGGCAGGTCGCGCGGTGCGGGCCTTCGCTGTCGACGAACGCCACCAGCCCGCGTTGTCCGTAATCGCGCGCCGAGATGCCGATGCCCGCCAGCTCGCGGGCCCGCGAGGCGCCGCCGTCGGCCGCGACCAGCAGGCGGGCGCGCACCGCCAGCGGGTCCTGCGCGTCGACGAAGCGCGCCTCGATCTGGCTCTCGTCCTGGGCGAGCGACTGCAGCGAAGCCGGGCTCGCCACCCGCACGCCGGCCGCGGGCAGCGCCGCCCACAGCCGATCCACCAGCAGCGCGTGCTCGACGATCCAGCCGAGCTGCGGCCGGCCGACGGCATCGGCCTCGAACACCAGCGGCGCGCCGCCGCCGGCATCCCACACGCGCATGCTGCGATACGGCTGCGCGCGCGCCTCGCGGATGGCCGCCCACACGCCCAGCGCATCGAGGAATGCGGCGTTGTCCGGCGCCAGCGCGTACACGCGCAGGTCGGGCGCCTCCAACCGCCACGGCGGCGGCGGGCGCGCCTCGGCCAGCATCACCTCGAAGCCGTCCTGCGCGAGCGCGAGCGCGATCGCCGCGCCCACCACGGCGCCGCCGACCACCAGCACTTCGGTCCGCTCGCGCCGCGTCATGCCGCGCTCCGGCACAGCGCGGGCACGTCGCCGCGGTAGCCCATCGCACCGCCGACCAGCCACGCCTGCACGAACGGCACGCGCTGCAGCGCCCACAACCCCGCGCTGCGCAGCGGCGAGGCGAGCGGCGACTCGTTGCCGCTCACGCGCACCAGGCCGTCGGAGAAGGCGACGGTACGCGCGCGGTCCTCCTCGCGGCGACGGGCATGATCGGCGAGCAGTGCGGGCGCGCCGGGATCGCCGCCGCGCGTTGCGATCAGCTCGGCCAGCGTGAGCGCGTCGCGCAGGCCGAGGTTGAAGCCCTGCGCGCCGAGCGGATGCACGGTCTGCGCGGCGTTGCCCACCAGCACCGCGCGCGGCGCCACCAGCCGCGAGGCCAGCACGCGCCGGACCGGATAGGCGCTGCGCGCGCCGCAGCCGAGCAGGCGTCCGACCCGCCAGCCGAAGGCGTCCTGCACGCGCGCCAGGAACGCGGCCTCATCGAGCGCCATCACCGCCGCCGCGTCGTCCGCGCGCACCGCATGCACCAGGCCCCAGTGGCGGTCGCCGCGCGGCAGCAGCGCGGTCGGTCCGTCGGCGGTGAGGCGTTCGTAGGCGGTGCCGTCGGGCGCGCGCTGCGCCCGCAGGCGGGCCACCAGCAGCGTCTGCCGGTAATCGTGGGTATCCGCGGCGATGCCGAGCGATTCCCGCACCGCGCTGTCGCTGCCGTCGGCGGCCACCAGCAGGCGCGCGCGCAGCTCGCGTTCGCCGCCCGCATCGGCGATGCGCACGCGGCGCGCGTCGGCCTCGACCTCGCCCAGACCGACGAAACGCGCGGGGCGATGGCGGCTGAGTCCGCCCAGCTCGGCCAGCCGCGCCTCGAGCGCCTCGCCGAAATCGCGCGCGACCACCACGCGGCCGAATTCGGTCCGGCCGTGCCGCGCGGCCTCCAGCAGCACGCGCCCGAAATCGCCGCGACGGCTGACATGGATGCGCGCGATCGCGCCGGCCGGCGATCGCAGCTTCTGCAGCACGCCCAGCGCGTTCAACGCGTTCACCGTCGCCTCGCTGAAGCTGAGGTTGCGCTCGTCGAACACCGCCGGCATGCGGTCGGCGGGCGTGGCCTCCACCAGCGCCACGTCCAGACCGATGCGGTCCAGCGCGAGCGCCAGACTCGCGCCGACCAGCCCGCCGCCCACGATGACGACGTCGTGCGTGCGTGAGGATCCGTTCATGCGCGGATGATACGCCGCCGCGCCCGCGGCCCCGCGCCCGCGGCCCCGCGCACGCGTCCGCGCCGCGCGCTCCGTTAGAATGCGCCGGTCCGGCCGCGCCTCGGCCGCCGCCCGTTCACGGAGTTCCCATGCCTCGCACCGCTTTCCGCAGCCTGATCCTGCTCCTGCTCGCCGTGCTGATGGCCGGCACGCGCGCGGACCACTTCGGCCCGCTGCCGGACGCGTCCTGGGCCGTGTTCTTCATCGGCGGCTTCTATCTCGCCGCGTGGACGCGCGCCGCGTTCCCCGCGCTGATGGCGCTCGCCGTCGCGGTCGACTGGCTGGTCATCAGCGCCAGCGGCCAGAGCTTCTGGCAGCACTACTGCGTCTCGCCCGGCTACTGGGCGCTGGTGCCGGCCTATTTCGCGATGTGGGCCGGCGGCATGTGGCTGCAGCGCCGGCGCCCGGCCGCGGACCTGCGCTCGCTCGGCCTGCTCGCGGCGAGCGTCGTGCTGTCGGTCGTGGTCTGCCAGTTGATCAGCCAGGGCGCGTTCTACTGGACCTCGGACGTGGTGGCCGAACCCACGCTCGCCGGCTGGTGGAAGAACTACACCGACTGGCTGCTGCCGTTCATGGCCACCACCGCCCGCTACGTCGGCACCGCGGCGCTGCTGCACGTCGCCGTGGCGCAGGCCGCGCGCCTGCGCGGCGCGCCGGCCGTGACGCGCTGATGGGCAACCGCCTCTCGAAGATCTACACCCGCACCGGCGACGACGGCACGACCGGGCTGGGCGACGGCACGCGCGTGTCGAAGGACAGCGCGCGGGTGACCGCCTACGGCACGGTGGACGAGGCCAACTCGTGCATCGGCCTGATCCTCGCCTGCGAGATTCCCGACGACGTCCGCGCGCTGCTGACCGCGATCCAGCATCAGCTCTTCGACCTCGGCGGCGAGCTGTGCATCCCCGGCCATGCGGCGATCTCCGAAGCCGACGTCGAGCGCCTGGAGCAGCAGCTCGACGCGTTCAACGCGCCGCTGCCGCCGCTGAAGGATTTCATCTTGCCCGGCGGCGGCGAGGCCGCGGCGCGCTGCCATCTGGCCCGCACCGTGGTGCGGCGCGCCGAGCGCGAAGTGGTGACGCTCTCGCGCCACGATGCCGTGCGCCCCGAGGCCGTGCGCTACCTCAACCGTCTCTCCGATCTGCTGTTCGTGCTCGCGCGCGTGCTGGCGCGCGCCAGCGGCCACGGCGAGGTGCTGTGGAACCACGAACGGCGCCGCGCCTGACATGGCGGCCGATCCGCTGCGGCTGATCACCCATCCGTCGTGCCTCGCGCACGACCCGGGGCCGCTGCACGCCGAGCGGCCCGCGCGTCTGCGGGCGGTGCTGGACGCGCTCGGCCAGGCCTACCCCACGCTGTCGTGGCACGAATCGCCGCGCGCCACACGCGGCCAGCTTCTGCGCGTGCACACCGCCGACCTGCTGGGCGACGTGCTCGGCGTGCGCGTCGAGAGCGGGACGGTGCAGCTCGATCCGGACACCTATCTGTCGCCGTTCTCCGCCGAAGCCGCGCTGCACGCCGCCGGTGCCGGAATCGCGGCGGTCGACGCCGTGCTCGGCGGCCACGCGCGACGGGCGTTCTGCGCGGTGCGTCCGCCGGGCCACCATGCGACCGCCGGCACCGCGATGGGCTTCTGCCTGTTCAACAACATCGCGGTGGCAGCCGCGCACGCGCTCGACAAGCATGGCCTCGCGCGGGTGGCCATCGCCGATTTCGACGTCCATCACGGCAACGGCACCCAGGCCATCTTCGAGCACGACCCGCGCGTGCTGTTCGTCAGTTCCCACCAGATGCCGCTGTACCCGGACAGCGGCCATGCCAACGAGCGCGGCGTGGGCAACGTGGTCAACGCGCCGCTGCCGCCGCGCACCGGCGGCGAGGGCTTCCGCGCCGCATGGCGCGAACGGCTGCTGCCGGTCGTCGACGCCTTCCGGCCGCAGTTGCTGCTGATCTCCGCCGGCTTCGACGCGCACCGGCGCGACCCCCTGGCGCAACTGCTGCTGGATGCCGAGGACTACGCCTGGCTCACCGGCGCGCTGTGCGCGCTGGCGCAGCGGCATGCGCAGGGCCGCGTGGTGTCGATGCTGGAAGGCGGCTACGACCTCACGGCGCTGCGCGAATGCAGCATCGCCCACGTCGGCGCCCTGCTGGCCTGAGCGCGACCGAAGCCGCGCCAGCCGGCATGCGCAGTGCGTCGCAGGAGGCTAGCCCGCCTCCGCCGGCACGAAATCCAGCGCGGCCGAATTGATGCAGTAGCGCAGCCCGGTCGGCGGCGGGCCATCGGGAAACACGTGCCCGAGATGCGAATCGCAGCGGCGGCAGCGCACCTCGATGCGGCGCATGCCGTGACTGCGGTCCTCGTGCTCGCCGAGCGCGTCCGCCGCGACCGGCTGGCGGAAGCTGGGCCAGCCCGAACCGGAGTCGTACTTCGCCGCCGAATCGAACAGCGGCGCGCGGCACGCGACGCAGACGTACCGCCCGGGCTCCTTGTGGTTCCAGTACTTGCCGGTGAACGCGCGCTCGGTGGCCGAGCAGCGGCAGATCGCGTACTGCTCCGGCGTGAGCCGCTGGCGCCACTCCTCGTCGGTGCGCGGGATGTCGGTCATGACGCCCTCCTGGTTGCACGGCGGATGAAGCCCGTTTCCACGAAGATGGCGTCCGCATTGCCGCATCGCAAGCCTTCCGGCAAGCTAGCGGCCGTTTTCCGTCTGCCCGGAACGGTGCTCGTGCGCAAACCTCTCCGCCTGCTGCCGTTGTCGATCTGCATCGCCCTCGCGCTGCCCGCGTTCGCCGCCGAGGGAGAAGACGAGGAGAACTGGGGCCTGTGCCCGATCGAGGACGTGGTGCCGGTATTCCCGGATGCGCCCGCGCCCACCGGCGATGCCGGCACGCGCGTGCAGTTTCCGACCGACATCTCCGGCGACCTGCTGGACGGTCAGCTCGAAGGCGAGGCGGACGACACCGCGGTGATCCGCGGCAACGTCACGCTGACGCGCGGCGACCAGTTCCTCGGCACCGACCAGATGACCTACAACCCCGAGACCGGGCGTTACGTGGCCGAGGGCAGCGTGCGCTACCAGGACTCGGGCATGCGCATCACCGCCACCCGCGCCGAAGGCGACCAGCAAGCCGACCGCCACCGCATCGAGGACGTGCGCTACCAGCTCACCCGCCGCCGCGGCAACGGCGGCGCCGAGCGCGTGGAACTGCGCGGCGACCACGGCGCGCTGATCGGTTCCACCTACTCCACCTGCGCGCCCTCGCAGCGCGCCTGGGAGCTGCGCGCGGAGCGGATCGACATCGACACCGCCGAAGGCCTGGGCGTGGCGCGCAACGCGACGCTGCGCGTCGGCAAGGTGCCCGTGCTGTACGTGCCGTGGTTCATGTTCCCGGTCGACGACCGCCGCCGCACCGGCCTGCTCTACCCGCGGGTCGGCAACTCGGGCCGCAACGGCTTCGACTGGCGCCAGCCGATCTACCTCAACCTCGCACCGAACTACGACGCCACCCTCGAACCACGGCTGATGAGCAAGCGCGGCGTGGCGCTCGGCGGCGAGTTCCGCTGGTTGTACGGCCAAGGCAACGGGCGCGTGGCCGGCACCTGGATGCCCGACGACCAGCTCCCGGACGACGAGCCCGACCGCTACGACGACAACCGCGATGGCGTCTCCACCGAGGCCGAGCGCCCCGGCCGCAACCGCGGCATGTTCCACCTCGACGCGCAACACAGGCTCGACACGCGCTGGCACGCGGCGACCAACCTCAACTGGGTGAGCGACACCCACTACGTCGAGGATTTCAGCAGCAGCACGCTGACCAACTCGGCGTACTTCGTCAGCAGCGACATCGGCGTGTTCGGCCGCGGACGGAACTGGGAGGCCTCGCTCAGTGCCGATCACTACCAGCTCGCCGACTACACCCTCAGCGACGCCAACCTGCCCTTCCATCGCCTGCCGCGGCTGGTGGCGCGCTGGTCGCAGCCGTTCGGGCGGCTGCTGGAGGTGGGCGTGGACGCCGAGGCGGTGCGCTTCGACCACGAGGTCTTCGGCGGCGGCAGCCGCCTCGATGCACGGCCCTACGTGTCCGCCACCATCGGCGGCGCTGCCTGGTACGTCGCGCCACGGCTGGCCTGGCGCTACACCGGCTATGCGCTGGAGAACGACACCGCCGACGCGCTCGCGGAAGCGCGCGCGCGCGCGTTCGCGGCCGAGAACGGGGTACCGTACACCCCGGCGCTGGATGCCTCGTTCCGCAACCGCAGCCCCAGCCGCTCGCTGCCGATCGGCTCGATCGACGCCGGGGTCTACTTCGACCGCTCCTTCCGGTTCCGTGGCGAGCGCTTCCTGCAGACGCTCGAACCGCGCGTGTTCTACCTGCGCGTGCCCTACGAGAACCAGGACGACCTGCCGCTGTTCGACACCAACCTGATGAGCTTCAGTTGGGGTCAACTGTTCCGCGACAACCGCTACACCGGCGCCGACCGCCAGGCGGACGCGAACCAGATCACCACCGCGCTCACCACCCGTTTCATCAGCGAGGACGACGGCCGCGAGCGGCTTTCCGCCAGCCTCGGTCAGATCCATTACCTCGACGAAAGCCGCGTGCGTCTGTACGCGGGCGAGCCGTCGATCGAACGCGGGCGCTCGGCGTGGGTGGCCGAGGTCGGCTTCATGCCCGACGACCGCTGGTCGATCGGCGCCGCCTACCAGTGGAACCCCAAGTTCCGCCGCGAGGATCTGGCCAGCCTGCGCGTGCGCTACCTCGTGGGCGAGGCCGGCGTGATCAACCTGGGCTACCGCTACCGCCGCGACCCGGCCACCGGCAACGACCTGCTCGAGCAGGCCGACCTCTCCTTCCTGTACCCGATCAATCAGAACTGGAGCGTGGTCGGGCGTTACTACTACTCGCTGCTGGAGAAGAAGGAGCTGGAGACCATCGCCGGCGTGCAGTGGGAAAGCTGCTGCCTCGCCGTGCGCGTGGTGGGCCGGCGTTATCTGCGCAACCGCACCGGGGAACTCAACAACGCCCTGCAGGTCGAATTCGAGCTGAAGGGCCTGGGCTCGGCCGGCCAGAAAACCGAGCGCGTGTTGCGCCGTGCTATCCTCGGCTACGACCGCGACGATCTCTACCTCGTGCCGCCTTCGTCGATCCCGCGCGGCCCCGTCGACGACACTTCCGATCCGCTCCCATGAAGACATTCCTCGCGAGTCTCCTCGCCACGCTGCTGCTGTTCGCCGCCGCCGCGCCCGCCCAGCAGCAGACCCAGCCGATCGACCGCATCGTCGCCGTGGTCAACGAGGACGTGGTGCTGCGCAGCGAGCTCGACCGCGCGGTCGCCAACATCCTCCAGCAGTACGCGGGGCGCGAGACCCAGCTGCCTCCGCGCGAGGTGCTCGAGCGTCAGGTGCTGGAGCGGCTGGTGCTGATCAAGCTGCAGGTCGGGCGCGCGCAGGAGAGCGGCATCCGCGTCACCGATCCGGAGATCGACCAGGCGATCGCCGGCATCGCCGCCCAGAACCGCATCACCGTGGAGCAGTTGCGCGAGCAGCTCGCGCGCGACGGCACGTCGTTCAACGAATTCCGCGCCTCGGTGCGCGACGAGATGCTGATCCAGCGCCTGCGCCAGCGCTTCGCGCAGAGCCGGATCGCCGTCAGCGACGCCGAAGTCGACGCCGCGCTCCAGCAGCAGCAGGCCACCGGCAGCCAGTACCGGCTCGCGCACATCCTGGTCGCGCTGCCGGAGAATCCGACGCCCGAGCAGGTGGCCACCGGCCAGAAGAAGATCGAGGGCATCCGCAACCTCATCGAGCGCGGCGAGATGGATTTCGCGGCCGCCGCCGTGCGCTATTCGGACAGCCCCAACGCGCTGGAAGGCGGCGACCTCGGCTGGCGTTCGCTCGACGAGATCCCGCCGGCGTTCGCCAACCTCGTGCGCGGCATGACGGTCGGCCAGGTGGTCGGACCGATCCGCGGCCCGAGCGGCTTCCAGCTCCTGCGTCTGGTGGAGACGCGCGATGCGAGCCAGGCGCAGCCGCGTCTGGTCACCCAGTATCAGGCGCGCCACATCCTGATCCGCGTCGACGAGGACACCAGCGACACCGAGGCGCGCGCGCGCGCCGAGACGCTGCGCGCGCGCATCGCCGGCGGCGCCGATTTCGAGCAGCTTGCGCGCGAGAATTCCGAGGATCTCGGCTCCAAGAGCCGCGGCGGCGACATCGGCTGGTTCACCCGCGACGAGTACGGCCTGGAGTTCGGCAACGCAGTGGCCGGCCTGCAGGACGGCGAGGTGTCGGCGCCGGTGCGTACCCAGGCCGGCTGGCACCTGATCCAGCGCGTCGGCACGCGCGAAACCGACGTCGGCGAGCAGAACCGCCGCGAACAGGTGCGCGAGATGATCGGCCGCCGCAAGCTCGAGGACGAGTGGAACCGCTTCCTCGGCGAGCTGCGCGGCGACGCCTTCGTCGAGATGCGCCTGGACGCCACCGCCGACGCCAACGCCGAGGCGACCGCGCCGACCTCCGGCGGCTGATGGCCCCGCTGCGGCTCGCGCTGGTCCCGGGCGAACCGGCCGGCGTCGGCCCGGAACTGTGCGTCCATCTCGCGCATCGGCCGCGCGAGTGCGCGCTGGTCGCGCTCGCCGATCCGGACACCTTGCGCGCCGCCGCCGCCGTGGTCGGCCGTCCGCTGCATCTGCTGCCCGCGGACGCGGACGCCCGCGGCCCCGGCGAACTGGCGGTGGTGCCGGTGCCGAACGCGGTGCCGACGATCTTCGGCACGCCCGATCCCCGCAATGCCCGTGCCGTCGTCGACGCCCTGCTGCGGGCGGCCGACGGCTGCGTGCGCGGCGACTACGCGGGGCTGGTCACGGGGCCGGTGCACAAGGCGACCGTCAACGCCGGCGGCATCGCCTACAGCGGCACCACCGAACTGCTCGCGGCCCATGCGCGCTGCGACGTGGTGATGATGCTCGCCAATCCGTCGATGCGGGTCGCGCTGGCGACCACGCACCTGCCGTTGCGCGCGGTGCCCGACGCGCTCCAGCCGGCGCCGCTGGAGCGCACGCTGCGCATCCTGCACGCCGCGCTGCGGCGGGACTTCGGCATCGAGGCGCCGCGCATCGCGGTGTTGGGTCTGAACCCCCACGCGGGCGAAGCCGGTCATCTCGGCCGCGAGGAGATCGAGGTCATCGCGCCGGTAGTGACGCGGCTTTGCGCCGAAGGGCTCGCCCTGATCGGCCCCCTGCCCGCGGATACCGCCTTCCTGCCGGCCAGACTGCGCGAGTTCGACGCCGTGCTGGCCATGTACCACGACCAGGGACTGCCCGTGCTCAAGCACGCCGGTTTCGAACAGGCGGTCAACCTGACGCTCGGCCTGCCGTACCCGCGGGTGGCGGTCGATCACGGCACCGCGCTCGATCTGGCCGGCCGCAACGCCGCCGACCCGTCGAGCATGATCGCGGCGATGCAGACCTGCATCGCCATCGCGCGCCGGCGCTCCACGGATCGACACGGATGAACGCCGATCACGCGCGGCGCGCAAAGACCGATCGCCATGCGCCGGGCTGCGTTGCCCGGTCCACGATCGTGCATGCGGATTCGCGGTGGGATCCACTGCCATGAGCCGACCGTTCACCGAACCGCCCAAGAAGCACCTCGGCCAGCACTTCCTGCACGAGCGCGGCATCATCGGAAAGATCGTGCAGGCGGTGGATCCGCAGCCGGGCGATCGCCTCGTGGAGATCGGCCCGGGCCAGGGCGCCATCACCTTTCCGCTGCTGGACCGCCACCGCGCGCTCACCGTGATCGAGTACGACCGCGATCTGATCGCGCCGCTCACCGAGGCCGCGCGCGCGCACGGCGAGCTGACCGTCATCCACCGCGACGTGCTCGAAGTCGACTTCACCGCGCTGGCCGGCGACGGCCCGCCGCTGCGGCTGGTCGGCAACCTGCCGTACAACCTCTCCTCGCCGATCCTGTTCCATGTGCTCGACCACGCCGCGGTCGTGCGCGACATGCACTTCATGCTGCAGAAGGAAGTGGTCGACCGCATGGCCGCCGCGCCGGGCAGCAAGGTGTACGGGCGGCTGAGCGTGATGCTGCAGGCCTACTGCACGGTCACGTCCCTGTTCCGGGTGCCGCCCGGCGCGTTCCGTCCGCCGCCCAAGGTCGACTCCGCGGTGGTGCGGCTGGTGCCCCGCCGGCGCGAGGACATCGGCATCGCCGATCCGGGCCGCTTCGCGGCGGTGGTGCGCGACGCGTTCGGCCAGCGCCGCAAGACCTTGCGCAACGCGCTGGCGCAGCAGTGCGACGCGGCGACGATCGAGGCCGCCGGGCTGCGTCCCGACGCGCGTGCCGAGCAGGTCGCGGTGGCGGACTTCGTGCGTCTTGCCAACCTCCTCGGCCAGCGCAGCGGTCCGACCTGAGCCGCCACGCGCGGCCGCACGCGCAGGCCCGATCGCGCCCGCGCGCATGGGAAAACCCCTACGGCCCTTCATTCCACGCGCCGTTCGCGATTGCTTACACTGCCGGGATGAGCCGCAACGATTACGCCCTCGACATCGCCGTCGCCACGCGCTACCTCGAAGACCAGTCCGAGCCGGAAAAGAACCGCTACGTCTTCTCCTACACCATCCACATCCGCAACAGCGGCCGGGTGCCGGCGCGCCTGCTGGCGCGCCGCTGGGTGATCACCGACGCCAACGGCAAGGTGCAGGAAATCGAGGGCGAGGGCGTGGTCGGCCAGCAGCCGCGCCTGCGGCCCGGCGAGGACTTCGAGTACACCTCCGGCGCGGTGCTGGAGACCAGCCTCGGCACCATGCAGGGCAGCTACGCGATGCTGGCCGACGACGGCACGCGCTTCGAGGCGCCGATCCCGGCGTTCACGCTCAGCACGCCGCGCACACTGCACTGAGGCCGCGCGATGGCGATCTGGGCGATCGGCGATCTGCAGGGCTGTCTCGATCCGTTGCAGCGGCTGCTCGAGAAGATCCGCTTCGACCCTGCCACCGACCGGCTTTGGTTCTGCGGCGACCTGGTGAACCGCGGTGGCCAGTCGCTCGAGACCCTGCGGCTGGTGCATTCGCTGCGCGAACAGAGCGTGGTCGTGCTCGGCAACCACGACCTGTCGCTGCTGGCGATCGCGCAGCGCAAGCCGGAAGAGCAGCGCAAGGTCAATCCGGACCTGCAGCGGATCCTGTTCGCCGACGATGGCGCGGAGCTGCTGGGCTGGCTGCGCCGGCAGAAGCTGGCACACGTGGACCGCCGCCTCGGCTGGATGATGGTCCATGCCGGGCTGGCGCCGAAGTGGACCACGCAAATGGCCGAGCGCTACGCGGCCGAGGTGGAGAAGCAACTGCACGGCGAGCAGCACGCCAAGCTGCTGAAGAACATGTACGGCGACGCGCCGGCATGGAATCCGCGACTGAACGGCATCGACCGCTGGCGCGCGATCATCAACGTCTTCACGCGCCTGCGCTACTGCACGCCACGCGGCCGCATCGGCTTCGAGGACAAGGGCGCGCCGGGCACGCAGCCGGCCGGTCTGTACCCGTGGTACGAAGTGCCCGGCCGCGTGGAGCGCGACCTGAGGATCGTCTGCGGGCACTGGTCCACGCTCGGGCTGATGATCGGCCACGGCGTGCACGCGATCGACACCGGCGCGGTGTGGGGCGGCAGGCTCACCGCGCTGCGGCTGGACGGCGAGGCCCTGTGCGTGGTGCAGGTGCCCGGCCGCGACGTGCCGGCCGATCCGCCGAAGCCGCGACCGCCGTCCAGGCGCTGAACGGCCGGCGGACCGCTAGCCGCCGCGCCGCGCGTAGTCGACGAATTCGAACGCGAACGCATGCCGCGCGTCCGCCGGATGCGCCTGCCGCGAGGTCACCGTCCACGCTTCCGCATCGAACGGCGGAAAGAACGCATCGGCGTCCCCGACTTCCGTGTCGACCCAGGTCAGGTGCATCTGGCGCGCGCGCGGCAGGCACAGTGCGAACACGTCGCCGCCGCCGATCACCGCCACCTCCGGCGCGTCGGCGACCGCCTCCAGTGCCGTCTCCAGCGCCGCGAACGGCTCCATGCCGGGAAACGGCACCGCGCCGCTGCGCGTAAGCACCAGGTTCCGGCGGCCAGGCAGCGCCCGTCCCAGCGATTCGGCCGTACGCCGCCCCATCAGCACCGGCTTGCCCAGCGTGAGCGCCTTGAACCGGCGCAGGTCGTCCGGCAGGTGCCAGGGCAGCGCGTTGCCGCGCCCGATCGCGTAGCGGCGGTCGAGCGCGGCGATCAGGCTCAGGCGCGGCGCCATGCGCTCACTTCTTCTGGCACTCCAGCATCACCGGCATGACCTTGGCGAAGAGCTGGGACAGCATCTCCTGGAACTCGGGACGCTCGAACAGCTTCTCCGCGCTGGCCTCGACCGCGCGCTCGGCCTCGCCGGAGGCCAGCCGGTTGTGCTCGATGTAGCGCCGTCCGGCGGGCGTGTCGGCGAAGGCGAGGTAGGCGTTGAGGTCCTCGAGCGTGAGGTGCTTGCGCAGCGCGCCTTCGATCTCCTCGCGCAGCGCCGGCGACGTGAAGTACTTCTGCGCGGCGGTGCGGAACTCCTTGTCGGCGAACTCGTCCATCGTGCGGGTGAGCTTCGCGCAGTCCTGCTCCTGCAGCTTGCCGGTCGCGCCCTGGCGGAAGCTTTCGACGACCTTGTCGATGTTGAGCGTGGCCAGCTCGTGGCCGATGGTCAGCTCGTAATAGCGGTCCAGCGCCGCCTCGTAAGCGGCATCCGCCGGCGCGGCCTGCACCGCCGGCGCCGTCAGCAACAGGGCGGCGGCCGCCCATTTCCATCCCCGGATCATCCTCTTCACTCCCCTTTTTCGAGCGGCCGGCGGCCGCATGGTCAGAATCACACCGCCACCGGCGCGCGGATCGCCGGATGCGGCTCGTAACCTTCGATGGCGATGTCGTCGTAGGTGAACGCGAAGAGATCGCGCACCGCGGGATTCAGCCGCAGGCGCGGCAGCGGTCGCGGTTCGCGGCTCAACTGCTCGCGCGCCTGCTCGACGTGGTTCGAATACAGATGCGCATCGCCCAGCGTGTGCACGAACTCGCCGACGCCGAGCCCGCACACCTGCGCCACCATGTGGGTCAGCAGCGCGTAGCTGGCGATGTTGAACGGTACGCCGAGAAAGATGTCGCCGCTGCGCTGGTAGAGCTGGCAACTGAGCTTGCCGTCGGCGACGTAGAACTGGAACAGCGCATGGCACGGCATCAGCGCCATCTTCGGCAGATCGGCGACGTTCCAGGCGGAGACGATCAGCCGGCGCGAGTCGGGATTGCGGCGGATCTCGTCGACCACCCAGCGGATCTGGTCGATCTCGCTGCCGTCGGGCGCGCTCCAGCGGCGCCACTGCTTGCCGTACACCGGACCGAGCTCGCCGTCGGCGTCGGCCCACTCGTCCCAGATCGTCACCTTGTTCTCGCGCAGGTAGGCGATGTTGGTCTCGCCGCGCAGGAACCACAGCAGCTCGTGCACGATCGAGCGCAGGTGCAGCTTCTTGGTGGTGACCAGCGGAAAACCTTCGTTGAGGTCGAACCGCATCTGCCAGCCGAACACGCTGCGGGTGCCGGTGCCGGTGCGGTCGGCCTTGTCGGTGCCGTGCTCGAGCACGTGGCGCAGCAGCTCCAGGTACTGGCGCATCGCTCAGGCCCTCGCCGGCTGCAGCACCGGCGCGCGGCGCGACAGCGCCAGCAGCACCACGCCGAGCGCGATCAGCGGCAGGCTCAGCGCCTGCCCCATCGTCAGCCAGCCGAAGGCGAGGTAGCCGATGTCGGCGTCGGGCACGCGCACGAATTCGACCAGAAAGCGGAACGTGCCGTACAGCAGCGCGAACAGCCCGGACACGGTGTACCGGCGGCGCGGCATGCGCGAGAACGTCCACAGCACGAGGAACATCGCCAGGCCCTCGAGCGCAGCCTCGTAAAGCTGCGAGGGATGGCGCGCGAACGCGTCGAGCAGACCGGCCTCGTGCGCGCTGCGCAGCGCCGCCGCATCGAACTGCGCGTAGGGCGCCGGCAGCGCGCGCGGGAAGATCACGCCCCAGCCGGCATCGGTCTGCTTGCCCCACAGCTCGCCGCCGATGAAGTTGCCCAGACGCCCGAACAGCAGCCCGGGCGTCACCAGCGGCGCGATGAAATCCATCGTGTCGAAGAAGTGCAACCGCTGCCGGCGCGACCACAGCCAGCAGGCGAGCAGCACGCCGAGCAGGCCGCCGTGGAAGCTCATGCCGCCTTCCCAGACGCGGAACAGCGACAGCGGCTCGCGCAGGAAGTCGTCGAACGCGTAGAACAGGATGTAGCCGATGCGGCCGCCGAGCACCACGCCGAGCATGGCGTAGAACATCAGGTCGCCGAACGCCTGGTCGCCCACGCCCGGCAGCCGCCCCGCGCGAACGCGGCGCTGGCCCAGCCACCAGGCGACCGCGAAACCGAGCAGGTACATGATCCCGTACCAGTGGACCGTGACCGGACCGAAGGAGAACGCGATCGGGTCGATCTGGTGCAGGTAGGTCATGGCGCTCGGAGACCGGGGCTGGGGGCCTATTGTGCGGCAAAGCCCACGCCGACGGACGCGCCCCTGCAGGCGCAGCTTCGGCCGCGACTCCCGCCGCGCCACGCGCCTTCGCCGCCGCCCTCACCGCAACCCCTCGTCCGGCCCGCCGCAGCGCGGCGGGCGTTCGCGGCGCGCGAGCCTGCGGCCCGCAAACGCGCCTCTGCACCGCACGCGGGAGACGGCTTGGAGGAAACCGTCCTACAGGATGTGGGGGCGGTCCGGCAGTTCGTTGGGGTCGGACGCGCCCTCGATCCGCGGGAAATGCGTCGCCACGCACTCGTGCAACGCGGCGATGCCGTGCAGCACGCCGGCTTCGTACTCGCCGCGCCGCAGCCGCGCCTCGATGCCCCGGCAGATCGCGGTCCAGTGGGCGTCGTCCACCCGGCCGCGGAAGCCGCGATCGGCCACGATCTCGATCCGGTGGTCGGCCAGCAGCAGATACAGCAGCACGCCGTTGTTGGCCTCGGTGTCCCACACGCGCAGTTGCGCGAACACCTCGCAGGCGCGCTGGCGCGCGTCGACGCCGGCCCAGGCCGCGGCCAGCGGCAGCGCCGCTTCCACGGCGAAGCAGACCTCGCCGGTGTGGCGGCGCTCGCCCGCGGCGATCGCCTCGGTGATGCGCGCAAGGCTCGCCTCGGGGAAGCGGCGCGCGACCGACGGGGGAAACAGATGACGCAGCAGGCGCATGCTCACCTCACCAGCTTCCGGAGGCGCCGCCGCCTCCGCTCATGCCGCCGCCGCCCGACCAGCCGCCTCCGCCGCCGAAGCCGCCGCCCCCGCCGAACCCGCCCGGGAAGCCGCCCCAGCCGCCGCCCCAGTGCCCGCCGCGCACGTAGCGCCCGGGCGCCGCCCCCGGCAGCGCCATGAAGAACCCGAGCAGCCCGGCGAACAGTCCGACCGGCAGCAGCGCGGAGATCAGCCAGGCGATGCCGCCCGCCGCGCCGCCGCCGGCGACCCCGCGCACCAGCACCGGTGCGCGGCGGAACATCGCACGCACCACCTGCGCCACCACGAATGCCGCGAACAGCGCCAGCACCCAGCTTCCGCCGCCGTCCGCGGCGGGCGCATGGTCGGCCATCGGCGGCGGCAGCGGCTCGCCGTCGATCAGGCGCACCAGCGCGGCGGTGGCGTCGACGATGCCGCCGGCATAGTCGCCCTGGCGGAAGCGCGGCACCAGGTACTCCTGGATCACCCGGACCGCGATCGCGTCCGGAATCGCCCCCTCCAGTCCGTAACCGACTTCGATCCGCACCCGCCGGTCGTTCTTCGCGACCACCAGCAGCACGCCGTCGTCGACCTTCTCGCGGCCGAGACGGTACTGCTCGTAGGCGCGCACCGCGTACTGCGCGATGTCCTCCGGCTGCGTGGTCGGCACGATCAGCACCTGCAACTGCGCGCCCTTGCGCTGTTGCAGCGCCAGCGCCTGCGCCTCGAGGCGTTGCCGCGTCGGCGCATCGAGGGTGCCGGTGGTGTCGATCACCGGCGAGGACAGCGGCGGGATCGGCGCCAGCTCCTGCGCCCATGCCGGCATCAGCGCCATCGCCAGCACGAGCAGCGCCGCCGCGAACGCGCGCCACGCCGTCGCGCGGGCGGGGACGGGGGATTCCTGGAGCGGCCGCGGCATGACGCCGGCTCAGCCTCCAGCCGGCTCGGGCGTCGGCTGGGAAGGCGCGGGCGATTGCGGCTGCGGCTGCGGCTGCGCCGGCTGCGGCCGGGCGGGCGTGCCGAAATCGACCGTCGGCGCCTGCTGGATCGCGGCCTCGTTCTCCACCGTGAAGTTCGGGCGCGTCTTGTAGCCGAACATCATCGCCGTCAGATTGACCGGGAACTGGCGGATGTAGGTGTTGTAGTCCTGCACCGCCTGGATGTAGCGCTGGCGCTCGACCGCGATCCGGTTCTCGGTGCCTTCCAGTTGCGCCTGCAAGGCGAGGAACTGCTGGTCGGCCTTGAGCTGCGGGTAGTTCTCGCTGACCACCAGCAGCCGGCCGATCGCGCTGCGCAGCTCGCCCTGCGCCTGCTCGAACTGGCGCAGCGATTGCGGATCGCCGGCGTCGACGTTGATGCTGCCGACGCGGGCGCGCGCCTCGGTGACCTGGGTGAGCACCTGCTGCTCGTGCGCCGCGTAGCCGCGCACGGTGGCGACCAGATTCGGCACCAGATCGGCGCGGCGCTTGTAGACGTTGATGACCTGCGACCAGGCGGCGTTCACCGCCTCGTCCTTCTGCTGGATGGTGTTGTAGCCGCAGCCGCTCAGCAGCGCGGCCAGCAGGATCACGACCAGGACACGCATGGACCGTCTCCTCGTGGCGGGGGTGCGCAGGATGGCAGCACACCCGTCCACGCCGCGCAACGGCCCGGCTATTCCGGCTGCAGGCGCCGCTGGGCCCGGCGCCGGGCCCACAGGTTGAGCGCCTCCACCGCGGCGGAGAAGCCCATCGCGAAGTACACGTAGGCCTTCGGCACGTGCAGCTCGAAGCCGTCCAGCACCAGATACACGCCGACCAGCACGATGAAGGCGAGCGCCAGCATCTTGATGGTCGGATTGGTGTCGATGAAGTGGCCCAGCGGCTTGGACGCCAGCAGCATCACCGCCACCGCCAGCAGGATCGCGGCGACCATCACCGGGATGTGGTTGGCCATGCCCACCGCGGCGATGACCGAATCGAGCGAGAACACGATGTCGATGATCGCGATCTGCGCGATCACCGCCCAGAACGCGGTGGCCGGGCGGGTGTGGATGTCCTCCTCTTCCGGCTCGCCGGCGATCAGGTCGCGGATCTCGCCGGTGCCCTTCACCACCAGGAACGCGCCGCCGAGGATCAGCACCAGGTCGCGCACCGAAATGCCGTGCCCCATCACCGAGAACAGATCGTCGGTCAGACCGGCCAGCCAGGCGAGCGTGACCAGCAGGCCGATGCGGGTGATGCACGCCACCGCGATGCCGAACTTGCGCGCGACCTCACGCCGCGCGTACGGCAGCTTGCTGACCGCGATCGAGATGAACACCAGGTTGTCGATGCCGAGCACGATCTCGATCGCGCTCAGCGTGAACAGGGTGATCCACACCTGCGGATCGGTCAGCAGCTCCATCACGGACGGGTTTTCCTCTTTTCTCGTTGTTTCAGAACAGGCGCGGGCCCAGGATCGAGCCCCACACCAGCAGCACGTTCAGCATGACCACCAGCACCGCCGCCGAGCCCATGTCCTTGGCTCGGCCGGCCAGCTCGTGGAACTCGGCGCCGTAGCGCTCGATCACCGCCTCCACGGCCGAGTTCAGCAGCTCCACCGACAGCACCAGCAGCAGCGATCCGACCAGCAGCACGCGCTCCACCGGCGTCTGTCCGGCCCACCAGCCGAGCGGCGCCAGCACGACGAACAGGTAGACCTCCAGCCGGAACGAGGACTCGTGCAGCCAGGCGGCCCTCAGGCCCTTGAGCGACCACCAGGCCGCCTTCAGCACCCGCCCCGGCCCGCGCGGCAGGTGCCCGTATTCGTCCGCCATGTGCGCCCCCCGACGCTGACGTTGTGGTGCCCGGGCGCCATCCTGTCGTCCGACGAGCGCCTGCGCGGAGCCGTCTCCGGCGGCCGCGACAGGCGGGGAATTCTGCCACAAGGCCCCGTGGCGTCCGGCCGCGGCCGGACGGGGCGGTTCAGTCTTCGTGGATCGCGGTGCCGCGGCTGCCGTCGGATCGGATCCAGCCGCGGAACATGCTGCCGCTGTTGAACGGCATGGCGATGTTGCCGTCGCGGTCGAGCGCGATCGCGCCGCCGTCGCCGCCGGCGGCGGGGACGATGCGGTTCACCACCTCCTCGGCGGCGTCCTGCAGCGATTGCCCGCGGTAGGCCACGCGGGCGCAGATGTCGTGCGCCACCGCGTAGCGGATGTAGAACTCGCCCCAGCCGGTGCCGGACACGCCGCAGCGCTCGTCGGCCCAGGTGCCGGCGCCGATGATCGGCGAGTCGCCCACCCGGCCGTAGCGCTTGTTGGTCATGCCGCCGGTGCTGGTCGCGGCGGCGATGCGGCCCTGCGCGTCCAGCGCGACCGCGCCGACGGTGCCGAAGTAGGCCGGCATGTCGCTGTCGGAATCGCGCACCGCGGCGCGCTTCTCGCGCTCGGCGCGCTGCGCCTTCTCGAGCTGTTCGCGGCGGTGCGGGGTGTCGAACCAGGTGTTCGGCACGCGGCGGATCTCCGGTCGCGTGTCGGCGAATTCCTCCGCGCCCGCGCCGGCGAGCATCACGTGCGGCGTGTGCTCCATCACCGCACGCGCCAGCCGGATCGGGTTGCGCACCGTGGTCACTCCGGCGACTGCGCCGGCGCGCCGGGTGTGGCCGTCCATGATCGAGGCGTCGAGTTCGTGCGCGCCCTTGGCGTTGAACACCGCGCCCTTGCCGGCATTGAAGCGCGGCGAATCCTCCAGCACGACGACCGCCGCCTCGACCGCGTCGAGCGCGCTGCCGCCGCGGGCCAGGATCGCGTAGCCGGCATCCAGCGCGCGGTTGAGCGTGGCATGCACCTCGCGCCGGTCCTCCTCGCCGAGCGCATCCTTGGGCACGAAGCCGGCGCCGCCGTGGATGACCAGCGCCACCCGGCGTTCGGGAGCGGGCGCGGCGGGTTCGGCGGCGTGGGTGGACATGGCGGCAAGCAGGAGCAGCGCGGCGACGGTTCGCATGTGGACGGACGGCGGTGTGCGGGCTGCCCAGATTCGCCGATTCGCGGCGGCGCAGGAAGGCCCGCGGCCCGAGCGCAGCGCCGCCCGCGCCTGCTGCGAGCGTACGGCCCCGGGCGGTCCAGCCGCGCGGCGTGTGCAGACGGCGCGACGCCGGCCGCGCTGCCGCGACCGGCGTCGAAGGGGCCACGCGCGCGTTACGCGCTGCGAACGACGTCGGCGCGCGATCCGGGGCGTGCGAGCGCGGCGATCTGCCACAGCGCCGACAGCCCGACCAGCCCGTACACCACGCGGGACAGGAGCGCGTCCTGGCCGCCGAACAGCGCCGCGACCAGATCGAACTGGAACGCGCCGACCAGTCCCCAGTTGAGGCCGCCGATCACCAGCAGGCCCAGCGTCACGAAATTCAGGCTCTTCATTGCGGTTCTCCGGATGAGATGGATGCTCAGCCCTCGGGCAGGAGCACCTTGTCGATCACGTGGATCACGCCGTTGCTGGCGGCCACGTCGGCAGCGACCACGCGGGCGCCGTCCACGGTCACCGCGCCGTCGCGGGCGCGGATCGCCAGGGCGCCGCCCTGTACGGTGGTGGCGGAGTCCAGCTTCGCCGCCTGGCTCGCGCTGACCCGGCCGGGCACCACGTGGTAGGTGAGGATCGCGACCAGTTTCCGGCGGTTCTCCGGCTTCAGTAGCTCCTCCAGCGTGCCCGGCGGCAGCGCCGCGAAGGCCGCGTCGGTGGGCGCGAACACGGTGAACGGACCGGGCCCTTTCAGCGTCTCGACCAGGCCCGCCGCGTTCAGCGCGGCGGCGAGGGTCTTGAACTGGCCGCCGCGGACGGCGGTATCGACGATGTCGGCGCGCGGCTGGGTTTGCGCCCGGCCGCCGTGGGCGGTGCCGCCGTCGGCGGTCGCCGCAACGGCGACGGATGCCGGGCAGGCCAAGGCAAGCGCGCAGGCGAGCGCGGGGATTCGGAACAGGGCGGTGCGGGAAGCCATGGAGTTCTCCGGAAGGGGTGGAACGAAGCGGACTCTGCACCCCCGGCCGTTAGACAGACGTACAACAACGGCTTGTACAAATGCTGTACGTTCGCGCCATGTACCCGATCAAGGTCGCCGCCCAGCTCGCCGGACTGAGCACCGAGACCCTGCGCGCCTGGGAGCGCCGGCATGGCGCGATCCGCCCGGTGCGCGACGCCAACGGGCGTCGCCTGTACGACCCCGCGGCGATCGAGCGGCTCTCGCGGCTGCACCGGCTGACCAGCCGCGGCCACCCGATCCGCGATCTGGCCGCGCTCGACGATGCCGCGCTCGACCGCCTGCTGGACGAGGGCCGTCGGGCCGCCTACGGGGGCGTGGAGACGCTGCCGTCGCGGCTGCTCGATGCCGTCGCCGACTACCGCGTCGACGAATTCGACCGCGACCTGTCGGTGGCGATCGCCACCCTGCCGATGCCGGTCCTGCTGGAGCGCGTGGTCATGCCGCTGCTGCGGGAAGTGGGACTGCGCTGGGCCGACGGCCGGCTCGCGGTCGCCCAGGAGCGCCTGGTCAGCAGCCTGCTGCGCATGCGACTGCTCGCGGTGCTCAATCCTCCGCCGCGCGAACGGCGGCGCCGGGTGCTGTTCGCGACGCTGCCGGGCGAAGGCCACGAACTCGGTCTGATCGGCGCCGCGCTGCAGGCGCACGAAGCGGGCCTGCCGGTGCTCTACCTCGGCACCGAACTGCCGGCAGTGGAGATCGCGCGGGTGGCGTCCAAGCTCGGCGCCGCGGGCGTCGCGCTGAGCTCGGTGGACCCGCAGCAGGCGCGCGTGGCGCTGGAGGAGCTGCGTCGGCTCGATGCCGCGCTGGCGCCCGACGTGCCGGTCTGGCTCGGCGGCGCCAACGCGCGCTATCTCGCCGAGGAATTGCGATCGGCGCGGATACGGGCGGTGGACGATGCCGCGGCGGTGGCACGAAGTTTCCGACCGCGCGCAGGCCGCGCCTGACCGGCGCCTCCAGGCGCGCCGGAGCGTTGCGTCCTGAGGAAGGGGCGAAGGGTCCAAGGGCGGCCGTCGATCGCCCTCGACGGCGCGTTTCGTCGCGTCACTTGGGCGATGCGAAGCGGATCGTCGCCACCGTGCCCTGCCCGAGCGTGCTGCTCAGCTCCACCGGCCAGCCGAACCGCTCGCCGAGCCGGCGGACGATCGACAGCCCCATGCCTTTGCCCGAATTCTCGGCCACCTGGGCGCGGTAGAACGGATCGAACGCCCGCGCCAGCGTTTCTTCCGACATGCCGATGCCGGTGTCGCGGATCTCGATGCGATCGGCGTACATGTGCACGCTGACCGCGCCGCGATCGGTGAAGCGCACCGCGTTGCTCAGCAGGTTGCCGACCATCACCCGCAGCACGTGCGGCGGCGCCACCAGCCGCGGCGCGCCTTCGTCGTGCACGTGCAGTTCCACCGGCTTGCCGGCCAGCAGCGGCTGCACGCGTTCGACCTCGTCGGCCACCACGTCGGCGACCGCGAACTCCTCGGTCTGCGGCTGGATGTCGGCCTCGCGCGCGAGGATCAGGAAGGCGTCGATCACCGCCTCCATGTCGCGCCCGGCGCGTTGCACGCGACCCAGCGACCGTACCGCGCGCGGCGGCATTTCGGGATCGGCCATCATCAGGTCGGTCGCGACGCGGATCACGGTCAGCGGCGTGCGCAGTTCGTGACTGGCGTCGCGGGTGAACTCGCGCTCGCGCTGGACGAAGTCCGCCACCCGCGCGGCCAGCCCGCGCAGCGCGGTCGCCAGCGAATGGACCTCGCTGCCGGCCTCCGCCGGCAGGTTGCTCGGCACGAGGGCGCGCGGGTCGGGCCCGCGCGGATCCCAGCGCGCCACCTCCTCGGCCAGCCAGCTCACCGGCGCCACCAGCCGTTTGGAGGTGCGGTAGGTCAGCCACGACAGCAGATAGGTGACCAGCAGCGAGAGCGCGATCGCCACGATCCCCATCAGCAGGGTGCTGCGGGTGGCGAAGAAATCGTCGAGCAGCAGGTACAGGGTGCCGGCCGGTCGCGCTTCGACGCGCACCACGCGGCCGTCGTCCAGCCGGTGCGTCCCGGGCGCCAGCGCGCGCAGTTCCTGCGGAATCCCGGTGAGCGGCGCGCCGGGCGTGCGCAGGTATCCGCGGATGCTGGCGGCCTGCGGCGGGGTGAACGACGGATCGCGGGCCCGGTGCGTCCAGAACTCGCGCGCCTCGACGTCGAGGCGCTGCTGCATCAGGTGTTCGCGGATCGCCCAGCCCGCGATCACGATGCCGACCGTGATCGCGATGCTGGCCACGAACGCCTGCAGGATGAAAGCGACCTTGATCTTGCGTGGCAGTCCCTGGGGCATGAGGGACGACTACTCCGGCGGCTGCGAGATGTCCGCAATACGGTAGCCGGCGCTCTGTACCGTGTGGAGTAGAGGCTTGTCGAAGGGTTTGTCGATGGTCTTGCGCAGGTTGTACAGGTGACTGCGCAGGGTGTCCGAGTCCGGCAGGCTGTTGCCCCAGATCTCGCGCTCGATCTCCTGCCGGCTCACCACGCGCGGCGACTCGCGCATCAGGATCGTGAGCAGGCGCAGGCCGATCGGCGAGAGCTGCAGTTCGACACCGCCGCGGGTCACGCGCAGCGATGCCGGATCGAGCACCAGGTCGGCGACCTTCAGCACCTCGCCGCCCACCTGCTTGCGCTCGCGGCGGATCAGCGCGCGCAGGCGCGCTTCCAGCTCCTGGATCGCGAACGGCTTGGTGAGGTAGTCGTCGGCACCGGCGCCGAGACCGGTGAGCTTCTCGTCGAGCGTGTCGCGCGCGGTCAGCATCAGCACCGGCGTCGACTTGCGGGCCTCGCTGCGCAGGCGGCGGCAGACCTCGATGCCGTCCAGACGCGGCAGCATCAGGTCGAGCACCACCACGTCGTAGCTGTTCTCGGCGGCCAGACGGTAGCCGTCGAGGCCATCGCCGGCGTAGTCGACCTCGAAACCGCGGCCCTCCAGGTATTCGCCCACCATCTCGGAAATGTTGCGGTTGTCCTCGACGATGAGCACCAGGCCGCCGTCACGCTGCATCTGCATGGCATCGACTCCTCTGAGCGTCTTCAGTTTTGTGAAGGCTGCCCGCCCCCGTGTTGAGGCGGCGTGAACGGGGGGCTAGTGTCGCGTGCTCCCTCCCCGGACCCCGCCCATGCTCGAACGCCTGCTTCCCGTGCTGCTGCTGACCGGCTCCAACGTGTTCATGACCTTCGCCTGGTACGGCCATCTGCGCTACCGGCACGTGGCCTTGCCGCTGGTGATACTGACCAGTTGGGGCATCGCGTTCTTCGAATACTGCCTGATGGTGCCGGCCAACCGCATGGGCGCGGCGGTGTACTCCGCGCCCCAGCTCAAGGGCATGCAGGAGGTGATCACCCTGCTGGTGTTCGCCTGCTTCTCGGCGCTGTACCTGGGGCAGCCGCTGAAGTGGAACCACTGGGCGGGGTTCGCCCTGATCGTGGCGGCGGCGTGGCTGATCTTCCTGGACTGACGGGCGGCTACCGCGCGCACGGCGCCCGTCGCATGATGGCGCCGCGAAAGGATCCCCGGAGCCGTCCATGCCACGCTTCGCCAGCTTCCGCGAGTTCTACCCGTTCTACCTCAGCGAGCACGCCAACCGCACCAGCCGGCGGCTGCATTTCATCGGCAGTTGCGGCGTGCTGGTGTTCCTCGCGCTTGCGATCGTGCAGCGCGAACCGTGGTGGCTGCTGGCGATGCCGGTGTGCGGCTACGGCTTCGCCTGGGTGGGGCACTTCGTGTTCGAGAAGAACCGGCCGGCGACGTTCCGTCATCCGGTCTGGTCGCTGATGGGCGACTGGGTGATGTTCAAGGACATCCTCACCGGCCGCATCCGCTTCTGAGCCGCCGCGCAGCGGTCGGCAGGAGCGGCTTCAGCCGCGACAACGCTGCGCCGCTCTCTCCCGGATCGCGGCTGAAGCCGCTCTACGGGATTTGCGGTCAGCGCCCGGCCGCCTTGGCGCGGTCCCACAGCGCCTCCTGCGCGTCGAGATCGAGTTCCGCCAGCGCGCGACCTTCGGCCTGCGCCAGCGCCTCCATCGCGCGGAAGCGGTGCTCGAACTTCAGGTTGGCGCGCCGCAGCGCGGCGCCGGGATCGACGCCGGCGTGGCGCGCCAGGTTGGCGCACACGAACAGCAGATCGCCGATCTCGTCCTCCAGGCGCGCCTGCGCCTGCGCATCGCCCGCCGCCTTCGCCGCGAACTCGGCGCGCACTTCCTCGATCTCCTCGTGCAGCTTGGCGATCACCGGCTGCACGCCCGGCCAGTCGAAACCCACGCGCGCGGCGCGCTTCTGCAGCTTGATCGCGCGCATCCACTCCGGCAGCCCGCGCGAGATGCCGGCGAGCGCGGAGCCGTCGTTCTCGCCCGCCGCCTCGCGCTCGCGGCGCTTGGTCTCCTCCCACGCCGCGGTCTGCGCCTCGGCGTCGGCGATGTCGGCGTCGCCGAACACGTGCGGATGCCGCCGCACCATCTTGTCGCAGATCGCGGCGACCACGTCGGCGAACGCGAACGCGCCCTGCTCGCGCGCCATCTGCGCGTGGAAGACCACCTGCAGCAAGAGGTCGCCCAGCTCGTCCTTCAGCGCGGCGAGGTCGCCGCGGTCGATCGCGTCGGCGACCTCGTACGCCTCCTCGATCGTGTACGGCGCGATGGTCGCGAAGGTCTGCTCGATGTCCCACGGGCAACCGCGCTCGCGGTCGCGCAGGCGGGCCATGATCTCGAGCAGGCGTTCGATCGGGTGCGGGTCGGTCATGGTGGGTGGTCTGACAGCCAGGGATCGGCGCGGATGGACACGGATCGACAGCCGTAGGTTGGGCTGAGCGTGGCGAAGCCCAACAAATGGCGGCGGGAAGCCCGGGCACGTTGGGCTTCGCCTTCGGCTCAGCCCAACCTACCGCAAATGGAGATTCGGCGATCGTTGTCCTGATCCGCTTTCGATCCGCGCAGATCGGCGCCTCATTCGCCCAGCCACGCCCGCCACGGCAGCGCGGGATCGCCGAGGGCGAAGAAATCGCCGTTGAGCAGGGTGTCGCGCTGGTTGTAGCGGAACGGGCGGCCGCGCGGATCGATCACGCAGCCGCCCGCGGCTTCCAGCACGGCCTGGCCGGCGGCGGTGTCCCATTCGCAGGTGGGGCCGAAGCGGGGATAGGCGTCGAGCCCGCCCTCGGCGAGGCGGCAGAACTTCAGCGAGGAGCCGAGGTTCACTTCCTCGATCGGCCCCATGCGCGCGATCAGCGCCTCGGTGCGCGCATCGCGGTGCGAGCGGCTGGCGGCGACGCGCAGCGGCGACGTCGCAGGCTGGCGCACGCGCAGCGGCACAGTGATGGTGCCGTCGCGGCGGAACGCGCCGCCGAGCGCGGCGCCGCCGTACCAGACCACACCGGTCACCGGCGCCTGCACCACGCCGAACACGCTGACACCGTCCTCGATCAGCGCGAGGTTCACGGTGAACTCGCCGTTGCGCTTGACGAACTCGCGGGTGCCGTCGAGCGGGTCCACCAGCCACAGCCGATGCCAGCCGCGGCGCACGTGCGGCGGCACCTGGTTCGCCGCTTCCTCCGACAGCACCGGCACGTCCGGCGTCAGCTTCGCCAGCCCGTCGACGATGCAATGATGCGCGGCGAGGTCGGCCGCGGTCAGCGGCGAGGCGTCGCGCTTGTGCTCGACGTCGAACTCGCCGCGATACACGTGCAGGATCGCCTCCGCGGCCGCCTGGGCCACCGCGATCGCGCCCTCGCACAGCTCATCCATCCGCATCGCGTGCTCCCTTCAGCCATTCGCGCGCGATGAACAGCGCGGCGATGCTGCGCCCCTCGCTGAAGTCCTCGCGCAGAATCAGTTCGTGCAATGCATCGAGCCGCCACGGCACCACGTCGAGCGGCTCGGGCTCGTCGCCGGGCAGGCGCTCGGGGTAGAGATCGCGCGCCAGCACCACGTAGGTCTGGTGGCCCATGTAGGTCGGCACCAGCGTGAGCGTGCGCAGCAGGGTCAGCGAACGCGCGCCGTAGCCGGCTTCCTCCTTCAGCTCGCGGTCGGCCGCCTGCAGCGGCGTCTCGCCGGCGTCGATGCGGCCCTTGACCAGCCCCAGCTCGTAACGGTGCACGCCGGCGGCGTATTCGCGCACCAGCAGCACGGTGTCCTTATCGAGCATCGGCACCACGATCACCGCGCCCTGCCCCTGCGGCACGACCCGGTGATAGCGACGGCGCTCGCCGTTGCCGAATTCGAGATCCAGCTCCTCGACCACCCGCCCGTCGGATTCGGTCCGGCGGGTGACGCCGTGGATGGTCGGCAACGCGCGGCTCACCGGCACTCTCCGGCGGCCGGGCGGGCGGCGATAATGGACGGATGCAGACGGCTCCTCACGATCCCCGCATGCTAGCAGAGCGCGACGACGCGGCCGCGTGGCGCGCGCGCGACCTCGCCGTGCTCTGGCACCCGTGCACGCAGATGCGCGAGCACCCCGACACGCTGCCGCTGCTGCCGGTCGAGCGCGGCGAGGGCGCGTGGCTGATCGGCCGCGACGGACGGCGCTATCTCGATGCGATCTCGAGCTGGTGGACCAACATCCACGGCCATGCCGAGCCGCGCATCGCCGAGGCGATCGCGCGACAGGCGCGCACGCTCGAGCACGTGATCCTGGCCGGCGTCTCGCACGCGCCCGCGGTCGAGCTGGCCGAGCGCCTGCTCGCCATCGCCCCGCGCGAGCCCGGCCGCGCGCCGCTGGCCAAGGTGTTCTACGCCGACAACGGCTCGGCGGGCGTGGAAGTGGCGCTGAAGATGGCGTTCCACTGGTTCCGCAATCGCGGCATCGACGGCCGCACGAAGTTCGTCGCGCTGGCGAACGGCTACCACGGCGAGACGCTGGGCGCGCTCGCGGTCGGCGACATCCCGCTCTACCGCCGCGTGTACGCGCCGCTGCTGGCCGAGGCGCTGTTCGCGCCGTCGCCCGACGCCTATCCGTGCGCAGCCGGCGAGACGCCCGCGCAGCGCGCCGACCGTGCCGCCGATGCACTGGCCGCGCTGCTTCAGGCCCACGCCGGCGAAGTCTGCGCGCTGATCCTCGAACCGCTGGTGCAGTGCGCCGGCGGCATGCGCATGCATCACCCGCAGTACCTGCGGCGCGTGCGCGAGCTGTGCGATCGCCACGGCGTGTTCCTGATCGCCGACGAGATCGCGGTCGGGTTCGGCCGCACCGGCACGCTGTTCGCCTGCGAGCAGGCCGGCATCCAGCCCGACCTGATGTGCGTGTCGAAAGGCCTCACCGGCGGCGCGCTACCGCTGGCCGCGGTGCTCGCCACCCAGGCGCTGTACGACGGCTTCCTCGACGACTCGCGCGAGCGCGCGTTCCTGCATTCGCACAGCTACACCGGCAACCCGCTGGCGTGCGCGGCGGCGCTGGCATCGCTCGCCATCTTCGAGCAGGACGAGGTGCTGGCGCGCAACCGCGTCACCGCGCAGGGCATGGCCGAACGGGCGCGCGCGATCGGCGCGCAGCCGCACGTGGCCGACGTGCGCCAGACCGGCATGATCGTCGCCTTCGAGCTGACCCGCGACGGCGACAAGGCCACGCCGTTCGATCCCGCGCGTCGCACCGGCCTGCGCGCCTACCGCGCCGCGCTCGAGCGCGGCGTGCTGCTGCGCCCGCTGGGCGACGTGCTGTACTGGATGCCGCCCTATTGCGTGGACGAGGCCGCGCTCGACCACCTCGCCGAGGTCACTGCCGCCGCGATCCGCATCGCCACCGGAGATCCCGCGTGAGGATCACCCGCGCCTTCGTCGATGCGCCGCTCGCGCCGGGCGTGGAACTCGCGTTGCCCGAGCACGCCGCCAATCACCTCGTGCGCGTGCTGCGCCTGCGCGAAGGCGACCCGTGCGTGCTGTTCAACGGCGACGGCCACGACCACCCGGCGCGGCTGGTCGCCGTCGGCAAGCGCGAAGTCCGCGCGCGGGTCGAAGCGCGCGTCGCGGTCGAGCGCGAATCGCCGTTGCGGCTGGTCCTGCTGCAGGGCGTGGCGCGCGGCGAGAAGATGGATCTGATCCTGCAGAAGGCCACCGAACTGGGCGTGAGCGCGATCCGGCCGCTGTTCTCGGAGCGCAGCGAGGTCCGCCTGGACGAGGCGCGCGCGGAGAAGCGGCTGGCGCACTGGCGGCAGGTGGTCGCCTCCGCCTGCGAGCAGTGCGGGCGCGCGACGGTGCCCGAGGTCGCCGCGCCGGTGCCGCTGCATGAGGCGCTGGTCGCGTTGCCGCACGATGCGTTCGGACTGCTGCTCGATCCGGAAGGCGCGCACGGCCTGCGCACGCTCGCCCTCGACGGGTCGCGGACGCTCTGCCTCGCGGTCGGCCCCGAGGGCGGCTGGTCGCCGCGCGACCGCGAGCACCTGCGGGCCGCCGGCTTCGCCGGACTCCGCCTCGGCCCGCGCGTGCTGCGCACCGAGACCGCGGGCCTCGCGGCGATCGCGGCGCTGCAGGCGCTGTACGGCGACATCTGAACGCGCGTGCCGTGGGCCCGGCGTGCGGATCGCGTCCCGCCCCATTCCCGTCCGTCATCCGCAGCGGCGATAATCGCGACATGAACGCCTGAAGCCGGTCGCATCCCGTCGTGGATGCGGCTCTCGACCCGGAGCGCCGCATGGCCGAAGCCATCCGCCACGACAAGACCGCGCGCCAGCTGCGCCTGCTTTCCGACGCGCTCGACAGCGGCCGCCTCGGTCCGGTGCGGCGGCTGGTCAACACGCTCTCGCCCGCCGAGATCGGCAATCTGCTCGAGTCGTTGCCGCCGGATCAGCGCGCCGTGGTGTGGGGCCTGGTCGATCCGGAGGACGACGGCGAGGTGCTGGTGCACGTCGGCGACGAGGTGCGCGAGAGCCTGCTCGCCGACATGGACACCGACGAGATCGTCGCCGCGGTCGAGGATCTCGACATCGACGACCTTGCCGACCTGGTCGAGGACCTGCCCGACACGGTCATCGACGAGGTGCTCAAGTCGATGGACCGCGAGAACCGCGAGCGCCTCGAACAGGTGCTGTCCTACGACGAGGACACCGCCGGCCGCCTGATGAACCCCGACGTGGTGACGGTGCGCGCCGACACCACCATCGACGTGGTGCTGCGCTACCTGCGCCTGCGCGGCGAGCTGCCGGAGCACACCGACCACCTGTACGTGGTCAACCGCCGCCACCAGTACCTTGGCCGGATCGCGCTGCAGGCGCTGCTCACGCAGGACCCGAACACGCCGATCAACCGCCTGATCGACGACGAACAGCCGGCGATCAACGTCAACGAGTCCTCGGCCGAGGTCGCGCGCAAGTTCTCCGACCACGACTGGATCAGCGCGCCGGTGGTGGACGACAACAACATCCTGCTCGGCCGCATCACCATCGACGACGTGGTCGACATCATCCGCGAGCAGGCCGAGCACCAGGCGCTGGGCGCCGCCGGCCTGGACGAGGATGAGGACCTGTTCAGCCCGATCCGGCGCGCGTTCCGCCGTCGCCTGCTGTGGCTGACGATCAACCTCGGCACCGCGTTCCTCGCCGCCAGCGTGGTCAGCCGCTTCGAGGCCACGATCGAGAAGATCGTCGCGCTCGCGGTGCTGATGCCGATCGTCGCCGGCATGGGCGGCAACGCCGGCACCCAGGTGCTGGCGCTGGCGATCCGCGGCCTGGCGCTCGGCCAGATCGGCGCGTCCAACATGTGGGTGCTGTTGCGCAAGGAGCTGGCGGTGGCGCTCATCAACGGGCTGTCGCTCGGACTGTTCCTCGGCCTGATCGTGCTGGCCTGGTACCGCGACCTCGCGCTGTCGCTGGTGATCGGCACCGCGCTCACGCTCAACCTGCTGGCGGCGGCGAGCGCCGGCGTGCTGGTGCCGGTGACGCTCAAGCGCATGGGTTTCGATCCCGCGCTCGCCGGCGGCGTGATCCTCACCACCGTCACCGACGTGATGGGCTTTCTCACCTTCCTCGGGCTGGCGTCGCTCATCCTGCTGCGCTGACCTCCACCACCACCGACACGCCCGCGCATGACGCCGCACCGCGAACCGACCGTCCTCGAACAACTCACATCACCCGCGAACTGGGCGCAGCTCGCCTGGGCCATGCTGCCGGCGCTGTTCGCGCTGATCGCAGGCGGCTGGGCCGGTGCCGCCGCGGGCGGGCCGGGCGCGATCGCGGGGGCGGTCGGTCTGTTCATCGCCTGGGTGCTGACGATGGGCGCGGCGAAGGCGGTGTCGATCTGGCTCGCGATCGCGGTGCTGGGCTGGCAGGGCCTCCGCCATCTGCGCGGCCGGCCGCACGATGCCGCGTCCGACCGCCGCGCGCAGCGCCTGTTCACGCTGGCGCTGTTCGCCACCGCGACCGTCGTGCTGGTGCCGTGCGCCGTGCTGACCGCGCTGATCGCCTCGCTGGTCGGCGAAGGCGGCTTCGTCGCCGCGGCGTGGCGTCTGCTCGCGGTGGTCGCGGTGCTGGTGCTGGTGGCGCCGCGGTCGCTGCGCGCGGCCGGCATGGCTCCCTGACGGCGCGGACGCTACGCTTGCCCGGCCGGCCTGGCCGGCCGTCGTGCACGCGAGGGGGAGCGATGCTGGGGCGCTGGTGGCCGCGCAGGCGGCAGGACGAGACGATCGCGCGCACGGCGCCGGACGCGGAGGACGCGGGCGATGCGCTTCGACCGCGATGGCTGCGCTGGGTACTGGATCTGCCGGCGGACTCCGCCGGCGCGGATGCGCACGCGCTCGCCGGACCGGCGTCGCCCGACCCGATCGCCGCGGCGATCGACGTCGCCCGCCTGCCGCGCCTGCCCGCCCTGCTGCCGACGCTGCTGGCCGCGCTGCGGCGCGAGGACGTCCGCGCGCAGGCGCTCGCCGACTGCGTCGCACGCGATCCGGTGGTCGCCGGCGAGGTGCTGCGGGTGGCGAACAGCGCGTACTACCGACGCGCGCGCGCGGTCGACGATCTGACCGCGGCGGTCCAGCGCCTGGGACACGATGGCCTCAGGCGCGTCGCGCTCGCGGTGCTGATGCGCCCGATCGCGCAGGGCGAGCGCCTGCCGTCGGGCTCGCGCACGTTCGATCGCCTCTGGATGCACACGCAGCGCCACATGACCGCGTGCGCGCTGCTGGCGCCCGGACGGTGCGACGCATCCGACGTGCAACTGGCGGCGGTGCTCGGGACCACCGGCCTGTCCGCGCTGCTGCGCCACGCGCCGATGCCGGTGCTGATGCGGGCCGCGGTCGAGGAGGCGGCGGCGCTCGAACTGCACCGCGCAGCGGCCCGTCTCACCACCCGCGCCGCACGCCATTGGCGCGTGCCGGACGGCGTGGTCGACGCGCTCGAACAGGCGGCCGAGGGCGACCGTCGCGCCCCGGCCGCCGCGGTGCTCGTCGCCGGCGAACGTCTGGCGATGGCCTCGGTGCTCGGCGAAGACGCCCCGCACGCCGACGCGCTGCCGCTCGCGCTCGATGCCGGAACCTGCCGCGCCGTGATCGCGCGCCTGGCGCAGGAGTTCCCCGAGACCCCCGATACCCCGCAGGCCGGATAAGGCCGCAGGCCATCCGGGGTCGGCCGCAGTCCACAGCCCCGGGTGCGCTTCGCTTACCCGGGCTACTCCGTTGAACCAGCGGTCGTAGCCCGGATAAGGCCGCAGGCCGCATCCGGGGCGGCCAGCCTCCACAGCCCAGGGTGCGCTTCGCTTACCCGGGCTACTCCGCTGGCATGCGTGTTCATCCGCAGACCCGCGGCTGAGCCTCAGCCCAGCAGCGACTCCAGCACCGCCATCCGCACCGCCACACCGTTGTGCACCTGGCGCAGGATCAGCGACTGCGGCCCGTCCGCCACCTCGTCGGTGATCTCCACGCCGCGGTTGATCGGTCCCGGATGCATCACCACCGCGTCCGGCTTCGCGCGGCGCAGGCGCTGCGCGGTCAGGCCGTAGGTGCGGTGGTAGTCCTCCAGCGAACTGACCAGCCCCTCCTCCATCCGCTCGCGCTGCAGGCGCAGCATCATCACCACGTCGACGCCGTCCAGCGCCGCATCCAGATCGTGCGAGACGGCGCAACCGGCCAGCGTGCCGTCGTCGGGCAGCAGCGCCTGCGGCCCACACACGCGGATCTCGCCGGCGCCGAGCGTGCGCAACGCATGCAGGTCCGAGCGCGCGACGCGCGAATGGCGCACGTCGCCGACGATCAGCACGGTCAGCCGCTCGAACGCATCGCCCTTGGCCTGGCGCAGCGTCAGCATGTCCAGCAGGCCCTGGGTCGGATGCGCGCTGCGACCGTCGCCGGCGTTGATCAGCGCGGTGCCCGGCCGCACGCGACGCGCGAGCGCCGCCACCGCACCGTCCTCCGAGTGGCGGACGACGAAGCCGCGCACGCCCATCGCTTCGAGATTCCTCAGCGTGTCGAGCGCGGTCTCGCCCTTGCGGGTGGACGAGGTCGAGGCGTCGAAGTTCAGCACGTCGGCGCCCAGCCGCTGCGCGGCGAGATGGAAGCTCATGCGCGTGCGGGTGGAGGGCTCGAAGAACAGCGTGCAGACCGCGGTGCCGGCGAGCGAGCCGCGCAGGTCGTGGCCCTCCGCGAACAACTGGGCGCGATCGAGCAGAGCCAGGATGCGTTCGCGCGGCATCCCGTCGAGAGTGAGCAGATGGGGCATGGCAGGGGCGATGGCCGGGACCGCGCGATTCTACTGCCCACCGCGGCCACGCCCGCGGGCGGGCGCTAGTTCTCCAGCGCCCGCGCGTCCTGCGGCGCGGCCAGCCAGCGCTCGACGATCACCGCCGCCGCCACCGCATCCAGCGCATCCGCATCGCGCCGGCGCTTGCGCCCTTGCGCGCGTTCCACCGCGAAGCGCTGGGCCGCCTCGATCGAACTGGCGCGTTCGTCGACCAGCAGCACCGGCAGACGGAAACGCACCTGCAGTTCGCGCGCGAACGCATGCGCACGCGTGCGCGAGGGCTGCTCGCCGCCGTCGAGCGTCATCGGGTCGCCGACGATGAAACCGTCGGGCCGCCACTCGCGGAACAACCGCTCGATCGCGCCCCAGTCCGGGCCGTGCGCATGCACGTCGACCACCGCCAGCGCGCGCGCGCCGTGACCGAACGTGCTGCCGACGGCCACACCGATGCGACGCGCGCCGACGTCGAAGCCGAGCACGGTGCCGCCGTCGCGGATGGCGCCGGGCATACGGCTCAGGCGTGCCCGGTGTAGTCCGCGAGGTGGGCGAAATCCACCCCGATGCGTCCGGCCGCCGCCTGCCAGCGGGTCTCCAGCGGCAGGGTGAACAGCAGTTCGGAATCGGCCGGCGCGGTCAGCCAGTCGTTCTCGGCCAGTTCCTTCTCCAACTGGCCCGGCGCCCAGCCGGCGCAGCCCAGCGCCACCAGCGCGTGGTCGGGCCCCTCGCCGGCCGCCATCGATTCGAGGATGTCGCGCGAAGTGGTGAGATACAGCCCGCCGCCGATGGCGACCGTCGAAGTCCAGCGCACGCCGCCGTCGTGCAGCACGAAGCCGCGCTCCTGGTGCACCGGCCCGCCGGCCAGCACCGCCTGGCCGCGCACCGCCGGATCGCCGCCCTCGATGCCCATCTGGCTGAGCACGTCGCCCAGCGTGTATTCCGAGGGCCGGTTGACCACGATGCCCAGCGCCCCGTCCTCGTCGTGCTGGCAGATCAGGGCCACGCTGCGGGAGAAGTTGGTCTGCGCCAGCGCGGGCAAGGCGATCAGGAGCTGGCGGGTCAGCGGAGTGGGTTCTTGCTGCATGGCGGGATTCTAGCCTTGGCGCCGAGGCGGCCGGTGACGCCCCCTTCGCTTCCAGTATCGGCGCGGCGCGCCCCGGCTTGACGCCCGCGCTCGCCCCACCCCATGCGCCCGGCCGGGCGGCTTGCGCGCCGGATTCGTTCGATGTTAAGACGCCCTTAAGGAATACGGACAGGGGCGGCAAAGTCACACGGACGCGTCACAACCGATTCATCCAACACGATGAGGGGTAGGAGATGAGGGCGAACACGCACGCTCAACGGCGCCTCGGGCGCCATTCGTTGGCACTGGGCATCCGCCTGGCTCTGGCGACCACCGTGCTGTCGGTGGCCGGCGTGGCCGGCGCGCAGGAGACACCCGCGCCGCAGACAGGCGAAGAGGGGGCCACCACCCTCGAGACCGTCTCGGTGCTCGGCTCGCGCACCAAGCCGCGCACGGAAGCCACCTCGGCGGTTCCGATCGACATCCTCGACGGCCAGGAATTCCACAACCAGCCGTCGGTCGACGTACTCGACAAGCTGCGCGTGATGGTGCCGTCGTTCAACGTCAGCACCATTCCCATCGACGACGCCGCCACGCTCGTGCGTCCGGCCAACCTGCGCGGCCTGCCGCCGGACAACACGCTGATCCTGGTGAACGGCAAGCGCCGCCACCGCTCGGCGGTCATCACCTTCCTCGGCCACGGCCTGTCCGACGGCGCGCAGGGCCCGGACATCTCGGTCTTCCCCTCGCTGGCGCTGGAACAGGTCGAAGTGCTGCGCGACGGCGCCGCGGCACAGTACGGCTCGGACGCCATCGCCGGCGTGATCAACTTCGGCCTGCGCAGCCGCCGCGAAGGCGGCACCTTCGAGGCGTTCGCCGGCGAGTACTACGAAGGCGACGGCTTCACCCAGCAGTACAGCGCGCAGATCGGCCTGCCGCTCACCGAGAACGGCTTCGCCACCCTTACCGCCGAGTGGCGCACGGCCGATGCCACCTCGCGCAGCGTGCAGCGCGACGACGCCGCCGCGGTCGCCGCAGCCGGGTACCCCGGCGTGCGCAACCCGGCGCAGATCTGGGGCTCGCCGGAAACCGACAAGGACCACAAGTTCGTCGCCAACATGGCGATCTCGACCGACACGGTGGATATCTACGCGTTCGGCAACTACGCGCGGCGCGAAGTGATCGGCGGCTTCTACTACCGCAATCCGACCACCCGCGGCGGCGTCTACTCCAACGACGGCGGGCAGACGCTGCTGATCGGCTCGCTCAACGGCAATCCGTGCCCGACCATCGCCCTGCGCGACGGCAACGGCAACCTCATCCCGTACTCGGTCGTCGGCCCGCAGGTCTCCGCCCTGCCGGCGCACTGCTTCACCTTCCTGTCGATGTTCCCCGGCGGCTTCACGCCGAACTTCGGCGGCGAAATGGAGGACCGCGCGATCACCGCCGGCGTCAAGGGCGTGTGGGGCGAAGGCTGGCACTGGGACTTCAGCGCCTCCTGGGGCCGCAACGAGATCGACTTCTTCATCCTCAACACGGTCAACGCCTCGCAGGGTCCGAACCAGCCGGCCGGCTTCCGCTTCAACCCGGGCGGTAACGTGCAGACCGAGCGCAACGTGAACTTCGACCTCGGCCACGACATCGAGACCGGCTTCACCGTCGCTCCGATCGCGCTGGCCATGGGCGCCGAGTGGCGCGAGGAAGAATTCGAAGTGATCCAGGGCGACCCGGCCTCGTTCGCCATCGGCCCGCTGACCCAGCAGGGCTTCAGCATCGGCTCCAACGGCTTCCCCGGTTTCAACCCGCGCACCGCCGGCACCTGGAGCCGCGACAACTGGGCGGTCTACGTCGACGCCGAAGCGCGCTTCACCGACCGCTTCCTGCTGGCGGCCGCCGTACGCCACGAGGATTTCAGCGACTTCGGCGGCACCACCAACTGGAAGCTCACCACCCGCTACGACTTCAGCGACACCTTCGCGCTGCGCGCCGCCTTCAGCACCGGGTTCCGCGCGCCGACGCCCGGCCAGTCGAACATCAGCCAGGTCACCACCGCCTTCATCGATGGCGAACTGCGCGATACCGCCACGCTGCCGCCCACCAATCCGGTGGCCGCGTTCTACGGCGGCGAGGCGCTCACGCCGGAGGAATCGCGCAACGCCTCGGTCGGCCTGGTCTGGAACACCGGCGACTGGCAGACCACACTCGACGCGTACCGCATCAAGGTCACCGACCGCATCGCGCGCAGCACGGACTTCACCATCACCGATGCCGACCGCGCCGCGCTGATCGCCGCCGGCGTGCCCGAGGCGGCCACGCTCAGCCGGGTGAACTTCTTCGTCAACGACTTCGACACCACCACCACCGGCATCGACCTGGTCTCCAGCTACACCAGCCAGCATTTCGGCGGCGAGACCACGTACTCGCTGGCAGTGAACTGGAACAAGACCGAGGTCGACGACTTCACGCCGGGCATCATCACCGAGGCGCGCATCAAGAAGCTGGAGGAATCCCTGCCGCGCACCAAGGGCTACTTCAGCATCAACCACCAGCGCGAGGTGTTCCGCGCCAATCTGCGCGTGAGCTACTACGGCTCGTTCTACGAGGATCACCTCGACAGCGACGTGGTGCGCGCGGAAGACGGCGGCCTGCCGATCTACGAAGGCAGCGCCTGGACCGTCGATGCGGAAGTGGGCTGGAAGTTCGCCTCCGGCCTGTACTTCAACATCGGCGCGCAGAACCTGTTCGACGAGGTGCCCGACGAGAACCCGTGGGGCGGCGTCGCCGGCGCGCGTTACGCCGTGCACGCCCCGTACGGCTTCAACGGCGGCTTCTACTACGCCCGCGTCGGCTTCGAGTTCTGACGCACGACCAGCCGCACCGGAAAGCCCCGCGCATGCGGGGCTTTCTTTTGGTTCTTCTCCCAACTGAGGGAGAGGCGCACGGCCGACCCGCCAGAACTGCTCTCCTGCGCATGTCCGTTCTCTCTTAGTGACGGACTCCACCTAACTTCGGTACGGCTCAGCGGGGACAGGTCAGATCGGGTCGATGACGACACGCGGGCTGCCGAGGTGGTCGGGCTGGATGTAGTACAGCCTGTCGTTCGCCGCTGGGTCCTTGGCGATCAGGCCGACCGGCAGGTCGTCCAGCCAGATGACCTCCTGGATCCGAGCGCCGGGGTCGTAGTCGCCAGCCAGCGACCGGCTTCGTCGTAGACGCTGTAGCGCGGGTGGTGCCCACCTAGGGACGGAAAAGTTCGGCTTTGCCGCCACGCCGGTGGTCGATCCTCAACGTGCTCACTCGCCTTCCACCTCCCATGAGAAACCCGGGTTCGGCCTTCGACCTTACCGGGCTACGCTGGCTGACCCCATCTCCCCCAGCCGGTTGGCCGCACCAGACCAATTCGCGTGCGTCAATGGCGGCGGTGTTGCCGACCGACGGCGTTGTAGCGGGTGTGGCGCGACCACCACACAGCCGCCCGCAGGCCCACGGCTAACGTTGCTGCATATGCCTCTGCCAAGAATCACACTCTTGCTGTGCCACCAAAGTTTGAGGTTGTGCGCAGACCATGTTGATAGCGCTTTCCAGCATTTCCGCTTCGATGGCTCGATCTGCTTGACGGCTCGCCCGCAAATGTCGTGATAACAGAGCGTTTATAGCTTCCGTCGCATACCTCTCATTTGCACTTGAGCCAAACTTTTGCAGCGTTGCAATAGTTTTGATATCTCGCGATTGAGCTAGCGTGGCAATTGCCCCCCCCCACCACCTCAGGTGATGGGTCACCCAGAAAACTAGCGGCCACCTTCTCATACTCACCCTCGCGCCGTAGGGCCATCATCTCGCCCGCGACAGTAACAAGAAAGATCTTGTCCCGTACGAATAAGCTCTGCTTTCTCCTGAGCACTTTCCATTCGGTCAGATACTTCTCCTGTGCGGCGCCAGGGTTCTTGGCAAAGTCGATTGCAATTTCCCTTCGAAGATCCTGATGTTCACCATCGATCAATTTCCAGGCATCGCCCCGCTGAGTTTCAATCGAGCACCCAAGCAACCCCACAGCCGCAATGCTCAACGCGATAGCGGTGAAAAGAATGGTTTTACATCGTGGGCGAGTCGAGCAGCTTGTATTCATAGCGAACCTCGGTCCCGGTGTCTCTATATTCGTACTTGTAATCCTTAGCGCTTCGGACGAAATCTCGCGAAAGGATTTCTCCACAACTATCGCGGCATACGTTGTAGTACGAAATATTCAGCGCGTACTCGTCGAAGTAATTATAGGTCGTGGCGTAGCGGAACACGCAGAAGCTACTGTATGAAGAGAGCACACCAAATGGAAACCTTCGAATCCGGCCACGCCCACTCCCTGGGTACTCTCTGGGATCTGGTATGTAGTCTGTGGGCCCCGGGGGTGCAACCCCTGGAACTGGAACGCAAATCCGACGCTCTGTGTACGAAATCACACGCTTGTCGATATAACCGGTCTTCTTGTAATCGCCATCAAACTCAGCCTCAATCCGGCACGCTGCCAGCCCATTGCGATCGAACAGTACCAGGGGATTTGAGAGGGAGTATGCAAAAGTCGCTAGTCCGCCAATCTGTCCAATCGGATCACTCTGCACATACCGCCCCGTCGTCGGCTCGTAATCGCGGAAGTAGTTGTAGTTCAGGCCGCTCGCACTGTCGTAGCGCTGCCCTGGGAAGCGCATGTCGAACACGAAGGCGATGCCGTCGGCGTCGGGGTCCGGGTTGGGTTGATCCGCGCCGAACGCTTCGC